>JBLFWP010000033.1:0-34264 GCA_047611225.1 Halioglobus sp.
CAGTATGAGAATAATCGGGCAGAACAATCACATGAGGCGACCAGGGTGCGAGAGCGAGGGATGAGGCGATTTAAATCTGTCGGTCAGGCGCAGCGATTCTTGGATGCTCATGCTGCTTTCGGTAATTTATTCAATCTTGGTAGGCATCTGGTATCTGCCTACCATTATCGTGATCTCAGGGTAAGTGCGTTTGCAGAATGGAGTAGGGTGGTAGCATGAGGCTGGAAGCCCTAGTTTAATTTGTCTGCTGAAGTTAACTTGTCAGAACCTTGATTATGTATCGTTTAATCGGACTGACGATCCTCGCGCTGTATTATTCTAGCGATCCCAATCGGACATATCTCGCTGCAGAAACTTGCCCAACCGCGTGTTGTGATCTCGATACTGTTCGACCAGCCAGTGTCGGGTGTCCGTTTGCATGACAGGGTTATCCCCCTCTTGCAGGTTTACCCGGATCAGCCAGCGTTCCAGCTTGTTCGCGCCCAGTTGGTTCAATCTAACGCGGGCCGTGTTTACGCTTGGTATTGTCCGCATCCAGGATCGGCCTCGTTCCAGCAGACTGACTAGCAGCTGGCTTCGGGGCTGTTGGGCCGCGTTTACGTGGCTCTGCAATGATGGTGGTATGAACTCATCGCTGACGCCAAGGAACGCGTACAGTCCCTGCATTACCGTCGTCGGGTCCGCCAGAATATCCTCGTAGAGCACAATGTGAATATTTTCCATGGGAAAGAGCTTGAGGAAGCGGGCCAGGTGCTCACAGTAGAATCCTTGTGCAATGAGCTGAGGGTGTTGTTTCAGAAAACCTTCAAAGCTACTCGGGAGTGTTCGGTCTTGCCTCAGCTGAAAATAGAAGGAGTGCAGACGATCGACGGGATGTCTCAGCGCTACGATCAACTTGATCTGTGGATTGTGCGCCAAAAGAAGCCCTGGACTTTCAGCATCAACGAGATATCGGGGACTGTATTCGCCACAAATCTGTTGCGGTATCGCGCCGTCGAATTGCCGCCGCAGCCAGGAATTTCCCAGATGATATCGAGAGCGGCCTGACTGCCCCTGCATGGGAACACTTTGCGAAAACTCGCAGAAGTAATCCAATTCCTTCAGTCGTGGAACGCAGATATCAGGGTGCTCACCGAGGCATTGTGCGATCCAGGTAGTGCCGGACTTTGCCGCCCCGATGCCGACGAAGTCCAGGGGCCTCACCGGACGCTCCATCGTCGCAGTCTGAGGTTCTCATCAGCGGCATACGCAGCATCGCGCATCCTGAGTGTCACTTGTGGTCGAAGATGGCCCATCACGACCCTGCCAGCCGCGAAATAGCTTCCAGCGCTGTGACAATTTCTTTTTCGTTGTTCAATAGAGAGGGCCCCAGCCGGGCGTAGCTCTGCCGATACGGCGTCTGGTCTATGACCACTCCTTCCCTGTGCATCCGCTTGACGACACGATGTGCCTTCAGGCCACGCACTTCGAAACAGACCAGTCCGGATGAAAGCTCCGGGGACATAGGTGTATGCAGGTTCACATTGTGCAGGTCAGCCAGGCCTTCCTTGGCCAATGTATTCAGTTTATGAATGCGGTTCTGCACATTGGTTTTGCCAAGCTGCAGGTGTAGGGTAAAAGCTTGGGGCAGTGCCCAACGGTGTTCGAATGAGTGAAAGCCGCCGGGGGTCATGTGTTCACCGACAGGCACCTCTATGAGAGTACGGCTGCCGCGCCAAACATCGCCTGACCGACTGAAGCTTGGAATGACGGGCTTGCAGCGCTCCCACCCCCTGGTGCTGCCCCAGATCAATCCGGTACCTCGGGGTCCGAACAGCCATTTGTGCGTACCGGCGATAAAGAAATCACAGCCTAGTTCAGTCACATCGAAGTCTTCTACCCCCAGGCCGTGCACCCCGTCGACACAGAGAAGAATGTGTTCTTCGGAAGAGCGCCGCCGGTTGATTTCATCAATGAGATCTGCCAGCGCGCGTATCGGAAGCTTCACACCTGTCGATGAATGCACCCACGTGACCGCGACGACTCTCGTCGCCGCGGTCACTGCTGCCTTCAAACGTGCGACACACTCACCGACGGACACGGTAGTTGGCATATCGTACAGTGACACTTGCCGAACCTGGGCGCCGGTCCGAGCCGCCCGATGCTCGATCGCGGTCATCATCGCATAATGGTCGTGGGACGTGTGCAGCACTTCGTCTCCAGGTTGTAGGGTCAAACCGCTGAACACCATGGCGAGCCCCATGGTGGTGCTGTCGGTCAGTGCGATCTGGTCTGGGTGCCCTCCGAGGTAGCGCGCGGCTGCTGCGCGAATAGCGGGTTCGGCCCGGTAAAATGCCTCATGCACGGTGGCAACAGGGTCATAATCCAGCCGCTGTCGGTAGTGCTCGATGGCCTCACGTACGGGCACCGGATGGGACGACAAAATATACGACGCCAGCTGAATCTGGTCCTGGCGCAAACTGAATAACTGTCGCAGGGCGCCCCAGTCTGCGGCGGCCAGTGGTGCAGTGGAGCTGCCGACGTTGAATGGTTTGACCGGCTCCGGGCTACTCGCCATCAAACGGTCGCCAAGATCCAGTGCAACCGTCTTAAGAAAGCGGCGTAGATGCATAGTGTGTCCTTCGAATCCTCTGAATGTGTAGTGCTTCGCAAAGTACCGACAAAGCGATGCTTGCCATACACGGTTTGGCACTCGGGGTTAAGTCCACTGCGCGATACTTACCCTGTCGCGCCGTGATCAGTCGCAGTTCGATGATGTTCGCCCCCTAGCCCTGTGGTGGGTTTTCCACCAGTGAGCGGAATGCACGCAGCTTGCGTTCCTTATCGGAGCCAAGCTGGGTGACGATGTTAATGTGAAATTCCGTTCCCGCACCTAACAGAGCGGCAACCCGGCGGTGCGATTCCTGTCGCAGGGCGTCACTCACCGGCCGCGCCAGCACCACATCCAGCCGGAATGACTGCAGGCTGAGCTGCAGCAGTTGATACTGGCGAATCCAGGTATTGTCTGGAATAGCAGCATAGAGCTCATAGGGATGGAGAACCCGGCCATCGTGCAGCGCGAAGTACTCCACTATCCTGCCATCAACCGAACGCAGTGCAGACGAAGCGCGGCCGCAGGGGCACCTTGGAGCACGTGTCGCGAGATCGCCGATGGCGTAGCGGATGAATGGCATCGAGTAGGAATGCAGCGCCGTCAGTATGACCTCGCCGCACTCGCCTTCCCCAACGGACAGGTTGCCGTCAACCAGGTCAATGACAGCGCAGGCATCGGCCGTGTGAAGCACATTGTGCTCCGGACACTGCCAGGCCAGTACGTTGGTTTCGTAGGCATCGTACATTTCAAATACAGGAGCCCTGAATGCCTCTGCAATGCACTGAACCATGGGTGCCGTCAGCTTGTCTGAATGGGCCGCGACAAAGCGTAAGTCCAGTCTGTCACGGATCGCATCGGGCATTGCTACCGCGGCGCGCAAAAGGACACCCGCGTAGCCGCTCAGAACAGTGGGACGAAAAGCGCCGATTTCCCGGCAAATAGCCTCGGGTTCCTGCAGGGCCTGAATTCTCTGCTGTCGAAACAGACCCAAAGCGGCAACTGTCCGATGGAGCAGGCGGTTGTCACCGTTATGCTGCGGTTGCAGTTCCTCCAGTTCTGCATGACGGGCCGTAGGCTGGTAGCCGTATTCTGCCATGACCGACCAGCGGTAAGCGCCGTAGATACGTTCCTCGCCCCAGTTGCGATAGATCTGCAACGGTTGCCCCGTGGAGCCGCTGGTTTTATGGAGGATCAGTTTGGTTTTGTCGACTCTGCGATCGAGAAATGGCGTCACGCTCTGCCCCTGGAAATCGTCCTTGCGGCTGATTGGAAAATGCGCCAGGTCTGCCACACATTGGATGTCTTGGGGGCGGATGTGGTTCCGGTCCATCAACGCTCGGTAGTAAGGCACGAATTCGTAGGCGTGGGCAATGAGCGCCCTTACCCTTTGGTCGCGGAAGCTTTGCAGTCGGCCATCGGCGCCACCGGTTAATCGATGGCCGATGGCATACGCTGCGGCATGACTCAATTGCTTCGTTCCGATCAACGAGGGTCCCTCGCCGGGTGTACTTCAGGTTTTAGTGCAAGACAGGCGACGAAATGACCGGTAAAAAATCGTGTGGGCGCTGTTGCCAGACACTCGAATTTCTCCAGCATGGAAAGAAATCGTCCCCGTGATTTTTGCGAAGCTCTCTTTCCCAGGATGCCTGCGATATGGACAGCAAGAACACGTGGGCAGTGCAGGATGGCTCGGGTTTTCAGGACTTTGAAGCCAGCTTCTTCCAGTTCCGCAGTGAGTTCGCGCCTGCTACAGGTTTTGCCCACAAAATATGGGACGAGTTGCAGGCGCTTCAACCAAGAGAAGGGAAGCAAACCGCGTAAGCCCACTATCGGGTTTTGCGGATTATCCAGAGTGATGAGAAGTTCACCGCCCGGTTTCAGAACGCGGAATAATTCGCGGATCGCAACGGCAATTTGTTCTTTGCTATGAAAATGATCAAGCGTGGAATTGGACACGATCAGGTCAAAATAGTCGTCGCTGAATGGCAGATCACGGACATCGGCACAACTGGCTAGAATTTCTGGAAAACGCGCTTTTGCGAGGTCTGCGGCTTCTACGCTAAGATCGATGCCATGCATGGATTGCGTTCGATGACGCAAAAATGGAAATAGACCTGAGCTTAACGCTTCGTCAAACAGGTCGGTCTTCAAAATATCCGTGAATTGCCGTTCACCAAGCCAGCGCTTCAACAATGAAATGTTGATACGATCACTGTGTACCCGCCACAAAGATTGCTGAAAACTTTCTTTACCGGCCTGGAGTATATCATCCCAATAGAGGGGAGATTTATCGGCACTCATGTGCGTCTGCTAGCAAAAATATCACGCCAGAGGGTCGGCCCTTGCGCGTAGTGACAGGCTGTGTGAATTAAAATGATACCGAGCTCGTTTTGCTGGATTCGCTGCCAGCTTGGGCGAATCTAGTTCCTACCGGCACATAAGCAGGATTCTGAGACGGGATATCGGCCACGCCGGAACCCACGGTACCAAGGTTCAGGGGTATCGGGTTGTACAAGGTAGTGACCAGCGATCTCGGACCCATGCCAGGCATTCCCGCGTGGCTCATTACTTGGGTCAACTCCTCGCCGTTCGCGACCTCGAACCCACGAAAGAGAACGGCCCCGTGTTCATAAATGGCTTGAACTACGCTCTCTGAATGCGAGGACAAAAACTCACATAGAAACGAAGTTTTTTGTAAGCCGGGTTTGGGCTCGATCACCAGCGGGATCTTTGCGTCGCCGGATTGATAGCGTTTCTCGGTATTGGATAAAAACCGAGTTGTTACGGTGGCATACTTTCCTTGCGTGTTGACTGATTCCATTATCAGTGGTTTACCTGTTGCGATGATCCACATTATCCGGTTTGGGAGCTATCAACCGCAAGCTGCGACCTGACTCCCAAGTATAAAGGGTTTAAGTATAGGGCAAATAAAAGGTCTGTTGTGAGTAGATATTCTGATGAATAAGGGTAGCGCCAAGTTAACTACGCTTCAGTGAGTAGATAGCCTACTGCGGGCAGCAACATTATTCGACAAAAAAATGCCTACGATGGCCGCTTTGGGCGACTTTACAACCTTCGCAAAATCGCAAGTAGAAAGCATCAGGCCCATGGTAGACATCATCAGGGCGAGCATTACGAGCAGTAGATCATTTATTGTGCCAGCCTCAGTTATAGTAGCGTTCTGTCTTTCACTGCGGCTCTAATGGTTACTTGTCTTTTCGCCACTACGCGTCATACGACCTCGCCGCGAGTACTCCAATAAAAAAATTGGGAATATCGAGATTGGCTCAGTCTGCCACCGCTATTACCTATTTTGCAGCCGGGCGATACTGCAAATTCCTGCTAAAAAAGTCAGCACCGCGCCGATGGCAGCGGGCGAACTGTCACTACTGTGACCTGCAGCGAGTAAAGCCGAGATCAGAGCGGCGCCAAGCGCCTGACCCGCGAGCCGATTTGTAGAGATCAGGCCTCCAGCCGAAGCAGCTAGAGCAATTGGTGCCGCAGAAACAACGAGCTTCGCATTGGGCGACAAAAAAAGGCCGTAACCTGCACCACACACCGCCATGCGCCAGGCAATATCTACCTGCGTCGCACCCCCGGGGTATTACAGCGAGTAACAGTATTCCAGCTGTTGCGATTGCCATGCCAATGCCACCCAGAATTCCTGGGTGGTAACGATCAGATAGCATGCCGGCAAGAGGCGCGCTCACCATCATCGCCAGTGGAAAGGGTGCAACAGCTGCACCCACTTCGCTGGGCGAGAAGCCAAAATGTTCCTGCAGGGGAAAGGGCAGTGACAGAATAAAAGTCATTGAGGCAATAAACGCGAATAGTGACGCTCCTCGCGCTGTCGAGTTTCCTGGGAAGTCAGGGGTATAGTGACCGTGGGGACGTCAATGACGAGGGCGTCATAAATTCTTTCTATCGTTCCAACCTTGAAGTGGCTACCGTCGAGCATGGAGATGCGTTGGTTGAGCCGGAGGTGATAGAGGCGCCAATCGACTGGTCGACGCTGGAGGTGTTCAAATTTCGCTACGCCGGTTCTGCATTGGATGAGGGCGGTGCTACAGGCTGTTGA
This sequence comes from Halioglobus sp., assembly GCA_047611225.1. Lineage (GTDB taxonomy): Bacteria > Pseudomonadota > Gammaproteobacteria > Pseudomonadales > Halieaceae > Marimicrobium. The sequence goes on from JBLFWP010000033.1 coordinate 6,672, forward strand.
GATGAACATTACCGAGGGAGCGGCTCATCTGGGCGTGACCCGCAACACGCTGTCGCGTGTGATTAATGGTCTGGCCGGGATTTCTCCCGATATGGCGATACGTTTGGCCAAGGCGTTCGGCGGCAACGCGGACATTTGGGTGCGTATTCAGGCTAGTTATGATCTGGCACAAGCAATGGAGCATGAAGGTGAGATTGATGTTAGCCCATTACAATACGCCCAAAGGTAGGCACGTTATGCACTACAGAGGGCATAGATCGAAAAGCCGTATGCGTACACCCTGATAATTCCCTCTGCGGGTTGGAGACTCTCCAGTCACTGACCCGATAGAAACGCACAAAAGCCAGCAATTTAAGGGCTTTTGTGCGTTTCAGGGTTTTTGTTTAGTGGGCTGTGGAGGCGAGGTTTGCAGACGATTAAGTCGTTTTTCTCTAATGGTGATTTCGCCAGTCACTAGTAGGTAACTTGACCTCAGTCGAACATAGCGCAGGCTGTCGTCAGTAAATTCACCGAGTGTGCGAGGGTGTCCGGTGACAGTTCTTTTTTGATTTGTGCCAGCAGATCACCCAGTGCGTCAGCATCTTCCTGCGTCATGTCGACATCGCTAACTGCTTTGGGAATGGCGCCGTCAGCCTGCTTAATCAATACCCGCATTTGTCGCATGTCCGTGTTGAGGGCGGCAAGCTCGGTGGACTGATCCAAAGTGCTCGCATTGGCACCGCGCGCCTCGGCTGCGCAGATAGCATCGCGTGCCAGCAGGTCTAGACGAATCGGTTTGAAGCGCGCAATACCACCGGTAAGATCGGGTGTTAACTCGGGATACATGGCCTTCCCTGCGGCGCGACGTAAGGGTGAGTGGGCGACATAAATACTGCCATCGGCCGCAACGACGCTCATGGCGAGTGAATCTTCCCGGCCCTCGGCAAAGTAGCGCAGCTTACCTGTTTCCCGGTCCAGTAAACCCATACCCATGTGCAACATAAGGGTCCTGCCCAATAGTGTTTTGCCGCCACCGATCATAATCACCACACCGTTGGCGGTTACCGTTGCCGTTAAGGCATTGGATTGCACATCGACATTGGCATAACCATCAAAGCCCGTTAACTCGGCAGTCCACGCTCTGGTGGCATGATTACCGTTGTCGATCAACTGGATCACGTCACTGGCAGTGACGGCATACAGCTCATTGTTATCCGGTGACACTGTGATAGAACCTACCAGCGGCTCGCCCACATCCACACGCCACACTTCGTCTAATGAAGAGTCTAGTGCGATAACGTGACCCTCGTTATCAGACACATACAGGCGATGACCGTCTGCGCTGAGCGCCGGTGTTGATCCGGTACCGCCCTGGAACGTCTTGCGGTTTAATATCTGGAATTCCAGACCACCGTTGCCGTCATCTATCAGGGCTAGGGCGTAAATTGCGCCGAGTTCGGATCTGCCGTCCTGGGTACCATCTTCTGCATCTGGCGCAGTAGCGGCCATATAGATACGGCTACTGTCTGGGTCGATACTGAAAAAGTTGGTCACAACTCCGCCTCCACCATAAATATAATTCACGGCGGAGGAGAACAAGCTCAAGCCAGCGTCGGTTTTGCCAAAGGCGTTATCCATCAGTGGGTCGACCTTGTTCAGGACAAATTTGGGTATCTTCGTCCCTTTGCCACTGATGGCAGGCGCGCCGGGTATTTGTCCTATAGGCGCTATCAACTCACCGGTCTTGCGGCTGAAGGCAAATAAGGCTCCGGCTTTGGTTATCGATACCAGTGAATCTGTCGCCGGGTGATAATTGAAACTGTGAAATTTGGCGTTAGCTTTTTTGCCGGAATCCGAGGGCGGAAGGCTTAAGCCGGTGGCTTTACTCCATATTGTTGAGCCGTCCGGCCGTAGTGCCATGACGCGGTTATAGCCCACGATATAAATGATCTGCGACCCGGGGTTCTCCGGGTCGTTCAATATGAAAGCTGGGCTGCTTGCTTGTAGTTCGTTATCAGCGGGTAGCACCCAACGTCGTTCGCCGGTCTGGCCATCGAGTGAAACCAGCACCACGCGATCACCGTGGTAGAACTGCGGGCTAAAGTAGAGATTGCCTTGGTTATCAAAGAGAGGACCATTGCCCACGAAGTACGCAGGCTCTGCCACCCAATCGAGTTCAAACATTGGCGCGGCGACGCCCCAGACACTATCTGAATTGGCCACATTCACATGTATGGCATTAAAGGTATCCGGCTCGGGGATGACGTCGTAGTTATGCTGCCCTGCAGAGCGAGCACCTTGCGGCTTCCACTGGGTTTTCTCAGGTGGGCCAAACACTTTGGGGTTATGCGGCCGACCTTCGTCAAAGAAGATTTTAAACACTGCGAAGCCAACTATTGCGAGCAATAATAGAGTGACCACTTTTCTGGTATTGGTTTTCAAGGCACTTATTTTCATGTTCACCGCTTTATCAAAAATGATGCAGACAAATGTTTAGTCGAGGCTACGCTGATTCAGCCATAGGCATTGAAGCCGGCCAGCATTCGCTTCAATGGCAACTCATGCGAGGGTTCGAGCTTTGATGGGGCAGTTTGATTATAGTGAACGCGGGTGAATATGTGGAATCATATTCGGCCACGATTGCTATACGAAGGGAGGGGATTGTTTACTACAGTAATACGGTGCGGATTGCTGAGGGTATCGGGATTTATGATTATGCGATTTATTCAGGTACATTTCACTACGGTGCTTCTGGGCACAGTACTTTTCCTCACTGCTTGCGGTGAACAGGATGATGAAACACAAATAGCTGAGAATATTGCCGCCATTCAACAAGCCGTTGAGCAAAAAGATTTTTACGCGATAGAGAAGTACCTGCACGGTAGCTTTATCGCAAATGAACGAATGGACATTGAAGAGCTGGGGCGGCTTCTCAAATTATATGGCCTGCGACACAAAAAACTCAGCGTCACAATTGTTGGGAGCACCACCATCATGCATGCGAACCTCCCCGATCGAGCGGACTCCGTTGTCTCAGTGATTGTAACTGGGTCTTCCAGCTTATTGCCTTCTGATGGCAGTATTCGAAAAGTCGATGTTGAGTGGATAAAAACGTCAGGTGATTGGTTGGTCGTAAAGGCTAGGTGGCGGCATTAGCCTCGAATCAAAAGCAGTAGCATTGATTGCTGAATTAATGGAGACAGATTTTTCCGTTTTTTCCGGCCCAACAAACGGAAAAATAAATCTGTCCCAGCTTTCAAGATAGCAGCAATTAGCTTTCCCTGATTTAACGGAGAGTTTTAGATAGAGGCACTTCGCCTCTCGTATTCCTCTGGGCTGACATAGTCCAGATAAGAGAGTAGCCTGGGGTAAGTTTTTACAGATCGCTACTTCCTTTAGAGTCCTTCTCCAGTAAAGCATTTACCTTCGCGAGCACCTCTCGAACAACATCTCGCATATCTGCCTTGGCATGCGCAGAATTTTCTAAAAGGCGAGTGACTTCTTCCGAGGCAAAAACGTCATCCAGTATATGGCCAATCCTGGTTTCGGCTACGCCGCGCAACATTGTGTGCCTGCGCATCTCCCTACGCGCAATCAAGCTACCATCTTCTTTTCCGCGTGCATGATGTGCGTGAACGGCCTGCCACAGTTCGCTTATGCCGGTGTCTTCGGTCGCCACTGTGGTGATAATTTCTGGTAATGGTTTACTGGCCAGCAGCGACAAGGAGTCCAGAAGATCAACACGAGTCTGTTCTGTTCCCGGCTTATCAGCTTTGTTAATGGCAAACACATCGCCTGCTTCAGTCAAGCCGGCCTTGTTGGCTTGAATCTCATCACCCCAACCCGGGTTTAGAATAACGAGAACGGTGTCGGCTAGATTCATGACTTCCAGCTCTACCTGCCCGATACCCAGTGTTTCAATAATTATGACTGGCCACTGGCACGCATCAAAAAGCCGCACTGCAGTTCCGGTAGCGCGGGCCATGCCACCCTCTTCACCCCGCGATGCCATAGAGCGAATGAACACCTGTTCGCCAAACTCCCCGCCAGCCATGCGTACGCGATCTCCTAGCATGGCACCCTGAGAAAAGGGCGAAGAGGGATCGATGGCCAGTACCGCTGCTTTACCGAATGTTTTAAGAGCATGGGGGATGAGGCGATCGATCAGTGTGGATTTTCCAGCGCCCGGCGGGCCGGTGATACCGATAACAAGCGCGTTTCCAACCAAAGGTGAAATTTCACTTTCAATGGTCAGCAGATTCTCGTCCGCACCTTCCACAACACTGAGCAACCGAGCCAGAGCCGCTCGACTCCCACCCAGAGCGGTACCGATCAGTTGCTGAATATCAGACATGGAATGCGCACCCGTTAACTGCTGGAGCGGCCGGTGAGTTCTTCAGCGGAGGCGACTATTGCAGCGAGCTGGGAGCCGGGGGGGAACACAGCGACATCAAGTGCTTCCAGTTGCTTCTTGGCATGCGGTGGGACCGTGCCTCCGGCAAAAATAGGCACCTCGGGACGCGCTTCGCGAACCGATTTCACCGCACGTAGTGCAACGTCAATGTGGCCGCCAATATTCAGCCCCACCAGGTCCACATCTTCGTCAACGGTGGCACGAACAATGTCGTCCGTGTTGGCCATGCCAATCATAATGACCTCGAACCCCGCATCACGCAGCGCTCGGGCGACTATGGTTGGCCCACGCCAATGTCCGTCCAGAGCTGTTTTCGCCATCAAAATTCGTTTCGGGCTAGTGCTCATGCACCTTCCTCCTAGGTTTGGATTGGGGTGTTCCAGTCACCAAATACATCGCGGTAAATATCCCCAATTTCCCCAAGTGTGACTTCGGCTTCGAGCGCCTCCAGCATCGCGGGCATGATATTGGTATCGGAACGGCAAACAGCCTCAACCTTTTTCAGCGCGGCGCACGCACCGGCTTCGTGACGGGTACGCAGTGTCTCATGTAAACGTTGCGTGGCAACATCAAAGGCGTCATCGGTACCCATGAAGCCATCCACCTCATAGGGGGTCTCGTCTTCGGTGGCACACGTTACACCCACCACGTTCTGCTCTCCGGATTCCATCGCCATAAATTCGCTGTGTTGATTCTCCGCAGCTCGTGCATGTAGCCACCCGGAATCAAGGCTCGCCAGATAGCCTCCTTGCTGCTGAATTTCTTCGAAGAATTCCCAGGCTTTCTCAGCCAGCTGCGCCGTCAATGTTTCCACGTAATAGGAACCGCCGAGGGGGTCCGTCACCGCGCAGACGTTAGTTTCTTCCTGGATAATCTGCTGGATTCGAACAGACATTTGGTGAGCGTGTTCTGATGGAATGGACAATGCTTCGTCATAGCCCGATACGCCCAATGACTGCACGCCTCCCATCGCCGCGGTTAGTGCCATCAAAGTACCTCGCACAATGTTGTTCAATGGCTGCTGATACGTCATTTTGGAGCCAGCGGTCACACAGTGAATACGCAAATTGGCCGTCTTAGGGTCCGTGATGTCGTAGCGGGAGCGCAGTAAGTCACTCCACATAAGTCTTGCGGCGCGCAGTTTAGCCGCCTCTTCAAAAATGTGGATCGAGGCGCGAAAGCTGACACCGGCACAGCCTTTGGCTGCCTGTTCCATTGGGATATTGCCACGGCGCTTGATTTCATCGAGATACTCGACGGCATTGGCAAATAGTGTTCCCAGCTCCTGATCGGGGGTGAGCCCGGTATCGGCGCTATTGTAGCCGGCAATCGAGACAGGCACCCAGCGCGGCAGGTGTTCATCGCAAAACTCGATGATATCCGCATTAAAACGTAGGCCAGCATCCGTGGGGATCTGTTGCTTGGTGACGCACCCTAAATAGGTGAGGTTGAAGTCGCTTTGGCCCGTTCCCGCTATTTTACGCAAGTCATAGCCGCGTTTTTTAGCAACCGTCCAATACCCTGCCAAAGCGAAGGGGGCGTGCTGCACAACAGCGCCGCCTGCGTGGCCGAAGCTAGTATCCACTGGTAAACCGTCCAGGCAGATCGCTATGTCGCGCACGCTTTGCATCACAGCGCCCGTTAAACCGACGTCTTCACGGCGGGATACGACATCTGGATGATCGACGTTATAGCAGTGATCGGCTGTATTGCGATCATGTTCCATAATGAAGCCGGTTTCGCCATTTTTCAGTAGAAACTTGATGCGCTCGTTTTCATCTTCGGGCTTGCCAAAGCCACTGAGTTGGAAAATACGCCACGGCTTGCTGCGATACCCCGTGGGATGCCAGCCCCGGTGATAGGGGGCCTCGCCAGGCGCGGTGTCGACGCGATCCCTATGGGATGCGGGTATATCGTCGCTGTTGTAGTAATTCTTGAGTTCAATGCCGGAGCTGGAGCGAATAACCTTCGCGGAACCAGAGCCAGGGGGGGTTTTCGGGGAATCTTTGCTCGTCATGATTTAGTGGCCCGATCGATTTCGATACTGATGTTATATTTTATTTACTAGTATTACTATATCTTTACTGTGCATGTTGTTGCTGCTATGTTTGCAAGCAATAATTAACAATAGCGATGTCCGGAGGTGGGTTTGGCCAATCCAACCGCATCAATGCTCCAGCTAACTGCGACCGAGCGCGTCCATATGGGTAGGCGTGTTGCTGACGTCTTGCTGGAAGAAGCAAAACTTCTTGAAGCCACGCGCATTTTCTTGCTCGTCAGTCACTCACTTAGAACCAATACGGATGAAATCGACCAGATTTGCACGGCATTGGGAGGCCGAGTTGCTGCCGTGCACAGTGGGATTCCGCCTCACGCACCCCGTTCAGCCGTACTGGAGGCCGCTGCTGTGGCTCGAGATGCCTCCGCTGACTTGATCGTTACGGTGGGGGGTGGTTCGGTCACTGATGCCGGCTCCATTGTTGCCCTGGCGCTGAAACACAATCTAACTCAGCACGACGACCTGGAGCCTTTTCACGTCTATGTCGATGACGCCGGCGACACGATAAAGCCACAGTTCGAAGGCCCGGATGTAAGGGTCATATGTTGCCCCACCACATTGTCCGGTGGTGAGTTTAACCCACTATCGGGTGCCACCGACGAGGTTGTTGGACACAAGCAGGGCTATGAGCATCGCCTGATGGCGCCTGTCAGCATTATCCTCGACCCCGCCCTGACGATCCACACACCCGCATGGCTGTGGACCTCCACTGGCGTTCGCTCTGTAGACCATGCTCTGGAAACACTGGGTTCCCTTGAATCAGACCATTTCAGTGATGGCATGGCAGACAGTGCCCTGCATCTGCTGGTTGAGGGTCTGCCCGCCGTGCAGGCCAATCCAGATGATCTCGATGCAAGACTTCGCTGTCAGATCGGCGCATGGCAGTCAATGATTCCCGTAATAGGCGGTGTCCCCATGGGCGCCAGCCACGCAATTGGTCACATCCTCGGCGGCACCTGCGATGTGCCGCACGGGTATTGCTCCACAGTGATGGCCCCCTTTGTGCTCGCATTCAATCATCCGGCTAACGGGCACCGGCAAGTGCGCATTAGCCATTGCTTTGGTGACGCCGAAAGGGCCGCCTCGGAGTTGGTTGATGAGTTCATTACAGGGCTTGGCATGCCACGCAGTTTGACTGCCGTTGGGGTTTCCGAAGATCAGCTTGATCATATAGCCGAATATACGATGCTCGATTTTTGGGCGCGGACTAACCCGCGCGCAGTCAATGAGCCCGCTGATATTCGCCAAATTCTTGATATGGCGCTCTAGGTAGATTGGTAATGTCTAAAGTCGCTCTGCGCGAGATCAAGAAAGAAACAGGAGGTCTCAAGGAAGAAATCTCTGACTTCAAACGCCGGCGCATTCGTGAAGAGGCTTGTCATCTTTTCTATAGGCGCGGATATGAAAGCGCAACCATCGATGCCATTGCTCAAGAGCTCGATGTCACCAAGCCATTTATTTATTCCTACTTCAAAAACAAAACTGAATTGCTATTTGAAATTTGTAAAACCGGCATCGAGCTCTCCCTGGATGCGATGAGTCAGGTTGAGCAAGACGATCGCTCGCCAAAAGAGAGACTCAGGCTGCTGGTTGATCGCGTCATGCGCATTATCATCGACAATCAAGAGTACATCGTCGTTTATGAGCGCGAGGAAAAAAACCTCGAAGCCAAGCTTGCCAGGAATATTCGCAAGCAGCGCAGTTTATTCGATCATCACTTGGCGACTTTGCTGGAGGAGGGTAACAAAAGCAACGAATTTGCCATTCGCGACCCCGATATGACCGCAACCACAATCAGCGGCATGATGACATGGGTGGCGTTCTGGTATTCACCCAAAGGGAAATGGTCTGAAGCTGAAATTATTACGCACGTCATGTCTATGATCGACTCGGTTGTTCGTGGACATATCCCACAGGGCGGAGATATTTCGTCACAGCGGGGGACGACAAAAAAATGACAGCAGTTCCCACAACAACTGATCCTCGGATACCACCGCGCGAAACCTGTGTTACTCGCTACCTACTGCAACGCTGGGATGAAGAAGTACCCGAAAAGATTTTCGCCGTGTTTGAAGACGGTGAAACATGGAGCAACGCGCAATTACACGAGAAGGTCAAACACCTTGCGGCTGGTTTGGCCTCCGAAGGTGTTGCGCGCGGCGATCATGTTGCTGTATGGATGTTTGACGGCAAGGACGCCATTCTTACTTTTTTTGCCATCAATTATTTGGGAGCCGTATTCGTCCCCTTCAATACTGCCTACAAAGGTAAGGTTTTGGAGCATGTGCTGGATAATTCGGATGGCACAATACTCGTTGCCCATAGTCAGTTACTCGACCGTCTGGCAAGTATTGATACCGCCAGTGTTCGCAAAGTCGTTTATGTTGGTGAGGCACCGAGCGCCAGCGCACTGGAGACTGTCGCTTATAGTGATCTGTCGAAATCCAGCGCCGCAATACCTGAGCTGGATCGACCCATTGAACCGTGGGATACGCAATCGATTATCTATACATCTGGAACGACCGGCCCATCCAAAGGTGTACTGTCGTCCTACCTGCACATCTTTACTAATGCCGGGCCGGAAACATGGCATTTCGTCACAGGGGAAGACCGGTTCCTGATTAATATGCCGATTTTCCATATTGGTGGCATGGGAGTGATTTTTGTCATGCTGTGCCGCGGCGGCTCCATCGCTGTAATGGATACCTTTACTACAGAGAAGTTCTGGCCCTTTGTACGCGAGACAAAAACCACCAGCTTTTTCCTGCTCGGTGTGATGACAACCTTTCTTCTTAAAGCGCCGCCTTCTGAGGACGACAAGAACCACAGTGTGCGAGTGGCCTTCATGGTACCGCTGACAGAGACCTGCATTGAGTTCACGGAGCGTTTCGGGACAGACGTTTACACCATATTCAACATGACCGAAATTTCTTCACCCATAGTTTCAGAGGCCAACCCAACGCGCCGCGGTACCTGTGGCAAAGTACGGCCGGGCGTAGATGTCAGATTAGTTGATGAGAACGACTGCGAAGTTCCGATGGGTGAAATTGGTGAAATGATTGTAAGAACTGACCGCCCCTGGGGCATGAACTCGGGTTACTACAAGCGTCCAGAGGCAACTGCCGAAGCATGGCGCAATGGTTGGTTTCACACAGGGGACTGTTTTCGTCAGGACGAAGAAGGCTACTTCTACTTTGTTGATCGCATGAAAGACGCGATTCGTCGGCGTGGGGAGAATATTTCCTCGTTTGAAGTAGAAGCCGAGGTCGTGGCATATCCGTCGGTACGAGAGGCGGCGGCTTATGCGGTGCCCAGTGAACTGGGCGAAGACGAAGTCATGATTGCCGTAGCGGCTGTCGACAATACAGAGCTAGACGAAGCAAGCCTTATGGAATTCCTGGGTGAGCGAATGGCCTATTTCATGATTCCACGCTACGTGAGAATTCTCGACGAATTACCTAAGACGCCTTCCTCGAAAGTAATGAAACACCTACTGCGCAATGAAGGCGTGACCGAAGATACATGGGATCGGGAAGAACATAATATCCGCTTTAAGCGGGACAAATTGGGTGGTTGAACCTGACTGCCCTTATCGCAAGGAAAAGCTGATAAAAGGCTTAGACGTGGCTTAGGCCACCACAACAAAGAGGCGTCATTATGATTAATAAGCGTACCGCAATATACGTTGGCATTCTCTGTGCAGCCGTCGCTCCAGGCGTTGCAGTAGCGGAGAAAGTGGTTGAGGAAGTAATTGTATCTGCGACCAAACGAAACGTAGCGCTTGAGGATTTGGCAGGCGCTGCGAATGTACTGGGTGCTGATTCACTGCGGCCCGGCGGCATCGAGAATGTGCGCGATATGGCAGTAGATATTCCCAACCTGTCTATTGGCGATCAATTTGGCTTTGCGCGCGTTTTCATGCGTGGTATCGGTATGACCAGTATCGACATTGGTGGTGAAGGGGCGGTCGCCTTTTTACAAGATGGAGCGATTGTACCGCGCCCCGCTGCGCAACTGATGGGTATGTTTGACCTCGCGCAGATTGAAGTACTACGCGGACCACAGGGCACTTTGTATGGTCGCGGTGCTACTGCTGGTGCTATCAACATGGTGACTCAGAAGCCAGGGGAAGAATTCGGCGGCTACGGTAATTTCACGGTCGGCGACTATAGCCTCTTTAGCTTCGAAGGTGCTGCCGACGTCCCAATGACAGATGGACTGGCATTGCGGGTGGCTACCAAAATAGAGAAACGCGATGGTTACGGTGAGAATATTTTCAGTGGTGAAGATGTCGATGATCGCGATGCACAAGCCTACCGGGCAACTCTGGTCTATGACGCAACCGATACATTCAGCGCTACGCTGTCTGGCCAGTACTATGAAGAAGACGATCACAACTACGCTTTTCATTACTTTGGTCCATCTGAGGGTACGTCCATAGATGTACCTCTTGGCGTGCCGCTGCTTGGCGGCCGCACGGTCGATATGGTGGGAGGCGATATCTATGACATCAACTCAGACCAAGAGGCCATCAACGAGCGCGATGGATACATGGTTAACTTGACCCTGGATTTCGCGCTTAATGAGCAAACCAGCCTGCGTTCGATCAGCTCGCTACAAAACATGGACCGCTTTCTACGCGATGATCTGGATTCGACTGACGTAAATTTGTTTGGGCAGAACAACTATACAGAGGAAAGCGACTCCTTCGGCCAGGAATTCATTCTGAACTATGACACAGAGAAATTCGACATCCTAGCCGGTGTTATGTACTTCGAGGAGGAACTCTACGGTAAGGTATTTGTCCCTCTGACAAACAGCTGTTTAGTGCTGGCGCCCGATCTTTGTGGCACGCCTACAGGCGATGCTATTAACAGTGGTAAGTACTTGCAGGATGGCGATGTAGATATCACAGCCTATGGTGCATTTGCCGAGATGACCTATGACGTCTCAGAGCAGTTCACCGTGATTGCAGGTATTCGCTATAACTACGAGGAGCGAGATGGCACTGGTTCCTTTATCTTTGAAGCAGCGCAAATTGACGTGAGTACTGATCAGGATGCCGACTGGGATGAAGTCACTCCACGTTTGACTTTGCAATATAACATTGATGACATCACCATGGTCTATGCCACCTATACGGAGGCGTTCAAATCCGGCGTCATCAATACGGGTTCCACTAGCCCACCGCTTGATCCCGAGACGGTTGATGCATACGAAGTAGGCCTGAAGGGTTCAACATCCGATGGCATGATTCGTTACGCATTTACTGGCTTCTACTATGACTATCAGGATCTGCAAATCTCCTTTGTTGACGCGGACAGTGTTGTTTCAACAATAAACGCAGCTGCTGCTGAGAACTACGGAGCCGAGGTGGAAATTGATGCTGAGCTTGGAGGTGGTTGGTCCATTGATTTCTACGGCACGTATTTGAGCGCCGAGTATGACGAGTTCGTTAACGGTGACTACGCCAACGGCTTCGCCATTACAGACCTCAGTGGCAATACCCTGCCAAATGCTCCGGAATACACGGCGAAACTTGGGATTTCCTGGGAAACTGAACTTGGAAATGGCTCTCTTCGGGCACACGGTGAGGTTTATCACCAAGACGAAGTGTACTTTACCGAGTGGAACCGCCAAGACGCGTATCAGGATGCGTACGAAATCTTTAATGCGAACATTGACTATGCCTTCGCGGATGGTGACTGGTTGATCAGCCTGTGGGCACGCAATTTGTCAGATGAGGAAATCATCTCAAACAATATCATCACTGCGCCGCTGTACGATTCATTGCGTGTAGGATCGGTATTACCACCCAGAACTTTCGGAGCGAGTGTGCGAGTAGAGTTCTGATGGTCCTTTGCCGGCCAACCCTTTGGGGTTTGGCCGGCTTTTTTCCCGATTATTTTCGATCTTCTTTAGCAGCACTACCTTTACAAGGTTTTCGAGACGATGGATTTTTCAAGCTATAACTTCAGCCCCATAAACCCCGACTTCTTACACGATCCCTATCCTGCGTATGAACATCTTCGCAGCAAAGACCCTCTGCATTGGTCAGATCTTGGCTTCTGGGTGGTTAGCCGCTTTGATGATTGTCGCTCTACCCTGATTGGAAAGGATTTCGGGCAAGGCGACTTCGTCAAAAATATACAGCTGTTCTATGGCGAAGACTTCGATGTTCTTTCGCATCATTCCTATGCATGGTTATCGCGCGTGTTTGTCATGCAGGACCCGCCTGCACATACACGCGTTCGCGGGCTAGTGGCGGGAGCGCTCTCCCTAAAACGCATTCGAGCGATGGAACCACGGATTCGGGAGCTCGCCGTTAAGCTTTTGGATGAATACGACAAAGGGGATAGTGATAATTTTATTGCGGATTTCGCTTATCAGTTTCCCACCAAAGTTATGTGCGACATGCTCGGAATGCGCGACGACGAGTACCCGCCAGAGCTATTGCTGAAACTGAATCAGGCGATTGCGGATTCATTTATCGTTTTTGAGACACGAGCATTGTCAGACGCAGAACTGGCGCATGCTGATAAGCAAATGCAATTTTTGACGGATGTATTCGATGAGCTTTTTGCAAGCCGACGCGCGAACCCTCAGAATGATCTAACGACGGCCTTAGTTCAATCACAAGAGGCAGGCGAGTCACTCACGCCGGAAGAATTGAGTACCTCTGTCATTGGTTTGTTTGGCGCAGGATTTGAAACGACCGCTCACATGATCGGCAATGGAATGTATTGCCTCGGGAAGCACCCCGAACAAAGACAGAGGCTCGTTGAGGATCCCATATTAGCGGCCCATACTACGGAAGAAGTTCTACGTTTCGAGTCCTCTCTACAGGCAAGCTATCGTACGGCATTGGTGCGTCAGGAATTAGGCGGGCAGGTGATCGAACAAGGGCAGAGAGTGCTAGTGCTAGTTGCTGCAGCGAATCGAGATGAAGATCATTTTTCCAATCCGGATCAATTTGATATATCTGAACGGGAACAAAAACCGTTGACGTTTGGAGGAGGAATTCACTACTGCATAGGTGCGGAGTTAGCGCGCATTGAAGGCAAAGTGTTCTTCGAGGAACTGGTAAAGCGCTACCCCAACTTCTCTGTTGATAGCGCTAGCGCGAGACTGCGGCCCGCTTTTATGTTCCGGGGGTTTGAATATCTGGATGTCAATCTGCAGGGCAGGTAGGCCATGTGTGCATTATTGATAGCAAACAATCGACGGATGTGTTTTTGCAAGTAGTATCAAAGAGCTAGAGCGCTAGCTATCCAGCGGCGGGTCTACCAGATTCCCTGATTACTACACATAGACGAGGCCGTTTACAAAGCTTCCGCCGGACCACCGCCTCGGGATCCAATGTTGGAAAAAGCACGGTGGATTGGCTATCTTGCTCGTCAACGTATTTTCAATTTATCAATCACTACAGGAGCCTAGCCATCAGCGTCGAAAGCGTCGTCACCGAATCCGGTCAGTTCATGTATGACAATTTTCACTTTTCGGAGGCGAGCAAAAGCAACGGTTTTCTGTTCTGCTCAGGTATTATTGGCGCTGGAACTAACGGTGATCTGCCGCAAGACATAATGGCGGAATTCCGCAATGCCTGGATGGGAATCGGCAAGCTGCTTGAAGGATGTGGGATTGGCTTTGAGGATATTGTGGAATACACGAGCTATCACGTAGGCCTGCAAGCCAACATGGAAAACTTCATGTCAGTCAGGGACGAGTTCCTTTCCGAGCCCTGGCTGGCCTGGACGGCGATTGGTATCAGTGAACTGGCTATGCCCGGCGCGCACGTGGAAATACGAGTGACCGCGAAGTTAAAGTAGACGAATAAAGACCCTCAATGTCAGACAAGATTCCCGCGTCCCAATTATCGGAGATAGAAACTATCACTCTGGGACACTATGAGAATAGCGCCTCATCTTTCTGGTTGGGGACGAAGGGTCATGATGTTACCCAAAATTATGAGAAGTTCCTCAGTCAATTCCCTGCAGCACACGCGCTCGATATCCTCGATTTTGGCAGCGGCCCCGGTCGCGACCTGATCTATTTTCAATCTATGGGTCATCGGCCGGTGGGGCTTGACGGCAGTTAAACCTTTTGCGACATGGCGCAGACGAATAGTGGTTGTCCGGTTATACAACAGCAGTTCTTGTCGCTGAATCTGCCCGATCAGGCATTCGATGGTGCCTTCGCCAATGCCTCGCTTTTGTACATTCCAGGTCAGGAACTACCGAGAGTTCTGCGGGAGCTACACAGTTCGCTGCGCCCAAAGGGAATATTGCTTACATCGAACCCACGCGGCAATAACGAGGGCTGGTCTAGTCAGCGCTACGGACATTTCATAGAGTATGAGGAATCGCTGGGTAACCTCGAGGCTGCTGGCTTCAAGGTCCTGGAACGCGACTATCGACCCGTCGGTGTGCCACGTTCTGAGCAACCATGGTTGGCCATTGTCAGTCGAAGGGTTGGGTAATCCGGGCGCCGTCTGTTCGCGGCAGACAGTTTAGCCGCCCTATGTTTTACTACTGTGATATTGTCTCACGCCGAATTTCCTGCGCGTCACGATCCGATTCGAAAAACGGCATATCAGCGTTAGAGAAAGGGGAGGCTCAGAGGGATTATTCCTTGACCAACCCCGCAGTACTTTTTCGCGCTCGCCCTTTACTTTGTTGCCCGACCAAAGGGCTGCAGTTCATCACGAATTTTGCCTCGTTTGTTTCAACAGAGCTCGGCCGCAGAGCCAAAAGTGCACGGAGCCCCAGAGGCCCACGAGCGTGAAGTAGGCCAGCGCGACGCTCAAGGACTCCTCGCCATAGCGGGAGCTGAGCACATCGCTTAGTACACCTACCAGCAGCGGGCCCAGGCCCAGGCCTATGAGGTTGATGCACAGCATCATAATGGCCGAGGAAACAGCGCGCATGTGCACCGGCGACAGGGTTTGCACCATGGCGATGGTTGGCCCGAGAAAACAATTACCGACGAAGCCCGGAATAATAAACAGCAGCATTGCCGTGGTCAGATTGTCAGCAAACAGCCCCATGATAAAAAAGGGTATGGAGATGAACGGAACCAGGGCAAGCATCCACAGGCCATATTGGAAACCCCGTATGGAAAGGTGGTCAAACCACTTGCCTGCGGCCAGCGCGCCGATAGCCCCCAATATGCCAAACACGCCTGCCATCATCATGCCGGTCTGGGACTGGCTAAGGTCGTGTGTTCTGATGAAGAAGGTTGGTAACCACTGGGTGAGGCCGTAGGACATCAGCCCCGCAACTACCGAGCCCGCGATCAGGTGTCGCATAGCAGGGTTGGCCCACAGGGTGGCCGCGGTAGTGAGTATGGGAGGGGGAGGCGCAGGTGTTTGTGTTTCAAAGGTACCCCTGGCGGGCTCCTTAAGTAATTTGGCTATACCGGCAGCCAACAAAAGTCCGGGAATACCTACCGATACCAGGGCGATGCGCCAGCCATAAGCTTCGGCAATAAAACCGCCGCCAACAAAACCCAGCATCATGCCGAAACTGCCGCCCAGCATTAACGTGGCCATGGCGAGCGCCCGACGATGGGGCGGGAAGTAGTCAGCAATAATCGAGTGGCTGGCAGGGTTTACACCTGCCTCACCAATTCCCACACCGATTCGAAACAGCAGCAGGCTGATAAAGCCGGCGGCCAGGCCGCTGAAGGCGGTCATCAAGGAGAAGATAACCAGACTGGCGACAATGATCCACTTGCGGCTGTATTGATCAGACAGGCGTGCAATAGGCAGACCCATGGTGGCGTAAAACAGGGCGAACGAAATTCCACCTAACAACCCCAACTGGGTATCGCTTAAACCAAACTCTGCTTTTATATCCGGAAACAGGATGGACAGAATCATCCGGTCGCAAATCGACAGGGTATAGGCGAGTACGAGCAGGGTGAGGGTGGTGCGGTAACCCGCCAGGGGTTGGCTGGCCGTCGAGGTAAGCGGGCCGGCTGCGCCTGTATTGTCTGTCTGATTATTCACGACTGCCCCATTGCTTTTAGCGCCTACTCACAATTTCCACAGGGGTGAAGTATAGTGATCAGCGACGCAGGCATGGAATCATATTCGGACATGTTTGCTTCGGCGGTCGGCAACGGAGAGTGAGATGAAAGTAAATCGAGTGCAACGTGACCTTTTCAGACAGCTGCTATCGCAGCTGGAGAAGGCAGGCGTTAGCCCCGAACAACTGTTTAATGAACTTCGCTTGCGAGGTGTCACTGCTTCGGGCACCAATCAGTCTGTAGTTGCAGGTGCCGAATCGATGGTTTTACTGGAAGCTGCAGTGGACCTTTCGGGCGATCCCTGCCTGGCGATACGTCTGGGCCAACAGCTTGGCATTGCCAGTTACGGCAGCTTTGGTTTTGCTTTGATGAGCTGTGCGAACCTGCGCGAGGCCATTCAGCTTTTGCTTCGCTATGGGCAGGTATTGTTCGAGCCCCGGTGGACAGCGTATGAGCATGAGGGCGGCTTATTGTTGCGTGCGAATATAACCGTGGGCACTGCTGCACGGCAACAGCTGGTAACCGAACTGAGTTTCTCAAACCTTTCTGCAGTGGGGAGGTCTCTGTATGGAAGCCAGTTAGACAGAGCAGAGGGTGCAGAGGTACAACTGAGTTATTCCAGGCCTTCGCACTTGGCTTGCTATAAGAATGCAATTAACGTGCCTGTGATATTCGACTGTGAACACAGCCAGTTGTTTCTCCCGGCGCAGGCTCTCGACACGCCTGTTAAAACGGCGAACCGTTCGGAACATGTGGTCTTTCATCAGCAGTGCGAGGAGATGCTGCGCGGGCTGAACAGCGTAGAAAAAACCACCGCCGCCGTACGGCAGTTGCTGATCCAATCCGCAGGTGACTTCCTCGATATTGCGCAGGTAGCTGACAGTCTGCATGTCAGTGAGCGCACCCTGAGGCGGCGTCTGGAGGCCGAATCGACCAGTTTCAGATCTACCTTCGAGGAAGTCAGGGATTTGCTTGCCCGGGAGTATCTTGCAGCCACCGAGCTAACTGTCGCCGAGATTGCGCACCTGCTGGACTATAGCGAGACAGTGAATTTTCGCCGCGCGTTTGTGCGCTGGAACGCTATTACGCCGAGCCAGTATCGCCAGCAGCAAGTCGCGTAGGCAGGTTTCAGTAAGCGTATTGATGAAATTACGCTTTAAGGCAGCCTTGCCAGGGTCGGCCCGATAGAGTTCATCCAGATCCTCCATACTCTCGCAGGCCTCTTACAACTCGTAGGCAGCGCCTGATACCAGAATTCCAACACTCTGCTCACAAATGAATTGTTTTGCTCGGAATGAGTGTACCAAATATGGTAAACATGAAAGTAAGGGGTCAGAGCCGTTAAACAATGCTCGCTGATCGCCAGAGTGTTTTTAAAGGACTCTGACCCCTTAAGTTCCTGTCATGGCAGTTCCCTGAATTTTGGCTGTTATGTTATGGTGCCTTCTTTTTCAATTTGGATGTAACTCAATGAGCGATGTCATTACTACTGCTTCAGGTTTGAAGTATGAAATTCTGGAGAGTGGCAGCGGGGCAACTCCTGGGCCAACCGATACCGTGAGCGCGCACTACCATGGGACATTTGAGGATGGTCGAGTCTTCGATAGTTCTGTCGAGCGTGGCCAGCCTATTGATTTGCCTGTAAACGGTGTGATTGCTGGCTGGACTGAAGCCTTACAGATGATGAAGGAAGGTGACAAGTGGCGACTTACTGTAACTCCCGAGCTTGGCTACGGAGCCAATGGCTCGGGACCGATTCCGGGCAACACAACACTGATATTTGAAGTCGAGTTGATTGCTGTCCGCTAGAGATGACTTAGGCGGATGTTTGGGGTGATATTTGGGGTCAGAGTAAAACTAATCAATTCTATCCCGCGATCTCCATGCGGTGAATCGCTACACTATAATCTTAGTCAAGATTTCCTCAATCGCTCAAGGTAGAGCATCGTGGCCAGACTATGCAGATACTGTCCCGTGGGCATACCCCAGCATGTCATCCAGCGCGGCAATAATCGCGCGGTCTGCTTTGCCGGCGATAGCGATATGGCCGCGTACGCTCATTTTCTCTTCGAAGCTGCTATAAAGCACGGCCTTTCAATTCACGGCTGGGTGTTTATGACAAACCACGTGCACTTACTTGTCACACCTGAAGGAGACCTTGCGCTGTCGAAAACAATGCAGACCCTGGGTCGCCAGTACGTACGCTATTTCAATAAGACCTATCGCCGCACCGGTACGCTATTCGAGGGGCGGGATGGTTCATTACATTAGTACCTCGTGAGGAGTCCATCCTATTGCCATGCACAGGGGCAGATTTAAATCTCCCCCCTATTCGAACTTGTCAGTATCCAAACTACGTTCTAACCCTGCTTTAGCCCGCGGAATTTCTCTCTGCCAGCTGGCGCAAATTTTTCTCGTGCTGCATTCTGTCCAGCCGATAGCGTGAGATAACCAACAGCATTGCCATCCAGATAAACAGAATTGTGGGTATATAGTACTGCACTAATGTATTCACCGATTCAGCGGAAACCTGGGTGGTATTTGCCCCCTCTGGGAAGTCGGCGAGGTACAACAGCATCGACGCCGCCATCAATCCTAAACCTTGGGTGGCCTTGCGAATAAACGTGGACGCAGCGAAGAACAATCCCTCCGATCGACGCCCGGTTTTCAGCTCACTCTGATCGACCAGATCTGACAACATCGAAGCAACCAGAATCTGGTAGCAAATAATTAGGCCAACGTCGACCACGCTGGTGGTAAACACAAACCAGAATAAGAAGTCGCGACTCTCCGGAAGCGCACCCAACAGGTGAAGTGCCATGGGCAGGGGGTTACCAATAAACGCCACCAACCCGACCAGCATTGCACCTCGCTTTTTGCCCATACGGTGGGTGACAATAGGCGCTAGGAAGAGCCCGATAAACGCCGCTATAAAAGTGGCCAGCATGAGCATTCCGGTCTGCACCGAACTGAAATCCCAGAAATAGGTATAAAAGTAAAAGGCTAGCGCTGCTGAAAGCCCTGTGCCCACCGCGCCTAACAACGCAGCGAAGAAAAGCACAAAGAAGGAGCGATCGGTGAGCGTTTCTACAACTTCTCTGAGAATATCGCGGAGAGAGAGCTTGCGCTTCGGCGGTGCAGCTCTCAGCTTGGGTATGTACGAATGAGTGCCTAACGAGGAGACGATAATGGAGATAAAAATGAGCACCGAGGCGACGACCCCGTACAGGGAATAGCTTTCGGGGTTAAATCGCCCGTCGGCGATGGTAGCGGTGACGAGCGCGGGAAACAGAAAGAAAAACATCAGCACCGACATCGTGTTGCCGCCCGTCCAACCAAAGTAGTAACGAAAGCTCAACAGGGAGCTGCGCTGAACGTAGTCGTCGGTGATCTCCGGCGCCAGTGCGGAGCTGGGTGTTTCATACAGTGTGATAAAAGTTCGGATAAACACAGCCATCACCAACAAGTACCAAAATAGCGAGGCCTGGGACCAGTCCAGAGGCGGGCTCCACAATAAGTAATAGCTAAGCGCAACCGGGATGGCCGATGCGTACATAAAGGGATGGCGACGACCCCACCGGGAACGCAAGTTGTCTGACCAATAGCCCACGATCGGATCGGAAATTGCATCGACAACCAGTGCCGTAGTGATTGCCAGACCCACTAAACGTGCATCAAGGCCGATTACCTGACTATAAAATAGCAATAAGAAATAGTCGAACCCGTTGTTTTTAATGCCGTAGGCGACCGAGCCAAATCCATAGACCAGTTTGGTGCCCAAGCTTGGCGGTGCAGATTTGTGGCTCAGCTCCTGATTCGAGCCACTGCCGTTCGATGATGTGTCTCCCCCAGCCATTACCATCCCTACTCTTATTGTTATTTACTAGCGTATAAGCTCATTTCAACCACCTTACTCTGTTCAAAGACGAGGTGTAGAAAGGTTGGTATTGCCAAGTTGAGTAGCCATAGTTGGTAATATCATACAATGAATACCTACAAACGCCACCGCTCCCAACCGGCAGTCCACAGCAAGCATCGATGGCAGATTTCGATAATTTCGAACCAGTAGTCCATCGGGACGCCCTTATAGAAACCCAAGAAAATTCACGGGCAGACTATTTCACTTAGTTCAGTGCAAAGGGGGAAGTGCCCAGCTGGAGAAAGAAACTCAAGTTACACCCGATGAACTTGACGCACTCGACGCCAATGTAGTCCCTGTTCAATCTTGGCAGGCACTTGGTCGGGGCTGAACACTACAGCGTGCCCCTCTTTATGGGTATCGGAATCTCAAGGTCGGTGCGTTCGCTGATTGGAGTAGGGCAGGCGCGTGATATATGATACGCATATCTTATAACCGACTACGGCAGGGTATGCAAAAATGACCGGAGATTCTGAGAGCTGGAGCCTGAAAAAGCTGTCAGGTAATCTTGGCGCTGAAGTGACCGGTGTGCGGCTGACAGAAGCAACAGCGGCGGATATCGAGAAAATTAGGAAGCTGCTACTGGAACACAAGGTATTGTTTTTTCCGTGTCAGTCTCCTTCCGCGGAAGAGCATGCTGCTTTCGGGCGACGCTTCGGGCCGCTTGAAGGGCACCCAAATCTCACGGACAACCCCGACCTACCTCCGGAGATTTTCGAGCTGCGGGCCAGCGCAGGCGGAATCGCAGATGAATGGCACACTGACCTGACATGTCAGGACAATCCCGCATTGATGTCGATACTACATATGTTGACCTGCCCGAGCCACGGCGGAGATACCATGTGGTCGGATCTTACCGCCGCCTACGAGGAACTTTCAGAGCCAATGCGATCACTCTGTGATGGCTTGTCTGCACTGCACGATGCACATGCCCACGGACAACCTGAAATAACTGCTATTCACCCCGTGGTGAGGGTACATCCAGAGACCGGACGCAAAGTGCTGTACGTGAATGAACATTTCACGCGCCGTATTGTAGAAATGAACGTGACCGAGAGCGATGCCCTGCTGCCGATGCTGACCCGCTGGGTCGCTAACCCGCGCTTTACCGTGCGCTATCAATGGACGCCCGGCACGGTGGCTATGTGGGACAACCGCGCCACGCAACACTTTGTACTGAACGATTTCGTGGGCGAGCGCATTATTCAACGGGTTACGGTCATGGGCGACGAAGTAGAGGCAGCTACAGCTTCGCCGTGGGTGCCCTGGCTGCTGCAAAATAACAATGCCACTGCCTCAAGCCGACACGATTGGCAAATGTACCACCACTACAAACGACGGGGTCTGGTTCCGGAAGAATAACTACAAATCGCGATTCAGATGCCCCTCGATCGCAAAGTCCGAATACCAAACGCGAGAGTCAGGCTCGCCGGTATCAATGAAATGAACGCTTCCCAGCCGACGGTGCCGCCAAGTTAAAAGCCCGTAGATGATAGAATCGGCTCATGAAAACATACAAACGTCACCGATTTCCCCCAGACAGGTTCTGACAAGTTAACTTGAGGTCATGGGCTGGCGTTACACCAAAAGGGCTCAAGTGATTATAAATGCTCCTTCAGCCCACACTTTGGGCCTGTTTACTCATTGTATTGAAAGTAGAGGGTCTGAGGGTCAGAGCCGTTAAACGACGCTCGCTGATCGCCAGAGTGTTTTAAAAGGACTCTGACCCATTAAGTTCGCTATCGATGATGGTTGCAACTGCCAACTATCAGATATCATTGGGTTAGTCCTAATTCTCCATGCACAGGGCTGTAAAAATACCTAGACGGCTACTAGCCATCTAGCGTACATTTCCTTTCTCATGAGAATAAACACCTACATTCGTATCCGACGCTTTCTGTCGATTGCGCTGATAACGTTGCTGCTAGGCGCGCAATCAGCACAGGCCGGGCACTTTCATGCGGATTATTTGTTCTCAGACAATTGCCTGCAATGCTCGGTGGATTGCGGCCAAGCTATAAAATCGACTGCTCCACGAGCCGCGCTTGCAACGAACTCGGGTTTCTATGTTCAGCTCGCGGTGTCACCCGCGGCCCTTTCCACCCATTACCGTCTTGCTGCTCGAGGTCCCCCACCTCACTCCTGTTGATATAACACATTCTTTTTTAACAGGAGATCGATATGAAACGTATTCTTTTGGCGACCCTTGTGGGTGCCGCCAGCCATGCTATGGCACAAAATTCTAATGAGCGCTTGGAGCACGTACTGGTGTCCGTGCCCATTCATAAGAAAACATCTGAAACAGCACTGCCAGTTACCATTTTGTCTGGTCAAGAACTGCGCCGCGCAGTTGGCAGTAACATTGGTGAAACGCTTAGTAATGTGCCGGGTGTTGCCAGTGCCTCTTTCGGCCCCGGCGTGGGCCGCCCGGTCATTCGGGGTCAACAGGGCGCGCGCGCCATAACGCTGACAAACGGCATTGCTGCCGCAGACGTATCCAGCCTTAGTCCCGACCACGCGGTGGGTGTTGAACCAATGCTGGCCGAAAGCATTGAGGTGCTTCGCGGCCCCTCCACTTTGTTGTACGGCGGTGGCGCTATAGGTGGCGTGATAAACGTCATTGATAACCGTATCCCACGAGCACCGATAGACGGCGTTCAAGGTGCTGTTGAATATCGTCACGACAGTGCAGCGGATATGGATACAGCAACGGTTAAAATTGAAGCCGGAGCGGGTGATTTTGCCTTCCATTTTAGCGGTACCGCCCGGGAATTTGATAACCAGGATATCCCGGGATTGGCTATCGATGAGGCGGCGCTGGAAGAGCAGGAAGAATTGCTAGGCGGCGAGCACGACGGCGAAGAGCATTCAGAGGAAGAGATCGAAAACAGCGACGGGTTCATTGCCAACACCGACGGCGATGCTGATAACTTCACCTTGGGTACCAGCTACCAGCTCGGTGAGCGCGGGTTTGTAGGCTTTGCTTACAACAATTTTGAAACGGTTTATGGAATACCGCCAGGCTCTCATGGTCATGAGGAAGAGCATGAAGGCGAAGAGCATTCGGAGGAAGAGCATTCAGAGGAAGAGGAGGAGACCATTCGTATTGACCTCAAGCAGGAGCGTTATGATGCACAGCTGCATTACCACGATCTTGCACCCGGCCTCATTGATGTAGCGCGCGCTTTCTTGACCTACACCGACTATGAGCATGTAGAACTCGAGGGAGCCGAGGTCGGTACTCTCTTTGAGCGCGAGACTTGGGAGGGTCGTTTAGAGTTGGTACGTGAGGCCGAAGATCATTCTGTATTAGGGTTGCAGTGGCGTTCGGATGAGTTTGCTGCGACGGGTGACGAAGCCTATGTTCCGAAAACTGATTCGCTGGAGTGGGGTGTTTTTTATGTGCAGGATTTCCATTTCGAAGACTGGCAGTTCGAAGCCGGTGCGCGAGTCGATTGGGTAGAGCGAGATCCGGAAGCGGTTCGCGCCAGTCAGGAAGACTTCACCAGCTTTAGCCTCTCAGGCGCGGCAGTTTACACGTTTGACCCGGCCTGGAGTCTGGGTCTTGCGCTGTCTAGTTCTGAGCGAGCACCGGCTACCGAGGAGCTGTTTTCCAACGTTGATAATAGCGTAGACCTGCTCGTTACTCATGCAGCTACAGGCAGCATTGAGATCGGCGATCCCGATCTCGACCAAGAGTCTTCTGTCAACGCGGACTTGTCACTGAAATGGCAGGGGGCAGAATCATGGGCGGAATTAACCATGTTCTACAACTCGTTCGAAGACTATATTTTCCTACTGAACACCGGCACCGACGTAGAGGAGACCCCGGTTTATTCGTATGAGCAAGATGATGCCGATTTCTACGGCATTGAACTGGACTCCAGCTTCCATCTAGCCGATATCGCCGATGGCGGATTGGCATTTGGGCTGTTTGGCGATTATATCAGCGGAGAATTTGACGGTGCGGGCGACGTACCCAGGATGCCGCCCCGCCGCATCGGCGCAGAGCTGACGTGGACAGGCAGTGCGCTGGGAGCCTATGTGCGCGTCGTTGATGCAGATGATCAGAGCTCCCCAGGCCAATTCGAAACAGATACAGCTGGCTACACTCGTTGGGATGCCGGTGTCGATTACCGCATGGAACTTTCAAATAGTGTCGAGCTGCTGGCCTTCTTAAAATGGAAGAATATTTCCGATGAGGAAATTCGCCTGAGCACGTCATTCCTGCGAAATTTCGCACCACAGGCTGGCGAATCGGTGGAGGCTGGTGTTCGTTTGACCTTCTAGTTCGACGCATGGAGAATTTGCATTGCTTCAAGACATTTCGGCGCGTTGTAGAGGCTGTCCCAGTTTGGAAAATTGAGGCAGCCTTAAAAAGTAAGGGGTCAGAACCGTTAAACGGTGCTCGCTGATCGCAAGAGTGTTTTTAAATGACTCTGACCCCTTTAAGTTTACTGTGATCATTGCTGCACTTTCTGTTTCACCAAAGCCCGATCACTATGATTTCATGCCTTCAATCCTAATAGTCTTTAACTGTAACGAACCAAACAACATCGTTAACAGGTAATCCCCTGGCCCGCGCATTCTTTTTTTGAACACGACTATCTCAATAATATGTGAAACCACTAGAAAGATACCGAGCCCCTGAAACACACTAGGGAATGGCACTTGCGAAGGCTCTATAACCGACGCCACAATGAACAACCAAAGAATAGATACAATAACCATCCCAATCTTTAAGCGTTGACTTAACTCCACCCCAAAATATTCCCGTCCATATTTCTGTTTCGAATTTGTGTGGCAGCTCAGTCTGATGACAGCATGGCCTCAACACCCGTACCTTCAAGCAAAGTATCAACACTGGCACGGTGCGGCTCGCTGAGCGCTTGATAATGTTCATTAGTCCAGCGTAAACATTTGGCCTGATAGGGAAAGGTCTGTTGGGTCCAGGGCGCGCCATCTATCTCGGTAGTCCAGGTTTTGTCTCCCGCTTGAGCGGCGTGGGCGTTGGCCAGTTGTGCCGGCGCGTATATGCGGCCGATTTCTTCCAGTAGGCCGCGCAAACTCGTCGGTTGATCCGCGATGCTAACCCAATCTTGCTCTGTGGGCTCAAGTCCACTGGGGTCGCGCATGAGATCGACCCAGGCGACTGTGCGGGGAGACACTTCATGGGCAATCGCCCTGGGCGTAGGATCGAAACCCACCAATTGGCTTAACTGGCCGTAGAGTCCGAAGTCTCCGGCAGCGGGACGGTTGCCCAACATGTACTTTTGATTGCCCAGATGGTTTTCCATGGCGGCAAGAAAACGCCGGTAGCTGGCGTCGATCACCCCAGCCGTGGTGTCGTTGGAGCCCACTACGTAAAGGCGGCTTATCTGGCGGTCCTCGACGTAGTGCTTGAATTCTTTGTGGACGTCCTTCCGCATGCTGACGTCCATGCTCAGCGGTAGCAGAGTGCCAGCATTGCCCGCGTCCAACTGTGTGTGCCAGCGATAATGGAACATGTACTTGGTGCACCACTCGTCAGCGAAGTCTTCGATGAGGTAATCGATAAAGGCCAGAGCAGGGTCATTGGGCAGGACCGAACGGCCGGGCGCCATTTTTTCAAGGCGCCGGATAATAGGTGTGGAATCGCACACGGCCTTGGTCTCTCCGTCCTCTTCAAAAAAGAAGGTGGGCTCAAAGATGGGCCTGGGTTTCTCTACGCCCATGACATCACAAGTCTGTGCCGGCTGGCCCCAGTTCACCGCATACGGCAAACGCCGGTAGCGCAGCAGGGCTAACATTTTTTGTGTGTAGGGCGACCCGGTACCGCCTACCAGTCGAATTGGCTCGTCATACTTCATGGGCGATTGACAACAATGTCGTCACTGTCGATGGGCAGCTCAAACCACATGAGGTCTTCTGCGAGAAGAAAGTTGTCCGGTGCCCCACGCATGAAGACATCTTCCAGTGCAGAAAATTGCGGCACTGGCACCAGGTGATAGAAGGCCACCATGTCTACATTCGATTTCTCGCCGAGCTCAATTAGTGATTCCGTTGAGGCGTGGTAGTCCATCACATCAGCGACAATTTTGGACTGGCGTGATTGCCCCGCTGCGCCCAGTGCCTCCGACAGTGCTGTTACCGTCGGTAGCGATAGCGCGTCGTGTAGCAGCAAGTCAGCACCGCCGACTATCTTCAGCGTGTCGCTGTTGACGTTGCCGTCGCCTGAAATCACAACACTACGGCCGCGGTAGTCGAAACGATAACCCACCGCGGGCTCAATGGGTGGGTGCTCGGCCACATAGGCGGTTATCTTGAGGTCTCCATCCTCAAGGACTACGCCAGGAGCGATCGTTTCGTGCTGCAATACCCCGAGTGCCGGTGGTAGCAAATCTTCTCCGTGGTGACCGGTGCGATAAATTCGATCCTGCCGGTAGCTTGTATTCACGCCATTTACTATCTCATCCACACCCTTTGGACCATATACTGTCAAAGGTTGTGGTCGGCCTTGTACCCAGGAGTTGAGGTTCACTTCATAAATTTCTGCGATGTGGTCCGAGTGAAAGTGCGTTAGCAATAGACCGTCCAGTTCCCTCGTCGGCAAGCCCAGGCGACTGATATTATCGGTAGAACCGGCGCCGGAATCGATCAGGTAGAAATGCTCGGGCGTTATGACGGCGATACAGGCCTGCGCCTGTCCCATACCTAACGGCGATGCGCTGCCACAGACATAGACCCTGAGACTTTCTGATTCCGGAAAGGGCACCGCGCCGCGTTTGGCGATAGCCGCCGTTCCGCGCTCAAGTGCCGCGTCTTGTACTGCGGGTACTTTGAGTAATGCGCGGCCAACGCCGACAACAACCAGTAGGCCGAGAAGTAGTAGTAGCGTTTTCTTCATATATTGGACTCTCTTAAAGTTCTGCGGATTCAATTTTCCAAATAGTGAATGGGTGAAGACCAAGCGCGTTCCTGAAGTGTGGTGGCTAAATCAGGACGTGGCGCAACGCCAGCACGATTTGCATCCCAGGTTGACCAGCGACAGGTTGGATTTTCCAGTACACGCGCATAATAAAAAGCGCGCTGCTGCGCATTGAACTTCGGGTCGTGCCATAGGGCAGATAGTTGCGCTGATCCGGTTTCGGGATTAATGGAACAATCAGAGATATCAACTCTGGCACCATTGTCAGGGCAGCGATTTGTTTGGG
>JBLFWP010000034.1:0-33701 GCA_047611225.1 Halioglobus sp.
AACTACCCGTAAACAGGAAAGCGCTTACAAATCTCCAGTACCTTGCCCTGAACCTCAGCGATAACCTGCTCAGAAGTACCGTTTTCCAGCGACTCAAGCACATCACACATCCAGCCAGTGAGCTCTACCGTTTCCGCCTCACCAAAGCCACGAGTGGTGATTGCAGGTGTGCCAACACGCAGGCCTGATGTGATAAACGGAGAGCGAGGGTCGTTGGGCACAGCATTTTTATTGACCGTGATGTTGGCAGAGCCCAGAGCTGCGTCAGCATCCTTACCCGTGTAGGGCTTGTCGATAAGGTCTACCAGCATCAGATGGTTCTCAGTGCCGCCGGAAACGATCTTGATGCCGCGCTCGATAAAAGCCGCTGCCATCGCTTTAGCGTTTTTAACGACCTGGGTTTGATACTCAACAAACTCGGGGCTTTGGGCTTCCTTGAAGGAGATGGCCTTGGCTGCGATCACATGCATCAAAGGACCGCCCTGCCCGCCCGGGAAAACCGCAGAGTTAAACTTCTTCTCCAGTTCCTCATTGGCTTTGGCGATGATTATGCCGCCACGGGGGCCGCGTAGGGTCTTGTGCGTCGTGGAAGTCACTACGTCGGCGTAAGGCACCGGGTTCGGATAAACGCCCGCTGCAATCAGCCCAGCCACGTGCGCCATATCTACCATCAGGTAGGCGCCCACTTTGTCAGCGATTTCACGGAAGCGCGCCCAATCCATGATTTGAGAGTAGGCAGAGAAGCCCGCCACGATCATCTTTGGCTTGTGCTCAAGTGCAAGCGCCTCAACCTGATCGTAATCAACTTCGCCAGTTTCCGCGTTCAGGCCATATTGCACCGCGTTGTATATCTTGCCTGAGAAATTCGGCTTAGCGCCGTGAGTCAGGTGACCACCGTCTGCCAGACTCATACCCAGAACAGTATCGCCGGGGTTGCAAAGCGCCAGGTAGACCGCAGAGTTGGCCTGAGAACCCGAGTGCGGCTGCACATTGGCATAATCCGCGCCAAACAGGGCTTTGACCCGTTCTATGGCCAGCACCTCGACCTTGTCCACGAATTCACAGCCGCCGTAGTAGCGCTTGCCGGGGTAGCCTTCGGCGTATTTGTTGGTCAGCGCAGTGCCCTGAGCCTGCATAACAGCCGGGCTGGTGTAGTTCTCCGAGGCTATTAGCTCGATGTGTTCTTCCTGCCGACGGTTCTCTTCTCCTATCGCGGCGAAGATCTCGTCGTCAAAACCCTCGATAGTCATGTTGCTGTCAAACATGCTTGCTCCTCATTTTATGCAAAACCCATTAGCGCCCTGAGCGGGCAGCCAGGTACCGTTCAAAGCCGCGCATTCTACCGTAAAGCGGCAGCCTGCATAAGTGCCAAGTGAACGGCTCAGGCCTGTCCCTAAGAGCTATTGCACTCGCTTTTCTGCTAACATCCTGCGCTTTACGAACCGATCAGCTTGAGGGCTCCTATGGCTCAGTACGTCTTTACAATGAACAGGGTTGGCAAAGTTGTGCCACCCAAAAAGAAGATTCTGGAGGACATTTCACTGTCCTTCTTCCCCGGCGCGAAAATTGGTGTGCTGGGCCTCAATGGCTCAGGTAAATCCACACTGCTGCGCATTATGGCTGGCCTCGACACGGATATTCTCGGGGAAGCCCGGCCACAGCCCGGCATCAAGATCGGCTATCTACCACAAGAACCGCAACTGGATCCTGAGAAGGACGTGCGCGGTAATGTCGAGGAAGGCGTCCAAGGCGCGCTCGACGCCCTCGCCGGCTTGGACAAAGTGTACGCCGACTATGCCGAGCCGGATGCCGATTTCGATGCCCTAGCCAAAGAACAAGCTCGCCTTGAGGACGTTATTCAGGCGACTGATGCGCACAACCTCGATCATAAATTGGAAGTCGCCGCCGATGCGCTGCGTCTGCCGCCCTGGGATGCTGATGTAACGACTTTGTCTGGCGGCGAGTGCCGTCGAGTAGCTCTGTGCCGCTTATTGCTCTCCAGCCCCGACATGATTTTGCTGGATGAGCCAACCAACCACCTGGACGCCGAAAGCGTGGCCTGGCTGGAAACCTTTTTACACGATTTCCCGGGCACTGTAGTGGCGATCACGCACGATCGCTACTTCCTCGATAACGCCGCCGGCTGGATTTTGGAACTCGATCGGGGCAGAGGAATTCCCTACGAGGGCAATTACTCCGACTGGCTGGACGCCAAGGAGTCCCGTCTTGGGCAGGAAGACCGGCAAGAGGCATCGCATCAAAAAGCGATTAAAGCTGAACTCGAATGGGTGCGCAGTAACCCGAAGGGACGACAGGCTAAAAGCAAGGCACGCCTGCAGCGCTATGAAGAGTTGCAGTCTCAGGAATTTCAAAACCGCAACGAGACTAATGAAATCTACATACCACCAGGGCCACGCTTGGGCGACAACGTTGTAGAAGTTACCGATCTGTCCAAGAGTTATGGTGACCGCTTGTTGTTCGACAAGGTTAGCTTCATCGTGCCAAAAGGCAGCATGGTCGGCATCATCGGTGCAAACGGCATGGGCAAATCTACGCTGTTCAAAATATTAATGGATGTGGAGCAGCCCGATAGCGGCGAAGTGAAGTTGGGCGAGACTGTACAACTAGGCTACGTTGACCAATCGCGGGATGATCTGGATGGCAGTAAAACAGTCTGGGAAGAAGTCTCGGATGGACAGGACACAATTCGCATAGGCGGCTACGAAGTCGCATCACGTTCCTATGTGAGCCGCTTTAATTTCAAGGGAGCGGACCAGCAAAAGTATGTGAAGGATCTGTCGGGCGGCGAGCGCAATCGCTTACACCTTGCCAAACTATTGAAACAAGGTGCCAACGTTTTGTTGTTGGACGAACCCACCAACGATCTCGATGTGGAAACTCTACGTGCGCTGGAAGAAGCGCTGCTGGCCTTCCCCGGGTCAGCCATGGTGATCTCTCACGATCGCTGGTTCCTGGATCGAATTGCGACCCATATTTTGGCCTATGAGGACGATGGTGGCGTGGTCTTCCATGAGGGAAATTTCTCGGATTATGAAGAAGATAGGAAAGCACGTTTGGGGTCTGCGGCTGAACAACCAAAGCGTCTGAAGCACCGGAAACTCAAGTAGGTGGGCGCCTCGCATTCAAAGAGATGCAGCGTTATAGTTGGCCTGTAGACTGGTAGCAAGAGTTCGGATATGCCTGAATTTACAAAAGAGAACCGACACTCCACACGCGTGGAACTGGCGCTGCAGGTAGACGTGCATCAGGGCGCAAGCGTATGGCATCAACACCTTATGGATATCTCCCTAAGTGGTGTTGCCACCGACCAGCCTGATGTATGGGACGCGCAGTACAACGAACCCTTCACTCTGGTGATTCAGGTTGACGAAGGCACCACGCTTGAACTGCACGCCTACTTACAACACGTAGAAGCCGGACGGCTAGGCTTTTCGGTGGAACACGTTGATAGAGAAAATATTGAGCCGCTACGCGCGGTGCTTGAAGCCCATTTGGACCTCACTGTTTTGGAAGAAGAGCTAGAGCAACTAGGCGATTAATCCAGCGCGGCAAGTGCATCGGATAACTTAGCAACCGCCACCACCTCCATTCCTTTGATCGCTGCTCGCGGCGCATTTCCCTTGGGGATAATCGCTTTTTTGAAGCCATGCTTGGCCGCTTCCGCCAAACGCTCCTGTCCGCTGGGCACCGGGCGTATTTCTCCCGACAAGCCCACCTCTCCGAATATCACCATGTCGCGTGGCAACGGCTTATCGCGAAAGCTCGACACAATTGCCAGCAGCAAAGCTAGGTCTGCACTCGTTTCCAAAACTTTTACGCCGCCCACAACGTTCGCAAACACATCCTGATCGCCCACTTGCAATCCGCCGTGCCTATGCAACACCGCGAGCAACATCGCGAGACGATTTTGCTCCAACCCTACAGCCACCCGTCGCGGGTTGCCCAACTGGCTGTCGTCAACCAGTGCTTGAATCTCTACCAGCAATGGCCGGGTACCTTCCCACACCACCATAACGACACTGCCTGATGCTGTTTCGGTCCCGCGATCAAGAAAAATTGCCGAAGGATTTTTGACCTCCCTCATGCCCTGCTCTGTCATGGCAAACACGCCCAGCTCGTTGACCGCGCCAAAGCGATTCTTTTGTCCGCGCAATGTCCTAAAGCGTGCGTCATCATTGCCTTCCAGAAGAATGGAGCAGTCGATCATATGCTCCAGCACTTTAGGGCCCGCAAGAGAGCCATCCTTGGTGACGTGCCCCACCAGGAATAAGACCATGCCCGTTTTTTTGGCGTGGCGTATCAGGTAAGAAGCGCATTCACGCACCTGGGAGACACCGCCTGGCGCGGAGGTTAGCTCATCGGTATGCACCACTTGTATCGAATCCACCACTAGCACTTTGGGTTTGAACTGATCGGTGGCAGCCACAATGGCCTCCACGTGGGTTTCTGACATCAGGCGCAGTTTGTCAGTGGGCAGCTGTAAGCGCTGGGCGCGCATCGCCACCTGCTGCAGGGATTCTTCTCCCGTGACATAAAGGGCTTCCATGGAAGTCGACAGATGGCACATGGTCTGCAGCAGCAGCGTACTTTTACCTGCGCCGGGATTACCCCCGATTAAAATCGCAGAACCTGGCACCAGGCCGCCGCCCAACACCCGGTCAAACTCTTCGGAGCCAGCGCTGAAGCGGGGTAAGGCTTGCAGGTCAATTTCGTTAAGCACACGCGCGCCGGCCAGAGCACCGGCAAATCCAGCCCGATTGGCACTGACCTGAGCGCCCGCACGTCCAGAGCCCGCAGCAGGCCCAAGACGAATTTCAGCCACTGTATTCCAAGCGCCGCAATCATTGCACTGGCCCTGCCACTTGGCATAGTCCGAGCCGCAATCATTGCAGACAAAGGCCGTTTTTTGTTTTGCCATTTTTGTTCCAAAGCGCTGTGCTATTACACTCGGTCACGATGTGTGCCGAGGATCAAATCAATTTTTCAACAGGATTTAGGCCGCACTGCGGACACTGACTCCACGAATGCGCTATCCTAACAAACTTGCTTCAGTTTACCGGTACACAGATGTCAGATTCCTCCTTAATCCCCGAACGCCAGCTGGTGTTTTCACCTGGCCTGGCGGCGACTATCGGCCTGGAGGAGGCTATCTTGTTGCAACATCTGCAGCAACTGTTTGAGGTTCACAGCCCTCAGATCAGGAAAGGTTTCGCCTGGCTTTGTATCGAGAGAAGCTACCTGCAACAGACACTCCCCTTCTGGAGCATCGAGGAATTACACCGCATCAGCCGCTCATTGGTCGATAAGGGCGTCTTGCTTATGGACTCGCCACCGCTGCTTTCCAGCGAGCAAATGATCTTCGCCGTCAACGAACCGGTTCGCTCCAGCGCGCCGACGCCGGTCGAGCCTGTGCCTGTGCCCGTCGCCGCCTCACCCCGCAGCGCAGGCTTGTTGTCCGAAAACTGGACGCCCAGCGAAGATTTACTACAGCTGCTCAGCCTGAATAACAACATACCGCGTCAGTTCGCGATGGACCAACTGGAAGATTTCATCTTCTATTGGCGCGAGAGAGGAGAAATAAGCCACGCCTGGGAAAACAAGTTTCGTCAACATATCACCAGCAACTGGCGTCGCCATCAGCAGAATCAAGCGGAAGCTTTCCGAACTCCGGAGAAGACAACGTTGGACAACTCATGGTTGCCTAGCCTGGATGCGCTGGAGATTATGGAACGAGGCGGTATCGATAGAGACTTTATCGATACCGCCGTTCCTGAGTTTATTCTTTATTGGCGGGAACGCGGGGCCAAGCCCAAGGAACTGAATTCAAAGTTCATTCAGCACATTCGTATTCAGTGGTCCAAATACAACTCAAGCCTGGAGCACAGTACCGAACCGAAGCGCATCACTGATGCCTGGCTGCCCAGTGAAGATGTATTCGATATTCTGCGTTTATCTCATATCGAGACCGATTTCGCGCACTCACTCATACCGGAATTCATCGTATACTGGAAAGACACGAACCAGGCCCACACCTCCTGGAACAGTAAGTTTTTACAGCACATAAAATACCACTGGGCCAAGCGCCACCAGATGCAACAAGCGGACAAAAGCCATGCCGGACACCAGGGATCTAGTACATCAGGTCGCACAAGAGATCGAAGCCTCGAGCAAGACCTCACCGACACCTCGTGGGCAGAGTGAAGCGGCAGGCGCGCTAAGCCATGAGGCCCATGTAGATGCTATCAACCAGGTATTCGCGCTATTTCGCCTGAATTACCACAACCAGTATTACGCAGCCTTCCCCGACGCGCAGCAACTCAATCAGATCAAAAAGCTGTGGCTGGAATCCCTAACCGATTACCCCGTGGAACAAATTCTCAAAGGCGCCAAGCACGCTATCGAGAACAGCGAATACCTTCCCACACTCAATCGCATGCTGGAGTGCTGCCAGGAGGGGCTAGCTGACTTCGGCCTACCCCACGCCCACGATGCCTACCTGGAAGCCTGCCGCGCCCCCTCACCGCGTTCAGCGCAGCGCTGGAGCCACCCTGCCGTATACCTCGCAGGCAGCGACAGTGGCTGGTTCTTCCTCTCAAACAACACCGAACGAGCCAGTTGGCCCAGGTTTAAGGATCACTACCAGCAGTACTGCACGCGCGTGTTGCGCGGAGAAACTTTGGAAGTGCCGGCACCTGAAGCCATTGAGAAGCAATCTTCTGAACCGCTCACGTCCGATGATCAACTGGCCGAGCTGCAAAAGCTGAAGGACCAAACGGGGTTCTGAGGTTCGGTTGGCCAATCCGGCGTAGCGGGGATCAAGCCCAGTTCCTCATATCGAGCCCAATTCGAAGTAACTCGTATGGTTTGAAGAGTGTGGAGGTCTGTGTCTTGGGGCCCTCCCGGAAAATCGGGCCACGCTTAGCGCCGCCGGAAAATTCGGGGGGTTCTGCGAGCATTGTCTGAGTCCGGATTTTTGCGCAACAAAAATGGTCGCGTTGCGC
Source organism: Halioglobus sp. (assembly GCA_047611225.1). Classification (GTDB taxonomy): domain Bacteria; phylum Pseudomonadota; class Gammaproteobacteria; order Pseudomonadales; family Halieaceae; genus Marimicrobium. The sequence goes on from JBLFWP010000034.1 coordinate 7,023, forward strand.
AGCAGCCAAATTTGACGGCGGCGCTGTGGCCTTTTCGTGAGGATCTGCAGACACGGGCCGTTTGCGTGGCACGCTATTTACAGCAGAGGAATTGCTATTGCTCTTCGTAAGACCCACGAGCAAGGTTTTCAAAGCGGGTGTGTTGCCCAACGAACGCCAACCTACAGGTACCAATCGGGCCGTTACGCTGTTTGCCTAGAATAATTTCAGCAGTACCTTTATCGGGCGACTCTTCGTCGTAGACCTCATCACGATAGATAAACATGATTACGTCCGCGTCCTGCTCGATGGCGCCGGATTCACGTAAGTCTGAGTTGACCGGGCGCTTGTTCGGGCGCTGCTCCAAAGAGCGGTTAAGCTGTGACAGTGCCACCACCGGCACCTCAAACTCTTTCGCAATCGCTTTGAGACTACGGGATATCTCAGAGATTTCTGCCGTACGGCCCTCAGAGGTGCCTGCTACCTGCATCAGCTGCAGGTAATCCACCATGATCATGCCTAGGCCGTTGTTTTCCCTAGCCACCTTACGCGCGCGGCTGCGCACTTCAGTAGGGGTTAGCGCTGCCGTGTCATCGATAAACAAGGGTACGTCTTTGAGCTTGTTAACAGCGGTACTCAGTTTGGGCCAGTCTTCCTGCTCCAGCTTACCGTTACGAATACGCGTCTGGTCAATGCGGCCGATAGAAGACAGCATACGAATGATCAGCGAATCTGCCGGCATCTCCATGCTGAACACAAGAATCGGCTTGTCCTGATTGAGTACAGCGTTTTCCACCAGGTTCATTGCGAAACTGGTCTTACCCATGGAGGGTCGCCCTGCAACGATAACCAGGTCAGAGGGCTGCAGGCCTGAGGTCATGCCGTCGAGATCCTTAAAACCTGTGCTCAAGCCAGTGATATCACCGCCCGAGTTGAAGAGCTCTTCAATACGGCTTAGTGCTGCTTGCAACAGCGGATTCACATCCTGGGGGCCACCGGCCTTTGGCCCGTGTTCCGCTATCTGCATGATGCGGCGCTCGGCCTCATCAATAAGCTCGCTAGACGTGCGCCCTTCCGGACTGAAGCCACTATCTGCAATCTCTTGCGCCGCCTCAATTAACTTGCGCAGGCTTGCCCTTTCACTCACCACCTGAGCGTAGGCACGAATGTTGGAGGCGCTGGGCGTGTTTTGGGCGAGCTCAGCCAAATATGGTAAGCCACCGGCCGAGGCCAGTTCACCGCTGGCTTCGAGCTTGTCCGCCACGGTAATGACGTCGATAGGCTCTACAGCCTCAGCAAGCTTGGTGATCTGGCGGAAAATCAGGCGATGGTCAGGACGGTAGAAATCTTCGGCAGTGACTGACTCTGCCACGGCATCCCAAGCATCTGCTGACAATAGCAGCCCGCCAATGACAGATTGCTCCGCCTCTACCGAGTGCGGCTGCATTTTGATACGCGCAATGTCGCCGTCACCCGGATAAGGGAGCTCGGAAACATTGCTTGGGTACTCTGAATCAGACATGGCAAAGGGATTTATTATGGGCTACACAGATTATAGGAAATCGCGAGGGAGACCCAGCTAAAACTCGGATTATGGTCCGTATGGGCCACAAAAACAGCAGACAAAAAAATGCACCGACCACGATGATCGGTGCACTTATTAAGCTCAATCACCCTGGGTAGAGGGTGATGGCAGCGTCTTACTCGGGGATAACCGCGATGGACACGCTGGCAGTGACTTCGCCGTGAATCTGAATAGCAACGTCGAACTCACCCAACTCACGCAGGGCGCCTTCAGGCAAGCGAACTTCAGATTTATCGATGACTGCGCCCGCAGCGGTTACTGCCTCAGCAATATCGCGCGTACCCACCGAACCGAACAGTTTGCCCTCTTCGCCCGCATTGGCCGGGATGGATATCTGCTCCAGCGCATTGATAGCTTCGGCGCGTATTTCAGCAGCACCCAGCGTGTCAGCTGCGGCAGCTTCCAGTTCCGAACGGCGTATTTCAAATTCAGCGGTGTTAGTGGCGGTAGCTGGAACTGCCTTCCCCTTGGGGATCAGGTAGTTACGGCCGTACCCGGCTTTAACGTTGACTGTGTCGCCAAGGCCACCCAGGTTGCTGATGTTCTCCAGCAAAATGATTTCCATCGTTCTTTCCTCTATTCGGGGAGCTTGCTCCCACTACTTCAAATGTCTCGATCTTGATCTTCGTCAGAACCGCGATCGCCTGACTCTTCGTCAGAACCTCGCTGTTCTATGGGCGGCTTAACAGCCGCTGGCGCCCAACGTTCACGGAAGTTCATCCAACTATCCGCTATCGCAAAGAACACCACTACCAACTTCACTGGATCAAATATGATCCAGAGAACGTAAAACCAGGCCAACCACCCCCCGCCTTGACCACGGTAGTGAACGCGAGCGTGCACCAATGCCAGTCCGGCGAAGGTCAGGGGTATGAATATGATCATTCCCCAAATCCGATAGTGCAGGCCCAGACTAGACAGTCCCAAGGCCACCACTACCAGTAAAACACTAGTGCTAGGCGGGTATCGAAGAGATCTAAACTCCTCACCAAAACCACCCGGGTTGTATAACTGCGCTTGCCAGTATCTGGCTAACAGCAGGCTCAGTACCGACATCATCGCGGTACCTGCACCCAACACACCGGCTATCTGTAGTGCGGTAGGCTTGTTTAGCACTACAGGCTCAGTGCCCTCTGACAGCTGCTTTTCCATCCCGGCCATAAATTCGCCGAAATTCACAACTATCTCATCCAGGTACTGGCCACTAAAGGCCAGTAGCAACATTCCCGTCGCCAGGCCCGCCCCTATACTCACCAGCAGAGTTAGAGGCAAACTGACCGAGTTGCGCAGCACCACGGCCAGGAAAAAGGTAGCTGTCAGCAATGTCAGCGGGCCGCTGTCGCCCATGACGTACATCACTGTACCGGCCGGTAGTATCGCCCATACGTATAGCCAGGCGCCCGACGCAACTCCTTTGCGCAAGGTGACCAGAGCAATAACCGCTGCACTGACCCAACAAAACAACAAACTTCCGGCACCAGCCACTGCTATTAACAGCGCCTGGAGCCGCCCGCGCATGGCAAATTCTGCCAAGCCCCTCACGTTGAATCTCGACGGGGCAATGCGCGGATCAAAAAATGCCTACTGATGGGCATCCGTATAAGGCAGCAGAGACAGGAAGCGCGCGCGTTTTACCGCAGTTGCCAGCTGACGCTGGTAGCGAGCTTTAGTGCCTGTAATGCGGCTGGGCACAATCTTACCCGTTTCTGATACGTAGGCTTTCAGGGTTTCCAGATCTTTGTAATCGATCTCGATGGTGCCTTCAGCGGTAAAGCGACAAAACTTACGGCGACGGAAAAAGCGTGCCATGGTAATTCTCCTTCAAAAATTCGTTTCAGGGCGCGAAGACCTAGTCTTCACTGGTCTCTTTGCTGGCTTCGGCTTCGGCTGGGGCTGGGGCTTCGGCTTCGACAGGCGCTGCCACTTCAGCGGCAGCTTCTGGCTTCACCTCTTCAGCAACTACCTCAACCCTGGCAGCATCTGCGGCCTGACGCTCTTCGTAGCGGCTCTTGCGCTCACGGTTCTCTTTTTCAGCCTTCATGATGAAGGACTCTTCAGTCACCGCCTCATTGCGACGGATAACCAGATTGCGAACAACAGCGTCGTTGTAACGGAAGGTAGTGGTGAGCTCTTCCAACGCTTCGTTAGAGGCTTCCACATTCATCAGCACGTAGTGTGCCTTGTGAATCTTGTTGATGGGATAGGACAGCTGACGACGCCCCCAATCTTCCAGGCGATGGACTTGGCCACCGTCTTTCGCGATTGTTGAGGTATAGCGCTCAATCATACTGGGCACTTGTTCAGACTGGTCAGGATGGACCATAAAAACGATTTCGTAATGTCGCATACGAGAAGCTCCTTACGGGTTAATGCTACCCGTTACTTTAGTGAGAACGGTGTAGCAAGGAGGATCGGCGGAACTAGTCTGCCGGGCAAATTTTGAGGGAGCGGATTCTAACGAGTTTAGTGGAAAGTAACAAGGGGGCTAATCGCGTGCGGCAGAACGCTGGCGCACCACTTCAAACAAACAGACGCCCGCTGCGACAGAAACATTGAGGCTGCTCACGGAACCGGCCATGGGAAGTTTCACCAAAAAGTCGCATTGTTCGCGAGTCAGCCGCCGCATTCCCTTGCCTTCAGCGCCCATAACCAGGGCTACAGATTCCACTAAGTCACTGTCGTATATGGTTTTTTCTGCATCGCCATCGGCGCCGTAGAGCCACACGCCACGGCTTTGTAGCGCCTGCAGCGTACGGCTGATATTGGTCACTTTTACAAAGGGCACTACCTCAGCCGCACCACAGGCTACCTTGCGCGAGACAGGCGTCAGGTCAGCCGAATTATCTTTTGGCACCACCACAGCATCTACACCGGATGCATCCGCGCTGCGCAAACACGCTCCGAGATTGTGCGGATCGGTAACACCATCCAGCACGAGGATCAGAACAGGCCCGGATTTCCCCTCCACGGCCCGCAGTAAATCTGCTTCGGTCCAGATATTGGCGCCATCTGTACTGGAACTATCCGCAGTGGCCAGCATTTCCGCCACCACGCCCTGATGGCGCCCGCTGACCATCGCATCCATGTCCTGGCGCAGCCGTCGCTCAACAGGCACGCCTTGATTGCCGGCCAACTCAAGCAATTGGGTAATGCGCTTGTCTTCGCGGCCTTGCTGCATCCACAACCTAGCCACAGACTTTGGGTTCTGGCGCAGCAGGCTATCTACTGCATGTATACCGTAAATATATTCCATGTTTTCTTGAGAGCCCCGCCTCAATGGCGCCTGCGGTGTCCGGTTTTGGATTTCGCTTTGGCATCAGCGCCGGCTTTCGATTTCTTTTTCGGCTGGGCTTTCGTGCCAGACTCTGTTTTTCCTTTTGCCTGACCCTTTGCACCTGCCTTTGCACCTGCCTTTGCACCTGCCTTTGCACCTGCCTTTGCGCCAGATTTGGGCTTGGGCTTGGGCTTAGCGCCAGCACCGCCGGTCGAACCCTTATTGGCTCTACCGCCATTACCGCCCTTGCCACCTTTGCCGCCCTTACCCGACCTCCCCTTCTTGCCGGGACCGGGGTTAGCGGGTGCCTTTTTAGATTTCCGTGGCGGCTGGCTGTCCACCAACTCGAGATCGATCTTCTTGTCATCCAGATCAACTCTGGCAACCTGCACGCGCACTCGGCCACCCAGTTGAAAACTGCGGCCACTGCGTTCGCCAGTCAAACGCTGATGCGCCGGATCAAAATTGTAATAGTCTCCAGGCAACGCTGTGATATGAACCAACCCTTCTATGTACAGGTCTTCCAGCTCCACAAACAGACCAAAACTAGTCACTGCAGCGACCACGCCGTTGAATTCGTCCCCAACATGATCCTGCAGGTACTCGCACTTCAGCCAGGACATGACCTCGCGTGTGGCTTCATCCGCTCGCCGCTCCGCCATGGAGCAATGCTCACCATGTACTGCCATGGAATGGATATCGTAAGGGAAGATACTTTGCGCCGGAATGGGCTCCGCTCCCCGCACCTTCCTGACTTTCAAACCCTTCTTCTTTGAACGCACAACGTGGCGTATGCCCCGGTGTACCAACAAATCAGGATAGCGGCGAATCGGTGAAGTAAAGTGCGCGTACGCATCGTAATGCAGCCCAAAGTGCCCGCCATTCTCGGGCTGGTACACCGCCTGGCGCAAAGAGCGCAAGAGCATTGTCTGAATCACATTGGCGTCTTCGCGATCAACTACCGTCTGTAACAGCACCTGGTAATGCAGCGGTGTAGGCTTCAGCCCACCTCCCAGATCAAGACCTAACTCACCTAAAAACTTGCGCAGATTCTCCAGTTTTTCCTCGGTAGGGCCCTCGTGAACACGATACAAAATAGGTATCTCATTCGCGGCAAAGAATCCCGCCGCCGCCACATTGGCGCAGAGCATGCATTCTTCAATCAGTTTGTGAGCGTCGTTGCGTACCACCGGCACAATGGCATCAATCTTGCGCCGTTCGTCGAAGATGATGCGAGTTTCCACTGTTTCAAAATCGATGGCTCCGCGCTTGTCTCGCGCGCTGCGCAGTACTTTATAAAGGCTGTGTAGCCTCTCTAAATCCACCACCCGCTTCTTGTCTACATCCGGGTGCTCGCCGTTTTCGAGGACTTCACCGACCTGCGTATACGTGAGGCGCGCATGGGAATGAATCACTGATTCGTAAAATTCGAAGCCCTTGAGCGCACCAGCGCGGCTCAACTCCATCTCGCAAACTAAGGCGAGGCGATCCACATTTGGTTTTAGAGAACACAAACCATTGGACAAAGCTTCGGGCAACATGGGAACAACACGCTCGGGAAAATACACCGAGGTCCCGCGTATAGCAGCTTCGTCATCCAGTGCCGAGCCCGGCCGCACATAGTGAGACACATCGGCTATAGCGACCCAAAGGCGCCATCCACCGAGCCTACGTTTTTCGCAGTACACTGCATCGTCAAAGTCTCTGGCATCCTCGCCATCGATGGTGACAAACGGCAGTTTGCGCAGATCAACTCTGAGTTTTTTGTCCTCTTCCAGAGGTTCGGGTTCAAGCCTGCCAGCTTCGTCCACCACCGCCTCGGGCCATTCCCAGGGGATATCATGAGAGCGAATAGCGACATCAATCTCCAGCCCAGGATCCATGTGGTCCCCGAGAATTTCTTTGATACGGCCTTTGGCCCCTAGTTTGCGTGTGGGGTAGTCAGTAATCTCAGCCGTGACAATTTGGCCCGATATCGCGCGATTCTTTTCTTTCGGTGGAATCAGTATCTGGTGGCTAATCCGGCTGTTATCGGGAACAACGAAGCCAATACCACTTTCTTCCTGATAACGGCCCACAACGCTGCGATTAGCGCGGTTCAGCACTTCCACTACCTTACCTTCCTGACGACCGCGTCGATCCAGGCCTGTCACCTGCACCAATACTTCATCGCCATCGAACACAAAGTTCATCTGCCGGGCGCTGAGGTAAACGTCATCACCTTCGGATAGCTGAATGGCAAAACCATAGCCGTCACGATGCCCCTGCACACGGCAGTGCAGTAGATGCAGTTTATCGACCAGACCATAGGCGCCACGGCGGTCTACCATCAATTGCCCATCGCGCTCCATCGCCCGCAATCGCTTGCGCAGCGCATCGGCCTGCTCGCTCTGGGACAGGTGCAGCTCGCGTGCTATCTCGCTGTTGTTGAGGGGCTTTTCGGCGTCTGTCAGCAGCTCGAGTATTAACTCGCGACTGGGAATAGGGTTTTCATAACGGGACGCTTCGCGCGCGGCATGGGGGTCGGCAATTTTGCCTTTTTTGGCCATATGGCTTTGGTCTTCTCTGGAATGGTGCGTTGGGGGGTTATGCAATTCCTGTGGAGTATACGCGAGGATTGACAAAGAGGTTTGGTAAAAGTAAAGTTCGCGCGCTCAGGGATAGCGTGGATTTTGGCGGTATTTCTGCTCTGCTCTGGGGGTGTTGTGGTAGATACTGGACAAAGTCCAGCATCCGCAATCGTGGGTTAAGTATTAGAAATCCATCTAAGTTTTTATGCCCAGGTGGTGTTGTGGTAGACACTGGACAACGTCCAGCGACGACAATTATGGGTTAAGTATTAGAAATCCATCTAAGTTTTTATGCCCAGGTGGTGTTGTGGTAGACACTGGACAACGTCCAGCGACGACAATTATGGGTTAAGTATTAGAAATCCATCTAAGTTTTTATGCCCAGGTGGTGAAATTGGTAGACACGCTAGCTTCAGGTGCTAGTGCTCGCAAGGGCGTGGAGGTTCAAGTCCTCTTCTGGGCACCATACAAAGAGTCAAAGGTCAGCTACTAGCTGGCCTTTTTCGTTTCCGTCTCCCACAAAGGGTACTTGCTTCTATACACGGATTTTTGAGAGCAAAAAAAAGGGGCCGAAGCCCCTGAAGTAGACCTGCTAATTACACTGGGATATCGGCACTTCCACTCTCCTCTGAGTACCGTCGCTCAGCTGCTCTATGCGGTGACATCCAGCAACTTCGCTGTAGTTCCTGCTACCTCCATCGCGGTAGTCCGTTTCATGACGATCGTAACAGGTAGCACCGTCGTGGAGGTGATACAGGCTGTGTGTTATGGCACCACTCACCAAAGCTGCTCCAAAGAAGGGCGAATAGTAGGGACGTGTGCCGAAGTACCAGCTGGACTGGTAACGACGGTGATGTCCGCGACCGTTATGTCTATATCCGCCGTAGTAGCGCGGTTTATAGCCTCGATTTCGGTAATGGCCGCCTCGGCGGTGACCTGTACTAACTCTGGAGTTGTGCGTGACCGAAATATGTTTGTTCCTGCTGTGGTGCCTACCAGCTCTGGAATCGTGCGATTTCGAAATATGTTTGTTCCTGCTGTGGTGCTTACCTACTCTGGAATTGTGCGATTTCGAAATATGCTTGCCGCTGTTTTGGTGCTTACTTGCCCCTTGATGGCGATCACCCTGCTTTTGCCCAGCTAGCGCAGGAGCGGTGCCAATTGCCAGTAGGAGTGCAAGACCAGGCAGTACAAGTGTGCGTGTCAGTGTCTTTGTTGTAGTTCTGAGTTTGTTCATGGCGTTTACCTCCGGTTATTGCCGTACTCACGATCCAAGTTACGCCCTGGGGGCTGAACGGGAGCTGAACGAAAACAACTTTTTTTGCCCGTCTGTTCAGCTTTCGTTCAGCTTCAAAGTCGTATGGTGGAATCGTGTTTACAGCTATAACCACTGAGCAAACCACCGAGGACAACCACCATGAAAGCCAACATTCTTGCAGCAGCCCTGAGTACTGTTCTTTGCGCGGCATGCGCCACTGCCAATACTCAACACCTCGCCATTCAAGCCCCAGTGGTATCCGTCGCACCGGTAATTAGTACCGTGACAGAGAAAATCCCCCACCGTTCCTGTTGGGATGAGACAGTTCGCGTACAACAGGCAAACGGGCGCAAGGGAGCGGCTACTACAGTGCTGGGCGCTATTATTGGAGGCGTCGCAGGGGGTGCTATCGGCCGCAACAATCGTCACCAGCCACTGCTGGCAGGCGCCGGCGCCATATTGGGCGCAGCGGTAGCACATGATGCCAGCCGCAATCGCAGTACGCAGACACGTTATGTAACGGAACAAAGATGTGAAGTAGATTACGAACTGCGCGACAAAGAGGTCGTCTCTGGCTATCGCGTTGGCTACCGCTATGGCGATACTATCTATTACACTCGAACTCAAAATCACCCTGGTGACACGATCAGCCTGAACGTGGCTATTGAACCGGTGAGTTACTAGAAAACCATTCGAACGAGAAATCCTATGTACCGGCTATTTGTACATTGTTTGAATTCAGCTCTGCTGATCTGCCTCTTATCGGGCGTGGCAATTGTGCCAGTGGCGCATGCCAAGTCTGCTGCCGTCAAAGAACAACGCAGCCTCACTGCCAGTGAGGCTGCAGCAAAAGCTAAAGCTCAACACGGCGGCAAAGTACTCAAGGTACGCACGCAAGGCAATGGCTACAGCGTTAGATTACTGAAGAATTCTGGTCGTATTATCACCGTGAAGATCAAGGGTTAAACCATGCGTATGCTGGTAGTTGAAGATGATGCGCACCTGCGATTGCAGGTTGCTCGACACTTCACCAAAGCGGGCTGGGTGGTGGAGGAAGCCGCCGATGGAGAGGAGGCCCGCTTTTTGGGCGGCGAACACCCTTATGATCTGGCCATCGTTGATCTAGGCTTACCCGGAATTTCCGGCATTGAGCTGATACAAGGCTGGCGCGCGGCCCAGCGCAGCTTTCCAATTCTCATCCTCACTGCCCGCGGTGACTGGCGCGACAAAGTCGAAGGTCTGGAAGCTGGGGCTGACGACTATGTCACCAAGCCGTTTTTTCTGGAAGAAATCGAGGCTCGCGTGAACGCCCTGGTGCGGCGCAGCGGAGGCCGTGTGCAATCAGCGGTCTGCTTTGGGCCGCTGAGCGTTGACTTCAGCTCCCGACAAGTTCAGGTAGAAGGCGCAGAAATAGAACTGACAGCCTACGAATACAATACACTGGAATACCTGATGCATCGCAAAGGCGAGGTGGTATCCAAAGCCGAGTTAACCGGGCACTTGTACGATCAAGACTTCGATCGCGACAGCAACGTAATTGAGGTTTTCGTCGGTCGCCTGCGCAAAAAACTCGACCCAAAAAATGGCTACAAACCCATCGCCACCGTTCGCGGAGCGGGCTATCGCTTTACGCTGGAACCAGACCAGTGACCTTCTCCCCAACCCAATCCCTAAAAGGCCGCTTGTTTCTCGCCAGTCTCATTTTACTGCCGCTTTTTTTGGGCGGAACCGGTTTGTATTTGCAGCGCAGTTACCAACTTAGCCTCGAGTCGGCGGAGTCGGAGCGTTTGCAATTGCAGGTACTAACGCTGCTGGCAGAAGCTGAGTTTGAGCAATCACTGCGTATGCCGGCGCAATTACTAGAGTCTCGTTTCAATCAACCCAATTCCGGGCTGTATGCGGTAGTCACGAATCCAGGCGGAGAAGTTTTGTGGTCATCTGCATCTGCCATCACCGAAGATCTGAAAAAAATTCTGTCCGACCCCGCAACCCTTGCCACTGGCGAGAAGGCGTTCTCCCGCAGTGATGAAATGTATCAATACTCCTGGTCGGTAGTGTGGGAGACAGATACCGGAGAGGAGGCAGCACTGATTTTTTCCGTACTGGAAACCACCCGCCCTACTCTCGCGCAACTCGACAGCCTCAGACAGAGCCTACTGCTGTGGCTGGGCGGCGCCACCCTTTCTCTTCTAGTACTGCAGATGTTGGTATTGCTGTGGGGCCTGCGACCTTTAGGCGAGCTGGCAACGGATATCGCGCGCATAGAATCCGGGCAGACCGACAAGCTGGGTGGCCCTTACCCATCAGAAATACAGCTTCTCACCGACAATCTGGGCAGCCTGCTACAAGTTGAAAAACAGCGCCGAGAGCGCACACGCAACACCTTGTCGGACCTCGCGCACAGCTTGAAAACGCCATTAGCCGTTATTCGCAGCGCCGACGAACAAAGTACAGATTACGGAACACTGGTATCTGAGCAAGTACAGCAGATGGAACAAATTGTTTCCTATCAGCTACAACGCTCAACCGGCGGTACGCATAATCTGTTACGACTCATTCCAGTGCATAGCCTGGCCGAACGACTGCGCAGTAGCTTGCTCAAGGTTTACCACGACAAAGCACTGCAGCTGGAGATGAATATCCCCGCTGATTGTCAGTTTCGGGGTGACGAACGGGACCTACTCGAATTGCTTGGAAACTTGCTGGACAATGCCTGTAAGTATGGAACATCGAAAGTGAGGGTAATTGCCTCAGGCAGTGCGTCGCAGCTTAGCCTGAGTGTGGAGGACGATGGCGCTGGCATACCTTTGAACCTGCGCACAGCTATTCTTGAGCGCGGTGCGCGAGCTGATACGTCCAAGCTAGGTCAGGGTATCGGGCTGGCCGTTGCCGCCGACATCGCCGACAGCTACGGGGGCCAGCTACAAATCACAGACAGCGAGCTGGGCGGAGCCAAAGTCATTGTAAACTTCCACGTCTGAGGCCCTTGCCGGGCTCGCCGGGTGCGTTACACTGCCTTTTGAGTTAAACGGTATTCCAGCGGATAGGCACAGTCGGCGATGAGCTCTCGCGCATCTATCAAACCATTCCCGAACACAATCTCAGAGGAATCTGCCCCTTGAATGCCCCCCTACCTAGAAAAACACATTATCGCGCCTGCCATTTGTGTGAGGCCATTTGCGGCCTGGTCATTCAAACCCAGGGCGAAGAAATTGTTTCGATCAAGGGCGATAAAAATGACCCATTAAGTCGTGGTCACATCTGCCCAAAAGCGGTGGCGTTAAAAGACATTCACGAAGATCCCGATCGCCTGCGGCAACCCATGCAGCGCACTGTCGCCGACAGCGGAAAGTCTGTATGGCAAGCCGTGAGTTGGGACGAGGCACTTGATCGCGTCGCCGAACGTCTGGTCGATACCTTGGAGCGGCATGGCGTGCATGCGATTGGTGTTTATCTGGGAAACCCCTCTGTACACAACTACGGTATGTTGACCCACCAGGGCAATTTATTCAGGCAGCTGCGCACCAATAATCGTTTCTCTGCCACCTCGGTTGACCAACTACCCCACCACCTCGCCTCCATGTGGTTGTTCGGGCACAAATCTCTGTTCCCAATTCCCGATATAGATCGAAGCGATTACTTCCTGATGCTGGGCGCCAACCCCATCGCATCCAATGGCAGTATCTGGACTGTGCCAGACGTCAGAAAGCGCATTAAGGCGCTCACTGCGCGAGGCGGGAAGCTGGTTGTTATCGACCCCAGGAAAACCGAGACCGTGAAGCTTGCCAGCGAACACCACTTCATTCGACCCGGAAGCGATGCCCTGTTCTTACTGGCAGTACTGAGCACGATTTTTGCAGAAAACCTTGATGACACTGCACATCTATCCGATTTCACCACCGGCCTAGATACGGTCGCGCAGGCCGTTGCCGATTTCACTCCTGAATATGCCGCCGCACACACCGGGATAGAGGCGGACGCTATCCGCCAAATTGCACGGGATCTTGCCGGCGCAGAGGCCGGCATATGCTATGGCCGTATGGGTGTATCGACACAGGCCTACGGTGCGCTCAATCAGTGGCTGATCCAGATCATTAACATTGCGACGGGCAATCTCGACCTGCCCGGCGGCTCGCTCTTTACCCTCCCGGCAGTCGACAACATTCCTACCTCCAGCCCGGGCGGGTTTGGCAGACACCACAGCCGAGTGCGCGGGTTGCCGGAGTTTGATCGTGAACTGCCGGCGGCAACTATGGCGGAAGAGATCACCACCGAGGGCGAAAATCAGATCCGCACGTTGTTTACCGGCGCCGGGAACCCGGTGCTTTCCACCCCCAATGGTCGGCAGCTCGATGCCGCTCTGGAAACTCTGGATTTTATGGTGTCGCTGGACCCTTACCTCAACGAGACCACGCGCCACGCTGATGTTATTCTGCCCCCAACATCGCCGCTGGAGCACGATCACTACGATATTGCATTTCACACCAACGCGATTCGAAACACTGTGCGCTTTAATGAGGCCATTTTCGAAAAGCCCGAAGGAGCTTTGCACGACTGGGAGATATTCACGGAACTTGGCAACCGCGTGTCAAAACGCTTGGGAGGCGATGTACAGCCGCTCATGCCACCAGCGGATATCATTGAGCTGGGCTTACAAATGGGCCCTTACGCGGATCAAGGGATAAGCCTCGCCACTGTGAAAGAAAATCCTTCCGGTATCGATCTGGGCCCACTGAAACCACAGCTGCCCGGTCGCCTGCAGAGCAAAGACAAAATGATTCATTGCGACACGCCAGAACCACTGGCCGATCTCTCCCGGTTGCGCACAGAATTTCCAGCACCTGGCGAACAATCTACCAAGCAAGAATCAAACAACCAGCTACGACTTATAGGCAGACGCCACGTGCGCTCCAACAACTCCTGGATGCACAACTATCACCGTCTGATGAAAGGCAAAGGACGCTGCACTCTTCTCGTCCATCCTGATGACCTTGTTGCGCGAGGAATTACACAAGGCAGCGAGATTACGATTCAATCGCGCGTTGGCTCTGTGCGTGTAGTAGCTCAATCTTCCGAAGAAATGATGCCCGGCGTGGTGAGCCTGCCACACGGGTTTGGGCACAATAGAGACGGCATTCAGATGGGCATCGCACAAACTCATGCCGGCGTCAGCTGCAATGATCTCACCGACGAGCTTTTTCTCGATGAACTATCTGGAAACGCTGCAGTGAACGGTGTTTTGGTCGAGGTAATGCCCGTGTAGCCTCCCGGTGGCCGCGAATTTCTTTTTGACCAGCGGGCGCACGCAAATAGTGCATGCAGCTGTTAGTAAACTTAGTATTTGAAAAATCACCAATCCACCCCCACTATAGGAAGTACAGCTACACCAAAAACCCACCGAGGGCGTTTCTTATGGAAATCGGGACTATTGTATTTTGGCTAGTACTATTGGGTCTGGTGATTTACATCATCAGTATTTACAACACGCTGGTGTCTCTCAAAAACCGCTATCTCAATTCCTTCTCACAAATTGAAGTGCAATTGAAACGCCGCTACGACCTAATCCCCAACCTCGTTGAAACCGCCAAGTCCTACATGACGCATGAACGCGAGACTCTCGATGCCGTTACCACCGCGCGTAACGATGCGGCCGCTATTTTGAAGGCGATGGGTGACGGCAAAGTGGGCGGTGCAGACATGAGCAAACTAGCCAACGCCGAAGGCGCATTGCGCGGTGCCATGGGCAAATTGAATGTAACCATGGAAGCGTATCCGGATCTCAAAGCGAATGAGAATATGATGCAGCTTACTGAGGAACTCACCACAACTGAGAATCGCATTGCCTTTGCACGTCAGGGCTTCAATGATGCAGTGATGGGCTACAACACCTACCGCCAGAGTTTCCCGCCGGTATTCTTCGCCAGTAAATTTGGCCACCCCGAAGATGCCAATCTGCTTGAGTTCGATGACTCGGCAGAAATTCAGGACGCCCCAAAGGTTTCATTTTAGCGCTCTGATCACCCTCAATTATGGATTTTTTCGCGCAGCAAGATATCGCCAGGCGCAATACGCGCCTGCTGACGCTGTTGTTTGCCATCGCAGTGTTCGGGCTGATCCTTCTGACCAATGCAGCCTTTGCAGCCTTTTTATATTTCAATCAGGACTACAACATATACAACGGCAGTCGCGAAGGAGCCGCTGGCTTCCTTTCCTATTTCACATGGGCGCGCTTCGGCACAATTGGCTTGGGTGTCACAGCAACTGTGGCGATGGTGTCACTGGTCAAATGGATTCAACTCTCCTCTGGCGGTAAGGCTGTAGCCGAGGGCATGGGCGGCAGCCGTATCCTGCCTCAAACTCGCGATCGCGCAGAGCGCCGTTGCCTAAATGTAGTTGAAGAGATGGCGCTGGCGGCAAATATGCCGGTGCCCGCTGTCTATGTCATGAACGACGAGCGTGGTATCAATGCATTTGCTGCCGGCACTGTACCTGCGGACGCCGTGGTCGCTGTTACGCGCGGCGCAATCGTGCACCTGAAACGCCACGAGCTACAAGGGGTAGTCGCCCACGAGTTCAGCCACATTCTCAATGGCGATATGCGCCTGAATGTGCGCCTTGCAGCCATGCTTAAGGGCATTACCTTTGTCGGCGACGTGGGTGAGTTTTTAATGTACAGCGGCCGGCATCGCAGCGGCAACTCGAAAGGAAGTGCAGGCCTGCCAATGCTGGGCCTTGGACTGTGGCTACTTGGGTGGCTGGGCGGCCTTACGGCCGGGTTTATCAAGGCTGCGATCTCTCGGCAAAAAGAGTTCCTGGCAGACGCCAGTGCAGTACAGTACACGCGTAGCTCCGATGGCATTGGTGATGCGCTAAAAGTTATTGGCGGCTATGTTCCCGGGACGCTGGTTCACGCTGCCAGGGCAACTGAAGTGTCCCACATCTTTTTTGGACAGATTGAGCATCGCCTGTGGCAGGTCTTCGCCACTCACCCACCGCTTGCCGATCGCATCTCGAAGATAGATCCTCAGTGGAATGGGGAGTACATAGAACGTAAAACCCAGCACTATGAGCAGGAGCCTTCCCGGCCAGGGTTTGGCGAAGTCGGTGTGGGCCGCGCCGCATTAGTGGCTGCAGCCGCAGCTGCTGCTCTGGCTGAAGACCTCGATCAAGAGACCCCGCCGGATGCGGATTTTGAGGACGCGACAGATCAACTAGACCAACAGACAGCACTGCGTGAAGCCATTCCCGTAGCGTTGGTAAAACACAGCCATGAGCCGCTAGGTGCCCACGCTCTTGTGTACTCTTTGCTAATCGATGGTGATGACGCCGTAAGAGCGACGCAACTGGGGCTAATCAGAACATCCAATATAATCGGGCTCGAGGAGATGGTTTTTACACTCAGCCCCGCCGTGCACGCTCTGGGGGCACCTCACCGCCTGCCTCTTCTCGAGATGTGCTTACCGGCTCTCAAATCGATATCTGCCAAACAGTACCGCAACTTTAAAAATACCCTGCTAAGTCTGGTGCAAGCCAACAAGCGCACCGAGCTACACGAATGGTGCTTATTCCAACTGGTGCGTCACTATCTCGATCCAGAGTTTGTTCAGGTAAAACCCAGCCGTCCGCGATTCCGGCACTTAAAAAAAGTGGCCCGCTCAATTCGTGTGGTGCTTTCGGTGTTGGCACATGAGGATGGCCAGGACCCGGCAGTCGCCTTCACACTCGGTGTGCAGGCATTGGACCTCCCAACAATGACGCTTATGCCCAGAGAGGAGGCAAGCGTTGCCGCCTTCAGCAAAGCCGTACACGAACTGGCGGATTGCTACCCGTTATTGAAACCGCGTGTACTCAAAGCCATGGCACTGGTAGCGGCTTCCGATGAGGAACTGAGCCCCCAGGAGCGAGAAATTATCGCAAGTATCGCCGCAGTAATGGATTGCCCCTTGCCCTACGCGCTGGATGCTACAACCACCTAGCCGAAATACGGCCCCAGTTTTTGCAGCCGCATTCCAGTTAATCAAATTCGAGCATTGCACTATCGCGACTTTCATAATCCAAAGCATGTGCTAGCTTTAGCAGTATCGACTGCTCGTAAATAAGGCTGATCGATAACAATCTGACTTAATTCTATACACCACGACAAGGAAGTTATGGCTATGGAGCACTACTACACGCCTTCAATGGGCGGGGATGACCGCATCCCGCCTCCCGAAAAACCCGGCTATTTGGCCCTATCCCGCACCACTGACAGAGTCCTGCAAATTCTGTTGGGCGGAGATCTTGCCCGGCTTCGCGCAGACTCAGTGGCAGAATCACTGGGCATGAGCAGCACCACCTTGCGGCGGCGTCTTCGCGCCGATCACACCTGCTACCAGTTCCTGCTGGATCGGGCACGGCAATACCGCTGCGAACAAATGCTCACGACGGTGTGGCTGCCGGGCAAATGCCTGGCAGACGAGTTGGGCTATCTGGAGGTGAATAGCTTCTATCGCGCGTTTCGACGCTGGACCGGAATGAGCTATAGCGACTATAAAATGCAGCTTGGAATGTAAGTTCTGTGGGCGTCTTTGTCGTATAGCAGCACAGTGATACCTCTCCAAGGTCATCGCTATCAATGTGTTTAAAAAAACAAAGAGTAAGCCCCACCATCCAAAGTTAGGACTCAGTATCAGTACGGTAAACTCATCACGTACCCCACTACGAAATTTGCGTGAAAGGCTCCAAACAGCTGGCGTCAGTGAGAAATAGCGCGGAATAACTCGAAATAACTACAGCCAACCCCGCCAGCGATATACCCAATAACCAATAATCTCATGCATGGCATGGGTTGTGCGTGAGAGGTTGCCCACCGCAGGAAGGGGAATCCACTTAGGTAGTACGGATTTAACAACGACCTGTTGGTAATCGGTGGCTGCCGGAACAGCGCTTATTCCCTGAGCAACAAACAGCGCTTGAGCGCGGCGCATATGAAATGCGGATGTCACTAACAGTACCCTCCTCTTTTTCATTGCGCGTAAAATTTCGGCTGTATTCACCGCATTGTCGTGGGTATTGCGGCTGCGTTCTTCCAAAATGACATCCCCTGGAGGCACGCCCATCACCTCCAGTAGATCACGCATCTGTCTAGCTTCGGAGGGACCACCTGCGGGAGAACCCCCCGACACCAGAATCGTCGGCGCCTTGCCAGCCTTGTACAAGGCCACCGCATGGATTAACCGGTCAGCCTGCTGGTTTAGGTCCGGCAGCGTGCTCATGTGGGTATAGCCACGAGTCGCGCCACCCAGCAATACAATGATATCGGCTCTCTCGACTGCCGACATTGCCCGGGACCCGTAATCTCGCTCCAGCGAGCCCATCAAAAAGTTCGCGAACAGGGCTGTAGAGCATAGGTAGAGCCAGCTCAGGCCCAACAACAACACAGCACTGGAGCGGCGCTGCCAACCAAAACGTCCCAAAACCCAGGCCAGCAGGCACAGCAGAAAACTCTGACTAAGAGGATGAACGAAGAGTGACACTAGCTTCGAGATATAGAAAAAGCTCATGCGGCTCCTGAAAGCTTCGACCGACCCGTAGAGGCTTGTCGCGCATTCAAGGTTGTACTGCTATGACTCTTAGGCATAACCAGAGGGGTTCCCTGCCTGCCAGCGCCAGCAATCCTCACACATCTGTTCGAGTGTGCGCGATGCTTTCCACTGCAACAGAGTTTGAGCTCTGGTCGGGTCAGCCCAGCAGGCAGCTATGTCGCCAGGGCGCCTAGCGACCACATCAAAGGGTACGGTTTTGCCACTGGCCTGTTCGAAAGCGCTCACCATGTCGAGAACAGAGATACCGTTACCGGTACCCAAATTGATTGTATGCAATCCGCTCTGGCGGCAAATATAGTCCAGTGCCTCCACGTGACCTTCCACCAAATCCATCACATGGATGTAGTCACGAACACCTGTACCGTCGGGTGTTGGGTAGTCGTTGCCAAATACAAATAGTTTGTCCCGCAGTCCCACTGCCACTTGTGCGACAAAGGGCAACAGGTTATTGGGGTGGCCCTGAGGGTCTTCGCCTATCAAGCCACTGGGATGGGCGCCTACGGGGTTGAAATAGCGCAGACGACCAACGCTGCGCTTCGAATCGGCGTTTTGCCAATCGGACAAGATCTCTTCAACCATCAGTTTGGAGCGGCCGTAGGGATTGGTGGGTGCCAGTGCGAAATCCTCGCGGATCGGGACAGACTCCGGATCACCGTAGACGGTGGCGGAGGAGGAAAATACCATGTTGCTGACCCCTGCCCGCTCCATAGCTGCCAAAAGAACGAGCGAGCCGGTAATATTGTTATCGTAGTACTGCAGGGGCAATTCGATGGATTCGCCTACCGCCTTTAGACCCGCAAAATGTAACACAGCCAGAATGTCATATTTCTGGAAAAGTCCATCCAGGCATTCCCTATCCCGGATATCGCCATTCACGAACATCGGAGCCTTACCGCAGATTTTCTCCACCCGTTGCAGGGCAACCAGACTGCTATTGCAGAGGTTATCCAGCACGACAACCTCATAGCCCGCTTCCATCAATGCAACACACGCGTGGCTGCCAATATATCCAGCGCCACCTGTCACCAGGACAGTCCCGATCATCGTTCTTCCCCTAAGCTGATGTTGGACGAAAGCTGCGATTATAACCGAATGCGCTGCACCGAAGCCCTGCACAAATCACAACAGGGCGATTTCCCGGATGCGGTGAAAATACGCGGAAAACAATTTACACTGGGCCTTCTTCACTGCCCGTCAGATCGGCATTGAGGAATCAATACTGTCCTGCCCCTGAGGGTACACATGTATAAGGATCGAAGATGAATGTTGTAATGATTGGTGCCGGCTATGTTGGGCTGGTATCCGGTGCCTGCTTCGCAGAATTTGGCGCCAATGTTGTCTGCCTCGATGTGGACCAGGGCAAAATCGACGCTTTGCGCCGCGGCGAGATGCCCATTTACGAGCCGGGTCTTGAAGCTCTTTTGCAACGTAACATGGCCGCTGGCCGCCTCGATTTTACCACCCGCTACCAGGATGCAATAAGCGATGCTGATCTCATCTTCATTGCCGTGGGAACGCCGCCGACGGAAGGGAACGGGCACGCTGATCTCAAATATGTTTATGCTGCAGCCACGGAGATTGCACCTCTACTGCGCGGCTACACCATCATTGTGGACAAATCCACCGTGCCGGTTGGAACCGCTAGAACCGTCAAAGACCTGATCCAAAAAATCAACCCGGACGCTGACTTTCACGTCGCGTCCAATCCCGAGTTTTTACGCGAAGGTTCCGCAATCAGTGACTTTATGCGCCCGGACCGTGTGGTACTGGGCGTCGAAAGTAAAAGGGCCGAGGCATTGCTGCGCGAACTTTATCGCCCGCTCAACGTGATAGAGGCGCCAATACTGGTAACTGATCTGGAGAGTGCCGAGATCACCAAGTATGCCGCCAACGCATTTTTGGCGACCAAAATTAGTTTCATCAATGAGATTGCCGAACTGTGTGAAAAGACCGGAGCGGATGTTCATGCTGTGGCGATAGGCATGGGGCTGGATGGTCGAATCGGCAAGAAATTTCTACACCCCGGCCCTGGCTTTGGCGGCTCGTGCTTCCCCAAAGATACGGAAGCGATGGTACAAATGTCCGAGGCCGCCGGCACATCCAGCCGCATTGTGGAGGCAGTGGTAGAGGTCAACAACGAGCAGAAGCTGCGCATGGTGGACAAAATAGTTCGCGCCCTGGGCGGCAACGTCAGCGATAAAACCATTGCGGTGCTCGGACTCACTTTCAAGCCAGAGACGGATGACATGCGTGATGCACCTTCGCTCACTATTCTTCCTGCGCTGCTAGCTCAAGGTGCTCAGATCAAAACCCATGATCCTCAGGGAATGGCGGTGGCGGCGAAAAACCTCCCAGACGGTATCGAGTACGTCGACAACATTGAAGATGCTATCAACGGTGCTGATGCGATTGTATTGATGACCGAATGGAATCAGTACCGTGGCCTGAATCTGGCGAATTTGAAATCCACCATGCGTGGCGATGTTTTTGTTGATCTAAGGAATGTTTACGAAAAAGACCTGATGCAATCTCACGGCTTTAGTTACAGCTGCGTAGGAAGGTAGTCCCTGCGGTTCTGATTCAGGCTGTGAATTCCCTCGCGCCGCAACAATTACAACGTCGAGCGCAGCGATAACTAGGCGGAGAGCAGTCCTTCAAAATACGCGATAGTTTTGGTTAAGCCCTCCTCCAGCTGAATTTTAGGCTCCCAATCCAAAACGGCCTTCGCATGGCTAATATTTGGCTGACGCTGCAGTGGATCGTCGCTTGGCAGTGGGCGATAGACCATCTTGGAGCTGGAATTGGTGAGTCTTATCACCACCTCAGCCAATTCCTTGATCGTAAATTCGTTCGGGTTGCCCAGATTGACAGGGCCAGTCACCTCTTCCGGGGATTTCATCAGTGCCAGAAATGCTGTAATCAAGTCATCGACATAACAGAATGATCTCGATTGCGAACCGTCTCCGAACAGAGTGATATCCTGATTTTGCAGCGCTTGCATGATGAAGTTTGATACGACCCGCCCGTCATTAGGGTGCATATTCGGGCCATAGGTATTAAAAATGCGGGCTACTTTTATCGGCAGCTGGTGCTGGCGGCGGTAGTCAAAGAACAAGGTCTCCGCGCAGCGTTTGCCTTCGTCGTAGCAAGAGCGCTCGCCAATTGGATTCACATGTCCCCAATAGGATTCCGTCTGTGGGTGCACTTGCGGATCACCGTAAACCTCGCTAGTTGACGCCTGGAAAATTTTTGCGCCCGTACGCTTGGCAAGGCCCAGCATATTGATTGCACCGAGAACGCTGGTCTTAGTGGTCTGCACTGGATCGTGTTGATAGTGGATTGGTGATGCCGGGCATGCCAGATTGTAAATTTCGTCCACTTCAACATAGAGTGGGAAGGTCACATCATGTCGCACCAACTCAAAGTGCGGCTTCTCCAGAAGACCAAGAATATTGTCTTTGGTGCCTGTGAAGAAATTATCGGCACAAATAACATCATGCCCCTGGTCAACCAGACGTGTACATAAATGGGAGCCCAAAAAACCCGCGCCACCTGTTACCAGAATCCGTTTTCTCAAATGCATGATCTTATTACTATCCTCATTAAATCAGCCTGCCCGCGCGGCCATAGTATGCGCTTGGCCATTCTCTATCCAGACCCTTATCGCTGCCTCATGAGTGGCATTGCGTTACCAAAGGCCTGCAGCAGGTCTTTGGAGACCTTATCGTTGAGATTACTTTATCATTTTTGCTTCACCCTGTGGGTGCAAAGGCCTTGATTCAAGGGCCAAACCGCGCTATCAGCACACTGAGCAGACGAATTTCTCAAACCGTGAAACCCATCACACGTAGAATGCGCCAGAGTCTGTCACACACAGATATACTTGAAGGGTTGGTGTAATTGACGATCTGAATGACGGGCTCAAACATGGTAGACAACAGAAAGGACGACCCACCCGGTGGACGCAGGCGTTTTCGTACGGAAAGGCTAATGCAGGATAAAGGGAAGTGGTATTTCCGCACCCGTGAAGGGACCGTGGAAGGCCCCTACTCAGATGAGATCAAAGCTACTGAAGGCCTGGAATCCTATGTTGCTGTTACCCGGCTGCAGTTTCGCCAAACTGACACAGTGTTGGGTTTTAATCTCGCTCTCCCCCCTACCGTACATTAGTCAGCTGCCTGACTAATCAACTTTAGAACCAATCAGTCTCCGAAAGGATGACGCAACACTATCGTTTCTACCCGGTCTGGGCCCGTTGAAATAATATCGATGGGGGCACCCACCACTTCTTCGATTTTCTTGATGTAGTCTCGTGCGTTCTGCGGCAGTTCCTCGAGTGTTTTAGCGCCCAGCGTAGACTCACTCCAGCCCGGAACATCTATGTAAGTTGGCACCAGTCCCTCATAGTCTTCAGAGTCGACAGGGTTGGCAACCGGATTTCCTTTTTCACAGGTGTAACCCACACAGATCTGGATAGTCTCCAGACCGTCCAGCACATCCAATTTGGTCAGGCAAATACCGCTCACGGAATTGATATTGACTGCATTGCGAAGTGCCACTGCATCGAACCAGCCACAACGACGAGCCCTACCCGTAGTAGCACCAAACTCATGCCCTTTTTCGGCCAAGTGCTCACCTGTGGCATCGAACAGTTCTGTTGGAAAAGGCCCTGACCCAACTCGCGTGGTGTAAGCCTTGGTAATGCCCAGTACATAGTCGAGAAACAGCGGGCCAAAACCGGAACCTGTCGCTGTACCACCTGCAGTAGTATTGGAGCTGGTTACGAAGGGATAGGTACCGTGGTCAATGTCCAATAGAGAACCCTGAGCCCCCTCGAACATAATCTTCGCACCGGCCTTACGCATATCATGGAGAAGGGTGGTCACGTCCGCCATCATTGGCAATATTTCTCTAGCCATCAGCATAGTCTCTGCCAACACTTTTTCGACATCCAATGCCTCGACGTGGTAGTAGTTCACCAGGGCAAAGTTGTGATATTCCATCACTTCCCTCAGCCTGCGAGTGAAGCGCTGCTCATCTTTTAGATCACCCAGACGCAGGCCACGTCGGGCCACCTTGTCTTCGTAGGCCGGGCCAATTCCGCGTCCAGTGGTACCAATTTTTTCGTTGCCACGCTTTGCTTCACGCGCCTGATCAAGAGCAATGTGATAGGGCAAGATCAGTGGGCAGGCAGGTGAAATCTTCAGCCGCTCGCGAACCGGCACGCCTTTAGCTTCCAGCTCTCCCATTTCTTTCAGTAACGCTTCCGGCGACAACACAACACCATTGCCGATCAGGCATTGCGTGTTCTCGCGCAAAATACCTGAGGGAATCAGGTGCAACACTGTTTTCTCCCCGTCTATGACGAGCGTGTGGCCGGCATTGTGGCCGCCCTGAAAACGTACAACTGCACTGGCTTGGTCGGTCAACAGATCGACGATCTTACCCTTGCCTTCATCACCCCATTGGGTGCCAAGGACGACTACATTGTTACTCATGAATATGGCTCTTGTTTTTTGATCAAGTTTTGAATCGGAACAGGTATTAAGCGCACTACAACCACGCTACCCACTATTTTTATTCTCTAAACTTCGCACCTGCCACTGGCCGTCTAGTTCTACGAGCTCGCGGTCGCAGCGTGGATCAGCCGCACCTGACAGCGCATTGATAACTATTTCTCCGGTAGCGCGCAGTTCGGACACTGCTTGCTGCAACGCAGTTTCATTGACGTCGGGCATACTGATCGCGCCAATTGCCTTCACGGTTTCAGGCAGCAAAGCCATCAATGCTTTTAGATCGGTTGCAAAGCCGGTTGCTGGACGCGCCCTGCCAAATACTGCACCCACATCGTTGTAGCGTCCACCATTGGCAAGCGCCTGCCCGCAACCCGGTACATAGGCGGCAAATACAATACCTGTGTGGTAGTGGTAGCCATCCAGTTCGGCCAGATCAAAGTAGATTTTCAACTCCGGCCTTTGGCTGCGAACCTCAGCGGCAGCCCGCTCCAGCGCATCCACCGCTAGCAGTGCTGCGGGCACCCGTTCGCCAAATAATGTGCGCGCCCGCGCAAGAACGACGGCGTCGCCGTGCAGCTCGACTAGCGAAATAATGAGTGACGACATTGCCGGATCCACCCCCGACAGCGCCAGCTGTAAATCCGGGACCGACTTGCGCTGCAATGCATCAAATACTGTTTTTTCTTGTTCTGCACTCAGTTCGGCGCTGGCCAGAACTGCTTCGTATATACCCACGTGACCCAGGTCCAACGTGATTTCATTTAGGCCCGCCGCCTCCAGCGTCGCCAGCATCAGCTGCATCACTTCTACATCGGCACCCGGGCTGTCATCACCGTACAACTCAGCACCCACCTGAATGGGAGATCGTGACGCAAGCAGCGACTTGGGCCGTGTGTGCAGCGTAGACCCGGCGTAGCACAATCGAGTAACGCCCTCTTCCGCCAGACTGTGCGCATCGATGCGCGCCACCTGCGGCGTAATATCGGCTCGAATGCCCAGAGTTCTACCACTGATTTGATCGGTCATCTTGAACGTCAACAGATCCAGGTCTTCCCCAAGCCCAATCAACAGAGATTCGGTGAATTCCATAAGCGGGGGAATAACCAGGCGGTAGCCCCAGCTGCTGTACAAATCCAGCAGGATGCGGCGCAATTGCTCAGCAGCCTCAGCCTGGGCGGGAAGAACCTCTTCCACCCCGTCGGGGAGTTGCCATTGATCTACGGTTGTCATTTCTTCAGCCAAAAACCCTAATGCACCCAGTAAAGTAGTGCGACGCCAAACAACATACTGCCCAGACCGATGTTGCGAATGACGCGATCATCCATCTGCTCTGCCACGGCTAGCATGTCGCGCCAGCGGTGGGGACTAATAAACGGCAGTAAGCCCTCAATAATGAATACAAGTGCAATTGCGATCGGAAGTACCTGCCAAAAATCCACGAACTCTCCCGCTTCACTGCATACCCCAAATACACAGTCTGCGAGGGCAAAAACAAGCCTCGCAGCCCTTCAGGGCACAAAAAACCGCGGGGCCTGCGATTGTGAACAAACGCCGGAACCCACGGTTAACGAACTCTATCACAGCTACAGGCGATAGCACCTGTCTTTTTACAGCCTAAAAAGGCCCCGAATACCGAAACTACTGGGGCCAGCGGTCTACCAGAGAATCAATTCCCGCCGTTAGGATCCTTCAAATAGCGGAAGAACTCACTGTCAGGCTGTATCAGCATAATATCGCTGCCGCCCTGGAAGGAGCTTTGATAAGCCTTGAGACTGCGCGTGAAAGAATAGAACTCAGGATCCTGATTGAAGGCCTCGGCATAAGTCGCAGTTGCGACCGCATCACCCTCACCACGAATCAGCTCTGAATCGCGGTAGGCATTGGCTTTCAAAACGGTAACTTCACGATCCGCTGCAGCGCGTATACCCTCAGCCAATTCCTGACCCTGGGACCGGTGTTCACGGGCTTCCTTTTCCCGCTCTGCATTCATACGCTGGTAGACTGACTCGGAGACATCCGGGGGTAGATCAATCTTCTTCACCCGCACATCCACCACCTCAACACCAAGTTCTTCCTGTGCTACCACGGTGATCAGTTTCGTAAGATCCTGCATCAACTGATCCCGCTCGCCGGAAACCACCTCCTGAATACTGCGCCCCGCGACCTGGTTGCGCAGTCCATCGTTAATACGCTGGGCCAACAAAGCCATCGCGCGCGATTCTTCGCCGTTGGTAGCGGTATAGAATTTAGAGGTATCTGAAACCCTAAATTTTGCATAGGAATCGACAATTAGCGCCTTCTTTTCCTGAGTGAAAAACCGCTCAGGCTGAGAATCGACCGTCAACATTCGACCATCAAAAACACGCACATTGTTCACGAAAGGAATCTTGATGTGCAAACCCGGTTCAATATTGGGGTTAACAACCTCGCCAAAGCGCAGCAAGACAGCCTTCTCAGTTTCCTTGATGACGTAGAGCGAGTTATTGGCTAAAAAAACAACCAAAAGCGCAGCAAACATTAAAATTAAATTACGTCCCGACATGACTAACGACCCCCCCTGCGACTACCACCACCGGCTGCATCACGACGCAGCTGCTCAGCGACCGCGTTAGTAAGCTCGCGGAAATTGGAGCTATCCACCTTAATATCCTTCACTACGGATCCACCTCCACCGCCTGCGGCAAGTTTGTCCAACGGCAGATACATCACGTTATTACCACCCTCGACATCAACCATGACCTTATTCGTTTGTGAGAAGACTTCCTGTACCGCGTCCAGATACAGACGTTGCCGTGTGACCTCTGGCGCCTTCTGATACTCAGTCAGCAGCCGGTTAAAGCGTTCTGTTTCACCGTCGGCCTCCGCAACCACCTGTTCGCGGTATGCGCTGGCTTCCTCGATCTGACGCTGAGC
>JBLFWP010000035.1:0-33379 GCA_047611225.1 Halioglobus sp.
TGCCTACGGTATGCCAGTGCAGCAACGCAGGCAAGGTAAGGTGAGGCCAGTGACCCTTTTGAGTCTGGACCTAAACGCCTGTCCCTGCTAATTTGGGTCAGATAGGTTTCCGCAGAGGTTCTTGCCCATGACTACCTTGCTCGCAAAAATCCAGATCCACGCCGGTACAGAAGAGCAGTTTGAAGATGTGATGGCCTTCATGTACGAGCAAACTCACAATGCCGAAGACGATATTCTGCGCTACGAATATTGGCGTGGCCAAAAACCCCTTTTTTATTACTGTCTGCTTTCTTTTCACGACACTCTCGCGTTTTGGCGCCACCAAGCCAGTGATCACCATGAGGGTGAGATGGAGCGCTTTGCCGAATGCATTGCTGATCTGGAGCTGGAAGTTGTGGACCCGGTGCAAAAGGCTTCGCCGCTGCCGACAACGCTAGGTGGAGAATCTGCCGCGCAAGCACTTGAGTCAGAGTCTGCCCAGATCAAGATGCAGGCCGATCTATATCCCGTCGTAGAGGCAAACTGGTGGCAGCCGCTGCGTCAGGCTATGGAGGACGCAGTGCAGCATCCCAACAGGCGGTCGTTGGAGGCAGGCTTGGCTGAGATACGTGAGGCCCCCGCCGATGGGGGCTTGCTGGAAATGATTGTGTGCAGACCCGCCGTCGGGGAGCGCAAAACATTGGTGGAGGGCGAACTCGATACTGCGGTGGGCCTGTTGGGTGACAATTGGGTAGAGCGGGGCGATAAGAAATCGGCTGACGGTGCCGCACATCCCAGTATGCAGCTCAATATCATGAATTCACGTGCGACCAATTTGGTGGCCGGCAACCGAGAACGTTGGTCGTTGGCGGGCGATCAGCTTTATGTGGATATGGATTTAAGCGACGCCAACTTGCCGCCGGGTACGCAATTGTCGGTAGGAGAAGCGATTATCGAAGTGACTGCCGAGCCGCACCTGGGGTGCTTGAAATTTGTTGAGCGCTTTGGCAAAGACGCGATGCAGTTTGTTAATTCAGATGTCGGTAAGGCGCTCAATTTGCGCGGTATTAATGCGAAGGTTGTACAAAGAGGCCGCATCGCACTGGGCGATAGGCTACATAAAATCAGTTAAAGGCGGAATTATTCCTCCGCCTCTCCTCTGGCCCAAGCGTGTGCCGCTTCACTACTGACCCAGCGCACCGCGTTGTGCAGCAGTTTTTGAAAGTGCTCATTGTTCATCGCCACCGCATCGTCCCCGCCCTGCAAATACACGATGGGGCTGTTGCCGTAGCGCTTCACCCAGCCCACCAGGTTCGAGCCTTGCGGGTGCTCCCAGCCATCGCGCACGTTCATGTCACCTACGATTGCTCTGGCAGCGGAGTAGAAGTTGCTGTCGTCGTAGCTGTAATCACTGCGTAAAAGTGGAATCACATCTTCATCAAAGACGGGGCAGAGATACAGCTCGTCAGTGATTTCAAAGCTTGAGGGAATACCCTCAAGCACGGGGTGCTCTGCAACCTTACTCACCGTGTGTGTGATCTGGTGAATATAGCCTGAGTCCGGCCATTGTGTACCGCGCAAAGTAGCGGGGCGATAGTGAAAGCGGCCACCGATAATTTCAGCGTACTGTTCCCAGGCGGGCCAAGCGGCCAGGGAATGGTGCATAAACACCATGCCTATACCGGCCTCCAGCATAGCGAGGTAGTTCTTGACGAATTCCGGGTCTGGTTCGACCAGACCCG
Source organism: Halioglobus sp. (assembly GCA_047611225.1). Classification (GTDB taxonomy): domain Bacteria; phylum Pseudomonadota; class Gammaproteobacteria; order Pseudomonadales; family Halieaceae; genus Marimicrobium. Next base: position 1,722 of record JBLFWP010000035.1, read on the forward strand.
GCGGATCGTCCTGGGCAGTGAAGTCCACACCGGGCATGTCGTAGCATACGATGGCGTCAAACGCGTTGGCGGTTTGCGCTGACAATAGCTTCTGGGCCACTGGCTGCTCCACATGACTGACGTTGTATTCCTGCAGCCCTTCGAATAGTCCGGCGAAGGCTTCTCTATCGTAAGGGTGGCCGCGAGCGATGGTCAACAGTGCTTGTTCTGCGTTGTAGTTGATAATGCTCATGATATCGGTTCTTTATTTTTCAATTGGTTTTTCGACTAGCCATTTTCAATCAGCGTTTACTCAATCGTGAAGCGCGAAATCAAATATCCAGCTTCACTAGTTGCTTACCTTTGTTGGCGCCGCTAAAAAGATTCATCAGCGCCTGCGGCATTTGGTCAAAGCCCTGCAGTATTGTTTCGTGATGACGCAATTCGCCGCTGGCGAGATGTCGTTCAAGAGCTTCAATGGCTTCGGGGAAGCGAGCGACATAATCGACCACAATAAATCCTTCCATGCGTGCGCGCCGGTACACCAGGTTAAAGTAGTTGGAGGGGCCGGCAATGTGGCCGGTCTCATTGTAGCGAGAGATGCCGCCGCACAGCACAATTCTTGCGCCATTAGCGAGGTTAGCCAGCGCGATGTCTAGTATCTCTCCACCCACGTTGTCGTAGAATACGTCCACTCCGTCCGGGCATAGCAGCTTGACTTGGGCGGCTGTGTCGTCAGATTTGTAATCAATCGCGGCATCAAAACCTAGCGCATCGACGAGCCAATCACATTTCTCTTTGCCGCCGGCGATGCCTACCACTCGTGCTCCAGCAATACGGGCCAATTGCCCGGCCACTGAGCCAGTAGCGCCTGCCGCGCCAGACACCAGTACTGTTTGCCCAGGCTGTGGATTACCGATTTCGAGCATGCCGAAAAAGGCGGTAATGCCTGTAATCCCAAGTACGTTCAAAGCCGCAGGCTGCTCCACATTATCGGGGACGGTGCGCAGAGGAATTGCTTTGCCATCGCCTACGAAATACCGACGCCAGCCAAAAGGTCCGGTGACTGTCGCGCCAACTGGGAAATCAGGGTGGTTGGATTCGAGCACTACCCCGGCACCATGGCCACGCATCACATCACCAATTTGCAGGGGAGTCACGTAGTCTACCCGTGCCTCCATCCAGCCCTTCATGGCGGGTTCCACCGCTAGGTGGTGTACCTGCACTAGAACTTCACCTTCGCCGGGGCTGGGTATAGGCTCATCCACCACCTCGAAATCACTGTGTTTAATTTCGCCCTTGGGGCGGGCGGCCAGAAGTATGTGCTGATTTTTAAGAGTTTGGTTCATTCCGTGTCCTTACGTGAGCGCCCGTTGTTCGGGCGCGGGTTTTTTTAGACGTTAAGTATTGTTCTGGCGAGGCTCAGTTAGTCGTGCGCTGATCATCTGGCGATAGTTTGGACGTATTTACTGATCAAAAGCAGAGCGGTCCACCTTAAATATTTCAAAGGGTGTGTTCAGTGGTAGGCCCAGTACAAAGTTGGTGACATCGCTTTTTACAACATACAATTCTGATTCGGCCACTGTCGCGGTAGACAGCCCTGATATTTGTGGCACGGTAATCACATCTCCCGTGGTGTAATCATCGCTCAGGCTTATCTGGCTTACGCTGTTACCGGAGGCGGAGTAGAGCCTTCCATCCAGTATAGCCAGACCGTCGGGTGAGGGTATGGCGCTGGTCAATGCAATAGGCTTAACAGCGCCGCCGCCAGGCAGGCTTACATAAATTATTGAGGCGGGAACAAACTTCGCGACCAGCAATGCACTGTCATCCGGAGTCACGATAATGCCATTCAGCCCAAGGCCCAATGTGGTGATATCAGCAAACAATGGGTCAGTCACTAGCAGACTGCCCTCGCCGGTATCCGGATCAAGTTGGTAAATATTGGGATTGGCGGAGTCGCTCACATAAGCAGTGCCTGCGTTGTCCAATGCCAAATCGTTGCAGGAGCCGTCGGTGGCTAACGCACCCAGCAAAAATTCCATTGTCATTTCGCCAGTGCCCAGATCGAAAACCCATACACGGTTGTCGATGCCGTCGACCAGCCTGGCGCATACCCACAGGCGGCGATTGGTTTCATCCACCTTAGTACCTACAAGTTGAGCTCGGCTATCAGGTTCTCTAAAGATGGATTCCTGCCCATCGGCGTCAATCCGCGTAATGCTTCCGCCCTGCAGGCTGGTAACGTAGAAGGCGCGATCAACGCTGTCGAAGGCCACACCTTCTGGCACACTATCCTCGCTGGAGAGAATGTATTGTTGCAATAGCGGTGTAAGATCTACCACTGGCTTGGAATCGTTCGAATCACTGCAAGCCACCAAAAAAGTCAGTAAACAGAGAGCAAGTAGGCTGGTTTTTTTCATTGTGCTTGGTTTCCTGATATTGGGTTACTGGGCGGATATTTAATAACGTTTGAGTATTTGCGCCCAGAGGTTTTGTTTGAGCCAAGTGTAGCCTAAGTGAGGTGCCACCGGGGTTTTGCTGCGCTTCTCGTCTAGTAGCTGAGGCTATGGATTAATGACTTCATAACCCCACGCTTCAATGGTTTCCTGATGCAGTGCAAAGGTCTCATTCAAGCCGGCAATGGTCTCAGGCTCAAGCGAGGCAATCTTCTTCGCATTCAAGTCAGTGATGGGCCTATTGACGGTGCCATCTACCGAGTGCACTTCAAAACTGGCCTGATGATCCATATCGCTGAGCTCAGGTATAAAGCCCGCAATCTTCAGGCTGGCGGCGGCGGGGTCGGCTACCAGTGACTCGTAGGTGAGTACCAGTGTGTTCTCTAACTCCTGGCTGTTTCTCAGCTGGTTGCGTAAGCACATGCAGGAGAAATTCGCGGCGCGTTTCACCTTCCAGTTGTTGCGCCGCATCAAACCCTCTGCATGGGCGTAGGGGTTGCGAACTGTGATGAGAAAGCGCGCGCCGGGAAAGTGCTGCACAATCTCCTGCGTGCGAATGAGGTTTGGCGGGCTTTTCTCCAGTAACACTGGCTTGCTGTGATCCCAGTAACTTTCCCACACTGATTTTATCTGCGGCCAGGGTAGCTGGTGTTCAGCATTCCAGGGCTTGTCGCGCATCAGCTCTTCCAGTTCTGGTAGGAACTGGCCTTCAGAGGGAAGGGCCGAAACACTGTCAGAGGTTGAAAGCAACTTCCACAATAACGTGGAGCCACAATAGGGCGGGCAGAGTACGAAAAGATACGACGACATGAAGAGTTGCCTAATTACCTGTGGGCTGCATAAGGGATGCAGTTCTTATGTAGGTTAGACACTAGCAGAGGTAGCCTTGCGGTTCTAGCGAGAGCAGTGCTGCCTTGGGGAAACGTGGCTCACATACCATGGTAGTTCGATGATAGGGAGAGGGTGGGCTGCATCGTTCGTCTAGCCTTACTGCAAACCACTTGAGGCCGATCATTGCTTTATTTCGATGCTCAGCACCTGGTGTAGCTTGACGCCAGGCGCGTGCGAGGCCGTTTCGCAGACGCGGTTGATCTCCATGCAAGCATCGAACACCCCCGGCAGTAAAAGAGTGAATACCATTCCTTAGCAGAATATCGATCTGTTTTATCGTAGCGATTTGCAACAGATCACCGGCCAGTAATTAGTGTCGCAGCAATAGGCGGCATAGCGGGGTGTGATCTACGCGGCAAAAACGGTCAAAAATTGGCGGTATCCGCAGCCATTTTCTACCCCCTACGCCTCATTTCCGCTGTAGTTCGACCGATATTATACAATAAGATCAGGCCGCACCTATGGCAGAAAAGCGCAGCCCGTTCAGCGGCGTACGTTAAAGTTTATACGTAGCATCCATAGCGTTCTCACCACTGCGCTAGCTATCTTCTTCCTCACTTATTCCGGCGACGTGGGCCCGCTTACAATATGAGTTGGCTCAGCGTATGGCCCTGGGCTATCACTTTTCGCGCAACTTTGCGAAGGTGCGTACCGGCACTTCATGGCGTGCTCATCTTGTAATGGCGGTGAAGCTGTTGGCAATCTCTCCCGATGTTAAGGGTCACATTGTCGAATATGGTTGTTGGAAGGGTGGCTCTACCACAAACCTTTCCCTACTCGCAGCGATTAACGGGCGCAAGCTAAGAGTGTACGATTCTTTCGAGGACTTACCGCCACCGGCAGACGGCGACCCAATTGCCGCACGCTCTTTCAAAGGCGGTTTTATCCCTGGTGTTTTTGGTGGCTCATTGGACGAAGTGACCGGTAACGTGGAAAATACGGCGCGATCAAATCCTGCGAATTTCTCAAAGGCTGGTATGAGGACACCCTGCCGCATCACGAGGGCGCTATTGTGATGGCGTTCTGGGATGTTGATTTCTATTCCAGCCTGCATGACTGCTTACAGAATCTCTGGACTTACATTGTAGACGGCGGTTTAATTTTCATGGACGAGTACAAAGAAATTCCCTACTGCGCAGTGTTCTACTCTGAAAAATACTGGGACAAATACTGCAATACCGTACCGCCATGTCTAATCGGTATCAGTACTGGCGTGCAGGTAGGCATGCATTTTACCGACCCTTCAATTGGTATGGGCTCAGGCAAGATTCAAAGCGCCGACAGCGTTGGCTACTGCATTAAGGGTACTCGCGCTATTTGGGAGTATTACCCTGATGAGAAAGATGACGCTAGCGCCGCAGTCCAAAGCGAGCCCGTAACAACACACTAGTAATTCAAGACTTATGGAAGCCCCCTCAATAGAGGGGTTTTTTTGCGTTTGGGTGCGGAAAAACGTTCACAGCGATTTCTATAGGCGCTAACATCCGCAGTTGGCAGCTTTGCGTTAAACTAGTCATTGCTTTTTTTGTGTCATAGCGAAAGCAAGCGACGTACGATGTACAACGACTACTATCCAGCACAAAAGAGAATTCAGTCATGATTATATTACATGGAGTGTACGGCTCCCCCTTCGTCCGTAAGGTATTAGCTGTATTGGCAATAAAGGATTTGCCCTTTAAGCATATCCAGCAGATGCCTTTTGCGCGGGATACCGAGTATCAAAAGATTAGCCCTATAGGCAAGGTTCCGGCCATTCAGGATGGCGAACTCACCGTTAGCGATTCCACGGTAATTTGTGAATACCTGGAGGATGCCTATCCTGCAAACCCCGTTTACCCTAAATCGCCTATCGAGAAAGCCCGCGCCCGCTGGTACGAAGAGTTGGGTAGCAACACAGTAGCTGAGCTTGCCGCAGGTATCTTCTTTCAGCGCTTTATGCGCCCCATGGCCTTCAATCAAGAGCCCGATGAAGAGCTTGTTGAGAAAATCATCACCAAGAAGTTGCCGCCACTTCTGGATTACATAGAAGGCGAGGTGCCCAAAGAGGGCTTCCTGTACGGCGAAATTCATGTGGCCGATATCAGTCTGGTGAGCCCATTCATCAATGCCGGTTATGCGGGCTACACCATCGATGCAGAGCGCTGGCCCAACTTCGCCAGTTTTGTTGAGCGGGTGAAGGGGCATGAGGTGATGGTGCCTATTTTGGAGGCTGAGGCCGCCGCAATGGGATTTGGGTCTTAAGCGAGACTAGCTGTGCCGCAGCGAACGTTCGACATCAAACATTTCTTTTGAAGAGGGGCGCAACCCCAGCGAATGGGCAGGGGCGCCCCTTTTTCTTTGTTATTCGACAGTTCCCGGTCGAATTGTTAGGTCGAATTGCCGGATTTGAAATACAGGGCCGAATTCTCGGCCTTTTGTCAGTACATAGAAAAAAAAGAGCAGTTTTCGCTCTCCTGGTAACAGTTTCTTCTCGCGATGCGAAATCCACTCTAAGGGCGCCAGCTGCCCTGCATGGCAGTATCCCCGTGGGTCTCGAGAGCCACAGCCGATCGCGTGTGGCAGGAATTTTCCTCATTAGAGCGCATCAAGCCATGGCTCAATTTAGGCCACGTGCTGCATGTGTTTGAGCCGGTGGAAGCTGGCAATGTGCGCATGTCAGTCGAGATAGGCGGCGAGCCAAGATATTACGGCGGCAAAGTGTTGGTGGTTGAGCCTGCTCAGGAGTTAAGTTTTGAAAGCCAGTGGGACCAACCGCACGACTGGCCCGTTCCCACCCACTGGACGATAAGGCTCACCTCGATCTACAGCGGCACCCAGGTTGAGATATTCCACCATGGCTTCGAACGCCTGGGCGCGGCAGCAGCCGGCAACTTGCAGGGCTACGAAGAAGGCTGGGATATCACTCACCTTAAAGCACTTCGCGAGAATGTAACGCCATGATGGTAAGAGATGCCTATGTAGCGATAGCTGATCCAACACGCCGGGAGATACTCGATCTATTGCTGCAGCAACTTATTATGCCGGCGGGTGAGATAGCGTCGCGCTTTCAGCGAGTATCGCGGCCTGCCATTTCACGGCATCTGCGCATTCTGAAGGAGTGTGGCGTGGTGCAGGCCGTGCAGAGTGGCAAGACGCAGAATTATTCAGTGGTGGTTGAGCCGATTAGAGAGATTCGGGATGAATAGTTGGTTAGGTTTGGGGATAGGCAGCTTGAGAGCTTGGCCAAGTTGCGGGGGATTGTGGAGGAGGGCGTGTGAACCGTAGGAAGGTGGAACGGCGAATGATCTAGCGCGCGTGCTAGAGCGCTAAATTTCGTGGCGACCTCCCCATAATCGGATCTTTGTCTATACTGAGTCCAGTAGGTTTTAGCGGAAAAGGGCCACGCTATGCAGCACTACTATTCTACTAATCAATCTTTTTCTTGCTGACCAGCCGAAGGCGCTAGATTGCTGAGATTGAAAATAGTGGGCTAAGCTCTTTTAACCTGAGCCTGTGATTGTCACCAGCTCCGTTCCACATGCTGTCCAGAGAGTGCTGTTGCGGTACTAAAATGAAAAGGAGGTCATCCTAGTGACTAGAATTCAGCCATTACCTTTTATCCTCACCGTTATATTCAGCCTGTTTCTGACAGCCTGCGGCGGTGGTGGCTCTTCAGCTGCGCCCGCTACTGTTCCGGTTACAGAAGAGCCTCCCACGGAACCGGAAGAGCCGCCTACCGAACCAGAGCCACCCAAAACAGCAGGCTTGCTCAAGCCCGCTGCAAGCGATGAGGATTTGGCGGCAGCCATTCGCCAGGGTATGGCGGGGAACAGATCTGTTGCATCGCCCCCCGCGCTTGATTTTTCTCCGGCACCGCCTTCTGCCGGCGAAGACAGCGCGCCTGTGCTGCCTGATTTCAGTACCACTAACCTGCAAGAAGATGCCGTCGATGAAGCTGATCGCGTTAAGTACGATGGCGAAATTCTCTATGTGTCTGATTACGTGGAGATAGAGTCAGAAGAGATTAGCTCAGGCCCGCAAACTAGCTCTATTGATTTCCCTCGTCCTGATCCGCGTGATTACAGGCCGGTGATTAATATGTACCGCACCGATCCCGATACGGCGACCGTAACAGGCGCAGGACGTATCGAATATATTGATGACGATGGTTACCTCAGTCTTTATGTGAGAACGGGAGACGAAAACAAGCAACTGATCAGCGTGAGTGAAACCTACAGTTTTCCTCATTGGGGCGCGTTCACGGATTATAGCTACTGGCAGCAGCAACTTACCCACGTGCGCGGTTGGACGGTCGATGACCCCGCGCAACCTGACGCACTGTTCAGGCTCGATATCGAAGGGGCCTTGCTCACCTCGCGTCGCATTGGCGATACGCTCTACGTGATCACACGTTTTGCACCAGTGGTGGAGGGCCTCGTGACGTATGCCAGAACAGACGAGGAACACGCCAGCAACGATGCTCTTTTGCAGAGCGCAGTCCCTGCCGATTTGCTTCCAAAATTTACTCGCGATGAGCTGTCGCCCCAGACACTAGTGAGCGGCGCAGATTGTTATATACCCAACGCCGATTACGAGGGGCCTGAAAGTCTGGCATACAGCGGCAGCATAGTGACGGTTACCGCAATAGATTTGGCAAACCCGGACAACATTACGTCACTGTGCCTCAACGGTTATGCCAGCGGCTTCTATGTGGCACAGCGCAGTCTGTACCTCACTACCAACGCCGCTAATAGTAAAACCTTAATCCACAAAATTGCCCTGAATGAAGGGCAGCCCCAGTACCGCGGTTCAGGTGAGGTTCACGGCTACATCGGCACATCCAACCCTTCCTTTTTGATGTCGGAAGTCGATGGAGATTTACGCGTAATCAGCAGTATGCGATCTTCCCAGCCGCTCCCTTTTCCTGTTATGCCGTCGGACGATGCCAGCGGTGAGCCGACTACACAAGAAGTGATCTACGGCCGGCACCAACTCACCATTCTTCGTGAGAGCGACGACACTAATCAGTTGGAACGTATTGCCCGTTTGCCGAATGAAGAACACCCCAGCATCATCGGTAAGCCGGGTGAAAATATTTTTGCCGCCAGGTTTCTGGGAAATCGTGCATACATTGTGACCTTCCGCACCATTGATCCGCTCTACGTGATCGACCTGTCTGATCCGGAAAATCCCACCATTGAGGGCGAGTTGGAGATACCGGGTTTTTCAACCCTGCTGCAACCTCTGGGTGACGGGCTACTGTTGGGCGTGGGAAGTGATGTAGCGGTCGAAAATTCTTTCGCCTATGCACAGGGCGTGAAAGTCGCGTTGTTTGACGTCGCTGATGCCGAGAACCCCATAGAGCTGGCGAGTGAAATCATTGGTAAGCGGGGAAGCGACAGCCCAGCGTTGCAGGACCATCACGCACTCACTTTATTGCAAGGGGAGGGCGAGGTTCGCTTTGCTATACCCATTCAGACCAACAGCACACTTAGCGGCGATGGCAATCCAAACTTTGCTTCCACTTACTATGAGTGGACCGAGTCTGCGCTACATGAGTTTTCGGTCAACACAGCCGCGCGCACGCTCACGCCCGTTGGCAAGATCGTAGCGGCTGTACGTGGCGGTGAGGTGACGCATCCGTCGGTGACGCTGATCCAGAGCCGCTCGTTTATTCACAATAACGCGGTGTTTTATAGTCTGAGAAATAAGGAAGAGGTGCTGTCAGGGTTTTGGGGGCAGTAGTTTGAAGAATGTAGTTCACGTTACTGCTGTAATGAGCTGGGCTAGAACGAGCAGATAAGGCTTACAAAAAGACTATAGAAAAGGGGCTGCTTAAGCCCCTGACTTTTAATTGTACCGCTAAAGTTTATGTTCCCCCTCGCAGCCACCAAAATCACACCCCCCGAATATTCACCACCACCGCGCTCATCTGTGGCATACGCGTATACAGATCGGTTGAGTTTTCAGTGCTCAGTAATTTAGCCACAGGCGATCCCGATCGTCCTCCAAAGCCGTGGCTGATTGCCAATACACCTAGGCGCAGTGTGGCATCGGCTGCGACAGTGACTGTTATTTCACCCGAGGCGGATTGCAGTAATGCTCTCTGCCCATCGACCAATCCCGAGGCGCTAATGTCTTGGGGGTGTAACCAGGCGGGGTTGTCTGACGGTGCCTGCGGAAACTCATGGCACATTGAGTTGTACACGTGAGGATTGCGCCTGCAAATCATCAGAAAACTACCCTCAGGTACTACTTGCTGGAGACTGGCGTCAAGTAGTGCAAACTCCTTGGCGACACCATCGGGCATAAACTGCAAGCGATCTTCCATACCTTCCAGCGCAGGGATCACTTCCATAGCAGCGTATTCCTCAAAGATTTTACCGCTGGCGTGTTGCGCGATGTCGGCGATAGAGACTTTGGTGCTGCCGGCAGGATAGATGAGATCCAGCAGTTCGAGTTCAGACGGCGTGTTAGCGGTATCAATGGGGCCGCCTGTGTAATTCATTTCAGTTCCCAGGCGCTGAGCTAGATCGGCCAGGTATTGGTATTCAGTGCCCGCTTCTCCCGGTGGTGTGACTACCGGCTGCGATACTTGATGAAAGGGCTTATCCCAGAACGTGTCGTTGAAGTTCGTCATCTCTGTTCGTTCAAGGCCGTAGCTTGCTGGCAACAGATAGTCAGCATAAGCGGCTGTGTCGGAGGCGCGCCCGTCTATGCAAACGCACAGTTCTAAATCGTCCAGCGCACGGCGCGTTTTATCCTGATCGGGAATGGAGATTAGGGGGTTACCGCCAATCACCAGCAGTGCACGAATTTGGCCTTGCCCCGGCGTAAGGATTTCATCGGCCAGTGTGGCAGTGGGCATCTCCAGAAATATCTGGTGTGCGCCATGCAGGCGAGAACGGTGTGTGTTGCTTGCCGGGTTGAGCGTTGGCGGCAAAAACGCCGAGGGCACAACGGCTTCCATGGGAGGGAAATCCGGGGTTAACAGGCTTGTGCTCACCTTGTCACCCGCGCGGTTGTGGCGGCCGCAGAGAGTGTTCAGGCTGTAAATAAGGTGTTCGGTGAGGTTGGCATGGGGCGACATGTCGGGCCCGGTGGCACTGCTTACCGTGCCGCGCTGCTGGGCTACGAACATCTGAGCGGCCTGTTCAATTAAGCCTGCATCCAAACCGGTTATTTCTGCCGTGCGCTGCAAATCAAAACCTGCTACTTGCTCGCGCAGCGCATCCAAGCCTTCAGTAAATTGCGCGCAGAATTCAGCATCCTCCAAGCCCTGGCTCAGTATCCAATGAATGATGCCACTCAAAAAAGTAGCGTCGGTGCCGGGCTTGATCGGTAGATGCAGATCTGCTTGGCGTGCCGTCTCTGTCAGGCGCGGGTCAACCACAATCATTTTAAGGCCACGGGCTCGAGCTTCCTTCAACGCACCTGGTCGCCAGCCGGGGATACTGCCGGGACCATGCAGGCCAGACACCAGTACATTGTTGCCGATTAGCATAAGCACTTTGGCGCTATCGAAACTGTGCCCGCCGCCCGCCCAGATACCGTGGCGGCCTATAGAAACGATTTTCGCGGGCTGATCAATGGTGAGGGAGGTATACACCTGGTGGCTGCCCAACCCGCCCATAAAGGCGTGTACAGAGGGCATGGTGAGGGCCTTGAAGGTAACGCCGTTGCCGCAGTAGACCGCAACAGACTCTGGCCCATATTTTTGTATTACCTCGCGTAAGCGATCTGCGATGTCATCCAGTGCCTGTTCGCGGGGAACTTCTGCCAAAGCGTCATGCTTGCGCTGCTGGCACTGCGTAACGCGGTTTTCAGAACTTAAAAGATGGTGGAAGTGCCGGCCCTTGCTACAGGTAAAGCCCTGGCTCATGGGGTGGGTCTTGTCCGGGTTGAGGGCGATGATGCGATTGTTTTCTACCTCTGCCTCCAGCCCACAAAAAGCGCTGCAAATCGAACAGTAGGTTTTTAGCTTGGCCATGGTAGTGCTCCGGGCAATGATGCTGTCACGATAGCATTGAACAGGCCGCCATGGGGATAGGTGTTGGTTTGTTGCGTTGAACTCTGGGATTGAAAACTCAAGGTCTAAACCTGTCATTCGATCTGTCGTTCAATTTCACCGGAACTGCCCCAAATTCCACCATTGATCGCTATAGCCCAGCTACTGTAATTGCGTAAACTGTCCCCTATGCTCCACTCACCCCAATAAGCAAAAAAAGGCACCCCAGTGGATTTTGAACTCCCCGAAGAATACCGACAGCTACAGTCCCTGGTTGAACGCTTTGTGACAGAGCAACTACTGCCACTGGAAGGCAGCTACCTCGCACGCGAAGCCAGAGGCGAGCCGGCAGGGCTGGCAGGCGAGGAGTTGGAACAGGTAATGCAGGCCTGCCACGACATGGGCTTATGGGGGCTGGAAAACCCAGAGAGTTTTGGCGGGTCCAACCTGCCGGCCATCGCTATGGTGGGGGTGAATGAAGCGATGGGCTACTCCGCGGTGCCGTTTTTTCTACCGCCCGATTCTCCCAATCTGCACCTGCTATTGGAAGTCGCCAACGAAGACCAAAGGCGTCGCTACGTGGAGCCTTATGCCGAAGGCAAGATTGTCTCCGCCATGGCGATCTCCGAGCCCGGTGCGGGCGCCGACCCGTCACTGATGATTACGCGCGCCAAACGCGACGGGGATGACTGGGTATTAAACGGCAGCAAGATCTGGATTAGCCGCGCCGATGAAGCGGCCTTCACCATACTCATGGCCGTTACCGAACCCGGCAAAGGCAATGCGGGCATTTCGGCATTCATTATCGATAAAGACACACCGGGCTATTCCATTTCCCGCGAGATTCCGATGATAGGCGGACAAAGAACTTTCGAGGTAGTGTTGGAAGATTGCCGCTTGAGTTCAAAGCAATTATTGGGCGAGGAGGGCAGAGGCTTTGCCTCCATGCAATTGCGCCTAACAGTGCGGCGCTTACAGATGGGCGCCTGGTGCGTTGGCAAATCACGCCGCGCGCTAGACATAATGAAAGATTACGTTCGCCAACGCGAAACCCACGGCGAGCCACTGGCCAACAGGCAATCTATACAATGGTGGATTGCCGATGCAGAAATTCGCATACATGCCTGCCGCCTGATGTTGCAACACGCAGCGTGGAAACAAGATCGTGGTGAAGATGTGCGTACCGAAGCCTCTATGGTGAAGGTGCACGGCACCGAGATGGCTACCGATGTGATTGACCAGGCCATGCAGGCCTGCGGTGCGATGGGTATGACCAAGGAGCTGCCGTTAAGCATGATGGGGCAGCAAGTGCGCACTATGCGTATTTATGAAGGGCCTTCGGAAGTGCACCGCATGGTGATTGCGCGTCGGTCGTTGCGGGAGTAACGCCGGCAACGCAATCAATATCGCTAGGCGAATTTCGGTAAACAAGTGATCACAACGGAACACAACTATGAGCAACAATGAAATCTTTGGAGACGTAGCCGTAACACGTCAGGGCCATGTCGCCATCGTCGAAATCTGCAGGCCGCCCCACAATTTTTTTGATGTTGCGTTGATAGAAGACCTTGCATTAGCCTTCGAGTCTATCGATGAAGATGCAAACTGCCGCGCGTCCGTACTCGCAGCACAAGGCAAAGCCTTTTGCGCCGGGGCGAATTTCAACTCAGGCCCTTCGGTACTCGATAAAGATGACCCAGAGCAGGGCAACCCACTCTATGCTGCAGCCGTTCGATTGTTCTCGTGTGAAAAGCCCATTGTCGCAGCTATACACGGCGCTGCAGCAGGCGGTGGCTTGGGCCTTGCGTTGATTGCGGATTTTCGGGTCACCTGCCCCGAGGCGCGTTTCACGGCGAACTTCACCAAGCTTGGCATACACCCGGGTTTTGGCCTCACCTTCACCTTGCCGCAATTAGTAGGGCAACAGCATGCGAACCTTATGTTCTACACGGGAAGGCGCATAGGCGGAGAGTTGGCGGTGGAATGGAACTTGGCGGATGTGCTCACTGAGCAAGACAAAGTGCGCGAGGAAGCTATCTCTCTAGCGCGAGAGATGGCGGAGAGTGCGCCGCTTGCGTTGTTGTCAACCCGAAAAACACTGCGTAAAGGCTTGGCTGAGCAGGTGAAGTCTCATAGTGATCATGAGGATAGGGAGCAGACCTGGCTCTCGGCAACTGCAGATTTCAAAGAAGGGGTGTTGGCAGTTACGGAACGTCGGGTGGGGCAGTTCAAAGGGTGCTGAGAGTTAGTGGGTAAGCCTCCCAGCAATCAGTTGAACAGATAAGTGTCAGGCGGTGCGAAGTTTCAGAAGCGGGTTCATCCAACGAAACTTCCAATTGGTGAATGTCAGGGGTGCATCTAAAACTGCCAGGCAAATACAGTCTTCTGATTGCAGCGCTGTAGGTGCGTGTACATCACCGGGCGTTCGTAATATAAAGTCACCTTTGTGATAACTACCTTCGGAATCGGAGAACCCACCTTCCAGCACCAGAGTCATTTCACTGCCGCGATGTGTATGTTCGGGAATACGACCACCGGCCTTAATGTGATAAAGGGCGAATTCATGGGTTGGGTCTCCGCTCTGCAAATAACTAATGCGTAGGGCGGAACCTATTTTTTTCCAGATAAGGTCTCTAAAATCACCATTCATCAGCCTCTGCAAAATGGCGGGGGTGTCATTCTTGGCGTCAGCCTTCTTCACATAGGCTAAAGGTGGTTCTTCGTCCAACCTGGCTAGTACAGCATTAAGTTGGGTATCTCCTACCGGCAATGGTTCCAAATTCTCAAACAGAGCTGCACCGATATCCGACAATTGACTGGTTAGTCGCTGGCAGTGTTCGCAGTAGCCTATATGCACAGAAATACAGGCTGCCTGCGCTAGGGACAGTGTGCCCGCGGAGTACTCGGTCATTAGATCAATGCTTGGATGAAAATTAGCCATAATATTATCTTTCAAATTGAACCTGTAGTTTTTGAATTGCCAGCCTGACGCGCGATTTCACGGTGCCTAGAGGGATGTCCAATTCACCCGCAACTTCAGAGTGGGACTTTCCTTCCATATACACCTTCGCCAAAATTTGTGCTTGGTCTGCCGGTAACTCTCTCATGAGTTCCCTCACGCGGTCTCTGTTGCGCTTTTGGTGAAGTACCAGGAAGGCTTCCTCGGTTTGTTCCTCGCCACCAATATCTTCGGCCGTGAGTGATGTGTCGAACTTTTTTAGCCGACGGTACATGTCTGTGCGACTGTTTCGGGCTATTGTGTAAACCCATGTGCTGGCAGCGGCCTTATTCGGGTTAAAAGCGTTTGCTTTCTGCCAGACCTTGACCATGATTTCCTGTACCAGCTCATCGGCATGATTTGCTGACATAGTCGACCCAGAGAGGGCAAAAGCCTTCATCAGTGGGGCAAAATGGCGAAATAGACGAGTGAATGCTGCTCTATCCTGATGTTTGCCAACCAGGGTAAGGCACTCGCTCCATTCGTCTACGCGTCTTCCACCCGAATTTGGGTCGGATTGAGGCGTTTGACTCCCTTCATCGCTTGTATTGTCAGCCACTAAAAACATTCTATGTTCCGAAATTGTTTCAATAGTATACGCCGCTTGTCGCGATTGGATCACTCGATGGGCAAAATAGTCTAAACAGACGATTGAACTGGTCGCTTGGGCGTTTGCTAGCCTGATGAAAAGCGCATTCGGTGATCCAAATGAAGGCCGGCCGCGTATTTCCCATTGTTAACGGTGGAGCTCATTAACCATCAAGCGCAGCGAGGGAAGGGTACGATAATGAAAATAGCAGTAATCGGATCAGGGATATCGGGTTTGTCCTGTGCTCATTACCTTAGTGCCGATCACGAGGTCTCGGTGTTTGAGTCAAGTCGCAAGATTGGCGGGCACACTGCAACTGTGGATGTTCAACTGGGCCCTAGGCGTTACGCCATTGATACCGGGTTTATTGTGTTCAACGACTGGACTTACCCTAACTTCATTGCCTTGATGGACGAACTGGGTGTATCAAGTAAGCCCACCGAAATGGGCTTTAGCGTAAGTGATCCGAAGTCGGGCCTGGAATATTCCGGTACTAACCTCAACACATTGTTTGCTCAGCGACGTAACTTCCTTTCATGGCCCTTTATTCGTATGGTGCGAGATATCCTGCGTTTTAACCGCGAGGCAGTTGAAGACCTTGACGAGGGAATTCTGGGTGGTGGTGAAACACTTGGGAACTACCTGCATCGACGGGGTTATGGTGAGAAATTTACCCGGCACTACCTCGCCGCCATGGGCTCTGCGATATGGTCAGCGGATTGCTCAACCATTCTCGACTTCCCTGTTGTGTTTTTCCTGCGCTTTTTCAAAAACCATGGCTTGCTGTCTGTCACTAATCGACCTCAATGGCGGGTTATTGAGGGTGGGTCTCGTGAGTATCTGCGCCCGCTGTGTGCGCGCTTTTCTGAGCGGGTTTTCACCGATAGTCCTGTTGCCAAAATTACTCGAAAGCATGATCAATCGGTAGGCCTCCATATGGCGAATGGCGAGACATTGCATTTTGACAAGGTTGTGATTGCTACGCATTCTGATCAGGCGCTTGAATTGTTGGCCGAGCCTTCAAAGGCAGAGCGAGAAATTCTAGGCGCAATTCCTTACCAATCAAACGATGTTGTGTTGCATACCGACATACGGCAGCTGCCAAAAAACCAGAAGACATGGTCAAGTTGGAATTACCTTCTTGCCGAAGAATCCGATCGGGCGGTAGTAACTTACAACATGAACATACTTCAAGGGCTTCAGGCGCCGGAGACCTTTTGCGTCACCCTCAACAATACCAGCGCTATTAATCCGCACAAAATTCTTGGCCAGTTTCAATATGACCATCCAGTGTTTTCATTGCCTGCAATGGCAGCACAGCAGCGTTGGGATGAAATCAATGGCGTCGCTAACACCTGGTTTTGCGGTGCTTATTGGCAAAACGGTTTCCATGAGGATGGTGTAGTTAGCGCCCTTCGTGTGGTCAACTCCATTGGTGCAGCTGCGAGGGCTGCCGCGTGAAATCATGCCTCTATGAGGGCACTCTGCGTCACCGTAGATTGACGCCGCGAAGTCATGAATTTGAGTATCGCGTCTATATGCCCTATCTCTGTCTGCAGGAGCTGCCTCAGTTATTTTCAGGCAACTTTTTTTGGTCAGCCCAGGGGAGGGCGCTTGCGCAATTCAAGCGCAGTGATTTTCTGGGAGATCCAGCGCTACCGTTGGAGTCAGAAGTAAGGCGCCGTATTGAGGAAGAGACCGGAGCCGTGCATAACGGCCCAATCTATCTGCTGGCCAATCTCCGCTATTTTGGACACATCATGAACCCCATAGCCTGCTACTACTGTTTCAATGAAGATGAGACCAGGCTCGAGTATTTGGTGGCGGAGGTGAATAACACACCGTGGGATGAACGACATAGTTACGTACTGGAGGGCCCGGATGCTGGCCGCTGGTTAAAGACCGAGTTCGACAAGGCGTTTCATGTATCCCCGTTTAATCCAATGGACATGCGCTACAACTGGCGCAGTAATACGCCCGATCGCAGGCTGATATTGCATATGGAAAATTCCCGTGAGGGAGAGAAGGTTTTTGACGCAACTTTATCCTTGTATGAGCGGCCACTTACCAGCGCTAACCTCAACAAAATGCTAATTCGACATCCCTTTATGACGATGAAGATAGGCCTCGCCATCTACTGGCACGCCGTTCGACTCTATTTCAAAGGCGTACCCTTGCACCAACACCCGCAGAATAAAACTGCTTAGGAGAAGTAATGAGTGATGTAAGTATAGCTAGTATTGGCTTGCCCCAGAGTCGCAGTTCCCGCTTGGGGAAGAGCCTGGCGAGGAAGGCTGTATTCAAATTATTTGCAGAACTAAAGGTGGGCTCACTAACACTGCATGAAGGGCAGAAGAGCCATCACTTTGGTCACACAGATGTCACTGAGGGCCCGCAAGCTGAAGTGCACATACACAACCCCTCGTTCTACACGCGGCTGTTGAGTGGGGGTTCTATCGGGGCGGGAGAGGAGTACATAAAGGCCCATTGGTCCTCACCGAACCTAGTGGAGGTGATTCGTCTCTTCAGTGCAAATCTAGTCGCGCTGGAAAGTATGGAAGACAAGCAATCGTGGTTGCCCAGAGTTGGAATGGCAATTGCTCATCGGCTGAATAAGAATACCCGTGATGGGTCGCGCGACAATATCGCTGCACACTATGACCTTGGGAATGAATTCTTTGAGCTGTTTCTCGACCCAACTATGATGTATTCATCGGCGGTCTTTAATGATCCCACTATGACTTTGGAGGCTGCTTCTGAGGCCAAGCTTGATGAGATATGCCGCCAGTTGGAGCTAGGAAGTGACGATCATTTGCTCGAGATAGGAACCGGCTGGGGAGGGATGGCGATACATGCGGCCAAACATTATGGTTGCCGCGTAACCACTACAACTATCTCCGCAGAGCAATACCAGTACGCTTATGATCGCGTAGAAAAGGAGGGATTGCAGGGGAAAATTACGCTTCTATGCGAGGATTATCGAAATCTTACCGGGAAATACGACAAGCTGGTCTCTGTGGAAATGATCGAAGCCGTGGGTCATGAGTTTTATAAAAATTACTTTGAGGCCTGCGCTAATCTGCTGAAATCGGATGGGAAGATGGTTATTCAGGCGATTACCGTGGCAGACCAGAGGTATCAGCAGGCCAGGGATTCAGTGGATTACATCAAGCGTTATATTTTTCCTGGCGGATGCCTTCCCTCAGTTGCAGTGATTGCAAATCATGTGGCCTGTGACACAGATCTTCAGATTGTGCATTTACGTGACATCACGGACGACTATGCCAATACACTCGCGCACTGGAGAACCCGATTTATGGATAACCTGGAGGCTGTAGAAGCGATGGGCTTTGATCAGGAGTTCATTCGAATGTGGCACTTTTATCTTTGCTACTGCGAGGGTGGATTCCGCGAGCGTATTATCAGCACCGTACAGTTGGCATTTGCTAAACCAGACTATCGGTTTGTTTGACAAGTAGCCCGAGTATTACGGGCGATAGTGTCGGTTAGTAGAGCTGATTTGATAGCTCTAAGAGGCATTGTATACACTCTGGAGGTGCTGATTCCCGGCGATTTGTCCTCAATGTGGTGATGCTCTGGAAATATCATCGTAGTAATTTGATCTAGCAGCGGCCTCTTTGCGTAGATTATATATAAACATTCGTTGAGGAATCCAAGATGGAATTACGCAAGCCAGTAGTCGGGATAGGCGCATGTCTGGTCGGTCAGAAGGTTCGCTACAACGGGGAGGCCAAGCGAAAAAGCCAGCATATCGAAGCCATTAGAGATCATGCTCATTTGCGCATGTTTTGCCCCGAAATGGCCGTTGGCATGGGTGTTCCAAGGGAGCCGGTTCGCCTTGTGGGAGCGTTGGGTAATGAGCGTCTTACTGACAGTGCAAGCCATACTACTGACTACACCTTACCCATGCAGGCATACGCTGCAGAAGTAATGGCCGGTAACCTGGATATGGCAGGGTACATTCTCGTTAAGGGGTCACCTAGCTGTGGTTTTAGCCGCGTAAAACGTTACGCAGAAAACGGAAATGTAATCCTGAACGATGCCGTTGGCCTCTTCGCCGCAGAACTGGAGAAGCTGGACCCTCTTCTACCACTTGAGGAAGATGGGCGCCTTAACGATCCTTGCCTGCGGGAGAATTTTGTCAGCCGCGTGTTTGCATATCATGATTGGAAGCAATTTTGTGACAAGCCGCTGAGCCACCATGGACTGACTGAATTCTGGTCTCGATATAAGTATCTGCTGATGTCACGCCATATAGAATCCTATAAGACGATAGGACGCTTACTGTCAGATGCTCGAGCTGCCCCCCTGGCGAAAACTGCTGAGCGATTTATCACCCTGTTGATGCAAGGCCTGAAGCATGTAGCAACACGGAAATTACATACCAATGTGTTGCATCACATACAAGGCTATCTAAAGCCTAATCTTGAGTCGGACGAAAAGCAGGAAATGGATGCACTCATTGCGCAATACAAATGCGGCCACATACCATTGGTTGTGCCCATTACATTGTTGAAGCACCACTTCAAACGTCATTCTTACAGCTATATCGATAATCAGGCCTATATGCAGCCTTATCCGGAGCAGCTGAGCTTGCGCAATTTGATCTAGTGTTAGGCGCCACTGGCAGACGGAAGTTTGTCGAGGGAAGTGATAACAAAAGCAGTAAGTAGCTGTCTCGATCATCACATGGAGAGAAGAAGAACATGGAATCAGCGTTGACCCAAGCCATTGTTACGACACCTTTGGGAATTTCTGAAGATGCCAATGCGGTTAGACAAGTGCTCATAGCCCGGGGGCTGGAAACCCCGTTTCTCGATAACGGTTTAAGTCGCGACCAGAAGTACGAGCGTATCAAGGATTCATTTGCTGATATTGCGCTCACGCTGGGCCTGGATCTTGCCGATGACAGCCTTTGCGAAACGCCTCAAAGGATCGCCAGAATGTATGTAGATGAAATATTTTCTGGGCTGGATTACGCGCGTTTCCCTAAAGCTACGGCTATTGAGAACAAGATGGGTGTGGAGGAGATGGTCAAAGTAGAAGATATCTCTGTGATAAGCACTTGCGAGCACCACTTTATTACCATAGACGGTGTTGCCGATGTTGCCTACATTCCGGCAAAAAAAATTATTGGTTTGTCCAAGATTAATCGAATTGTTCGTTTCTTTGCTCAGCGGCCGCAAGTACAGGAGCGACTCACACAGCAAGTACTGGTCGCTTTGCAGACGCTATTGGAAACTGACAATGTTGCGGTCACGATAAGTGCCACGCACTACTGTGTAAAATCAAGAGGCGTGATGGACTCTAACTCCACCACCCGGACCACCTCACTGGGTGGGCGGTTTAAGACAGATGCCGCCACGCGCGCCGAGTTCCTGGCCTAGGCTAGGAGGGGGGAGACATTCTCTCGCGGTAATCCCAGCTGTATAGGCGATGGGGTTTGATTTCGATCAATAGTTCCTCTTCCCTGCGAGACAAAAGCCACTTCGAAAACTTTGACTCAAGATTGCCTACATAGCGAGTCAAAAGTTGCTCCAGAGCCGGATCTGCTCCCAAAGGCTGCAGTGTGGCCTGCCCCTGGCCTCTTATTCCATGATATGGGGGAGAGTCGGCTGAAATTTCAAAGCCCACCTTGCTATTTCCTTCAAGCAATCGAACCAGCTTCGAGGACTGGTGGGTTACGCAGTAGAGCGATTCAGAAGTGTATTGATACCAGAGTGAGATCACACGTGGATAGCCGTCTTTCGAGATGGTGGAAAGGCGCAAGGGAACACATGCATCCTCAAGGAAAGAGTCAATTTGTGGTTGTAGCCATGGGCCTGCTAGTTCTGCACTCATAAAGGGACCTAATTATTAGTGGCTACCAAGTTCGCTATGGCGAATGATTACCAGGGTGATACTGCCTACCTGTAAGCCAAGCTTACTCATACTAGACTCATTGATCAAAATATTTGGAGCAACTAGGTACATACGATCATCAACATGTATATCCAGTGTTGAGTCACCATAGGGAATTCTTAATACGTAGTTTAGAAACAGGCTGTTGCCTGCGCTGCGTAAATAGCTGTAGCCGATCACGTCATTTGCAGTGCCAACATAAGACCCGTTGCCGTCTGGAGTGAGTGTCCAGACCCGCTGTTGCTTTTCTCCATCATCAAAGATGAAGTCCTCTACGAGTGTTCCCACCTCTGCCTTCCAGCTCGCTTCTATATTGGCGTTGAAGGTTCTTATAACGAGCCCGCTTCTGTTTTTAACGACGCCGTGTGCCGTTAACTGGCCCACAAAAAATTCTTGAGGAACCATCGTGGGCAAAACATCCCTGTAGCTCTCCGCCGTGATCGTCGTACAGGCTTGTAAAAAGAGGATAGCGAGTAGAAGCGAGTAGATTTTAAGCATCATTAGGCCAAAAAGAGGAGTTAATGGATATACGGCGTATCCAGCAGAGTAGATTGGTAATTTCTCAACTATTTTGCGGCGAATGCAGCTGAATGTGATCTAACTTCCGGCTGATGCGTACATTGTAGTAAGTCAAATTATAGGGCGTGATAATGGCATCGAGAGACTACCCGCGGCGGCTGATACCAGACATACCCTATGGCCTTGTCAACGGCCTGATGTTCAATGTTACCTGGTTTGTCATCGTCCTTACTGAATCATCGGCTGTTGCGCCAGTAGCTGCGTTGCTGCACCTGGCAATCCATTTTTGGGTAGTGGGGCGCCGCATAGTTGAGGTTAAGTTTGTGGCGCAGGTTGCGGTTTTCGGCCTTTTAGTTGATCAGCTTCTTTTCTGGACAGGTGTTTTTAATCTGGCTGGAAACCCCTCGTTGCCGCCGTTTTGGATGTTCTGCATCTGGCCCGTTCTGGCAACTACATTTATGCATGCTTTTTCCAAGTTACAGCAGCACCTCGTTCTAGCCTCGATTTTCGGTGCGATTGGCGGGGCCGCTTCATTTATCGCAGGCACTCGTATGACTGAGGTGGCGTTTGGTTTCGAACCTATGGGGCCGATTGTTGTTGCCGCAATTTGGGCGATGATATTTCCACTTCTTCTGGCGATTGCCGGAAGAAGAACACCTGTAAAGGAGGCGCAGTTGTGAATATTGGGCGTCTGGTTACTGAGCGTGTATTGCTCATGTGCGTATTGTTTTTCTCTACGCAAGTTTTCGCCGAAGAAGGTATGCACGGTAAAGCATATGATCAGGGTAGCGGTGAGCTCCTCTACAGTGAACGCTATTCTTGCAGTCAAGATGGACTGAAATGTTCGGTAGAGTACACAGATGCAGCCGATGTATTGATTGCCTACAAAGAGCTTGATTTTAGTATTAGTTCGTTTCGACCAACGCTATCAATACAAGATTATCGCAGCGACATGAAAATAGAGATTGGTTTTGAAGAAGATGACAACCTGGTAGTAGACGCAGGTTTTGACAGATATTTGCGCAGCAAATGGACAGAGCTGGACAACGGCGAAGTTGTGAAGTTTTCATTTCTGGTTGTCGGATACGAAGATCCCTTGAAGATGCGTGCAGAAAGACGGGATTCTGACTCTTGTATCCAGGAAGAACTGTGTCTGGAAATTAGTTTGGACTCGTGGTTCCTGGGGTTGCTGGCTGATCCGATCGCTCTGGCGTATTCGCGGGATGAGAGAAGGCTGCTGCGCTACCAAGGGCTGAGCAATATGCGTGCTGAGAATGGTGATTCTTTACAGGTGAGTATTCAGTACCACTATAGTGAGCAGGCGGTGGCTGACCCCGGCGCAGTGAAGCAAAGAAATGCCGCCTACGAATTTTAGCCTTCAGGAGTAGTAAGTCATGGAGAAGAGCCCGGTAATATACTGGTATCGTGATGATCTAAGGTTACACGATCTACCTGGTTTGCAAGCGGCCGTGGCAACTGGCAGACCAGTTCTGGCCTGCTACATTCTGGACGATGAGAGCCCAGAGAATTGGCGCATGGGAGGCGCAAGCCGCTGGTGGTTGCATCACAGCTTGGTCAAATTGTCCCGAACTATAGAAGCGTTGGGAGGCACACTCTCTCTGGCGCGCGGGCGCTCTGAGGAGATACTTGAACGCCTTGCTCGGAATGTTGGCGCGAGTAACATTTTTTGTTCGCGCTCCTATGAGCCCTGGTCAAGGGAACTGGAAGAACGTGTGCAGTCTTCACTTGGAAATCACGGCGTTCAATTGGCCTGTACCGAGGGCACCCTACTGTGGGAGCCGGAGCAAGTGAAGACCCTTGCGGGGACTCCTTACAAAGTTTACACCCCTTTTTGGCGAGCGTGTATGTCACTGCCTGAACCCAGGCAGCCCGGCGGAATTCCAACGGTAACTTTTCTGAAGTACGAAGATCAGCTAGACGTCTCTTTGGCTGATCTTGACCTTCTGAGTGACGAGAATATTGTTGATAGTAGCTGGCAGACATACTGGCAGCCTGGAGAGAGTGGCGCTGAAAGCAGATTGAATGAATTTGTCGATGATCGACTTGCCCTGTATACACAAGGAAGAGACTTTCCCGGCTCTAACACGACATCGCTATTGTCACCGCACCTGCGTTTTGGCGAGGTTTCGCCAAACAGGGTTCTCCACTTCGTAAAACAGGCAGTATTGCAGGACCCGCAATTGGAATTGGCGGCGGAGAAATTTCTCAAAGAAATCGGCTGGCGTGAGTTTTCCCATCACCTGTTGTTTCACTTCCCACACATACCCGAGAGTGCCTTTAGGGCAGCCTTTGACAGGTTCCCCTGGGCTGGAAGCACACAGGCATTAACAGCATGGAAGGAGGGTAAAACCGGCTATCCACTTGTCGATGCAGGCATGCGAGAGCTACGGCAGACAGGTTTTATGCAGGGAAGGGTGCGGATGGTGGTTGCATCGTTCTTATGTAAGCACTTGCTCATAGATTGGCGCGTAGGAGAGCGTTGGTTTTGGGAGACACTGGTGGACGCTGATCTTGCCAACAACGCCGCGGGCTGGCAGTGGGTTGCGGGCAGTGGTGCGGATGCATCCCCCTATTTTCGTATCTTTAACCCTATTACCCAAGGCGAGAAGTTTGACCGCAGCGGTGCTTACGTTCGCCGTTGGGTTCCAGAATTGGCTGCACTGCCAGACCGGTATCTTTTTCAGCCCTGGGCGGCCCCAGAGTGGCTACTGGAAGACATTGGCTTTACGCATGGCTCGGACTACCCGTTACCCATAGTTGAGCATAAGTATGCGCGGGAGTCGGCGCTAGCGGCTTATGCTGAGCTCAAGGCTGGATAAATGTGGCTGTGTTTCTTCCTGGTATGACATACGGGAGAGAGTGGAAGGTGATCCAATAGAGAGTTCACTGCGTACTATTCAACAAATCCATCTTCACGAAAACGCATTATGACTGTACTAAATGAAACTATTGATGTGGCTAGGCCCATCGATGAAGCATTTGACTATGTTAGTGATTTCACTACTACGACTGAGTGGGATTCGACAGTACTTCGCGCAACAAAGCTTACTCCCGGAGCCATAAAAATAGGCACCGAGTTTGATGTGGTGTGCGCCCTGCCTGTTGGCAGTGTGGACATAAAGTACAAGATAATCGCAATGAAGACTGATGATTCGATCGAGCTGCTAGGCAGCTGCAAATATTTTTTGGTTCGAGACAAAATTCAATTTTCCCGTTCGAAGCGCGGTACCCGAATACAGTATGGCGCGTCTTTCGAATTCAAGCCCCTTGTTAAACCCATAGCCAGCCTGTCCAAAAAAGGCATGGAGAAGATGGGACGAGATTCTGTTGCCGGTCTCGCAACGGCGTTGGAAGATAATTACCCACTGGAAGCACAATCCAACTCCAAGAGACGTGCTGGAGATAGCGCAGTCTCGGGTTTGCCGCTGTTTTCTCGGCTTGGATATCAGCTGGGTCGTAAGCGTTTTAATCCTATGACCACGTCAGTGAAGGGAAAACATATGGTGCTTACGGGTGCCACAGCAGGGCTGGGTTACACGCTGGCCAAAGAGTTTGCGCGCAGGGGAGTCGACTTGACGCTGGTAGCACGCGACAGAAAAAAAGTTGAGAAGGTTGTTGCTGACCTGAAAAGGGAAACTGGCAACGACCAAATTGGGTATGAACTGGCTGACCTGAGTTTGCTGGAGCAGGTAGATAATGTGATCTCTAGGCTTCTGAAAGCAGGAAAACCTATCGATGTTCTAATCAATAATGCAGGCGCCTTGTTCAACGAAAGAGAGTTGACCACAGAAGGATTGGAGCGCAGTGCTGCGCTCTTATTGCTTAGCCCTTATAGATTAACAGAAGGCCTGAAGCCTCTGCTGGCCAAAGCCCCTGCAGCACGAGTGATCAATGTCGTTTCTGGCGGTATGTATAGCCAGAAACTCGATGTTGATCTTCTGCTAGGCGAAGATGGGGGCAAATATTCCGGCAGCGCAACTTATGCCAGACAGAAACGCGCTTTGATGGTGATGACTGAAGAGTGGGCCAGAAAATGGCTTGAAGAAGGCATAGTGGTCAATGCCATGCACCCGGGCTGGGCTGATACACCCGGGGTGCGCAGCGCCTTACCGACATTCCGCAGGCTGACCAAGCGAGTTCTACGCTCACCTCAAGAGGGCGCTGACACTGTTGTCTGGCTGGCTGTGGCGAAGGAAGCCGGCACGGTCAGTGGAAAATTGTTTCTAGATCGTGCTGAGCGAACCACACATTTCTTTAAGTCCACGGTTGAAGCTCCCAAAGAACGCTACAGGCTGTCGGAGTTTCTGAAAAGCTATTCATATTGAAGTGCTGATATGCGGGTTGCCGTCTGAGGCAGTATTCGTTGCTGTAGCTTCGTACAAAAATAATCTATTAATGAAAGATGTGATCCGATGGTGCTATCGCTGCGTATTTCTTGCAATTGATATATTTGAAACTAAGGAGTGCAGTGATGATAGAGCGTAATCTTGGCAACGCAGAGCGTGTGGTGCGTTTACTTATGGGTTTAGCTTTTGCCACATGGGCGTTGCTTCAGCCCTTTGTCAATGGTATCGAATGGTTTGTCATTGCTGTTTCACTGATGCTGATTCTTAATGGAGTTTTCTCGCGTTGTTATCTTTGGTATGTACTGGAAATAGATACATCGGGGCCTGGACCTCGCGCCAAGGCCATAAGCGCAGCCTGCCGCTAGCCATAGTTAGGAGTTTCTGCGCTGCAGAAAATATTTTTGTTTTTAAGTGATCTGGTTGAGCGTTGATATCGTATTAATGTAGTGATGGTTTAGTGCAGCCGTTCATCGGTTTTACTTCATACACCCATCCAGGTCCTGGCCCGTGACATTTTGTCACGGGCTTTTTTTTGGATGTAGCTACTGATGTGAGTGCCATTGCGCATTGGTACTATGAAGTCGAGATGTCGGGATGTCGCCCGAGAATGCTGTTTAGAAGAGGAAGAATAATGCTAATTAGAATGAAAGAAAATGGGTGGACGCACTGTGCGATAAAACTTCCCTTGATGGCTGCAGTTTTGCTGCTTACTGGGTGCCTAGGCATGCCAGACTCCGTATACCCAGTTCAGGGGTTTGATGGCGCTCGGTATCTCGGGAAATGGTATGAGGTTGCGCGGCTTGACCACTCATTTGAACGAGGGCTAGATTATGTGACGGCGGAGTATTCGCTGCGAGAAGATGGTGGTTTGGATGTTGTTAATAGGGGGCTGATAACGCAGAAAAGTCAGTGGAAGGAAGCTCGCGGCAAGGCGTATTTTGTGGATGGAGACGATGAGGGCTATCTAAGGGTAAGCTTCTTCGGGCCCTTCTATGGATCGTATGTGATTTATGAACTCGATATGGAAGAGTACCAATACGCCTTTGTTTCCGGCCCTGATACGTCTTTTTTGTGGCTGCTTTCAAGAACACCAAAGGTAGACGCTGCGTTGATTGAGCGATTCATTGAGAGGGCTTCCGGCATGGGATTTGATACGGAAAAGTTGATTTTTCCGGCTCAGTGATTGGTTCTTCTATCGGGTGGTTGATGGGGCGGTGGATGCGTAAGTTGTTTTTTTAGGGAAAATACTATGACGTAAAATATCGTTATGCCGTGCCAGATATTGGCCTGAAGCTTTTCCAATTTATCGGCGGAGAACTATTTCCAGCCCTGCGCCCAGGTACTTTCATCTTTTAGATCATTCCAATTTATTGGAATGATTCGTTTTGACATAACGGCTTCTATGCAGCATGAAACGACTAGCTCATTCTCATCGAATTCGATTTCAGACACTATGAAATGTTTTTCATTTTTCATAGGTTTTACAGCTGTCCACTTGCTGTTGAGTAGCTTTCGGGGGTTTATTTTATTCATCAATGCTCAATTAGACACTTAGCAGTTACAAACAGGGAATGGCCTATACAATATCGATTCCCTGTTTGTGGGTTTCTTTAGACCAAAATGGCTATCAAAAACATCCATTGTCGTTCTGGCTGGCCCATGGAATGTACAAATAAGTCGAAAATATCTCGACATAGTCTTCATTAAATATTTTGGACCCTATGTTCCTTCCAGAGAGCACGCGGAAGTTAGCTCAAATGCAGGCAGGGCTCAAGTGTTAATGGCGACCTCCACCTCATGGAAAATATAAACACCTTTTATGAATCCAGCTGGGACAAACGCGCGTATATATTTTTATATATCCGGTTTAACTATAGGTTTTAACATGAAAAAATTTGGACTTTGGATTTACGATAGTTATCAGTATATTTTTGATTCTAGTAAAAATCCACTGAGACACATTCCTGACCCAACGAGCAGGATGTTTATTATGACTATCCTGGCATTTATGTGGAGTGGCGTCTTCGCGGTTTATCTTGGAAGCATTATCTACTTCGGAATAAGCGTGGCAGCACATATCATACTGATCCTCATGTTTTTCTTCACGGTTGCGGTTTTTTATGACGCAGAAAAAAATCAAAGTTCTTGGTTGCTTAAGCTGCGTAGGGAACAGGCCTAGGAAACGACTGGAATCAGCGCTGTAATATCCCCTTCTTCGCTGTACTCCAGCGTTCTCTCCCTGGTGCAATTTCAGTTCAGGAGGACGCAAGCGTGCCCAGCGAGATTGATCCAAATTTGCGCTCTCTCCGTAAGTAGTTTCTAGGAGAAGGTTATGCAATTTGAATCTACAGATATAGAGGCGATGTCCAGCCGACGTAGGGCGGCCTTTGTGAACAGTCTGTCCGGCTTTAAATCCGCCAATTTGGTAGGTACCGCCAATGGGCAGGGGCAGACCAACCTGGCCATTATGAGCTCGGTGGTACACCTGGGGTCGCATCCGCCATTGCTGGCATTAATCCTGCGGCCTGGTGGCGAGGAGCGGCATACGTTGGCCAATATTCTAGACACTGGCTGTTATAGCCTGAACCATGTCAATTCATTGATTGTGGAGCGAGCCCACCAGACAGCAGCCCGATACCCACAGGATGTATCCGAGTTTGACGCGACGGGTCTTACACCTGTCTGGCAGGAAGGTTTCGGTGCTCCTATGGTGGCCGAGGCCAGTGTGGTGTTAGGCCTTCAACTACGTGAACATCAGGAGCTGGCAATCAATGGCACACATATAGTCATCGGTGAGGTGGTGTTGGTAGATATCCCTGCAGATACGGTGCGTGAGGACGGTTCCATTGACCTGACCGTTGCTGACAGCATGGCCCTGACCGGGCTCGATAGTTATCACCGTAGCGTTAGCGTCAAGCGCATGGCCTATGCCAAGCCAGAGCTGCCGCCCCGAGCCCTTTAGAGCGTTTGGTAAATACACAGAGCAAGGAAACCGTATGAACCCTCCTATTCAAGAAGATGTGATTCAGCCAGCTGACGCAGGCGCTGCCATGTTGGCCCGCGTAGAGTCGCTGCAGTCAATGTTTCGCGACAATGCCAGCAAAGCGCGCAGTGAGCGCAGGGTGCCCCTGGAAAATATTCAGGCGCTGCAGGAGGCGGGGTTTTTCCTGGCGCTGCAACCAGCCAGCTGGGGGGGCTTTGAGCTTGATCCACAGCATTTCTTTCGCATGCAGATGGCCATTGCGGAGGCCTGTATGTCTACCGCCTGGGCCAGTGGAATTGTCGCTGTGCATGCCTTCCAAATTGCGCTGATGGACAAGCGTGCGCAGGAAGACGTTTGGGGCGAGAATATTCATACACGGGTTTCATCCTCCTATGCGCCTATGGGCAAGGTGGAGTTGGCCGACGGGGGCTTTCGTTTCAGCGGCCGCTGGGGCTGGAGCAGTGGCTGTGACCACTGCAGTTGGGTGCTGCTAGGCGGTATTCTCCCCGACGGAACTTATCGTACCTTTCTAGTACCGCGAAGCGATTACCGCATCGAAGATACTTGGCGCTCCATGGGTCTGCAGGGCACCGGTTCCAATGACATTGTGGTGGAGGACGTATTCGTCCCTGATTATCGCACGCACAAACAGACCGACGGTTTTCAAGGTACCAACCCTGGTGTGGATGAGCACAGTGCTCAGCTGTATCGGATGCCCTGGGCGCAATTGTTTATACGCGTAGTCTCTACCCCCGCCATAGGTGCAGCCCGCGATGCATTGGCGCTGTACTCTGAACTGGTAAGGGGTAAAGCCAGTGGAGACGTTACCAAGCTGGCACAAGACATAGGCACGCAAATGCGTATTGCGCAGGCACGCAATACAATAGAGGAAATGAGCAGTGTCATGTTGTCGAACTTCGACTCTATGATGTCTACCTTGCGCGCGGGTGGTGAGGTCGATCTCGATGATCGTATCCTTTTCCGCTACCAAGCCTCGCTGGTGATCGAAAAGTCTATAGAAGTCGTGGATTCATTGTTTTCTTCTGCCGGTGGCTCCTCTGTGTTTGCTGGCAGCGAAATACAGCAGCGCTTTCTGGATATACATACGGCGCGCGCGCACGTGGCAAACAATCCCACTTCTTTTGCACGTAATCTTGGCTCCACAATGCTGGGCACTGATAATGCCGACTTCTTTGTATAGGTACCGAATATGACTCAGTTAATCCCCGCACAGTTCGAACAAAAGTTTTTCCGCGCACTCAATACGCTTGTAGAGCCAGCTGTGCGCAAGGGCTTTGCTTCACCCACCCTGCTGCCGGGCGGCCTTATAGTACTGGAGTCAGTAGGCTTCAAGAGTGGCCAGCAGCGTCGTACCCCTCTGTTAAGCTTTCGTATCGGCCGCTACCTTATTATCAGTACCGTGCGCGGCAACCGCTCATTCTGGGTGCGTAACCTGATGCAGCAGCCAAAGGTGAGTTACTTCCTTGGCGGTAGGCGCCGCGATGCTGAAGCGATTATCCTGCTGGACGGTAAAACCCTGTCCGGCGAAGTACTGCCCTCGCGATTTTTGGACAGGTTGATGGCACTGCTTTCTCGCTATGCGAAAGATGGGATGGCCCTCGCCATTTTGGTTCCAGCAAAAGCCTGAGGGTTGCCGGTATCGAAGCGTTCTTTTATAGATTAGCGAGCCTTTTTTGGGGCTTAGTGTAGAGAGGAGTGTGATCCACTTTTCTGGCGATGGTGGCATTTTATTTAGTACAGCGGCTCTACTGTTTTGTAGGGCCTCATGGGCGGGGTGTCCGGTATATGAACACGAATAAGAATCAGGAAAAGAACCCCAACCCTCAGGGGAAGGGATTGGTGCCAGTGTTACAAGATTGGACTGATATGCAGCCCACTGTGCAAGGCTCTCGCACCGCAACAGAATTCCTGCGTGACTATGCAATCTCTTCGCTGGTGTTGGCCGCCGAGTTTCGTTTCAAGCCGGTTCTAGGTAAAACCTACTTCCTGTATTCAACCGAAAGTGGCTGGAAGTTGTCCTTGGTCGCCCCTCAGGAATGGGGGCAGAAACCCATAGGCGATTTTCTCGCTCGCTGCCATCTGCGCAGCGACATGATCTGGGATGTCGAGCTGGATGATATTACTGAGGGTTCGCTTTCTGTACAGCGTGCAAAAAACTTTGTGCAGGGGTTTATTGAAGCCCTGAATGGCCAGGAGTCTATCGCAGATAGCCTGCCTAGCTATGTTGCCGAGTTGCCCTACTATCGGAGGCTGCTTGCTGCCGGACTGTCCTCATCACTGCGTTGTGCACTGCCGGGTGTAGGTGGAGAAGTGCGCACCTTGCTGAAGGATTCAGGAACACCCTTAATCTCGTGGCCGCAGGGATCAGCCAACACGCTATAGGCGCAGCCCGTGCATGTTTATCCATCGGCAAAAAATTGCATAGCGATAGCGCCGGTGTGGACGCTTCATGCCACTGTCGCAAACATCAACTGCGCTAACGCTATAACAGTGCTTGCCATTGGAAGTTGGGGTCCGGAGTCTACACAAATAACCGTGCCTACGAGTAATCCACTTTGGGCTGGGCCGCGTACATTAACTACCTGAATCGAATTAACGTTGGATAAGTGGGAAGGCTAAAATGGCGAAGCGTAAACGAATTGTTACAGTAACGGGCGCCACAGGATTTGTTGGGCGTCATTTTGTTAAGCGCCTGTTGCAGGAAGGTGATTACGCGGTTCGCTGTATGGTGCGCAACGACAGTGATGTGTCAGGGTTGGCTTGGCTGTCCGCTGATCTGGACTTTGTCTACGGCGATATCACTCATCAGGCAGGCCTGGTAAAGGCGTTTAAGGGCTCTTGGGGCGTGGTTAATCTTGCAGGCTATAGGGAGTTCTGGAGCCAGCAGCGGGAACATTTTTATGACCTCAACGAGCGCGGTGCTTGTAATGTCTTCGAGGCATG
>JBLFWP010000036.1:0-32507 GCA_047611225.1 Halioglobus sp.
AGTTAGAGTGCCATTACACGCGGCCTTTTGCCTTCTCAAGAACCAAATGTTAATTAAATGTTAGGCATTCAAAAAAGAGTGTCCTTTCAAGAGACCTATAATAGACTACAGGCTATTAGTTAATAGCGCTCTGTTGCCAGAGCGGCCTTACGCCTTGCAGTTCCACGGAGAAATCGACAATGACCGGATGCCCCCATATTGATCTGACCGCCCCTGAAACTTTCATGGGAGGCCCGCCGCGAGATACCTACAAGTACTTGCGCAACGAGGAGCCTATCTACTGGCACGAAGATCCAAAGCAGGGCGTTGGATTCTGGGCGATCACCAAGCAGAAGGATCTGGATTTCGTGTCCAAGAACCCGTTGCTGTTTTCGTCTCGTGAGCGTAGCTGTTTGCCAATGGAGTCTGATGGAGATCAGCTAGACATGATGCGCACCATGCTGATCAATATGGATCCGCCACAGCATTTGAATTATCGACGTCTGGTGCGTTCTGCATTCACGCCCAAGGCGGTGGATGCTTACGAAGAGCGCTTTCGCGCGGTAGCCAAGGAGGTTGTTGCTAAGGCGATGGAGGGAGGGAGCTGCGAATTCGTGGAAGAGATTGCTGCCGAACTTCCCTTGATAGCGATCTGCGAATTGATGGGCGTTCCATTGGATACGCGCAAGCGCCTGTTTGAGCTGACCAACATTATGTTGGGAATGGATGATCCCGACCTCGCCACCTCTGAGGAAGACGGTATTAACGCGGCCGCTGAAATGTATATGATTTCAATGGGGCTGGCCGCTGAGCACAAAATCACGCCGAAGAACGATATTGTTGATGTACTACTCACCGGTACAGTTGATGATGAGCCTTTGTCTGATGACGACTTCAGCAACTTCTTTTTGATGCTCATAGTAGCGGGCAACGAAACTACACGTACCGTAACCTCACACGGTATGCGCCTGCTTATGGAGCATCCGGATCAGTACCAGCACCTAGTCGACAATCCCGAGATTTTGGATGATGCGATCGAGGAATTCCTGCGCTATTCACCGGCTGTTATTACCTTTCGTCGCACTGCCATGGAAGATACCGAAATCAACGGGCAAGCGATCAAGAAGGGTGACAAGATTCAATTGTTCTACGGTGCAGCCAGCGCCGATGAAGCTGTTTTTGCCGACCCCGATGTATTCGATATCACTCGCAACCAGCGCGAGGATGTACGCAACGAGCACAGGGCGTTTGGCATTGGTCAGCACTTTTGTCTGGGCTCGCATCTGGCACGCCTGGAATTGCGTGTGGTCTTTGACGAGATTTTGCGCAACATCCGCAACCCACGATTGGATGGCGAGATCAATTGGTTGCGCTCCAATTTTATTAATGGCATAAAATCCATGCCAATAGCCTTTGATGTGGCAGACGCGCGGTAGCCGCTAGCACTGCCAATCACCAAGACTGAGAGAACCACCCTATGCCCATGCCCACCGATATCGGTGTTATCGACCTGATGCTAGGCATCCCCGGTGATGACAGCTCCAGTTTTTATGATTGGATAAAACCCCTCCTAATGGACAAGGAGAGCCACGAGCTGTTCACGATGCCGGCGCAGTACATGTTCAAGGATATTCCGGACACCAGCAACGAGGCAGATTGCATCGCCTATACGCTGGGTCTAATGGACAAGCATGGTATTGAGCGCGCCATGATAGGGCTGGGTTTCAGTGATCTTCAGGAAAAAGCCCTACGGCAGCACCCAGACCGATTCTTCGCCTCCTATGAAGCCAATCCCAACAATGGTATGGATGAAGTGCGCAAGATCGTGGCCTTGCACGAGGAGTTCGACATCAAAGCGGTGACTGGGTCACCCGCAATGATCTGTCCGCCTGTGCCGGTGAACGACAAAAAGTGGTACCCAATTTATGCCAAGCTAGTGGAGTTGGATATTCCCTTCTGCCCTTGCATGGGAGTGCCGGGGCCACGCGTGCCTTTTGGGCCTCAGAAGATGGAGTTACTAGACGAGGTCTGCTGGTTTTTCCCCGAGCTACGAGTAGTCACTCGACACGGTTGCGAGCCATGGACCGATGTAGCGTGGAAGATGATGTTGAAGTATCCCAACCTGCACTACATGACAAGCGCCTTCGCTCCGAAATACTATCCCCCGGATATTATCGACTTCGCCAACAAGCGCGGCTCAAATCAGGTGATGTACGCAGGTTACTTTCCCATGGGCTTGTCGCTTGATCGTATATTTGCAGAAATGCCAGATGTTCCTTTGCGCGATGAAGTCTGGCCTAAGTTTCTACGGGAGAACGCTATTAGAGTGTTCAAGCTGGATGACTGAATGAACTACCTATCTGTAGAGGACGCGATCAGTGCTTCCGGCCTGCGCCTGGTGCTTACTGCTGACGTTCCCGGGCCTTGGGGAGAAGCTGCAAAGTCGATGCTAGTGCACAAGGACATCACATACACAGCAGTTCGCCAAGAGGGCGGCCAGGAAAATTCCTCACTTATGGAATGGACCGGGCAATCTTCAGCACCTGTAGCCGTTCTGGAAGGCATTCCACCGGTATCGCACTGGCTGGATTTATTGATGCTAACGGAGCGCTTGGCACCTGAAGCACCTCTGGTACCCACTGATATGGCCGCAAGAACAGATGTACTGGGGCTTTCTGCTCTTATCGCTGGCGTTGATGGTTTCGGTTGGAACCGTCGTCTGCACATGTTGGCACCCATGCTGATGCTACCTGAACCGCCTGAAATGGCTGTGCGTCTTGGTGAGAAGTTCGGCTGGTCTGATCAGGCTTTTGCAAATGCTATTCCTCGCTTACAAGCGATTAGCGGCGAGTTAGACCGCCGTCTAGAGCAACAGGACGGGCTCGGTAGTGTGTATCTCGTGGGAGACTCTGTGTCCGCTGTCGATTTTTACTGGGCTAACTTTGCCGGTATGGTTAAGCCACTAGGAGCGCAAGACAATCCTATGCCAGACTATATGCGCGCAACCTATCAAGCCAAGGATGAACTTATTCTCAGCACCGTTAGCCCACGCTTAGAAGCTCACCGGGATATGATGTATCAACGCCATATTGCCCTGCCACTCGATTACTAAGAACAGGAGCTCATATGCTTTCGCAACAGGAATTGTCAGACCGGTTTGAAATTCAGGATCTCATTTTTCACTACGCAGATTTGATCGACCGCAAGCAAATTGAACAGCTGCGCAGCGACGTATTCACGGCCGATGCCCATATTGACTACAGCGCGATGGGCGGCAGCGTGGGTAATGTGGACGAGACCCTTGAGTTTTTGAAGGCATCTCTTACCAACGAATTGTTTCCCAATACCCAGCATCTCAACGCCAATGTGCAAGTTTCCTTGGCGGGCGATAGTGCCACGGGACGTATTATGTGCTTCAACCCAATGGAAATGGCACTATCCGAGGGCGAGCCACAGATGTTCTTTTTGGGGCTATGGTACGTAGATGAATATAGTCGCACAGATGGCGGATGGCGGATTTCCCGACGAACAGAGGAGAAGAGCTGGATCTTCAACACTCCTGATTTTATGAATTTGTAAGCGTTGGTCCGCCCAGCTCCGATTGAATCGAAGCGGAAGCGGCGAAAATCCTAAAGTTAATTATTAGGAGGCTGAGCCAAGTTATTGTAATTTATTGGTATCTTCCCAAGATTCTGGCAGGTACTCAAGCTCGAGCCTGCGTACTGCATCGCGCAGAGTATCTTCCACACCCGCTAGTCTCTCGGGGCCAATCTTAGTGCCGTAGAAGGCGAGAATTTCGTCCACTACCTCGAGACTACTTTCTGCCAATGCCTGGCCGCGTTCAGTCAGTTTGATTTCCTTGGCGCGCTTGTCCCCTGAGTCAATATCTCGGGCGACATAGCCCATACGCTCCAGCTCTTTCAACATTTTCCCCATTGCCTGCTGGGTCACCTGGGCTCGCTCGGCCAACTCAGTGACGCGCACCGCTCCCATACCCAGATTAGCGAATACTGCACTGTGGGCAGGTCGAATATCGGGATAGCCTCGATCTGCCAGCGCTGTCCAAATACGCCGTTCGAAATCACGGGAAAATTCTCGCAGTAAACGGCTCAGATTGTTGGATAATCGAAAGGCAATATCCTGATTCTGTTCAGCGGTACTTTTGTCCACCGGTGTTCTCCCAATTTGATTATTTTTTTGGCTGGGTACAGCGCATTGTACATACTGCGAGCGCAATTGATACTCTGTCAAATAATCGTTAACCTGCTCGACTCAAAAACTAACGACCACAATCTTATGGCAACAATTTTATGGCAAAGATAATCACCTGCAATACGAATGGAATTAGAGCGGCCGCACGCAAAGGCTTTTTTGATTGGTTGCAAGAACAACAGGCTGATGTTGTCTGTATTCAGGAAACCAAGGCCCAAGTAGACCAACTCACAGACCCTGTTTTTAGCCCCCAGGGGTATCACTGCTTTTACTCCGACGCTGTTAAAAAAGGGTATAGCGGCACAGCGCTGTACAGCCGGGTCAAGCCGCTTAAGGTCACTACTTCACTTGGCTGGGATCCGGCCGACTCGGAAGGCCGTTACACGCAGGCTGATTTTAAAGGGCTAAGTGTGATCTCCCTGTATTTGCCCTCAGGCTCCAGTAGCGAAGAAGGGCTGCAGAAGAAGTACAGATTTATGGATCAGTTCATGGAGCATATGCGCGCACTGCGACGCAAGCGCCGCGAAGTCATCGTTTGCGCAGATTGGAACATCTGTCATAAAGAAATCGACCTGAGAAACTGGCGCCCCAATCGTAAGAACTCAGGGTTTTTGCCGCAGGAAAGGGCCTGGCTGGATTGCCTCTACGATGAGGTTGGTTACGTCGATTCCTTTCGCTTGGTCAACGAAGAGCCTGATCAATACACATGGTGGTCTAATCGGGGGCAAGCGTGGGCCAACAATGTGGGTTGGCGTCTGGACTATCAGGTGATTTCGCCCGGACTTGTGGAAACCGTCAGAAGTGCGTCGGTCTACCGGGAGGAGCGTTTCTCCGACCACGCACCGCAGATCATGGAATACGACTTTGATATTAGTGTGTGAGGCAGCCTGAGACAGCTGCTTTCGAATATAGCCTGAGATGCCTGGCGCGGTGCACTCAATTGCCTGTGGCAATGAAAACCTGTAAATTACCGCCGTTCCTCGCGCTTCCGCGGGAACCTTCCAACAAGAGAGTTTATTGATGAGTTTGTTTATTGCCAGTGCCCACGCTCAAGCTGAAGCTGAAGGAGCTGCTCCAGGCGGCGACTTATTCCAGATTTTTTTCCTCGTGGGGCTTTTTATCCTGTTCTATTTCATCGCTATACGCCCCCAGAGAAAGCGCCAGAAAGAACACACGACAATGGTATCTGAGCTTACCAAAGGGGCTGAGGTAGTAACCAGTTCAGGCATTCTGGGCAAGGTTACATCCCTGGATGACAACTACATGGTATTGAACGTCGCCAACAATGTTGAGATGAAGTTTCAGCGGGTGCACTTACATGCGGTGTTGCCCAAGGGCACATTGAAGTCCATCGGCTGATAATGGCGCTGGTCTACCCCCGCAAGATAGACCTGGCACAAACGCCAACCCCTCTGCAATTCCTGCCACGCGCTTCCGAAAAGTGGGGCGCTGGTCATCGACTGTGGGTTAAGCGCGATGACCTAACAGGCTGCACACTCAGCGGTAACAAAGTCCGCAAGCTGGAGTTTATTGCCGCACACGCTATCGACAACGGCTATGACACCCTGCTTACCTGCGGTGGCTTGCAATCCAATCATTGCCGCGCCACCGCGTTCGCAGGCGCACAGCTGGGACTCAAAGTTCACCTACTTCTAAGAGGCGAGCACGACCCAAAGCCTGACGGCAATCTACTACTCGATCAACTGGCTGGCGCCATCGTTAGCTGCTATCCCCTGAAACAATACATCAATGAAATCGATCAGCTGTTTCTCGACTGGCAGGCGCACTATGCTGCGCAAGGTGGCAAGGCTCTGGTGGTTCCTACCGGTGGCAGCGACGGTATTGGCGTATGGGGCTATATCGCAGCCTGCGAAGAAATGGCAGCTGACTTTCAGAATGAAGGCATTGCTCAGGCACACATAGTAACTGCTAGTGGTTCCGGCGGCACACAGGCCGGGCTGACGCTTGGCGCTGCCTTGCATGATCTACCCGCCACGGTGTGGGGTGTTAACGTTTGCGATGACGAAGCGTACTTTGTAAAGAAAATTGCGAGCGATGCACGGGACTGGCAGCAGCGTAATCCCGATGTTCCAGAAGTCGAGATCGAAGCGCTAGTACTGGATGGCTATGTCGGCAAGGGCTATGGCATTGCGAGCAAAGAAGTTTTTGATTTGATTCTGGAGCTTAGCCGCCTCGAAGGCGTGCTTCTTGATCCCGTCTATACCGGCAAGGCCTTCGTCGGTATGCTGGCTGAGATAGCAAAAGGGCGATTTGAGGGCTGTGAAGACATCGTCTTCGTACACACAGGCGGTATTTTTGGCCTGTTTCCACAGCGCGACAGCCTATCGCTTTAGGCTTGTTTGTTTAGGCCTTGAAACAGGTCGCTGGCTGCCCAGCCGCGGCCAGCAACATTGATTCTAGCGAGAGAGTAGCAATGGCTGATTTTGTAGGTGTGATTAATACTTTGGCCTGGGGACCAGCGATGCTGGTGCTACTTCTGGGTACGGGAATCTATCTGAGCTTCGGCTTACGATTTATGACTTTAAGGCGGATTCCGCAGGGCATCGCTCTGTTATTGAAAGGACAGTCCGGCCGCGGTGAAGGTGACATCTCTCCCTTTAGCGCTCTCATGACTTCACTGTCTGCGACCATCGGTACTGGTAACATCGCAGGTGTTGCCACCGCTATCGCGCTGGGCGGGCCAGGCGCTCTATTCTGGATGTGGATTACGGCGCTGGTCGGTATGGCTACCAAATATGCTGAGGCGGTTTGTGCTGTTCGGTTCCGAGAGAAGGATGAGCAGGGTAATTTCAGCGGCGGCCCGATGTACTACATCAAAAACGGGCTGCATAAACGCTGGCACTGGCTCGCTACAGCCTTTGCTATTTTCGGCGCTCTAGCGGGCTTTGGCATTGCCAATACCGTGCAATCCAACTCCGTATCGCAGGTATTGTTCGACAGCTTCAACATCCCACCTTTGGCGACGGGTCTGGTGTTAATGGTGTTAGTAGGAGCGGTTGTATTAGGCGGCATCAAACGAATCGCCATAGTAGCGAGCTGGTTGGTGCCGTTTATGGCACTTGGCTACATTGTGCTAAGCCTTATAGTCATCGTGGCGAACATTGCAGAAGTTCCCGGCGCTATCGCCACTATCGTCCACAGTGCTTTCACGCCAACAGCAGCGACTGGCGGTTTTGCCGGCGCATCCGTTTGGGCTGCGCTGCGCTTTGGTGTTGCTCGAGGGATTTTTTCCAATGAAGCGGGACTGGGTAGCGCGCCTATCGCTCACGCTGCAGCTAAAACCGATCAACCAGTGGAGCAGGGTATGATCGCCATGCTCGGAACTTTTATAGATACGCTGATCGTATGCACTATGACCGGTTTGGTTATCGTTATCATGGATGTCTGGCCTACGGGTATCAGTGGTGCGAGTTTGACCACCATGGCTTTTGAGCAAGCCTTTGCAGGCGGACAGTACATCGTGACTTTCGGCCTGTGCCTGTTTGCTTTTACGACAATGATTGGTTGGTCATTTTATGGCGAACGCTGCATTGTGTTCCTCTTTGGTACCAAAGGTATTTTACCGTTCAGGCTGGCCTGGGTAATCGCTATTCCTCTGGGTACGGTCATGAAGCTGGATTTAGTGTGGTTGATTGCAGATACGCTCAATGCCTTTATGGCAGTGCCAAACTTGATTGCCTTGCTACTGTTAGGCCCGCTGGTGTTCAAGCTTACCAAGGAATACTTCGCCACAGATGATACACCTGAATAGGAACAGCTGGTGAGTGAAGTCCTCAGTACTGCAGAGCAGTGTGTTGAACGCACTATCGCCAGTGTTGGAAAAACACTGGTTGTAGCCGCGCCACTAGGGCTGGGTAAACCGGTACAGCTCATTAACGCCTTCTACCATAGGGCTGTTTCTGACCCTTCCATACAGTTACACGTAGTAACCGCGCTGAGCCTTGAAGTCCCTAAACCGGGAGATCCTATTGAAGCTAATCTGGCGGGCCCCATCATGGAGCGCCTGTTCGGGGATTATGAAGAGCTGGCTTTTATAGCACCATTTAAAAACGGCACACTGCCGGCCAATATCAAAGTCTCCGAAGTCTATTTCAAAGCGGGCTCCATGAAGAATCATGCTGTGGCACAACAAAATTACGTGTCCAGCAACTACACCCACATTGTTCGCGATATGTGGAATATAGGTATCAACGTTATGCTGCAGATGGTCGCAGCGCGTGAAACGCCCAAGGGTCTATCACTCAGTCTTTCCAGTAACACCGACCTTACCCTGGAGCTCATGGATCGTGTTGCTGACAATACGCGCCCGTTCTGTTTTGCAGCACAAGTGCACAGTGACATGCCGTTTATGGAAGGCGAGGCGGAGGTAGCGCCTGCAGCGTTCAATTTGGTAGTAATTAACCCTGAGTACGACAAGGCTTTGTTCGCCGTCCCTAATACAGCAATTCCCGCACAGGATTACGCTACTGCGATACATGCCAGCAGCCTGATCGTCGATGGCGGTACATTGCAGATTGGCATTGGCTCACTTGGAGACGCAGTCGCTCATGCCTGTATCGTGCGACATAAACACAACGCGCAATATCAACGCCTTGTAGCGCTGCTGACGCACCAAAAAACGTCTTTGGCGAAAGACTTGCAAACTTTTGCAAAAGGCCTCTACGTCTCCACCGAGATGTTTGTAAACGGCATGATGCACCTGATAGAGCAGGGCATTGTGAAGCGCAAGGTCTACGACAATCTTTTGCTGCAAGTTGGCCTTAACGAAGGGCTGATTACTGAGAACGTCGATCTCGATCTATACGACTATGCTCGAAGCTCTGGCCTCCTGCCGCAAAAGCTGGAGTCCGACACTCTCACCACATTAAAGCTGTGGGGCATCGCGCCACAGACTCTTTCACTCCAAGATGATCACCTAGTTATCGGGGGTAACGAGCTACCCAACAATACCGATAACGCTGAAACAAAGAGTGCCATTCTGCAGGCTACCGCGGGCACAATACTTGGCGACGGTTGTATATTGCACGGCGGGTTCTTTCTCGGCCCCCGAGATTTTTACGACAAACTGCGCAAGCTTGATGCAGCAGCCCGCAGTGAAATACGCATGACGGGAGTGCGCCGCACGAATCAATTGTTACTCGATTACCCGCTCTACAGTGCTCAGCGCCGCGATGCACGTTTCATAAATACCGGCATGATGGTGACACTCAATGGATCTGTCGCATCCGACGCCTTGGAAGATGGCACCGTTATCAGTGGTGTGGGGGGGCAATACAATTTCGTGGCGATGGCACATGATTTACCGGGGGCACGTTCTGTATTGTGTATTCGCAGCACGCGAGGAGAGGGCCATGATCTGCAGTCCAATATTGTGCCGTTCTATGGGCACAGCACGATACCAAAACATTTACGCGATGTGATCGTGACAGAATATGGCGTTGCAGACCTACGCGGACAGAGTGATGCACAGATCATTACACGGTTGATCAATATCGCCGACTCACGCTTTCAGGATTCACTGCTCGAGTTCGCCAAGAGCCACTCCAAAATTCCGCAGGACTATCGAATCCCACAGGAAGCCAGGGATAACACGCCGCAGAAGCTGGAGAAAATTCTAACGCCTTATCAACATAGCGACTTGTTGCCTGATTATCCCTTCGGCACTGCTCTAACTGAAAACGAAATCGCACTGGCAGCAAGCCTGCGCAAGATCAAAGCACTCAGTGAGGAGCCGGCCCATTTTGTCGCTAGCACTTTCAGGGCCCTGTTACACAAAAGCGACGCGGATGCAGCAAAGCCCTTTCTCGAACGCTTGCAGTTGGAACACCCGGAAACAACGCGAGAATATGTGATACAGCAGTTATTGCTGCTAGAACTTGAAGAGCGGGGCATGCTCAAGGTCAGTTGAGGTGGCCGTTTATGGTCGGTGGCAGCGGCCACTACTTGTGCGTATCCTAGGCGTATGCCAGAACCTCAGAACGACAAGCTTATCATTGCGATCTCATCGCGGGCGCTGTTCAATCTCGACGACAGCCACAACGTCTACGAAGAAGAAGGGCTGAAGGCCTATTCAGATTATCAGGTGGCACGCGAAGACGAGCCTCTGGAGCAGGGGGAGGCGTTTCCTCTTGTGCAAAAGCTGCTAAGCCTGAACAGCCGGCTAGAGAAGGGCTCTGAGGTTGAGGTGGTTTTGCTTTCACGGAACAGCGCGGATACTGGGCTGCGCATTTTTAATTCCATAGAACATTACCAACTCGATATCAGTCGCGCCGCGTTTTGCGGCGGGCAGAGCCCGTGGCGCTATATCAATGCCTTTGGCTGCAAACTGTTCCTGTCCAGTGAGGCTCAGGATGTGCGACATGCTCTGGAGTCGGGTGTAGCCGCTGCAACCTTAGTCTCGCGAAAAGGCAGAAGTAACGACAGCGAGCAACTACGCTTTGCCTTTGATGGTGATGCGGTGTTGTTTTCCGATGAGGCGGAGCGCGTGTACAAACGTGATGGCCTGGAAGCTTTTACCGCAAGTGAGAAGGCCGCCGCGCACGAACCATTAGCTGGAGGGCCGTTTAAACCGTTCCTGTCAGCCCTGCAACGGCTGCAACAAGCTTTCCCACCCACCGAAGCACCCATACGCACAGCGCTGGTGACAGCCAGATCTGCCCCTGCGCACGAGCGTGTCATAAGAACACTCAGAGCCTGGAACATTCGTATAGACGAGTCTATATTCCTTGGCGGCTTGAACAAAACAGAGTTTCTGCGAGCCTACGAGGCAGATGTGTTCTTCGATGATCAAGAGGCCCACTGCGATTCTGCCAGCGAGCACATCGCCACCGGTCATGTTCCCCACGGGATAGCAAATTCCTGATTTTCAGAGAATCGTCGGTTATTCCATTTTTATTTGGCAAAGCGACTGTTTAATGGCTATTCTTTATAAGGAGGTTGCAGGTATCACCTGTTTCCCTCCGGCCACTTGGAGAAAACCATGAAGCTTCAGCAGTTGCGCTACATTTGGGAGGTCGCTCATCACGATCTCAATGTGTCAGCAACAGCCCAAAGTTTGTACACCTCCCAGCCCGGTATCAGCAAACAAATTCGCCTATTGGAAGATGAGCTGGGCGTTGAAATCTTCGCCCGCAGCGGTAAACACCTAACCCACGTAACCCCAGCCGGGGAAGACATTCTCAAGGCCGCTGAAGAAGTCCTATTTAAAGTCAAAAGTATTCGACAGGTAGCGGAAGAATACGCAGACGAAAAGAAGGGCAGCCTGTCTATCGCCACCACCCATACTCAGGCACGCTACGCACTTCCAGCAACAATAAGCTCTTTTATTGATCGCTATCCCGATGTCTCCTTGCATATGCATCAGGGTACTCCAATGCAAATCTCCCAGATGGCCGCCGACGGCACAGTGGATTTTGCTATTGCCACCGAGGCACTGGAGCTGTTTTCCAATCTCATTATGATGCCTTGCTACAGTTGGAACCGCTGTATTCTCGTGCCTAAAGGGCACCCTCTGGCGCACATTTCAGAGCTGACCTTACAAGATGTCGCGGCACACCCCATCGTTACCTATGTCTTTGGTTTTACCGGGCGTTCAAAGCTCGATGAAGCCTTCGTAGCTGAGGGACTAGTGCCCAGAGTGGTATTCACCGCGGCAGACTCAGATGTCATCAAAACTTATGTTCGCCTCGGTTTGGGGATAGGTATCGTTGCGGGCATGGCCCACGATGAAACTGTAGACGATGATTTGGTGGCCCTGGATGCCAGCCATTTGTTTGCCAGTAGTGTCACCCGCATCGGCTGCCGAAAAGACACCTTTCTGCGCGGATACATGTACGAGTTTATCGAAGACTTTGCGCCGCATTTGACCAAAAGCGTTGTCGAGTCGGCCTTTGGATGCAAGACCAAAAGTGAACTGGAAGAATTATTCTCCGAGGTTGAATTGCCGGTTTGTTAGCCTCGCTGGTGCCACCTTCAAATTCCTATCAATAAAACCTAGCCGCTCCCAGGGTTACCGGTAACTTCCGCAGGTCGATTTCATCCTGATTTATGCCAGTAAATCAGCTGTAGGACTTGTGCCACATCCTCCACAATGTTTAGATTGCGCGCTTGAAACCAAGCCTCAATGTAAAAAGGAGATGCAACTATGGAGCTGGCCTGTCTGGATCTGGAAGGGGTGCTCGTCCCCGAAATTTGGATTGCATTTGCCGAGCGCACAGGCATTGAGGAACTTCGAGCCACCACCCGTGACATCCCAGATTACAATGTGCTGATGAAGCAACGGCTGGCCCTGCTGGAGCAGCACAATCTAAAGATCGATGACATTCAGTCAGTCATCGCAACACTGGAACCTCTGCCGGGAGCTATCGATTTTGTCGGCTGGCTGCGCGAGCGCTTTCAGGTCATCATCCTCTCCGATACTTTCTACGAATTTTCTGAACCACTAATGCGTCAACTACAC
Organism: Halioglobus sp.; assembly: GCA_047611225.1. Lineage (GTDB taxonomy): Bacteria > Pseudomonadota > Gammaproteobacteria > Pseudomonadales > Halieaceae > Marimicrobium. The sequence goes on from JBLFWP010000036.1 coordinate 12,671, forward strand.
TGGCCTACATTGTTTTGTCACCGTCTGGTGGTAAATGAAGAGGGCAGAGTAGTGGATTACAAACTGCGCCAGGAAGATCCCAAGCGCGCATCAGTCAAAGCGTTCCACAGCCTCAACTATCGCGTCATTGCCGCTGGTGATTCTTACAATGACACCACCATGTTAGGTGAAGCGGATGTTGGGTTTCTGATTCACGCTCCTAAAAACGTGATCGAAGAGTTTCCCCAGTTCAAGCCGATGGATTCTTTAGAGGAGTTGAAAGTGGCTTTTCTTGAGGCGAGTAATCGAAACCTTTCCCTGTAGGTCAATTCTCTACTGGGCTTGCCGATCGCGAGTAAGTCTATCTTTCAGCAACCTTACTCGATGTTGTCTGGCTGATGTACTTGTTTAGGTTTTTATCAATTGAATTTGTGATTTCAACATGCCTGCCGTACTGCTTTCCAAAATAGGTATGTATGGGTTCACGGCGTGTCCCGAAATAGAGCTCAAGAATCGGCACGACTCGGTGGTCCACACACGATTGTGTAGCAACCAAAAATCACATATGGAACAAGAATTATCCCTGGCCACGAAAATTTTGGGCAACCATGTCATTCACTCACGGCCTATCTCGTTACCAGTTCCTCAAGAGCATTAAGAAACTTGCCAACCTTGTCATACGTTTCCTGGTACTCCTGCTGCCATTGGGAATCTGCGACTATCCCGCCGCCGGCCCAGCAACGTATTTCACCTTCATTGCATAGCAAGGTGCGAATCGCGATATTGCTATCCATGCGGCCATCCGCACTCACATACAACACCGAGCCGCAGTACACCATACGATCGTGGGTTTCCAACTCGGAAATAATTTCCATGGCGCGCCGTTTTGGCGCACCGGTAATGGAGCCACCGGGGAAGGAGTCGCGCAATAGATCCCATGCTGTGCGGGTGGCAGTTAGTTCGCCACTGATAGTGCTGACTAAGTGATGTACCGTGGGGAAGCTTTGTACGTCAAATAGGCGATCAACGTGGATACTGCCTGGAACACAACTTCTGCCCAGGTCATTGCGCAGCAAATCGACAATCATCAGGTTTTCTGCCCGGTCTTTACTAGAGCCCAGTAACTCCTGTGATGCCATTTCATCTGCACGTGGATCTTTGTAGCGCGGTCTGGTGCCCTTGATTGGGGAAGTTTCTACCCGGTGACCGTGCAAAGACAAAAAACGCTCCGGTGACAAACTCAACATGGCGCTGTCATCCGCCAAGCCCAGGTAGGCCGAGAAGGGCGCGGCGGCAACATTGCGCAGTAGACGATAGGCATGCCATGGATCGCCCTCATAGAGCGCGGTGAAGCATTGAGTGAGATTCACCTGATAGCAATCGCCCGCCTGAATGTAAGCCTGTATCGCCTCAAAGGCTTCACGGTATTCACTCTCACTGAGGTTGGATGTAAACGAGCTGGTCAGAGCGAAGTTGGCGTGCGGAGTAGGTGGTGTTTGTCGCAGGCGCGACAGCAAATCGCGGCGTCTGGCGGCGCTGACTCCTGGCTGCGAAACCAGCACCGCTTTACGTAACAGGTGATCCTGCACCACACACCAGTCGTAGGCGCATAGTTGTACTGATGGAAAGGTTGAGCGCGTATCACCAGACGCTATGTCATGCAGGGCATTCCCGCAGTTATAGCCTAAATAGCCCAGAATTCCGCCGCTGAAGGGGATGTCCAGGGAGGCGGGCTGAATGCCGGGGAATGTTTCTTCATGAAACTCCCTCAGGGAGTCGAAATAGGCATGACATTGCTGCTCGGTCGCATTCGGGGGTAATTCGGGTAGATTTGTGTTGTCCGGCTGCGCCGTCAGTATGTCGTAGCGGCCGGATGTTCCCTGCGGATAGCTGCTATCCAATAGCGCTGGCCGGGGTAAATCCCTGATACGCTCGAATAATTCGCAGCTGTCAGGGCAATAGGGGATTTCTTCCAGATGGACGGACTGACTCATGCTGGCGGGGCTATTTTGGTGAGCATTGTCGCATTCCAATATGGCAGCATTTTCTGCAACACAAAATCGACTCCCATGTCGACAATATCTGCGAAGAATCTACCGCAGTTTAAAGTCTTAATCTGCTGTAAAATAACTAGTATCTGCATCGAAAAGACAGGAAATGGACCGCCCGCTGAATTGACTTTTAGGGTGTATCGAACTATCGTATCACGCCGAATTTCTGGCAGGTTCGCATCCTAAGCTGCACTGACATGACATGCAACCACGATGCTAAATGCAGTGGTTTTGCGGCCCCCCTGTAACCCCTGTGGGCTAACCTTTGGATCAAGAAATATGAGCACAAAGAACAGCAGTACTCTGATCGCTTCTCTAGACAATCCTTTTGCCGAAAAGGGTGAACAGGAGTTCAGGGTGCCCGGACAAATTGCCTCCACGCCAGGGCCCTATGAAGAGTCCATGAAAGCTGGCTGGGAATTGCAACAGCGCCCCTATGAAGCAGCGGGCGTCAAGAACATACAGCGCCAGCACCAAAAGAAGCGAATGACAATATGGGAGCGAATTCGCTTCCTCAGTGATGATGAGCCAACAGTCCTTTACCAGAACTGGGGGCCTAATCTGGACGGTGCTTCGCTGGTGACGGCACTGGTGCGGATCAATGGCAGGGATGTTGCACTGTACGGGCACGACTTCACTGTTAGAGCTGGCTCCATGGACGCCACCAATGGTGCCAAATTAGCCCGCCTGTTCGAACTGGCCGCAAAACAACGCATTCCCGTAGTGGGTATCAATGACAGCGCCGGCGCTTTCATCCCGGCCGGTGTGGGTGGCCTGGACGGCTACGCTGAAGCATTCGCTGCCCTGCGCAAGATAAGCGGCGTGGTGCCCAGCATTATGTGTATGTTCGGCTTTAACGCGGGCGGCGGCTCCTACCTGCCACGCCAGGGTAGTTTCCTGATTCAACCGAATGAAACATTCTTTGGCCTTACCGGGCCGGGTGTCGTGAAATCTGTCCTGGGCGAAGATGTCACCCCGGACGAACTTGGCGGCCCCAAAGTTCACAGCCAATCCGGCGTAACGGACTTTGTAGTCAAGGATGAGGTGGCTGGCCTGCGCAAAGTGCGCGACCTGCTCAATTACCTGCCAAGCTACAACGGCGAGATGGCACCGTATCAGGCGAGCTCAGATCCCGTTGATCGCAAAACCTGGGACATCGATATCCTGCTGAAGAAAGCCTTCAATTCGCCTACCGGTTTTAACACTCCTATCGATGTCACGATTTTGATTCAACAGTTGTGTGATCACGGCGACTTCCTCGAACTGCAGCCCGACCGTGCTCGCAATACAATTACTGCACTAGGGAGAATGGGCGGTAACGTAGTGGGCTTTCTAGCCAACAACTCAGCGGTGGCGTCAGGCCAGATTGATATCGATGCGGCGTTCAAGAATGCCCGCTTTATTCGCTTTTGTAATCTCTACAACATTCCGGTTGTTTTTCTGGAGGACACCACCGGATTCTTGCCGGGCAAAGAACAGGAAAGCGGCGGTATCGTGCAAGCGGGCCGCGCTATGCTGGATTCAATTATTGATCTGCGTACGCCGCGCTTTCTAGTTATTGTGCGCAACGCCTTTGGTGGCGCCTATGCAGCCTTCAACAGTTTCCCAATTGGCGCCGATTTTGTCGTGGCACTGCCTACAACCCGTCTAGCGGTAATGGGTACCACGGGTGTTAACTATGTTTACAAGACTGAACTGCGCGCGATGCAGGCCAGCGTCCCTGAAAAATTGAAAGCTGAGACCGAGGCTCAAATCAGTGCTGGGCTCTCAGCGGAACAGGCTGAGGAAACCGCCAATCAATTGGTGGCTGACTGGGTTAAGTCCGAAGAAGCGCTATTGGCACAGCGTTACGAGCGCGAACTGATGAATCCAAACGAGGCACTAAGCCTTGGTTCTATCTCCCAAATTGTGATGCCGTCTGATCTCCGCCAGGTATTGGCCGAGAACATGGCGTTTTATCTGCGACGTTATAAAGCCGAGCCGCTGCAATCTGTGCAGCGCGAATTCCACTAAGAAACTCCCGGCAACTAATTACTGAGGAACACAGGCGTGTCCAACGAATTTTACCTAGATAATCCACTCATCCATCGCGATAGGCGCCTGGGTGATTCATCCAGCCCCTGGGTGAAGCAGTTTGACTGCACCGACATACGGCCACTAATTATTTGCCGTGGTCCTATCCGCAAGGAAGCAATGGACGTTTTTTCGGAGATGGGAATTACCCATTTTGGGATCTTGCTGTCCGAGAAGGACTCCATCGTATATCGCAATGCGTTAGCGCCAGAGCTGCGATCACTGACCGACCCGGACAGAGTACACCGTGTACCAGACTATAGTGGTGCTGATAAAGAAGAGCGCGATCAACGCATTGAGCAAATAATATCGATTGCCAGAGAGAACAACTACAACGCTATCTTTGCAGGCTATGGTTTCATGGCCGAAGATCAAACTATGGTAGCCGCCATGGAGGATGCGGGTCTGAACTTTATCGGCCCTTGTTCCAGAACCGTACACGACGCAGGCCTGAAAGACGAAGCTAAGCGCACCGCACTCAAGTGCGGGGTTTCTGTAACACCTGGTATCGACAATGGTACCGCGCTAACCCTGCTAAAGAAGTATCCGGATACCGCCGCTCTGAAGGCCCTAGTTGCAAGTGAAGAGCTCGACGTAGACGCTGCAGAGCTAGACGATGACGCTATCAGCCTCGCAGACAAAGCCGATACAGTGCTGAGCGCCTCCTATCGTAAGGGTATTGATCTTTACACGGTCGACGAGCTAAGCGAGACATTGATTGAAGCCGTGAACAAAATGACTGCCGAGTACCCGTCAAACCGGGTGCGCCTAAAGGCCATTAGTGGCGGTGGCGGTAAAGGGCAGCGTATTCTGGCCATTGGAGAGTCTGCACGTACTCCCGAAATGGTGCGGGAAATTCTGAACGAAGTGAAAACAACCGGGGTTGGCGACAACAAAAACGTCTTGGTTGAGCTCAACATCGAAACGACACGCCATATGGAAATTCAGTCTATAGGCAATGGCGATTGGTCAATGTCCATGGGTGGGCGCGATTGTTCTTTGCAGATGCATGAACAAAAGCTGCTGGAAGTTTCGGTAACGGTTGAGTCACTACAACTGGCACTGGAGCAGGCCAAGGCAAGTGGACAGGCAGCAGAGGCTAAGGTACTTCAGCAGGACTTGGCGACTTTGACCGCGATGGAAAAGGAAGCGGAGAGCTTCGGCGAAGCTGTGGGCCTCGATTCCGTTTCAACGTTTGAGTGCATCGTTGATCGCGACAAACACTTCTTCATGGAGATGAATACGCGTATTCAGGTAGAGCATCGCGTGACCGAGCTCTGTTACTCCTTAAAGTTTACCAATCCCGAGAACGACAAAGACAGTTTCGTCGTAGAGTCTCTAGTCGAAGCGATGGTTCTGCTGGCAGCGCATCCTGAAAAGTTACCCCGGCCTGAGCGTCTGATACGTCAAAACGACAGCGTAGAAGCACGCCTCAATGCCACTAATCAAGCATTGCAACCACATGCCGGAGGCGTAATCGAGTCCTGGAGCGATCCCACCGAAGGTGAAATTCGCGACGACCAGGGTATCAGCCTGCACAATCCAGATACTGACGTCTTCATGAAGTACACCCTGGCGGGAGCATACGATTCCAATATTGCGTTGCTGCTTACCGTAGGCGACACTCGTCTCGATGCCTATCAAGAGATGGCTGATACCATTCGCCAAACACGTATGCGCGGCCAGGATTTAGCCACCAATCTGGAGTTTCATTACGGTCTGGTGAATTGGTTTATCGGTCAGAATATTAACGCACGGCCCACAACGCGATTCATCGTGCCTTACCTGACAGCCGTTGGCGCTCTGAAACTCCATGCCAATGATCTCGATCTCGTAGCTGGCTATAAAGCTATTTGCAATTCTGCAAAGCAATCGGCTGAAGGCGAGGCAGCAGTCGCACTCGCTGACACGCTGCAACGTAAAGAAAGCCTCTTGTTGCGTCCACTAGAGCTCTTACTGAGCGAACCTCACATGCTCAGCGGCTGGTTAAGTGTTAATCGGGATTGCTATACCGTCATCGATGGCAAGATCTGTTGGAATGAAAACCCAATGGAGTTACTGGCAGACACTTACCACTTCCTGAATATGGATCACGTTGAAGGCCCTCATCCAGCCGCTTCCAAGATTTGGGACCATGACAACGAAATCTTACAGGCCTCAAATTCTTTCTACGATGAGTTAAACAACCGTATCAACGCAGGCGACTGGCTTGAGCTATGTTCGCTGCTTGAGACAGAAGAAGCCCCTGAGGGTTTCGACGATGCACTTTGGTTACAGGTACGTAATTCACACCAGGGTTTCCAAACAGGTGCCGATATTATCGCCATCCTGCCAAGCATCGCGGAGGCCACGGGATACTTTGATCTAACGGTCAATGAAGACCTAACCATCAACATCCCCGAGCGACTTCTGGAAGAAGCACTGCAAGACGCGATGTCTCGGGTTCTGGTACCGCCACCTGTTGCTAAGTCTGATGAAATACTCAGTGAAAGCGGCGGAATGTTCTACTCACGAGAAACGCCAGAGCACGATGTGTATATCAAAGAGGGCGACCATTTCGAGGCGGGCGACCCACTATTTATCGTTGAAGTGATGAAAATGTTCAACAAGGTTTACGCACCTTTCTCGGGTACGGTTAAAAAAGTACTGGTAGAAACTGACGGCACTATTATTAAGAAGGGACAGGCCATTTTCAAAATGACACCAGACGAGATTCTCATCGAGGAGTCCCCTGAAGAAATAGCCGCTAGGCGAGATAAAACCACCGGACAATTTCTGCAGCAGCTTTAGCCCCTATTTTTGCTGCCAAAAAAAGTTGAACTAGAGAGAAACAACATGATTACAGCATTGGACCACATCGCAATTGCCGTACCTGATCTAGAGAAAGCCATTAAACGTTTTGTGGAAGATTTCGGGCTGCCCATGGGCGGGACTGAAGATGTAGTAGAGGCGAAAACAACAGCTGCCTTTTTGCCACTACCACCCACCAATATCGAGCTGGTTTATCCTCTCAATGATGAGGGGCCGGTGAAGACCTATCTAGAGAAGAAGGGTGGCGGCTTACACCATTTGTGTTTTCGCTCTGACAATATCGACGAAGATGTCGCTAGACTGCGTGAAAAGGGCTATCAGTTTTTGGCCGATGAACCCTCGCCAGGTGCACACAACTCGCGCGTTATCTTTATCCACCCTAAAAGCTGCGATGGTGTGTTGATTGAAATCAACCAGCCTGCTGAAGATCACTGAGGATCACCGATGAGTGACAAAATTTACAACAAGGCCGCATCCACCCCATCAAGCTGGAAAGAACTGGCTAGTAAGCAGTTAAAAGGCAAGGATCCTTCTACACTCAATTGGCAAACAGCTGAAGACATTGAAGTACGCGCTCTCTACACCGCGGCCGACACTGCCTCTCTGGAATACACAGACACCATGCCGGGTATGTCGCCCTACATCCGTGGCCCTCAGGCAACCATGTACGCCGGTCGCCCATGGACAATACGCCAGTACGCTGGCTTCTCTACCGCAGAAGAGTCCAATGCGTTTTACCGTAAAGCGCTTGCAGCAGGCGGGCAGGGCGTTTCAGTAGCCTTTGATCTCGCGACCCACCGCGGCTACGACTCAGATCATCCGCGCGTAACAGGTGATGTCGGCAAAGCAGGCGTGGCTATCGACTCAGTCGAAGACATGAAGATTCTGTTCGACGAAATCCCTCTGGATAAAGTCTCTGTTTCCATGACGATGAATGGCGCTGTACTGCCGGTACTGGCCGGATATATTGTTGCAGCAGAAGAACAGGGCGTAAGTCAGGAACAACTGGCGGGCACTATTCAGAACGATATTCTGAAAGAGTTCATGGTTCGTAATACCTACATCTATCCGCCTACGCCAAGTATGAAAATTATTGGCGACATCATTTCATACTGTTCCAGCAATATGCCGCGTTTCAATACCATCTCCATTTCTGGGTATCACATACAGGAAGCGGGAGCGAACGCTGCGCTTGAACTCGCATACACACTGGCCGACGGCAAAGAGTACATACGTACCGCCATTGCAGCAGGGCTCGGCATCGACGATTTTGCACCAAGGCTGTCCTTCTTCTGGGGCATTGGCATGAACTTCTACATGGAGATCGCCAAAATGCGCGCCGCACGTTTACTCTGGACCCGTATTGTTTCCGAGTTCGATCCACAGAACCCAAAGAGTTCTATGCTGCGCACCCATAGTCAAACGTCTGGCTGGTCGCTCACTGAGCAAGATCCATACAACAACGTCGTCCGCACAACCATCGAAGCTATGGCAGCTGTTTTCGGTGGCACGCAATCTCTGCACACCAATGCACTGGATGAAGCAATTGCTCTGCCTACCGAAAACTCGGCTCGCATCGCGCGCAACACGCAGCTTATTATTCAGGAAGAGACCGGCATCACCAATGTAGTGGACCCCTGGGGTGGCTCCTACATGATGGAGAGTCTTACGCAGGATATTGCCGACAAAGCCTGGGAGCTCATCGAGGAAGTCGAAGAAGCCGGTGGTATGGCAAAAGCCATTGAGACCGGTATGCCCAAGTTGCGGATCGAGGAAGCGGCCGCCAAAAAGCAGGCACGCATCGATAAAGGTGAAGATGTCATCGTTGGGGTGAACAAGTATCTTGTCGATATTGAGGAAGAGGTCGATATCCTCCAAATCGATAACGAGGCGGTGCGTGCGTCGCAACTCGCACGTTTGGCGAGTATTCGCGAAAGCCGTGACGAAGTATCAGTAGAGGCTATACTAGAAGAGATTTACCAATCGGCAGTGAGCGATGAGGGCAATCTCTTAGCCTTGGCCATTGAAGCGACTCGACGCCGTGCAACAGTAGGCGAGATTTCCTTCGCCATGGAACGTGAATTTGGGCGCTTCAATGCGCAATCGCAAACGGTGTCAGGTGTGTACGGATCCGCATTTCAGGAAGATGAGAATTGGCAGGGTATCAGTAAAGATATCGACGCTTTCGTCGAACAATTCGGCCGCAGACCTCGTATGCTTGTCTGCAAAATGGGTCAGGATGGGCATGATCGCGGCGCTAAGGTAGTAGCGACTGCATTTGCTGATGTCGGTTTCGACATAGACCTTTCGCCTATGTTTTCTACACCTGCTGAAGTGGCACGTCAGGCAATTGAAAATGACGTTCATGTGGTAGGTGCATCGTCGTTGGCAGCAGGCCACAAGACGCTGGTGCCAGAATTGATTGATGAGCTAAAGAAGCAGGGCGCTACTGACATTGTCGTTATTGCTGGCGGTGTTATTCCCAAGCAGGATTATGACTACCTCTACGGCGCCGGCGTGAAGTGCATTTTCGGGCCAGGCACACCAATTCCGCAGTGTGCGCGCGAAGTTTTGGATGCTGTGAGTGAGGCTCAGGGCTAGGGGTTGCTCGTAGCACTGTTTCCGAGTCGCGTTAGTCCCTTTACATCGTAGAATCTTCCTATTCATCCTATTCCAGATGTAGACACCGTTTTCCATCGAGACTTCTCGATAGTTGTCAGAAATTACGCTCATAGGTAGCGCTGGTTTCTCAAGGGACCTTACATGGACTGTGCGAGGCAGGGCGCCGAGCCCAAACCCCAATGGATGGGTTTACGGTGGGTTCATGTAAGGTCCCTTGAAAAATCAGGGCGGCACAATCGCACATATCTCATGTACTATAAGAGACAAATACAACAAAAGGCCCACCCCGCATTCAATGAGTAATTTCGACCTACAAAACCTCCTAAACGGCGACCGTCGAACGCTCGCTAAAGCGATCACTTTGGTTGAGAGTAAGCTCGACAGCCACAGGGAGGAGGCTCAGGGCGTTCTTGAGCAGGCGCTACCTCATGGCGGTAACAGTATTCGCATCGGTATCACGGGCGTTCCTGGTGTGGGTAAATCCACCTTTATTGAAGCCTTTGGGCTGTATCTAATAGAGCAGGGAAAACGTGTTGCTGTACTTGCAGTAGATCCTAGTTCACCTATCGCCGGGGGTTCTATCCTTGGCGACAAAACTCGCATGGAAGAGTTGTCGCGGCGCGATGAGGCCTTTATTCGGCCATCACCCTCAAAGGGAGCCCTTGGCGGCGTGGCACAGAAGACGCGTGAAACGATGGTGCTGTGTGAGGCGGCAGGCTACGACGTGATATTGGTTGAGACGGTGGGCGTTGGCCAGTCTGAATTTCAAGTGGCCGGCATGGTGGACTTCTTTATGGTGCTAATGTTGCCCGGTGGCGGCGATGAATTGCAGGGCATCAAGAAGGGCATTATGGAACTGGCGGATGCGCTAGTGATTAACAAGGCCGATGGCGACAGTGAGAAGCTGGCGCTCATGACGCAGCGGCAGTACACCAGTGCGATGAACTTACTGCGTCACAATACCTTTTGGACACCTCAGGTGATGACTTGCTCAGCGTTGCAGTCGATAAATATCGATACGGTATGGGGCATGATAGTGGACTACTATTTTCAGGCTCAGGAAAAGGATGCCTTTCAGAGTAAGCGCGCGCGTCAGAATCGTGATTGGATGCATCAGTTAGTGAATGAAATGTTGCTGATGAAACTCAGCCAGAATTCAAATGTGAAAAAGATGCTACCGGCACTGGAAAAGGCAGTTCAGAGCCATCAACTAACTGCCTACGCTGCCGCCAGGCAGATCATGGACGAGTTGTAGCCACCGGTAGGTTATGCGATTTTATCCACTCGAAAAGCTAATGTACCTGCGCGATGACTACGTGCGGCAGTTCAAGATCGACAATCACCAATTATTGCTGATTCAAAGAGAGGGCAAGGTACTTCTCATAGAAGCAAACTGCCCCCATCGCAATCATCCTCTTACCGCTGCTTCTATTGATGGTGACGTTATTGAGTGTGCTTTGCACCAATATCAATTTTCCCTTCACGATGGGCAGCTATTGAATGCCACTGAAGAGCGCTGTCGTGGCCTGCGTACCTATGAGGTGGTGTACGAGGGCAACGAAGTGGGTGTGATGCTGGAGGAGTAACTAAAGGAAAGCAGGAGCAAGCGTAAGAATCAGCTTGCTCCAACTTGCACTTCAGGTATCTCTACAAATCGTAGAGTTCACGATACTCTGGATCTTTCTCTGCAATCAGTTGCGCCAGATCTACCATCACTTTGCACTGCTTCCACGACGCATCATCCTGCATTTTCCCTTCAACCATCACAGCACCACTGCCGTCTGGAAGAGCTTCGAGAACACGTTTCGCCCAGACCACTTCGTTCGCGGGCGGGCTAAATACGTTCTTGGCAATATCAATCTGACTGGGATGCAGTGACCATGCTCCCACGCAACCCATGAGGAAGGCGTTGCGAAATTGATCTTCGCAGGCGAGCGGGTCATCGATTGCGCCGAAGGGGCCGTAAAAGGGCAGGGCGCCTACACTGACGCAGGCATCGATCATACGACCCATCGTGTAGTGCCATAGATCTTGCGGGTGGCCAGCGCGTTCTTTTTCCGGGTTTTCCGGGTCTGGGTCGTCGCGCACTAAATAGCCTGGGTGCCCACCGCCGATTCGTGTGGTCTTCATGCCTCTAGAGGCTGCTAAATCTGCAGGCCCAAGGCTCATGCCCTGTATACGGGGGCTGGCGTTGGCGATTTCTTCAACGTTGGCCACGCCTAGGGCCGTTTCTAGCAAGCAGTGCAATAAAATGGGTTCCTTCAAACCAGCCCTTGCTTCCAATTGCGCCAGCAACTGGTCTACGTAATGTATATCCCAGGCACCTTGAATTTTTGGCAGCATGATTACATCAACCTTGTTACCTACCTCGGAGACAATGCGTGTGATGTCGTCAAGAAACCAGGGGCTGTCGAGACTATTGATACGTGTCCACAACTGTGTGTCGCCAAAATCGTTGTCGCGTGCGATCTGGATAAAGCCTTCCCGCGCCGCTTCTTTGTTTTCGATGGCGATCGCATCTTCAAGATTTCCCAGAAGAATATCGACTCGCTTGGCTATTCCGGGTGCTTTCTCGACCATTTTTGGATTGCTGGGATCAAAGAAATGGATCATGCGTGAAGGGCGTACAGGTATTTCCATCGCGGGCTTAGGTGCACCTAGCGCCAATGGCTTAAAGAAATCTCGGGGACTGCGCATGTGTATCTCCTTTTAAAAAATGCCTGCCTGAGCTTATCGCCCGGCCTGTAACTGCTGTCTGTAGGTTTCGTACTGTTCAAACAGGTTTGAGTGCTCTGCCTGCATCTGTTGCAATAATTGTGTTTCGCCGCCCAGAGCTTTGATACCAGAGCGACCGAACTCACCCTCAAGCCGCTTGAACACCCAGCTCGCCTGAGAACGTCGACGGCGAGCGCCCAGAACATTCGCATCTACCTGCATCGCATGATGTTGTTCCAAGGTGTCTGCCAGCGCCTCAATACCAGTGCGCCCCGTTGCACTGGTAGAGAGGACGGGGACTTCCCAATTTCCATCGGGGTGTATACCGCCCGCGACAGCACTCAGCTCGGAAAGGGTGCGAGTCGCTACTGCCCCCATATCCTCCTTATTCACAACCAATACATGCGGCACTTCCAAAATACCGGCTTTGATAAACTGCACGCTGTCACCCGAGCCCGGCTGAGCAACGTAGCAGGTTGTGTCACAGAGGTTGGCTATATCGACTTCGCGTTGACCGACTCCCACTGTCTCAACCACTACCACATCGAATGTCGCCAACATCACCAGGCTCATGGGCCAGACCTCGGCGCTGATGCCACCGAACTCGCCACGATTGGATAGCGAGCGGATGAAAACCCCATCGTCCTCTGGGCCTGTCAGCATGCGCAGACGGTCTCCCAGCAGGGCACCCCCGCTAATGGGGCTGGAAGGATCTACCGCCAGCACACCAACGCGCAGACCCCGTTGGCGCCATGTTGAAATTAGAGCTCCCGTTAGAGAAGACTTTCCGACCCCGGGTGGCCCGGTTAGACCAATCAACCGACCCTGATCATTCTCTGCATCACTTTGTAATGCTTTAAGGAATGCAGTGGCATTTGCACGCGCATCGGTTCGGCTGTCATCCAATAGGTTCAGAGCAATGGCGAGTGCACTTCGATCACCGTTACGAACGGCGTAGGCTAATGCTGTTGGGTCAGAGGAGTTCACCAATAACTCAGCCGTGTTTTTCCAGCCCATTGGCCTCGCGAATTATGCTTACCAGCGAAGCCATGATGGCATTCATATCAACATCCTTGGGCGTAAAGACTGCTTTAACGCCATTGCTGAGTAGCTGCTTTGCGTCGGACTCAGGGATAATTCCGCCAATAATAATCGGAATATCCTTAAGGCCTAGCTCATCCAGCTCTCGATGAATATCTTCAACAAGCTCCATATGACTACCTGACAGTACAGACAAACCAATAAGGTGAACGCCTTCCTCCTGCGCAGCGCGCGCTATCTGGGAAGGTGTTAGACGAATGCCTTCATAAACGATTTCGAAACCAGCATCGCGACTTTTCACTGCTATTTGTTCGGCGCCATTACTGTGTCCGTCTAGTCCCGGTTTGCCAATGAGCAAACGCAAGGGCCGGCCCAGCGCTTCGCCGGTTGCAATCACTTCCTGACGAACCGACAGCAACGCTTCGGTTTCAACGCGGTCCGAAGCGGCAATATCGATACCCGTAGGGGCTCGGTATTCCCCAAAGACATCGCGAAGCACTTCACTCCATTCACCAGTAGTAACACCGACTCGTGCGCATTCGATGGAGGAGGGCATGATATTGGAACCGTCGTTGGCAGCACTGCGCAGCGCCTGGAGCGCTAGCGCTACAGGTTCGGCCTGTCTTGCTTCGCGAAACGCTTGCAGGGATTTGATCTGATTCTGTTCGGCTTGTGCATCTACTCTCATGATGCCAGATTCGCCGTCGGCAGTAAGCGGGGATTCGGCGGTCTGCTCGAAACAATTTACGCCTACGATTTTCAAATCACCCGATTCAATATTGCGCAGACGCTGGGTATGGCTCTGCACCAGAGCGCGTTTAACGTAGCCACTCTCAATACAGGCAACCATGCCACCGTGAGCCTCAACCATATCCATTTCTGCCTGAGCACCTTCAATCAACTCCAGTACTTTGGCTTCCACCACTGGAGAGCCGTCCAACAAATCACCGTATTCCAGAAGATCGGTTTCCAATGCTAATACCTGCTGCATGCGCAGCGCCCATTGTTGATCCCATGGGCGCGGTAGTCCCAGCGCCTCATTCCAGGCAGGGAGTTGCACAGCTCTGGCTCTGGCATTTTTCGATAGGGTAACCGCGAGCATTTCCAGCACGATGCGTTGTACGTTGTTCTCTGGTTGCGATTCCGTCAGGCCTAGAGAATTTACCTGTACACCATAGCGAAAGCGGCGTTGTTTCGGGTCGTCTACGCCGTAGCGCTGTTGCGCCATTTCGTCCCACATGCGGCCAAACGCACGCAGCTTACAGGTTTCTTCTACAAAGCGAATACCAGCGTTTACAAAAAATGAAATTCGCCCGACCACAGCATGAAAACGCTCCTCGGGTATTTGTCCTGCTGCTTTTACTGCATCGAGAATGGCGATCGCAGTGGAGAGGGCATAGGCCAACTCCTGCGTCGGTGTGGCACCGGCCTCTTGCAGGTGATAGCTGCAGACGTTGGTCGGGTTCCACTTCGGAATATTTTCCACCGTGTAGGCGATGACATCTGTGGTCAATCGAACCGAGGGCTCCGGTGGATAGATATAAGTGCCGCGTGACAAGTATTCCTTGAGCACGTCGTTCTGGGTAGTGCCCTGTAACTCTGCTGGATCAACGCCTTGACGCTCTGCTACTGCCACATAAAGCGCCAATAACCAGGGTGCTGTGGCATTGATAGTCATGGACGTGTTCATCTGGTCCAGCGGAATCTGATCAAACAAAGCCTCCATGTCACCGATGTGATCAATCGGTACGCCTACCTTGCCAACTTCCCCTCTAGCCAATGGGTGATCAGAGTCGTAGCCGGTTTGCGTAGGGAGATCGAAGGCTACCGATAGCCCTGTCTGACCCTTGCTCAGATTGGTGCGATATAGCGCGTTGGATGCTTGTGCAGATGAGTGGCCTGAATAGGTACGCATCAACCAGGGGCGGTCACGCTTTGTCGTGTCCTTGCTCAAAATTTGTATCCTTAGCTAGGGCGACGTTTGATCAGCAAACGTCGTTCAATTTCGAAGATCTTATCGGTGATTTTTTCTTTACCCTGTGTTCTCTTGCGGTCTTCCTTGAGAAACAGATCAGCGCCATGGGTCTCCAGCGCCTTTGCGGCAGTGATATTTTTCACGCCTATCAATTGCATTGTTACAATGCCGTAGGCTTGAGTACCGGGCGCATCTTCAACCGACAAAATTCTGGTCAAAGCACCAACGGTATCACCGGCGAAGGCGGGTTGTGTGTGATAACCCTCGGTAAAACCTAATTCCCAAACCGCGTGCTCACTAACATCACGGCTGGCGAGGCCATCAAGCCATGCAAAAACCAGACCGCCATATACTATTGGCTCGCCACTCATCTTGCCCGACAATCCCGAAGAGTAAATCCTGTCGAAATGCAGTGGATGTGAATTGCCAACGAGATACGTCAACGCCATATGCTCTTCAGTGATAGTTCTACCATTGGCGTGAACGATAATATCGCCGGGGCTGAAGTCCTCGAAGTAGGTATTAGGGCCGGTTAACCCTGGCTCAACTGACTCGCTGTTCAGCGGCAGCTGCACGGTAGGGGAATCCTCTGAAGGAAAGGTCTTTGTGACCTCAGCGGCCGGTGTCGTGGGAAGCCTGTCACCACGCCAAGCCACCATGATTTTGCGTTCATACTGCAAGACCACTTCATCATTTTGGTTAATGCCCACTGTACGAATCAGCGTAATACCAGGCTTGTCTGGGCCTCTATCCTTGCGCTCCAGCACTTTGGTAAAGGCGCGTAATGTATCACCGCTGTAAACAGGGCGTAGAAATTGGACCTGATAATAGCCAAGATTGGCGATGGCCTTTTCGGAATCATTTTGCACACCCAATGAGAGAGTGACATTGAATACCATTTGCGGGCTTGCCGGAAGATCACTGAAGCCATGCGCTTTCGCATACTGGGCATTTAGATACAGAGGATTGGCTTGCATATAGGTTCTAGCGAAATCCAGCATATTGGTAATCGCGAAAGTGAACCCCCGAGGATGCTCAAATACTTGTCCGGGCTCCAGTTCATCAAGATACCGACCGTATTGGGGCTGACGCACCTTGGTTAAATCTACTGCAAGATCAGGGGATATTTCTGCCTGGGCAGCCAGCTCCAACTTTATACTCATGCGTCTCTCCTCAGGCTGCGTTTTCAACAAGTGAACGAGTGATGACTTTGAGTGCCAGCGTTTCCTCTGCGCCTTCAAAGATGGAGAGTACTCGTGCATCGACAAAATAGCGGCTTACCGGTGTTTCCTCTGCGTAACCCATGCCGCCATGTATTTGCAGTGCTTCACGGGTAAGCCATTCAGAGGTTTTACTGGCAAAGATTTTGGCAGCGCTAGCTTCCATATCGCCTTCACCCGTATCCATCATTACGGCAACTTCGTAAGTAATCTGCCTGCAAGCCGCAAGCGACGCAGCCATGCGAGCAAGCTTCACTTGAGTGAGCTGATACTGGGCAATAGGCTGATTGAAAACCGTACGCTCCTTGGAGTAGGAGATAGCTTTTTCAAAGGCCGCACGCATGACACCTACAGCACGGGCCGCTGTTTGAATGCGGCCACCTGCAAATCCGGCCATTGCATAGTAAAAGCCTTTACCTTCGCCGCCCTCTGTCCCCAGCATATTGTTCGCAGATACGAAGAAATCGTCGAAAAATAATTCGAAGGAATGCATGCCGCGATAGCCAATGGTGGCAATTGCGCGGCCGGAGAGTTTGCCGCCGGTTTCAGGCGAGACTTCAAAATCGTGTCCGTCGCTGGAGGGTTTTTCTACCAAGAACATAGATAGGCCGCGATGGCCCAGGCTCATGTCCGGATTGGTCCTTGCTAACACCATCAGCAGGCCGGCCTTGCCGCCGAACGTACACCAGGTCTTGGAGCCATTAAGAATCCAGCCGCCATCAGCTGCGGTCGCCTTCAATCGCACGCCAGCCACGTCAGAGCCATAGTTGGGTTCAGTCACTGCCACGGCGCAAAGAGGCTCCCCAACTGCCAATCGTGGTAGCCAATACTGTTTCTGTTCTTCAGTACCGCCTTTGAGCAATGCGCGCGCGAGGATTTCTGGGCGGGTAATTAGACTACCCGCCGCACCCAATGAGCCGCGCGACAGCTCCTCGGTAACTACGATCATACCCAGCGTATCGTCCTTATCATCTTCCTGCAGACCACCGTAGCTTTCAGGAATAGACAAGCCAAACAGGCCCATTTCTTTCAACGGCTCCAAGATGGCATCTGGAATCATTAGATCGTGGCGATGCACTTTTTCAGCGAGGGGCGCGACCACTTCATCGGAGAAACTGCGAAAGGTATCGCGCATCATTGTATGGTGGTCGCTTAGTAAATCCGGGCCCAGATCACCGTCGCGATCAAGTACATGCTCTCCTATATCCGCTATATTAGTGGCGCTGAGATGCTGATTGAGGAAATTGGCGCCGCTGGCAGTCACCGCCGATAGCTGCGCGTCCGTCAGTTCAAAATCTGCAGGGCGAGCGCGCAGACGGTTAATACTGTTCGTCACAGCTTCGGCACAAAACAAGCTGGCTAATCTGGCTGTAAAGCCATCATCACCAGCAACATCCTTCTGCAAGCGGTCAGCATGGTTCAGAAGAAAGCGTGCCGCTGTGCACTCGGCCCAGCTCAGCGAAAGATCGTAGGAAATCAGCTGGTACTGATCGAGCTTTGCGGGTGAAACACGATCACCCTCAAGTGTCTTGGATTTAAGCGTAGAAAGTGCCTGGTCAAACAGGGCTGTGGTGGCTTCAAGAAGCGCAGCAGCCTGCTCAAGCGCAGATCCGTCAGCGGTAGAGACGTCGGTCATGTTAGATCCCATTACAAGTGAAAGAAGCTTGGCGCCCAAGCCCGCAGAGGATTAACTGGCGGGAAATTGGTTTAACCAATCAAACCATCAATTTTAAAGGTTCGCTCTTCTTTAGACAACTGCAGAGACCGGTTTCCGGCGCTATTATTGGCTAAATGGGCTGATTGACTCGCCTCGGTGTTGCTCCGGGCACGGTGCCTTGGGTATCCTTGGCGCCCATTGATTCATGCACTGTCATTAAGTGCTAAATACGTTCTTTGAAGAAGGATTCTCAAGATGAAAATCAGACCACGCCGTTCCCTGCTCTATATGCCCGGCTCCAACCCCCGAGCGCTGGATAAAGCGCGCTCTTTGCCCGCTGACGGCCTGATTCTCGATATGGAGGATTCCGTTGCGCCAGACGCAAAGCAGGCAGCGCGTGATCAGATCGGCGCCGCACTGGCAGAGGGTGGCTATGGCCACCGCGAATTAATGGTGCGCATCAATGCCCTGTCCACAGAGTGGGGACTGGCCGATATCGACGCTGTTTGTGCCTTTCCGACTCCACCCGATGCCGTTTTGATTCCAAAGATCGATAGCGCAGCAGACGTTGTCACCGCGATCACAGCCTTCGAAAAAGCCGGCTGCCCCGACAGCGTCGATATGTGGATTATGATTGAAACGCCTCTGTGCCTCCTAAACCTGGCAGAAGTCTGCGCAGCTCACCCCAGGCTTAAGGGTCTTGTAATGGGCACCAGCGATCTGTCCAAGGATACTGGCGTGAGACACACGCCTGACCGTCTTGGCTTTATTACTGCACTAAACATGAGTATTTACGCAGGCAGAGCGAATGGCCTACTGGTCATTGACGGCGTACAGCTTGAATTGGATAACGAAGAGCTGTTGAAGATCTCCTGTGAGCAGGGGCGCGACCTTGGCTTTGATGGCAAGAGTTTGATACATCCAAAACAAATAGCGCAGGCCAATGAAACCTTCTCGCCCAGTGAAAAGGAAGTCGCGACTGCGAAAGCAATCATCGCCGGATTTGAAGCTGCCAAGGCAGAGGGCAAAGGTGTCGTGGTAGTGAATGGCCGGCTAGTGGAAAACCTTCACGTCGAAGAAGCGCAGAAGCAATTGCTATTGGCTGAAGCCATCGCCGAGATGGAGGCTACCTAACTGAAGCGGGATCGTATCGAATGGGCCTAAGCTCAAAGGTGCAGAGTACGTAACTCTGTATCTTTGATGCTGTAGCGCCACAGCTCCTCAAACAGCTCTATGTGACGTATCGTCGATGAGCGAGAATCCGGCTCATAAAACCCCTGATGGTCACTTCCCCCAGGCTTATATAAAACGCCGTTACGATCCCTGATAACGATTGTTTCACCGTTCCAATCAGGGTGCTGGGCAAGCTTTTGCAAATGCACTGTACTGGGCAGTCGTCGGGCCAACTGCAGTAATCTATGGCCGTTGGCCACTATTTTTCGTGAATCACTAATGAGTATGCGGACCTCGGTCTGTCGGCTACTGCGAGCGACGGCACTCAAGGCAGTGACCAGATCGTCGTGATCAAAAGCCCGATGGTCCAACTCGGGGCTCATGATGTAAATATAACGTGAGGCGGTTTCGCACAGAGCGAGTGCGTAGGCATGAAAGGGTTCAGGGTATTCGACACCTGTTACAAAGTCATCGTTAGTCATAAATCACCAATACCATCACTGCAATATTGTCTATTCGA
>JBLFWP010000037.1:0-31930 GCA_047611225.1 Halioglobus sp.
CGCCAGGGACCTGAGCACGGCTGGGATGAAGATGTAGGCGCTGTTTTCTGGGATCGACAGATGACTATCATCGAGGCGCACGTGGAAGACGCACGTGGCAAAGGGGCTACCATTCACATGGGCGGCCAGCGCAACCCGGATCTACCTGGCCTTTACTATCAGCCAACCGTTATCACCGAAGTCGATAACAGTATGGATATCATGGTGCTGGAAACCTTCGGCCCCATTCTCTGCATTCAAAAAGTACAGAGCGAAGATGAAGCCATCGCACTGGCCAACGATTCAGAATTCGGCCTGAACGGTAACGTTTGGACCAAGGACAAGGATAAGGGTTATAGATTGGCCGCCTCAATCGATACTGGTTCCTGCAGTGTCAACGACATGGCTGTGAGCTACGGCATTCCTGCTGCACCTTTTGGCGGCAAGAAAAATTCCGGCGTCGGGCAAGTGAACGGTAAAAAAGGCTTACGTGGCTATAGTCATGAGATGCCAATTGTTATCGATCGCTTTGGCGGGAAACTGCAGAGTGGCTACCCGTATAGTGCAGCAAGCGCCCAGGGAATGAAGAAGTTGATGGATTTCCTCTGGGTCAAAACACCCATCGGACGCTGGTTGAGCTGAAGCTTAACCACAAAAAAAAGGCCACCAAGCGGTGGCCTTTTTGTTTTCAGTGCATCTACTTTCAGTGCACTTTTTTTAGTAAACAGTACCGCTAGACCAGCACCAGATTGTCGCGATGAATCAGTTCTTCATCCGCCTGGTACCCGAGAATGCTCTCAATGTCTTTTGACGCAGCGCCCATTATTTTGCGGGTTTCATCTGCATTGTAATTGACCAGACCGCGCGCTACTTCACGACCATCGGGATCACAACAGGACACCAGGTCGCCGCGAGAAAAGTTTCCCTGCAAGCCACGAACCCCAACCGGCAACAAGCTGCGACCAGAATCACGCAACACTTTCACCGCGCCCTCATCCAACTCCACCTTGCCGGAACTCTTAATCATACTAGCCAGCCACTGCTTGCGAGCCGTTTGCGGCTCTTTGCCGGTGCGCAGCCAAGTACCCACATTCCCGCCATCGGCAATTCTGCTAAGCACATGTTCCAACCTACCGGATGCGATAACAGTCTCGGTACCGGAGCGTGCAGCCAGACGAGCCGCTCGCAACTTGGTGACCATGCCGCCACGACCGAGGTTACCACCCCCACCCGCCATGGCGTCCAGGTTTGTATCCTGCACATCGCTGGTTTCTACCAATTTTGCGTCCGGGTTTATCCGAGGATCTTTTTCAAAAAGACCCTCCTGGTCTGTAAGTAACACCAGGGCATCTGCATCAATCAGGTTGGACACCAGCGCTGCCAGCGTATCGTTATCACCAAAGCGTATTTCCTCGGTTACCACCGTGTCGTTTTCATTCACGACAGGTAACACGCCCAGCTTCAGCAGCGTTTTAAGCGTGCCTCTGGCATTCAAATAGCGATCTCTGGCGATGACATCATCGTGGCCCAGCAATATTTGTGCGCTGGCAATGCCGTGCCGATTGAAAGCGGTTTCATAGGATTGGATCAGTACCGATTGTCCAACGGCAGCGGCAGCCTGCAACTCGTGTATTAGATGCGGACGGGCGTCCCATCCTAGCCTGACAATGCCTGCAGCGACGGCACCACTGGATACCAGAACCACTTCACAGCCGCGCGCGCGCAATGCCACCAGCTGATCAACCAGCGCTGCAATCACGGCTTCGTCCAAACCACGACCGTCATCTGTGAGCAGTGCACTACCCACTTTGACCACCCAGCGGCGGGACTCTGTCAGTTCCTTTCGTGCAACCATTATTGTTATGCCTTAAGGCTGGTATTCCACTTCTACGTCGTAATCATCTTCATCAAAATCGTCATCGTCGTCAGCACCTTCTTCACCGTCCACATCATCTTTACCGCGCCGACTGCGCTTGGCACGTAGATCAGTGATGCGTTGCCTGGCCTCTTCCTGCATGCGCGTCTGCTGTTCGCCTTCGGCCACGGCCAGCTCAGGGTTTTCCGCCTCTGCCGCCCGGTACTCATCGAGCTGGGTCATCAAGGCACCGCACAGTGCTTCGGTACCCTGGCCGCTAATGGCCGCCACAGAATATACCGGGCCATCCCAATCCAATGCCGCCAAAACTGCCTTGCGGCGTTCTTCAAACGTGTCGGCATCCACAAGATCTTGTTTATTGAGTATCAGCCAGCGTTCCCGCGCAGCCAATGTAGGGCTGAAGCGTTCCAACTCCCGCACAATGGATACTGCCGCCTCAGCGGGGTCACTGCCATCAAAGGGCGCCATATCAACCAGATGCAGTAGAATGCGGTTGCGTGTCAAGTGCTTCAGAAACCGGATACCCAGGCCAGCGCCTTCAGACGCCCCTTCTATCAACCCTGGAATATCGGCGACCACAAAGCTGCGGTGTTTTTCCACTTTCACTACACCTAGGTTCGGCACCAGTGTGGTAAAAGGGTAGTCGGCAACTTTCGGTTTAGCCGAGGACACTGCACGAATCAGCGTAGATTTTCCGGCATTGGGCAGACCCAGCAAACCGACATCGGCCAGCACTTTCAGCTCCAACTTGAGGCTGCGAAACTCGCCGTCACTGCCGCTGGTTGTCTGGCGCGGTGCGCGGTTTGTACTCGATTTGAAACGCGTGTTGCCAAGGCCGTGAAAGCCTCCCTGCGCAACTACCAGCTGCTGACCAGCGATGGACAGATCACCCAGTACTTCACCAATGTCCTCATCGATAACAGTCGTTCCCACGGGGACTCTTAAAATCAGATCCTCGCCGCTCCTACCGGTACAGTTGCGCCCGGCGCCACCGGAACCACTTTCCGCTCGATAGTTCTTCACGAAGCGGTAATCCACCATAGTGTTGAGGGCTTCATCGGCGACCATAATCACACTGGCACCGTCACCCCCATCACCCCCGTCAGGACCGCCTCTGGCCACGTATTTCTCCCGCCGGAAACTCAGGCTGCCATTGCCGCCGTTCCCCGCGTATACGTTGATACTTGCTTCATCTACGAACTTCATTTTTTACCTGATTTCGGCAAGGCGCTGCCTTGCTAACAATCCATCTGCCTATGGGCGACTTTGGGGGAGTCCGAGTAATCATGCATGCTTACCCGGATTCTCTAGACTGCAGTATTTACCCTATCCATCGTGAACATAAAAAAAAGCCCCGTCAATTGACGAGGCTTTTAATCGTTTGGCGAGTGCCGCCGACTCAGGCGCCTACCACCTGTACAAATTTGCGGCTTTTCGGACCCTTCACTATAAACTCAACTTTGCCAGCTGAGGTCGCAAATAAAGTGTGATCCTTGCCAATTTTAACGTTGTCGCCTGCGTGAAAGCGCGTGCCGCGCTGGCGGACAATGATATTGCCTGCCTTAACTTCTTCACCACCAAAACGCTTGACGCCCAGACGCTTACTTACCGAATCACGTCCGTTCCTAGTACTACCACCAGCTTTCTTATGTGCCATTGTTCAAGCGCCCCTTATGCCGTAATGCCAGTAATTTTCACTTCGGTGTACCACTGGCGATGACCAGTTTCTCTCCGGTAGTGCTTACGACGGTTGAATTTGATGATTTTGATTTTCTTGTGACGGCCCTGGGCAATCACTTCAGCGGTGACTTTACTGCCGGCAACCAGAGGTGTACCGATCTTGACGTCATCTCCGCCGACCATCAGCACCTTGTCGAATTCGACAGTTTCGCCAGTGGCCACTTCAATTTTTTCCAGCTTGAGGGTCTCACCCTCGACGACACGGTGTTGCTTGCCGCCGCTTTCTATTACTGCGTACATACTCTTGCTCCGTTTAATTAGCCTGCTCGCAGTTCAAATAATCCCTTGTAAATCAAGGGGGCAGAGCGCGGCACAAACAGTTGATTGAATCTGCAGCCACTTAGCTTTGACGCTCAGTGGTCCAGAGGGCGGCGAGTTTACGCAAATCAAGGGGTATCGGCAAGGGTTATTTTATCTAAAAACAATGAGTTGCGCCAAACTGGAACGCCCAGCCATCATAGTCCTCAGGAGGCCGCTTGACAGGCCCATAGCTGCACCCTAGCATGCCCGAGCACCCACGCAATCACTTTTTAACTCGCCTTACTCTATGCAGCAAATACGCGGCCCTGTGGCCCGAGAATTCGAGCTGGTCAACCAGCTAATCGTCGATCAGCTCCACTCAGACGTCGATATGGTGGAAAACGTCGGGCACTACATCGTAGATGCCGGTGGCAAGCGCCTGCGCCCCCTATTGGTACTGCTCAGTGCTGCTGCTCTGGGCGCCTGCGATGAACAACAGATCAAATTCGCCGCCACCATCGAATTTATTCACACTGCCACACTTTTGCACGATGATGTCGTGGATATCTCCAGCTTGCGCAGGGGGCGGCCCACCGCAAATGCAGAATTCGGCAATGCCCCCTCGGTCCTAGTAGGCGATTTCCTCTACACCCGTGCTTTCCAGCTAATGGTGCAGCTAGGCAATACCGACTTACTGCATCACATGGCCGACACCACCAACGTCATTGCTGAGGGCGAAGTGCTGCAGCTAGTGCGGGCCGGCAACGCCGATACCAGCGAGGAGCAGTACCTGGATGTCATCACTCGCAAAACGGCCATTTTATTCGCCGCCGCCTGCTATGGCGCTGCGGCGCTCGCGGACCAGCCCGCCTCCGTACGAGAAACTTTGCGAGAATTTGGCCTGAACCTCGGTATTGCGTTTCAAATGATCGACGACGTACTGGATTATGAGGGTGACCCCGAAACCATGGGCAAGAATGTAGGAGACGACCTCACGGAAGGGAAAGCCACCCTGCCCCTTATCCACGCGCTGCGCGAAGGCAGCGCTGCTGAAAAGGCGCTGATTCGCCAAGCAATCACGGCAAAGAACGCAGACAACATCGACCAGGTCGTCACTGCTGTGCAAAATAGCGGCTCACTGGATTACACCAGAGCCCGTGCGCAGCACTATCACGATCTGGCACTGGAAAAACTCGCTACGCTGCCCGTCTCTGAAGCCCGCAGCGCTATGGAACAAATTACTGCGCTGTCGATCAATCGCGACCATTAAAAAAACGTCGAATTGACGAGTTGCTGTATGTAAATCCTCCCAATTGCGCCACCATAGCGCTCTTCCTATACTCCAAGCCTGGCTTCTTCTTCTGCAGGCTTCCAACAATGACAGCGCCTACAATTCTCAACCGCTTACCTGCCTACGAACAACTGCGGGAACATGCCCACCGACTGAAGTCTGCCTCTATAGAACACATGCTTCAAAGCGATGCCAACCGAGCAGAAAATTTCACACTTGAAGCCGCCGGTTTGCATCTGGATTTCTCCAAACACCTAGTGGATGCCAGCGCTCTGGCCAGCCTGTACAAACTGGCCGATGAGGCCGTGCTTGGAAAACGCATCAAGGCACTTTTAAGCGGAGAGCAAGTCAACAGCACAGAGGGCCGGGCTGCACTGCACACACTATTGCGGGCTTCATCGGACAATGGCATGCCCGAGAAGTATGCTGAAGTAGTTGCGGCGCGCGAAAAAGTTCGCGACTTGGCCGATGCACTGAATCAGCAAGAGCAGACCGGCTTCAGCGGTACTGCCATCACTGACGTCGTCAATATTGGTATAGGCGGCTCTGATCTGGGGCCCCGTTTGGTCACAGAGGCGCTGCAGCCTTTCCATGGCTCTGTTCGCTGCCACTACGTGGCCAATGTTGATCCGGCCGATCTGCAAAACACGCTCACTGGTCTCGCGCAGCAATCTACCCTTTTTATAATTTGTTCAAAAACATTTCGCACCGAGGAAACTTTGGCCAATAGTCTGGCAGCCCGTGAGTGGATGCTTGCCGGCGGTGCCACAGCTACAGACCTGGACAAACACTTCGTAGCCGTTACCACAAATCTGCAAGCAGCCTCCGACTTCGGCATCTGTGAAAACAACTGCTTCCCCATGTGGGACTGGGTAGGCGGCCGCTACTCGGTATGGTCTGCAGTGGGCTTAAGTTGTGCCATCGCAGTTGGCTGGAATCACTTCGACGCTTTTCTGGGCGGCGCAGAGTCCATGGACCAACACTTCTCAGACAGCGAGCCATCTGCCAACCTGCCTATCCTGATGGCACTTCTGGAAATCTGGTACTGCAACTTTTTCGATGCTGGCAATCACGCGGTATTGCCCTACGACCACAGTCTGGGCAAGTTTCCAGACCTGCTCCAACAGCTGACAATGGAGAGCAATGGCAAAAGGGTAAGCACTGATGGATCCTCATTGGGCTACAACACCGCGCCCGTACTTTGGGGAGCAGCGGGCACTATGGGACAACACTCTTTCCACCAACTACTGCACCAGGGCACTGAACTTTGTCCAACGGATTTTATTCTGCCCTTAACGACCCATACGGGATTGGTGGAACAACATAAAAAACTGGTCGCCAACGGTCTGGCACAGAGCCGCACCATGATGGTGGGCAGATCGCTTGAGGACAGTGAAGCTTCCCTGAAAAATCGCGGAATGAGCGCTGAAGAAGCAGCGTCGCTGGCACCGCATCTCGCTATGCCCGGCAACAGGCCGAACAGTGTGATCAGCATGGTCTCTCTAAACCCAGCAACATTGGGTGCTCTAATTGCACTTTATGAGCACCGCACTTTTTGCAGCGGGCAGCTGTGGGGAATTAACCCCTTTGATCAGTGGGGCGTGGAAAGGGGCAAAGAAATTGGCGTCGAGGTTCTTCAGCGGCTGGAGGGTTCAGACAGCGTTCCCATTATGGATGCTGCAACAGAAAGACTCATAAAGGCGTGGGAAAATGCGCAACAGTAGGCACTGCTGCGGATATCAATTACAGAAGGGCGACTTTCCTACCTACACATCGATCAATGCCAACAATTCAGCGGTCTTCTCTTTCATTAGGGCCTGATTGCCACGACTTTCAACATTGAGACGAACTACCGGCTCAGTATTGGACATCCGCAAGTTAAAACGCCACTCACCCATAGACATGCTCAGGCCATCAACGCGCTCTATCAGCTCTGCGTCCGAGGCGTAGACTTCTTCCACCTTTGCCAATACTGCGGTGGGATCTTCAATGGTGCGATTAATCTCACCGCTACAGGGATAAGCCGCCATGCGCTGCTTAACCATTTCGGACAATGGCTGACCGCGACCGCAAATTAGGCTTGTCACCAACAACCAGGGAATCATGCCGCTGTCGCAGTAGGCGAAATCACGAAAATAGTGATGCGCACTCATTTCACCGCCATACACTGCATTTTCCAAGCGCATCCGCTCTTTGATAAACGCATGCCCTGTTTTACTTTGTACCGCCTCACCGCCCGCGGATTCCACAATGTCGACAGTGTTCCAAGTGAGGCGAGGGTCGTGAACAATTTTTGCCGGGCCCTGCTGTTGCAAAAACGCTTCTGCCAGCAGACCAACAACGTAATAACCTTCAATGAATTCGCCGCTCTCATCAAAAAAGAAGCAGCGGTCAAAGTCACCGTCCCAGCCTAGACCAAGGTCTGCACCATGCTCACGCACCGCCGCGATGGCAGCGATACGATTTTCAGGCAGCAAAGGATTGGGAACACCGTTAGGGAAATTGCCATCGGGTTCGTGGTGTAGCTTGATAAATTCGAAGGGCAGGTGTGGCTCAAGTAAATCAACCACGCGGCCTGCGCCGCCATTACCTGCATCAACCACTATTTTTAGAGGCTTCAGAGCAGCGACATCTATGTAGGACAACAAGTGCTCAACATAGGCCGCGGACGTGTCCAATGCATGCAACTCTCCAGGCTTTTCTGCCGCAGTGAACTCGTCCTGCTCTGCTAAATCCTTGATATCAAACAAGCCAGTATCACCAGATATTGGCTTCGATTCTTCGCGCACAAACTTCATGCCATTGTAGTCTTTAGGGTTGTGGCTGGCGGTTACTGCAATGCCACCGTCCATGCCGGCATGTGACGTCGCAAAATAAATTTCTTCGGTGCCACACATACCAATGTCGTAGACATCCACGCCCTGTTCTAACAACCCCTGGGTAACAGCCGCCTTAATAGACTCACTACTTAGACGAATATCGTGCCCCACCACCACTTGTTTGGGCTTAACCACTTCAGCAAAGGCGCGACCAATGCGCCTGGCAATCTCTTCGTTCAGTTGGTCAGGTACGCGACCGCGAATATCATAGGCTTTGAAACAGGTGATTTCTGTCACTGGGATCTCTCTTTCGAGCTGGTGTAGTAGTGTTCATAAACGAAGTTAGTGGCCTCTACAAAACCGGGCACACTACCACAGTCGAAACGACGGCCTTTGAATTTATAGGCCATCACACAGCCGTTGCGGGCCTGCGTTTGAAGGGCATCGGTAATTTGGATTTCCCCATTGGCGCCGGGCTCCGTTTCCCTAAGAATGTCGAAAATATCGGGCGTTAGTATATATCGCCCGATAATAGCGAGATTTGAGGGTGCATCTTCGGGATTTGGCTTTTCCACCATCTCGTCGACTCGAAAAATGCCATCCCTCAAAGATTCGCCTTTGATCACACCATAGTTGTGTGTCTCATCTTTTGGTACTTCCTGGATGGCAACAATGGAACAGCGAAATTGTTTATACAGTTCCTGCATTTGCGCAAGTACACCGGGGCCGTTGTTCACACACAGGTCGTCAGACAACAGCACACCAAAGGGTTCGTTACCGATGAGCGATTCGCCAGTCAGTATCGCGTGACCCAGACCTTTCATTTCGCGCTGGCGAACCTGGGTGAATATGCCTTTGCTCAGCACACTGCGAATACTCTCCAGATAGGCTTCTTTGCCGCTGCCTGAAATTTGATGCTCCAGTTCGTAACTAATATCAAAGTGATCTGTAATTGCTCGCTTGCCACGACCCGTCACCATGGCGCAGGTCGTCATACCTGCATCGATGGCCTCTTCTACGCCATACTGCACCAGCGGTTTGTTGACCACTGGTAGCATTTCCTTGGGCATGCTCTTTGTTGCGGGAAGAAAACGAGTTCCATAGCCCGCCACTGGAAAAAGACATTTTTTAATCAAGGTAGAAGATCTCCGTCTGTATTAAATTTTATTCGCTGCGACCATAGACGTCTTCAAAACGCACGATATCGTCCTCGCCTAAATAGGTACCAGACTGGACTTCAATCAATTCCACTGGAATCTGCCCGGGGTTGGCCAGGCGATGTTTCTGACCCAAAGGAATATAGGTAGATTCATCTTCACCTAACATGAACACCTTATCTTCGCAGGTTACTTCGGCGGTACCTTTCACCACAATCCAATGCTCTGCGCGGTGATGGTGCATCTGCAAGGACAACGTCTGCCCTGGGTTCACCACAATCTGCTTAACCTGGAAGCGCTCAGAGGTAATCAAAGATTCGTAGCAACCCCATGGTCGGTAAACACGGCGGTGCAATGTTGCCTCGGTGCGCTCCATACTATTGAGCATATTGACTATATTTTTGACGCCCTGCACACGGTTACGATTGGCAACCAATATGGCATCAGCCGTTTCTACAACCACCAAATCTTCGACACCGGTGGCTGCTACCAGCCGGGAATCACTGCGGAAATAACTGTTGGTACAGTCATCCGCGATAACATCGCCATTGAACACATTGCCATTTTCATCCTGCTCACCGACTTCCCACAAAGCAGACCATGCGCCTACATCACTCCAGCCGCAGTCAAGGGAAACCACTCCGCCAATATCCGTCTTTTCCATTACAGCGTAATCGATGCTGTCGCTGGGACAGGCTTTGAAGGCCTCGGCATCTGGGCGGACAAAGTCGAGATCGGCACTGGTGGATGCCATCGCCTGTTCACAGCAAGACAGCATCGCTGGTGCGTGCTTACCCAGCTGCTCAAGATAACTCCTGGCCTGCAGCAGAAACATTCCGCTGTTCCACACATAACCACCCTCATCCAGGTAAGACTGGGCAGTCTCTGCATCGGGTTTTTCCACAAATCGTTCCAGATCAAACAAATCATCTGCGATAGCGGAGCCGCATTTTATGTAGCCATAGCCTACTTCAGGAGCAGTTGGAACTACTCCAAATGTCATAAGCCGCCCTTCGCTGGCCAGTGGTAAGGCTTTGTTCACAGCCGCCACAAAAGCGTCTACATCTTTAATAAGGTGGTCGGCTGGTAAGACTAAAAGAATAGCTGAAGGATCAGACGACACCGCCTGCAGCGCGGCCAGCGCAACCGCTGGAGCCGTGTTGCGGCCCTCAGGCTCGAGAATCAAGGCAGAGGCTTCCATTTTCAGTTGGCGCAACTGTTCTGCCACCATAAAACGGTGTTCTTCATTGCATACGACAAGAGGAGCACTAACATCGAGCCCAGTAGTACGTTGCAGCGTTTCCTGCAACATCGTCAGCTCACCCGTCAATGGCAAAAATTGTTTCGGATGTGTCTCACGTGAAACCGGCCACAACCTGCTACCCACGCCGCCGGAAAGAAGTACTGGTGTTAACATTTGAATCCCCTATCAACTAGCTAAACGGTGTTTTTCTTTGAATTTTACGGTGCTCAAATTATTATGCCCATCGCTAGCCATGGTAGCGCAAGGCATTATTTTTGGGAAGCAAACCACTGGACTTGTACCCCCCAGCCTTTAGAATAGGCAGCCTCACTGAATCCCAATGAATCTTGCTACTAGACGAGATAGATCACCCGCTACAAAATTGGGAATACTGCACTTTTTTAGTGGCTAACTGGATAACCTATGATCGGTAAAAAAAGCTATTCCAAAGATGAATTAGTTGCCTGCGGCAAGGGCGAGCTATTCGGCCCTGGAAATGCTCAGCTTCCCACCGACAAGATGCTGATGCTAGACCGAGTTCCCCACATCAGCTCTGAAGGTGGCAGCTATGGCAAAGGCGAAATTATCGCAGAACTGGATATCGACCCAAATCTTTGGTTCTTCGAATGCCATTTTCCCGGTGACCCGGTAATGCCCGGTTGTCTTGGGCTTGATGCAATGTGGCAATTGGTAGGCTTTTTCCTGGGCTGGCGCGGAAATCCCGGGCGCGGTCGAGCACTGGGCTGTGGCGAGGTCAAATTTAGTGGCCAAATTTTGCCCAGCGCATCCAAAGTGGTCTATAACATTAATATTAAACGCGTAATCGAGCGCAAGCTGATTATGGGTATCGCCGATGGCAGTATCTCTGTCGACGGCAAGGAGATATACAACGCCAAGGATTTGCGTGTAGGCCTCTTTACTTCAACGGAGTCGTTCTGAGCAAATGAGTAAGCGAATAGTCATCACGGGTATGGGCATTGTTTCCTGCCTTGGCACCGATCAAGACTCCGTTATAGAGTCGCTGCGCGAGGGCCGTTCTGGAATACAGCTGAATCAGGAACAAGTCGACGCTGGCATGCGCTCCCACGTTGCCGGCGTAGTGGATATCGATCCGTCCGAACACATCGACCGTAAACAATTTCGCTTCATGGGCAATGCTGCAGCTTACGCCTTCATTTCCATGCAACGGGCAATCGAGGATGCAGGGCTTTCTGAAGAGCAAGTGTCCAATGTTCGCACTGGCATAATCGCCGGTTCCGGTGGAGCCTCCTCTGCAAGCCAGATAGAAGCCATCGATATTCTCCGGGATCGCGGCATCCGTCGGGTGGGGCCTTACCGTGTCACCCAAACCATGGGCAGCACAGTCTCAGCCTGTCTCGCCACACCCTTTAAAATCAAAGGCATAAACTACTCAATATCATCTGCTTGCTCCACTAGCGCGCACTGCATAGGCAGTGCTATGGAGCAAATCCAGTTGGGCAAACAGGATATGGTATTCGCCGGTGGTGGCGAAGAGTTACATTGGGCCCTGAGCAGTCTGTTCGATGCCATGGGCGCGCTTTCTACCAAGTACAACGAGACACCTGAAAAAGCGTCCCGTGCCTACGATGCCAACCGCGACGGCTTTGTCATTGCCGGCGGCGGCGGCATGCTGGTGGTTGAGGAACTTGAGCACGCTAAAGCCAGGGGCGCAAAAATTTACGCTGAACTGGTCGGTTACGGTGCAACCTCAGATGGCTACGATATGGTGGCCCCTTCAGGAGAAGGCGCAGTTCGCTGTATGCAGCAAGCACTGGCAACAGTTGACGGGCCAGTCGACTACATCAACGCGCACGGTACCAGTACCCCCGCGGGCGATATCCAGGAGCTAAAAGCGGTCAAGGAAGTCTTTAAAGATCGGGGCTACACTCCAGTGGTTGGCTCTACGAAATCACTTTCCGGCCACTCGCTGGGTGCCGCTGGAGTTCAGGAGGCGATTTACAGCCTACTCATGCAGCAAAATAGTTTTATCGCAGCTTCAGCTAACATCGAAGAGATGGACGCCGAGGCGGAAGGCTTACCTATCGCCCTCAGCCGTCAGGACGATGTAGATTTACAACGAGTAATGTCAAATAGCTTTGGCTTTGGCGGCACTAATGCCTCGCTAGTGTTCCAAAAGTACGTAGCCTAGGCTCTAGCTGCCTTTCGACATGGTGCGGGGCAAATCCTCCGCGCCAGAAAACTAGACCAAAGAATCCAGCAATAGAACTTCCACCGTATCGCCCGGCTGCACTGTAGAGCCTATGGGCACCACGGCGAGCGCATTGCTGTGGCTCACCGAACTTAATACTCCCGAACTCTGGTTGTCGAACCTCACCGCCCGCAAGCCATCTTCACCATTGTGCAGAGTGACTCTCAAATAATCTCGCCTAGTGCCAGCTTTGCGCACAGTGAAATCGGCAATGGCCTGCAAACTCGGCAATGGCGATTCTGCAGCGCCCTGCATTTTCAATAAATACGGCCGCGCCACCAGACAGAACGTGACGAATACTGATGTAGGGTTGCCGGGCAGCCCGATGAACGGAGTATCCACTATGTACCCGAAGGCCAATGGCTTACCCGGCTTGATAGCCAGCTTCCACAAATCCAATCGGCCCAGACGCTCTACCTGATTTTTGACATGATCTTCTTCACCTACCGAGACTCCGCCGGAGGTGACAACAATGTCTGCGCTTTCGGCGGCATTTTGTAGGGCTCTGGCGGTGACCTCGGGGTCATCAGCCACAATGCCACAATCAACAAACTCCATATTAAGGGAGCGCACTAAGCCACCCAGAGTGTAGCGATTAGAATTGTAAATCTGCCCTTCAGCGAGGTCCTTGCTTCCGGGATCCACTAACTCATCGCCCGTAGATAGCACCGCGACCCTAAGAGGGCGATAAACTTTGACAGTGGCACAGCCTATAGAGGCCAATAGACCCAGATCCTGTGGCCTGAGCACCCTGCCCTTTGCCAGCACAGTTTCCCCAATGGCGATATCCTGCCCGCGGGGGCGAATGTTTTGACCCGCACCGACATCACCCGAGACCGAGACCACACCCGCGTCTTCGCTACAATTCTCCTGCATCACCACGCAATCAGCACCCATCGGCACGGCTGCACCGGTAAATATTCGCGCCGCTGTGCCGGGTACTAAATCTACGCCAACTGAACCGGCGGGGATGCGCTGGCTGACCGGAAGAGCAAGGCCGGCATCACAGACTCGCAGTGCATATCCATCCATAGCACTGTTATCTGCCGGGGGGACATTAAGGGGGGAAATCAGATCTTGGGCCAGCACGAGCCCCAATGCATCAAGCAGGGTAACTTCTCTTGTTTCCTGAACAGGCTCTACTGCGGACAGCATTCTACCAAGAGCTTCATCCAGTGGTAGCAGCTTGCTCAATCGTTTAGGTCCCGTACGCTCAAGACGCCAACAAAATTACAGGGTCGGTGACTACTATCCAGCTGTTCCCGAATAATCCCCTGCCAGGCAGTTTTGCAAGCTCCTGTAGAGCCAGGCATGCAAAAAATAACGGTGTCGTTGGCAAAACCCGCCAGGGCGCGCGACTGTATTGTAGAAGACCCTATTTCTGCATGGGACAGCGCTCGAAATACCTCGCCGAAGCCGTCTATATCCTTGTCGAACAGGGGGCGAACAGCCTCAGGTGTAGAGTCTCGGCCGGAAAATCCGGTACCGCCAGTTACCAATACAGCATCCAGAGCATTGTCAGCAATCCACGCCGACAGAATGGCCCGTATTTGGTAAATATCATCCTGCACTATCGCCTTAGCACCCTTGCGATGACCCGCTGCTTCCAGGGCTTCAACCAAATAATGGCCTGAGGTGTCGTTCTCTTCTGTACGCGTGTCGGACACGGTAAGTACTGCGACGGCAATTGGCTGTGCAGTGGTGTCAGTGGACTTGGCCATATCAGTTTTCTCCAGCGCGTTGTTCGTACTGCTGTTTATAGTAGTGCTTCACCATATCGCCCATCGTGCCGCGCCAGGGTACTTGTCGAATGGCAAAAGTGTTGCGGATCTTGGTGCAATCAAGAGAGCGGTCCAGGGGCATCAAGCCATCGGGTTCCTGCTCAAGCTCTACCGCCGCAGAGCTGAATTCGAAAAATTGTGAAGCGGCGGCCAACAGCGCCTCGGCAAATTCGTAATAGGTGGCAGTATCGGAGCTCCCATAATGATAAATACCCCAGGGCTCCAGGCCTGTTCCAAGTTGGTCTAACAGGGCCAGAATTACTCGTGCACCATCAGCAGCGGATACAGGGCAACCACGCAGGTTGTTGTCCAGGATGAGACTGTCGCCCTCTCGCATGGGACGAAGCATTTGCGCTATGAGGGTCGTACCTTCATAGGAAAATATAGGACCCAGACGTAAAATCAGATGGCGATCACAGGCTTCGGTGACTGTCCGCTCCGCGCTGGCCAATAGCTGGCCCACCAATTCCTCGTTGTCTGGAGTGTCTTCCTCGGCATAGGGGCGATCAATCTGGCCGGAAAAGACTCTGGAACTGGAAACATAAAAGTAGGCAGTTGTGGTGCGCTGACAGGCTTTGGCCACCCAGTGACAGCGTTTGAGATCCAGTTCCTGAATTTGTATACCACCGTCTCCGGCGGCTTCAATACGGACATCCAGAACGAGATCGCACTTGGCTCTGACGACGCTCTTCTTAGCCTGTCTTTCACTTTTCCAGCGGCAGGCTGCAGAACTGACGGGTACCACCTCGTGACGCCCCACAAGCCCTTGTTGAGCAATCAGCCCTTTTCCTAAGGGAGAATCAGATCCCAGTAATAGTACACGCACTGTCGAGACTCCATCGACCTGTCACTACTGTGCGGCCATCATATATCGGACCCTCTAAAAAGGGATATCATCATCGAAGTTACCAAAGTCAGCGGCTGGCGCAGCAGCAGCCTGGCCACCTGACGCAGCCTTAGTAGGGCTTTGGTCATAACTTTGGGGGGCTTGATACTCACCACCACCCTGCCCGGAACCACCGCGGCTATCGAGCATTTGCATCTCGTTGCCTACGATCTCCGTGGTATAGCGATCTTTACCTTCTTTGTCCTGCCATTTGCGCGTGCGCAAACCGCCTTCGACATAGACCTTCGAGCCTTTCTTCAGGTATTCGCCAGCAATTTCGGCCAGACGGTTAAAGAACACCACGCGATGCCACTCGGTACGCTCTTGCGGCTGACCCGTTTGTTTGTCCTTCCAGGTTTCAGAAGTAGCGACTGAAATATTGGTAATCGCAGCACCTGCCTGAGTGTAGCGAATCTCGGGATCGTTACCCAAATTGCCTACCAGGATGACTTTGTTAATACCCCGTGCGGCCATAGGATTTCCTCATTTTTTACACAGAATGGAGCGGGAATTGAACAGTCGACTATAGCAACCTCAAGATTCAAATGCGACAGCAACTCCGCCCAAAGTCGATCAAATGGTTGAACATCGGGCGCTGTGGTGACGTACCGAAAACTTTGAGAAGTGGAAAGATCGAACTACCGGCTAAGCAGCCTTGTCATCCACGGTCGCCAGCTGATTTGAAGCCACCATCAATAGCCACCAGAGAGCGATTAGCACCAGACACAAACCAACAAGAGTGCTGGTCCCGCTGTACTCCATCACGACACCACCCACGGCACCACCGGCGAAGGCCCCCATGAACTGGCTGGTGGAATAGACTCCCATGGCAGTCCCCTTCCCGCCTTCAAATACAGTCTTGCTCACCAATGAGGGCAAAGTGGCTTCCAAATAGTTGAACCCCACAAAGAAAATCCACAAGCCGCCAAAGAACATCGCTGCAGTTGAGCCATAACCCAGCAAAGCGACTGCAAGAAACACCAATGCAATACCGGCCAGAAACACAGCGCGGGGGCGGCCGTGCCGCTCCGCCAATATCATTAACGGCACCATGCCTGCGATGGAGAGCAGCAGAGCCGGCAGGTACACCATCCAGTGATCTTGCCGTCCGATTTCGGCTGTTTGTTCCAAATAGCCCGGGACTATCAAGAAACAGGCCATGAGAACAAAATGCAGGGTGAACACCCCGAAATTGAGCCGCGCCAGATTAGCATCAACCAGGCTGCGCCCAAACAGACCTGCTCTGGCACCCACTTCTTTATGCTGCGTGGTCGCAGGCGGCGATGGCACCATAAAAATAACTATCGCAATGCCCACCATAGCCAGAACTGCCGTAAACCAGAAAACCCCTGCAAGTCCGCCCCAGGATGCCACTAGCGGCCCGAGCACTAGAGCAATTGCAAAAGAGAGTCCGATACTCGCACCTACCAAAGCCATAGCCTTGGTGCGCTGCTCAGGCCTGGTCATATCCGCCACTAAAGCCATGAGAGTACTGGCAATAGCACCCGCCCCCTGCAGTGTTCGGCCCAGAATGATACCGCCAACAGAATCGGCCATAGCGGCGACTACACTGCCCAGTGCGAAGATCAACAGACCACCAATAATGATTGGCTTGCGCCCCACCTTGTCTGAGAGCCAGCCAAAGGGTATTTGCAGAGAGGCCTGAGTGAGTCCGTAGATACCCAGGGCAAGACCGATGAGAGATGGCGTAGCACCGGGCATATCGCCGGCGTACAAGGCCAGCAGCGGCAGCACCATAAACAGGCCCAGCATGCGGAAGCTGTAAAGCAGCGCTAAAGAGCCAACGGTGCGGCGCTCCAGCGAAGTCATCGCGTTTTCAGTTATCACAGTGTTCTTGGCAGGCCCCGTTCGGCTCCGTAAAAAAGCGAGCCATGTTACCAGTTTCGCTCCATCGGAACATCCGCTGCTTCTATCGCGCAGAAAACTCCGGATGTTTTTGCACGGAAAGGAGCTCAGGGCATATACTGCTGGGTTTCGCAGCACCATCAGGGGCCTCATGGATACCATTCAAGTACGCGGCGCGCGCACTCACAATCTCAAAAATATTGATCTTGATATCCCACGGGACAAACTGGTCGTTATTACGGGCTTGTCCGGCTCCGGAAAGTCCTCACTGGCCTTTGATACTCTCTACGCAGAAGGCCAGCGACGCTATGTGGAATCTCTGTCTACCTATGCAAGACAGTTCCTTTCCCTGATGGAGAAACCGGATATGGACCACATTGAGGGTCTCTCTCCGGCAATATCTATCGAACAAAAGTCCACATCCCACAACCCTCGGTCCACCGTCGGCACCATCACAGAAATCTATGACTATCTACGCCTCCTGTACGCCCGAGTAGGAGAGCCTCGTTGCCCCGACCACGACATTGGCCTGCAGGCCCAAACAGTGAGCCAGATGGTAGACACGGTGCTGGCGCTTCCTGAAAGTACAAAACTCATGTTGCTGGCGCCCGTAGTACGTGATCGAAAGGGGGAGCACCTTCATGTGTTCGAAGAGTTACGTGCCGGCGGATTCGTGCGGGCCCGCGTTGATGGCATCGTCACCGACCTGGATGACTTGCCAGTACTGGATAAAAAGAAGAAGCATCGCATTGAAGTGGTCGTCGACCGTTTTAAGGTTCGCACTGACCTGGGTATCCGTCTGGCAGAATCGTTCGAAACTGCGCTCGGTTTAACCGACGGCCTGGCCTCAATAAGCTATATGGACAGCGACGGCGATGATGTCAGCTTTTCAGCTCGCTTTGCTTGCCCTAAGTGCGGGCACAGCATCGATGAACTGGAGCCAAGGCTATTTTCTTTCAACAACCCGGCAGGTGCGTGCAGCGGTTGCGATGGTTTAGGCGTGAAACAGTATTTCGATGCTGAGCGACTGGTGCTATTCCCAGACTCCAGCCTAGCTGAAGGTGCTATCCGTGGCTGGGACAGGCGCAACGTCTACTACTTCCACATGCTGAACTCTCTGGCCGAACACTACGGCTTTGACATCGATACCCCCTACGAAAAACTGAGCAAAAAACATCGCCAGATTATTTTGCAGGGCAGCGGCAAACAGGAAATCGCATTTTCCTACATCAACGATCGCGGTGATGTTTTTAAGCGCTCGCACCCCTTCGAAGGAATCATTCCCAATATGGAGCGCCGCTACCGCGATACAGAATCACAATCGGTACGCGAGGACCTATCGAAATTTTTAGCCACGCAACCCTGTCCTGACTGCCACGGCACGCGCCTGAAGCGTGATGCTCGCCACGTATTTCTCGATGGCCACACATTGCCAAGCATTACTGCCATGCCCGTAGGCGATGCCGAGATCTATTTTGGACAGCTGAAGTTAGAGGGCCGGAGAGGCGAAATTGCAGACAAGATCCTTAAGGAGTTGCGAGCACGATACCGCTTTCTTGTTGATGTTGGCCTCAACTACCTCACATTGAATCGCAGTGCTGAAACACTCTCCGGCGGTGAAGCCCAACGCATCCGTCTCGCCTCACAGATTGGCGCCGGTCTCGTCGGTGTCATGTACATCTTGGACGAGCCCTCCATCGGCCTACACCAGCGTGACAACGAGCGACTGCTTGGCACGCTCAACCACCTGCGCGATTTAGGCAATACTGTAATAGTAGTTGAACACGACGAGGAGGCTATACGCAGCGCCGATCATATTATCGATATAGGACCAGGGGCAGGCGTCCATGGTGGTGAAGTGGTAGCTTCGGGGAAGATAAAAGACATCCTCAACAGCAAGGAATCACTCACCGGCGCCTACCTATCGGGAAGGCGGAGAATTGAAATCCCCAGGAAGCGCACGCCCATGGATAAGGACAGCGTGATATTGCTGGAAGGCGCCACCGGAAACAATCTTCAGTCCGTCACCCTGGAGATTCCACTGGGCTTACTCACCTGTGTTACCGGTGTTTCTGGCTCAGGGAAATCAACGCTCATCAACAGTACGCTCTACCCTATTGCAGCGACAGAGTTGAATGGCGCAACTACTCTCACGCCCGCTCCCCATGAAGCTATTACCGGGATGGATCAAGTAGACAAATGCATCGATATTGATCAGAGCCCGATAGGACGTACACCGCGCTCAAACCCGGCAACCTACACTGGAATATTCACGCCGGTGCGCGAGTTGTTTTCCGGTACGCAGGAAGCACGTTCGCGCGGCTACAAACCCGGTCGATTCAGCTTCAATGTAAAGGGTGGGCGCTGCGAAGCATGCCAGGGCGATGGCGTGACCAAAGTAGAAATGCACTTTCTCCCCGACGTCTATGTTCCCTGCGATATCTGCAAGGGCAGGCGCTATAACAGAGAGACTCTGGAGATTCGCTACAAGGGAAAAAATATCCACGAAGTACTGGATATGACAGTGGAAGATGCTCTCACGTTTTTTGAGCCCGTACCCTCTATTGCACGCAAACTACAGACACTGATGGACGTAGGCCTCACCTATGTCCGACTGGGTCAGGCGGCCACCACACTGTCGGGTGGCGAAGCGCAAAGAGTGAAGTTATCGAAAGAATTGTCAAAACGCGATACGGGAAAAACACTCTACATTCTGGATGAACCCACAACCGGCTTGCACTTTGAAGACATCAAGCAGTTGCTTGAGGTCGTCCACCGCCTGCGAGATCACGGCAACACTATTGTTATTATCGAGCACAATTTGGACGTGATCAAAACAGCGGATTGGGTTGTAGATCTTGGGCCAGAGGGTGGCAGCGGTGGTGGCAAGATAATTGCCACTGGCACACCAGAAGATGTCGCCTCTACTAAAGGTTCATTTACCGGGACCTTCTTGAAGGGTGTACTGGAAAAGAAAGTAGGGAAAAAGAAGGTAGGGAAAAAGGCGGCCTAGGTTTACGTAAGACACCAATAAACCAATTAGGCGCGGCTACTCGCTGGCGCCTGGATCCAAGTGAATCGACTTCATTGGCACCCCAACGAGCCCATGTACGACTGAACTGGTTTGTACCGTAAAAACAATCACATCGTACTTCCAATTTAGCATGCGATGATTGTCCTGGTCGCCCTCGGAAATTGATACATCTACCGTATACTCTCCCACAGGCAACAGCGGCATGGTGAAGTCAAAACTCGCTGTGCAAGTATTGCCTGCCGGTATACGCACCGGAGAATCGAGGTAGGCAATATAGGTGTTATCGCCAAAAACATTTTGTCCGAGACGGTTCTTAACTAAAAACCCAACTATGGGACGCTCCAGAGCGATGGCGCTAATACATTGAATTTTCATGCAAACACTTTCACCGCCAACTATCCAAGTGAGGCGTTTCCCTTCTTGAGTAAACTCTACGTTGACTATGTCTGCCTGCCCTTCGGTAAAATTTTCAGCATCGGAATCAAACGCCAGAACCTCGATATCGTTGCGTAAATTACTGCTATTAATGAAATCGGTGCGCTGATCTTTGTATTCAACAGGGGCATCATTTTCAGTCACTGGCTTGAGCACCGCTTCGACTAACTCTTCATTCGAATCATCGCTGTAAAGTCCTTCCAGATACTGCCCAACTACCTTTTTCGCCACATCGATAGCTTTGACTTCCCCCTGCTCCAGCAATATCGCTCTATCGCACAAGGCCAAAACAGAGCCCATGTCGTGAGAGACAAATAGCAAGGTACCCTTCTCCCGAAAACTCCGTAAAAAGCGCATGCACTTCTGTACAAAGTAGACGTCCCCAACGGCCAATGCTTCATCGATTACCAAAATGTCCGCATCAACGTGAGCTATAACTGCGAACGCGAGTCTGACCACCATACCGCTGGAATATGTTTTAACCGGTTGATAGAGAAACTCTCCGATATCTGCAAAGTCGACGATGTTCGGGAGCCGTTCAGCGATTTCCTCATTACTCAGACCGAGGATGGAAGCGTACAAATTGATGTTTTCTAGCCCGGTGAACTCTGGATCAAAACCCGCACCCAGCTCCAATAGAGCGGCTATCTTTCCGCTTACCTTAAGATCACCTGATGTTTGAGAAAGTGTTCCACAGATTATCTGCAGCAGTGTCGATTTACCGGAACCGTTCTTCCCAACAATACCCACCGTTTCACCACGTCGAACAGTGAAACTCGTATCTTGTAGTGCCTGAAACTCAGAATAATATTGCTTCCTACCCCGCGCGATCATCTGCTTAAAACGATCCTGCGGTTTATCAAAAATCTGATAAGCCTTGTTCAAGCCACTGACTTCAATTACAACATCAGAGGACATC
Organism: Halioglobus sp.; assembly: GCA_047611225.1. GTDB lineage: Bacteria > Pseudomonadota > Gammaproteobacteria > Pseudomonadales > Halieaceae > Marimicrobium. The sequence continues at coordinate 21,497 of JBLFWP010000037.1, forward strand.
TGCAAAGCCCCTTCTGGTTTTTTGAAACCAGGAAAAGCCCAACATGGCGACACAAAGGCTGGCCAGAAAATAAAGACTCAGATGTATCAACGACGGCAATTGACCTGCGATCAAGAGATCCCGAGTAACTTCAATGATGTAGGTCAGCGGATTCAAATAATATACAGCCTGGTATTTCTCTGGGATCGCAGACAAAGGATAAAAGACCGGGGACAAAAATAGTAATATTGTGCTGATGAATGCCGAAAGCTGCGACAAGTCCCGAAAATATACCCCAGAAGCGGCGAATAGCCAGGTAAACCCCATCGTCATTAGAATGAGTGGTAGGAAGACGATTGGAATTAGCAGCGCAGTCCAGGGAACATGGCCGGCCAGAATGAATTGGCCGATTATCAGAACCAACAAACTCACTAAAGTGTGAAAGCTCGCAGCTCCCATCGCTACCCAGGGGAGGATCTCCAGGGGAAAAACCACTCTTTTTACAAAGTTGACGTTGCCTGTAATCAGGCGGGGACTCCTGACAATACATTCGGAGAAAAGCGCATGCACTATCATCCCTGTAAAAATCATAATTGCGACACTCGCATCATCGCCTTCGCCAAAACGGGAACCGCCCCAACGAGCCTTGAAGACAACGGAGAAAACGAAGGTGTATACGAGAAGAAGTAAAATGGGGTTGAGAAAAGACCAGGCCAGCCCGATGAGAGAACCGCGATATCTGGAGATCACCTCTCTCTTTGCCATGGATGCAATAAGAGATCGGTTAGAAAAGAGTGAGTAGACCAAACTCCAGAGCGAGCCGCTGTAATTCTTCATGGGCGGGGACGGCTCTTCAACACTGGAGCGGCATAGATTTGCTAATGACGTAGAGTGGAAACTTGGTACATGAGGAACAACCCCCTATGGATTAATCCTCGTCGTCGTCAAACGTCTCAACCTGTGGACGATCAACCAGCTCAACATAGGCCATTGGTGCCTTGTCGCCAGTGCGGTATCCACACTTGAGAATACGAATATAGCCACCAGGACGCTCTTGGTAGCGTGGGCCGAGCTCGTTAAACAACTTGCCGACGGCAGCCTTGTCACGCGTTCGGTCAAAAGCCAAGCGGCGATTAGCCACACTGTCTTTCTTTGCCAAGGTGATCAACGGCTCCGCATAGCTGCGTAGCTCCTTGGCCTTGGGCAGGGTTGTTTTAATCAGCTCGTGCTCCACCAGAGATACAGCCATATTGCGAAACATGGCCTTGCGGTGAGAGCTATTGCGATTTAATTGACGTCCACTGTGGCGATGACGCATTTTTCTTTCCTATCGTTACCGTGCTATCACAGCACTGCTATCTGGTGGTCGGGTCCGCTTAAGCGCTTAGAACCCGATCGTCGTTTTTCAAACTTGCTGGCGGCCAGTTGTCCAGGCGCATTCCTAAAGACAGACCGCGTGACGCCAGTACATCCTTAATCTCCGTCAGAGACTTCTTACCCAAGTTCGGTGTCTTGAGCAGCTCAACTTCTGTACGCTGAACGAGATCGCCGATATAGTAAATATTCTCCGCCTTGAGGCAGTTAGCAGACCGAACAGTGAGCTCCAGATCATCAACTGGGCGCAACAAGATAGGATCTACCTCGTCCTCTTCCTCGACTGATTCTGATTCGCTTTCGCTCTCAAGGTCTACAAATACAGCCAGCTGCTGCTGCAAAATAGTAGCTGCGCGGCGAATGGCTTCTTCGGGATCAATAGTGCCATTGGTTTCCAAATCAAGAACCAGTTTGTCCAAATCAGTACGCTGCTCTACACGAGCTGCTTCAACAACGTAGGCCACGCGGTGTACGGGAGAGAAACTGGCATCTAACTGCAGACGGCCAATGGAGCGCGTCTCTTCTTCCGGGTTCTCACGAGAATCCGCAGGCGAGTAACCCCTACCTAACGCTACTGTGAGTTTCATATTAATTTCTGAATTGGCATTCAGATGACAGATCACATGATCAGGATTACGAATCTCAATATCGTGATCGACCTGAATGTCCGCAGCAGTGACAACGCCTGCACCCTTCTTGCTCAAGGTCAGCTCTGCCTCTTCCTTACCACTCATAACCAGGGCTACGCCCTTCAGGTTCAGAAGTATTTCAATCACGTCTTCCTGCACGCCTTCAATTGCGCTGTACTCGTGGAGTACACCATCAATCTCCACTTCGGTAATCGCACTACCGGGCATGGACGACAGTAAGATACGACGAAGCGCATTACCTAAAGTGTGACCGAAGCCTCGCTCCAGTGGCTCCAGGGTTACCTGCGAGCGTGTGCTGTTTTTCTCGTCAACATTGATCACGCGTGGGGTTAAAAATTCGTTCACTGCACTCTGCATTGGGGCACCTGTCTTGTAGGTTAGTCCTTCAGTGGATTACTTGGAGTAAAGCTCGACGATCAGATTTTCATTGATCTCTGAAGACAAATCTTGGCGATCGGGAACGTCCTTGAACACACCTTCCAACTTCTCACCATTGACATCGATCCACTCCGGCTCTCCGCGTTGCGCAGCCAAAGCCATAGCAGACTGAACTCTCAGTTGCTTCTTGGCCTTCTCACGCAGAGTAACCACATCTCCTGCTTTCACCTGGTAAGACGGAATGTTGACTACAACATCATTTACCAGAATCGCCTTATGGGAGACCATTTGGCGGGATTCCGCACGGGTAGAACCGAAACCAATCCGGTAAACCACGTTATCAAGGCGACTTTCCAACAGTTGCAGCAGGTTCTCACCTGTTGCACCTTTGAGGCGGGCAGCCTCTTTGTAATAGTTACGGAACTGCTTCTCCAGCACGCCATAGATGCGGCGTACTTTCTGCTTTTCACGCAGCTGAACACCATAGTCAGAGAGGCGACCGCGACGGGCGCCATGCTGACCAGGAATTGCTTCTATCTTGCACTTACTTTCCAGCGAGCGAACTCCGCTTTTCAGGAACAGGTCAGTTCCTTCACGACGGGCGAGCTTGCACTTGGGACCAATATATCGAGCCATATCAATTCTATCCTATGAGCAATCTTCGTTAACGCTAGACGCGCCGTTTCTTGGGAGGACGGCAGCCGTTGTGTGGAATCGGCGTTACGTCAGTAATATTAGTGATTTTGTAGCCGCAGGAGTTAAGTGCGCGTACCGCAGACTCCCGACCAGGCCCTGGACCCTTAACCTGAACATCCAGGTTCTTGAGACCATATTCTTTTGCCGCTTCACCAGCACGCTCTGCTGCAACCTGGGCCGCAAATGGCGTACTCTTACGAGAACCACGGAAACCAGAGCCACCAGAAGTAGCCCAACTCAGAGTATTACCCTGACGATCGGTGATCGTGATAATGGTGTTATTGAAGGACGCGTGGACGTGCGCTATACCGTCGACAACTGTCTTGGTAACTTTTTTACGAGTGCTTTTGGCACCTGGCTTAGCCATATTTTCTTTCCTGCTTTAATATCATCACTGCACTTGGGTGCAGCTACACTAAAAAAGGATTCGCAGTAAATCGCTACTTACGAATCGGCTTGCGCGGCCCCTTGCGGGTCCTAGCGTTGGTCTTGGTTCTTTGCCCACGAAGAGGCAATCCACGACGATGACGAAGGCCACGATTACAGCCTAAGTCCATCAAACGCTTAATATTCATCGAAACTTCGCGACGTAGATCACCTTCAACCATCAGGTCACCCACTTTGGTGCGCAAAGAGTCCATTTCTTCTTCCGTCAACTCACCAATCTTGACGCTTTCAGCAACCCCTGTGTCTGCACAGAGGCGCCTGGCCTGACTACGGCCCACACCAAAAATGTAAGTCAATGAGATAACAGCATGCTTGTTATCTGGTATGTTGACGCCGGCAATACGAGCCATTCAACTATCTCCAATCATTAAGTCGCCGCTAAGTGCCAAATGGCCTTTGCGCAACCCCAACAAAACAGTCTTCACTGCCCGTGGAGCACCCAAAAGGCGCAGCATTCTAGCGATATCGTTACTAAAAATCAACTATGTTCCGTAAGGGCCTAGCCCTGACGCTGCTTGTGCCGAGGATCTGTATCACAGATAACGCGGACTACGCCTTTACGGCGAACCACCTTACAATTTCTACAAATCTTCTTAACTGATGCACGTACTTTCATAATTTCTACTCCTAAACAGGGTACTCTTGGCGCCTACTTTCTAGCGGACGCGACCAGAACCCCCATAACTCTTCAAATTGGCCTTTTTCATCACCGAGTCATACTGGTGAGACATAAGGTGACTCTGCACCTGGGCCATAAAATCCATGACCACGACTACAACAATCAGCAGCGACGTACCGCCGAGATAAAATGGCACATTTGCTGTCACAACGAGAAACTGTGGGATCAGGCAAACAATAGCAATGTACGCGGAGCCGAATACCGTAAGTCGCGTAAGCACACCGTCAATATAATTGGCTGTCTGCTGCCCAGGGCGTATACCGGGCACAAAAGCTCCGGAACGCTTCAAGTTGTCAGCAACCTCTACCGGGTTAAACATCAACGCCGTGTAAAAGAAGCAGAAAAATACAATAAACACTGTGAACAACAATATGTTCAACGGTTGCCCAGGACCAATCGCCACTGCAAGATCCTGCAACCAATCAGCCGACCCCGAAGAGCCAAACCACTGTGCGATTGAGGCCGGGAACAGCAATATGCTGCTCGCGAAAATAGCCGGTATGACGCCCGCCATATTCACTTTCAAGGGCAGGTGAGAACTCTGCGCTTGATACATCTTCCTACCTTGCTGTCGCTTCGCGTAGTTCACCGTGATGCGGCGCTGGCCTCTCTCGATGAAAATAATCGCGAAGATCATAAACAATGCAAACACTAGAATGGCCAGCAAAAACAGGATATTTAATTCACCCTGACGCGCCTGTTCCAGTGATTGACCTATAGCTTGGGGTAAGCCCGCCACAATACCGGCGAAGATCAGGAGCGAAATACCGTTGCCTACGCCCTTCTCAGTAATCTGCTCGCCAAGCCACATCATAAATACTGCGCCAGTCACCAAAGAGGTGATCGCTATCACGAAAAATAGCGCGGAAGAGTCATAAGACATTCCCTGGTTGGCCATTCCTACTGTCATTCCTGTTGCTTGAATGACAGCTAACACCACCGTTAGATAGCGCGTGTACTGGCTGATTTTTCTGCGGCCAGACTCGCCTTCTTTCTTCAGCTGTTCCAGCTGGGGAGTAACGGCCGACATCAACTGCATAATAATAGAAGCTGATATATAGGGCATGATACCCAATGCCAAAATACTCATACGCTCAAGCGCACCGCCCGAAAACATATTGGCCAGACCCAAAATAGTACCTTGGTTCTGGTTAAACAGCGCTGCCAACTGGTTGGGATCAATGCCGGGCACCGGAATATGGGTGCCAATGCGATAGACAATAATCGCCATTAGAACGAACCGCAGGCGAGAAAATAGCTCTCCTAAACCTGCTTTATTGACTGCGGGCAGCTGACCTGTTGCCATTTATTCCTCTACTTTCCCGCCAGATTTTTCGATGGCTTCACGGGCACCCTTGGTGACAGTGAGTCCCTTGACCGTAACTGCCTTGGATAGCTCGCCAGATAAAAACACACGAGCGCGAGTTACATCCTGGTTTACCAAATCAGCGGCTTTCAGCGCCGCCAAATCAATAATCTCGCCTTCAACGCAGTTCAGCTCGCCTAAACGAATCTGAGCAGTGGTCTTGGCAATGCGTGACGAAAAACCATACTTAGGCAAGCGCTTCTGTAAAGGCATCTGACCACCCTCGAAACCAGGGCGAACCTTGCCACCGGAACGAGACTTCTGACCTTTATGACCACGGCCAGCTGTCTTGCCGTAACCGCTACCAATTCCTCGGCCTACACGCTTTGATGCTTTCTTGGCACCAGGTGCTGGGCTAAGGGAGTTTAGTCGCATAACTTCTGACATGATTTATTCCTCGACCTTAACTAGGTAATGAACCTGGTTGATCATGCCACGCACTGAGGGAGTGTCTTCCACCTCAACAGTGTGACCAATACGACGCAGGCCCAAACCAGACACGCACGCCTTGTGATTTTTCAGACGACCGCAGGCGCTCTTAACCTGGGTTACCTTGATTGATGCTTTAGCCATGACAAAACGACCTAATATTTAGTTCAATATTTCTTCAACAGTCTTGCCACGCTTGGCAGCGATATCTTCCGGGGAGGACATTTCGCGGAGACCGTTAAAAGTTGCCCGTACCACGTTCACCGGATTGGTTGAACCGTAGCACTTCGCTAATACGTTATGTACACCTGCAATTTCCAAAACAGCCCGCATCGCCCCACCGGCGATTACACCAGTACCTTCAGACGCTGGTTGCATATAAATTTTGGAAGCTCCATGAGATGCTTTAATCGGGTATTGGATGGTGCCGTTGTTCAGCTCAACCTGAATCATATTTCGACGCGCTGCTTCCATCGCTTTCTGGATAGCAACTGGCACTTCACGCGCCTTGCCACGACCGAAACCAACCTTACCTTTACCGTCCCCCACAACCGTGAGAGCTGTGAAACCGAAAATACGGCCACCTTTCACAACCTTGGCCACACGGTTAACCTGAACCAGTTTCTCCTGGAGGTCACCTTCTTGTTGCTGCTGTTTCTGATCGTTAAAAGCCATAGTAATACCCTAGAATTCCAGTCCGGTTTCACGCGCAGCATCCGCCAGCGCTTTAACACGTCCGTGGTACTTATACCCACCGCGATCGAATGCTACTTTCTCTACCCCAGCGTCTTTAGCTCGCTGAGCAACCAATTTTCCAACTTCAGCCGCGGCTGCGATATTGCTGGTCGCTCCGCTACGCAGAGTCGTATCTAAAGTAGATGCACTAGCCAGAACCTTGTCTCCCGCCGGCGCAATAATCTGGGCGTAGATATGACGGGGCGTGCGATGCACACTCAATCGATTCACACCAAGGTCACGCATACGGGCACGGGCGCGACGGGCGCGGCGTAACCTCGAATCATTCTTTGCACTCATCTCAACTACCTACTTTTTCTTGGCTTCTTTACGACGGACATGCTCGTCTGCGTAACGAATACCCTTACCCTTGTAAGGCTCTGGAGGACGGAAGCTGCGAATTTCCGCAGCAGCCTGTCCAACTGCCTGCTTGTCTATACCTTTTACAACTATTTCAGTCTGACTGGGACTCTCGGCCGAAACGCCCTCAGGCAGCTTGTAGTCCACGGGGTGAGATAATCCAACAGTTAGGTTAACCGAATTGCCGGTAGCTTTTGCCCGGTAACCAACACCGTTCAAGACCAGCTTCTTTTCCCAACCTTCGCTCACACCTTTGACCATATTGTTCACCAGGGAACGCGTGGTTCCGGCAACAGCTTTAAGCTTATCGCTGTCGTAGCCAATAGTCAGAGTGTTCTCATCCTGACCAAGCTGTATTCCGTCCACGATGGCAAGCTCAAGCGTACCCTTAGCGCCTTTAACGGTAAGGTCGCTACCACTGAGCTTAACCTCAACACCACTAGGCAGCTGGATCGGATCTTTTGCGACTCTAGACATTTTAAAATGCTCTCTAAATCAATCTGACAATTAGTAAACAGTGCAGAGCACTTCACCACCAACACCGGCAGCTCGTGCTGCACGTTCGGTCATGACGCCGCGCGATGTGGAGATAATCGCCACCCCCAGACCGGCACGCACTGAAGGCAATGCACCTTTGCCACTATAGCGGCGCAGGCCAGGACGACTCACTCGGTCAATCTCTGCAATGACTGGCTTGCCGTCATAGTATTTAAGGTCTATAGCCAACCTAGGCTTACTGTCCTCGCTAGAAGCGACAAACTCACCAATATAGCCTTCGTTTTGCAACACTTGTGCCACAGCAGCCTTCAACTTGGAGCCTGGCATCTCAACGCGAGTCTTGCCCGCCATCTGAGCGTTGCGGATACGGGTCAGCATATCTGACAGTGGATCTTGCATACTCATAATCTAATAATCTCCGTAGACCAACTCGCTACCTACCAGCTCGATTTAACGAGACCTGGAACATCTCCACGCATAGCAGCTTCACGCAGCTTATTACGGCAAAGACCAAATTTTCTGTAAACCCCGTGAGGGCGGCCCGTTATCTGACAACGACGTTGCTGACGTACTGGACTAGCGTCCCTGGGCAGCTTTTGAAACTTAACCTGCGCATCCCATTTCTCTTCATCGGTAGCATTTTCGTCATTCAAAATTGCTTTAATCGCTGCACGCCTTTCTGCAAATCTGGCTACAGTCTTCGTGCGCTTTTTTTCGCGCGCGATCATTGATTTCTTTGCCATGTATAAAGCCTCTTAAGCCTTCAGTGGGAAGTTGAAAGCGCGCAACAGAGCACGACCTTCATCGTCCGTACGAGCGGTGGTAGTAATGGTGATATCAAGCCCACGCAATGCATCCACTTTGTCGTAATCAATTTCAGGGAAAATAATCTGTTCGGTGACACCCATCGCAAAATTACCGCGACCATCAAATGATTTCGGGCTTATGCCGCGAAAATCACGAATACGTGGAATGGCTATACTGATAAGGCGCTCAAGAAACTCATACATACGATCTGAGCGCAAAGTCACTTTACAGCCTATGGGCCATCCATCACGCACCTTAAATGCAGCGATAGACTTACGTGCCTTGGTGACTACTGCCTTCTGGCCAGCAATCTTTTCCATATCAGCGACAGCATTTTCCAAAACCTTCTTGTCGCCCAGCGCTTCGCCCACACCCATGTTCAGTGTGATTTTGGTTATGCGTGGAACTTCCATCACATTAGCCAGACCGAGCTCTTCTTTGAGCTGAGCAGCAATTTCGCTCTTGTATTTGTCTTTCAACGTTGCCATGTCTTTTTCCTGATAATTCCGTCAGCCCAAATGGCCTAGGAATCAATCTCCTCGCCACTGGATTTGAAGATACGAACCTTACGGTCGCCTTCCACTTTAATACCTACACGATCAGCCTTGCTTGTGCTTGGGTTAAAGATCGCCACGTTCGAAACTTGGATGGGCGCTTCTTTCTCCACGATGCCACCAGCAATTCCAGCTTGTGGATTAGGCTTGGTGTGCTTTTTGATCATATTGACACCGGATACAACAAGCTTGTTGTTATCCAGTACCTTTCGAACTTTGCCGCGCTTACCCTTGTCCTTGCCGGCCAGGATAATCACTTCGTCGTCACCTTTAATTTTTAACATCGTTCTTCCTCTCCCACCCAGATGGCTAGATAACTTCCGGAGCCAGGGAAATGATCTTCATAAATTTCTCACCGCGCAATTCGCGTGTGACCGGGCCAAAAATACGCGTGCCAATCGGGGCATCCTGCGCATTCAAAAGTACGGCAGCATTATCATCAAACTTGATAAGCGAACCATCGGGGCGACGCACGCCTTTCTTAGTACGCACAACCACCGCAGTCATGACCTGGCCTTTCTTAACTTTGCCGCGTGGAATCGCTTCCTTCACGGACACCTTGATAAGATCACCAACTCGCGCATAGCGACGTTTCGACCCACCCAAGACCTTGATGCACATCACACGCCTAGCGCCGCTGTTATCGGCAACTTCCAAATATGACTGTACCTGAATCATCTTCTACTCCAACTTGCGGACTGGCCGCTAATTCTATGCTGCATCTACCTAGATCAGACCTGGGCGCCGCTCTCTACTACTTCTAACAACTTCCACGTCTTACTCTTGGAAATTGGACGGGATTCCGCAACTGTAACGGTATCCCCAATGCCACACTCATTGCTCTCATCGTGCGCATGAATCTTTGAAGAGCGAGTAATGTACTTACCGTACACCGGGTGCTTTACCCTGCGCTCTACCAATACGGTAATGGTCTTGTCCATTTTGTTGCTGACGACTCTACCGGTTGCTGTTCGTGTACGCTTCTCTGTACCTGACATCTCTAGTTACCTGCCTTTTCGGTGAGCAAAGTCTTCACACGTGCAATATCGCGCTGATTCTGCGGTAGCAAGTGAGACTGTGCCAACTGGCCAGTGGATTTTTGCATGCGCAACTTGAACTGCTCTTCGCGCAAAGTAAGCAGCTGCTTACCCAGGTCCTCGAGTGACTTCTCACGTAATTCGCTTGCTTTCATTTACATCACCGACCGTCTAACGAATGTTGTGGCAATAGGGATCTTTGCAGATGCCAGAGCAAACGCTTCACGCGCCAACTCTTCAGAGACACCCTGCACCTCGTAAAGCACTTTGCCAGGCTGAACCTGAGCTACCCAGTACTCGACGTTACCCTTACCCTTGCCCTGTCGCACTTCCAATGGCTTGCCAGTAATCGGCTTGTCTGGAAACACCCGGATCCAAATCTTTCCGCCACGCTTGATGTGACGTGTCATGGCGCGACGTGCAGCCTCGATCTGGCGTGCAGTCA
>JBLFWP010000038.1:0-31659 GCA_047611225.1 Halioglobus sp.
TCTGCTGGTTCTAGTTGCCGGCGGTGTCAGCGTTATTACATTTGGAATTTACCAATTCACTCTGCCTATAGACGCACAAGCTATTGCTACCCCATGGACTGACGACATGGATGCGGATGCTCCGTTGCCGGAATACCCCAGGCCGCAGTTGCGCCGAGAGCGCTGGCAAAACCTGAATGGTCGCTGGCAGATGGCCATTGCGCCACTGGAGGCTTCTAGGCCAGATGAGTTTGCCCAGTCCATTGTGGTGCCCTTTGCGATTGAATCGATGCTCTCAGGCGTAGAACGTTCACTGCTTCCCGATGAACGTTTGTGGTATCGCCATGTCTTCACGGCAATTGCCCCCCAGGAGGGCGAGCGACTGCTACTGCATTTTGGTGCCGTCGACTGGGAAGCACAGGTGTGGCTAAACTCAGTGAAGCTTGGAGAGCACCGCGGCGGTTTCGATCCCTTTTCTTTTGATGTCACCGATGCACTAGTGAAGGGTCAAGAACAGGAGCTGGTGGTCGCAGTTTGGGATCCCACTAATACCGGCTCAGGTGCGTTTGGTAAGCAGGATCTTGCGCCCAGCGGAATTAGCTATACCCCTGTCAGTGGAATCTGGCAGACGGTCTGGCTTGAGCCGGTACCGGCACTTACGGTGAGTAGTGTGGTGGCAGTAGATACAGATATAGCACTGGGAATAGTGACCCTACGCATTCAAGCCCCCTTGGCTGTGGCGGGCGATGAAGTACTTGTGACTGTTAGTTCACAGGGACAAGTAGTGACCTCATCGGGTGGGGCGCTGCGTGATGGACTTGTGGAGGTTCGGGTATCGCCACCTGATTTGCGATTGTGGTCTCCCACGGATCCCTTCCTGTATGACCTGGACGTTGTGTTACTACGCGATAGCGTTTCACTGGATAGGGTGACCAGCTATTTCGGTGCACGGGAGGTGGGAGTTGCCACTGATGAGGAAGGCATTTGGCGCCTCTATCTCAACGGTGAACCGCTGTTTCATTTGGGTCTGTTGGATCAGGGCTGGTGGCCGGATGGGCTTTACACTGCACCTACCGATGAGGCACTGGCCTTTGACATTGAGGCGACCAAGCGTATGGGTTTTAATACCATTCGTAAGCACGTCAAAGTCGAGCCCGCGCGATGGTACTGGCACGCCGACCGGCTGGGAGTGCTGGTATGGCAGGATATGCCCACAGGTGGTGACGGCAGAGGCAGCCGCTTTATGGAGTATCTGGGTTACGCGCGTGATTTTGCTTTTGGTATTGCGCCAGGTGACAACCATTTTGAGCTGACGCGTTCTCCTGAATCCGCGGCCTATTTCCGACAGGAACTAAAGGCAATGATGGATGCGCTCTCGTTCTTTCCCAGCGTCGTCGCCTGGGTACCGTTTAATGAAGCATGGGGTCAGTTTGATACTGACTCTATTCTAGAGGAAGTGGCCCAGCGTGACCCCAGTAGAATTGTAGATGGCCCGAGTGGCTGGGTCGATACTGGCAGCGGCGATTTACGTGATCTGCACATGTACGCCCGAGAAGACGATTTTGTGGAATCACTAGATGTTGGTAGACCTGTGGTTTACGGAGAGTACGGTGGCTTGGGTTATGCGGTGGAAGGGCATCTTGCAGTGGAGTCCGGTTGGGCTTATGCCTCACTGGACGATCAGTCTTCCTACGCCGCCGCCTACGAAACCTTGAATGATGTTGTCGAAAGTCTGGTTCCCAGAGGATTAGCAGCAGCCATATATACACAAACTACCGATGTGGAAAGCGAAATCAATGGCTTGATGACCTACGATAGAAAGCAGTTCAAAATTCCTCCAGAACAGCTAACTAAAATGCACAACAAGGTCATTGGGGCTGCAGCGCTGGAATAGTATTGGGGAGCTGTGCCCGCTTGCTGACAGCGTCAGGGCCTACCCGCCGCTGCATACTGCACATCGACATACTCAATTTTCCCGTCTTTGCGCTGCATGCATTTTTCAGGCGTGGAGGTGCTTGCTGTGAGGATGAACAAACGCCGCATATCCGGTCCGCCTAACATGCAGGCATAAGCCTGATTATCGATGGGAATGCGATCGGTGACTTCCCCGCCTTCAGTGACTCGCAGCACAGCGTGACTGACAGGCGATGCCATCCAGATCCCACCGGCTTCATCCAGACACATACCATCTGGGCAGGTGCCCTCTATTTCTGCCCAGATTCTTCGGTTGCCCAGTGAACCATCCTCGTGGATATCGAAGGCGGTAAGCCTGGCGCCAAAAGTTTCGCCCACGATCAACGTTTTGTTGTCAGGTGTGATCACTGTTCCATTGGGGAATAGCAAATTGTCTGCGGCTACGCTTGCTTTTCCTTCTGGTGTTACCAGTATGATTTCTGCAGGGCATGACTCAGCGCCGCCATCCAGATCGAAACCGAAATTACCGACATAGGCGTTGCCGTTTTCAGCGACGACCATATCGTTGCAGTGATAACTGGCCAGCGCAGACAGGTCAGCGTGCTCCGATAATGTGCCATCTGAGTAGATTAACAACCTGCGGTCCAGCATGGAGACGACCAATAACCGACCATCGGGCAACCAGCCCAACCCGGAGGGTTTGTTCGGTACCTCGAAAAGAGTCTCCAGGGTTCCGGCAAGATCGACGGTGTAGACGCGTTTCCCCACCATGTCAGAAAACCACAGCTTGTCATCACGCCACCTTGGTCCCTCTGTAAAATAGAAGCCCTGAGCTAGAGTCGTGGTCGCTGTCATAAAATCACCTTGTTGGATCAGTGCTACGGTTGGAGAGGGGCTTAGCAAACCATGTTTCAAGAGGGTGAACAAGGGTGGTGAGAGTGCCCGGGGCAGCGCGCGGCTGTTTTATACAAGAGTGGTTCGTTGGGGTGAGCTGCATGTCAAAAAGCGCTACACTCCATTAGTCTGCGAAGAATGTTTGCGCATTATTCGCTTCAGCTTTCCTATAATTACCGTGTTGGGAGGCCCACCAGAAAGTTGTGAAGAGATACTAATGTCAGCGCTGAAAAAAAAATGGCTTAAAACCATGGAGCAGGGGAAGAAGCGCTTTGAGCGGGGCAGGCCTGAACACGCCGTCAAAGCATTCTCTATCGCAACCCAGCTTGCGCCAAATCGCGTTGAGGGCTGGGTGAATCTCGGTTCCGCCTTGGTAGAGTCTGGCCAGTATGAAAAGGCCATAGAGACGCTGCACGAAGCACTCTCCATCGATCCGCGGCAGATGGTGGCTTACATGATGTTGGGTGATGCATTGCGTCAGTCGGGTCGTATGCCTGAAGCGCTGAAGCATTATACAAAGGCAGTTTCCATGCAGCGTTCTCCCGTGGCACTGAATCGATTGGCCTGCGCACAGCGAGCGGTTGCGAAAAGAGAAGAAGCAGAACAGCTGTTGGAGGAAGTCCTAGCGCAGCATTCCCAGTTCAATTTGGCGCGCATCAATCTGGCCAACGTGCAAATAGAACGTGGAAAGATTGATAGTGCAGAGAAACACCTGCGTGCCTTAACAGGTTTGCGTTTGTCTGGTGAAGAGTTGGCGGAGACCAAGTCGATAAAGCTGGCAGTTTCGCAGTACCGGTATATGGCTGATGCTCTGCAGTCTCTGGAAGAGCCATCCAGCCTCGTAGCGCTGGAGTCTACCCTGCGGGAGCAGCCTCAGGAATTTCTAGACGTTGACGGTGAGTTCTGTGCTGAAGTGGAGAAGTATGCAGATTCTGCAAACGCGCTGTGCGATTTTGAACACATTGATCCTGTAGAAATGGATGCTCGCTGGCCACTTTTGGAAGCCGGCTTTCAAAACGGAACCTTAGCGGACATGTCCGGAATTACGCAGTGGTTAGAAAAGACCGACGAATTCGGTGCGGTGGGAAAAATTGAACAATGTATTGCGGCCGCAGCTTCCGCACAGCAGGCACTTGAAGATGAGATTGGCGCCGAAATACAGTTGCGACGCTGGCATGCTATTGCATTTACCGGTGCGTGGGAGTTTATGCCAGGACATTTTAAATACACTAAAAACCTGGTCGCGCAGAACCCAGGGCAACACTTGGTCGGACCTGCCAGTACGATAGGGACGTTCAGGCATGTGATGCGTGAAATTTATCCCAGGGTAAAGCCGGGTTTACCTCGGGCGATTTTTATTTGGATGGCACTGTGCAGGATTCACCCCTTTGTCGATGGCAACGGGCGTATCGGTAGGGTGTGGTTGAACAGAGAATTGCAATGGGCCGGGGAAATGCCAGCACTTTTCCCAGCGAACTCTGATCTAAAGGCGGCGCTTGAGCGCACTATGCAGGAGGTCTATGCCAAGGGCGATGGCGATGTCTCTCCCATGTTACCTGTGTTTATAGACGGCCAGCGCTGTGCCAGTGAGTGCAGCAGAGAGTCTCTCGTCTTGGCGGGTTGATGGCACTCATCCTGAAGCTGTGAAACAATCGGCCATTGGCTAAATCCAATACCGTTTAACGTATGCACAAAGGACATTAAAATTCGCTGTGTTTGCTTACCATCCGAGTAGCCCACAGGCATAACTCTGCATTTAAATCCTTATCGTGGCAGATGTGGTGCTATGGTTTGAGCTGGGCAGCGTCCATTATTTCGTCCATGACAGGGGTGAACTCCGGCACGATGCGCTGAGGCCCTCTGCGGGCCGCAATTATGTTGCCGTACTCGGCCAGCGCTACGAACACAGCGTAGTCCCGGTCGGTGTCTATCCAGGTGACCGAACCGTAGGCGCCTCCATCTTGAAACAAGCTGGGCTCTACACCTTCCTCTGTCAGGGGAATCCACCAGCCCAGACCGTAACCACGGCCATCTCCTACCCACTCACGGCTGCCAAGTGCTGACCCTACATCAGTGCGCATGCGTTGCGCCGAAGCGGGGGGCATTACTTGATTGTCACCACACTTTCCGTCATTCAGATGCATACGCAGCAAAGTAGAGACATCCTCTAGATTGGAAATAGCGCCCCCTTCTATATTTGGATTTTCCTGACCGATTAGGCTGTCTGGGAAACCATTCCAGGCGGCGGTATTGGCAAACATGTTGCCAAATTCGTATACGTCCAGAGAGCAGGGCTCTGCGATGTATTTGTTAAATAGGTTGGCCCACGAGTCACCGCCCACGGTTTCAGCAACGGCGCCGGCGAGTTGCCATTGGCTGCCGCCGTAGTCGAACGCCGTACCGGGCGCGATAGTGCCGGCAAGAGGCGTTTCGTAAATGGTTTGGCCGCAGGTGAGTAGATTGTCAGCATTGGCGAACTGACCGGGAGCTGCATACTGGCAAGTGTGTGCGCCATAGCCGCCGTTAAAAACAACCAACAAGCCGGGGATGCCCGATGTGTTGGACAACATATCCGCCGTGGTAACGCCGGGGTAAGCTGTCATCCAGGGGAGGTAGTTTTCGACAGTTGTGTCGATGTCAAAATCCAAATCCGGGTCTGCATCCATTGCCATCAAAAGACTTACAGAGGGAACCTTACTGACCGAGGCGAGCATATACACCATGTCGGTTGAATGAGTGCCGTAGCTCTGAACGTACAGTACGCCCCAATCCTTGTGCACCACAATCAGTGAGGCCCCGTCAAAGGTCGCCTCATCTCTTACAAAATCTTCCAGCCATTGATCTGCCGTGCTGAAATCATAGCTTGGTTGCATATTTTCAACGTAAGAAGTGTCCTTGGCATCGGTACAGGCGATTAAGCACATGCTCAAGCAGATAGCCAGCAGGAGTTTGCTCATTGCGATCTCATTATTGTTATCAATGAGCACATTCTAGGCGCTGATCTGGGTCTACTACAAATGGCTGCCCGGGAGGGTGGTTGTTTGCTGGATATGAAAGGTGCAGTTAAGGCCGGTTTATGAGGAGGATGACCTCGCCCAGGGGAGGAGGTGGGAAGGTAAGCACGGGGCTTACGCCCCTGCTATGTTTGGCGTTTGCTAGCGATTACGACCGAGCTTCTCATGGGCGTCTACCCATTCGTTGCTGCCAGTTTCCTTGTCGGTACGGGTAGCAGCCACCAGTGACAGTTCACCTGCCATCACCAGAGCGGCGGCAATTTCTACCAACTTGTACGCTCTGTCCTGCCCATAGCAATCCATCAACTCCAGACATTCGCGCTGCGTCGCCAGGCTCGTGCCGCCACCATAGCTGGCCATAATCAATGCCGGCAGGGTGATGGAGTAGTGGAGGTCACCCTGGGTGTTTATGTAACTGTAAACACTGCACTGATTGGCCTCTCCGATGTTCGCCATATCCTGACCTGTTGCCATGAACAGAGCAGCGAGGCCGTTAGCTGGGTGCGCGGCGTTGTTAGATGCGCCGGTGAGAAATGCAGCGAGGGTGCCTATGCTCAGCCCAGCGTGTAAATGTTCGGGAGTAGTGCGCAGTACGTCCTTGAGTACTTGGCGGGGAAGCGTCAGTTCTGCGGTTACCTTCTTACCGCGACCCTTGAGCGAGTTCACGAAGGAGGTTTTCTTTTCGGAGTCCATGCCACCGGAGAGCCCATAGCTACGCAGCGCGGGATACTGAGACCGAATCCATTCGCAGGCAACGTAGGTAGCCTTGCCTGTCATGTTTTGTCCTGCGGCATCGCCGGTGCTGTAATCAAAGCGGGTGTAAACCATTGCATGTACGGGATACTGTTCGATCTCCAACAGCTTGCCTACGGAAGTAGTAGATTCGGCCTGCGCCTTAACGTCTTCGAAATTTTCCTTAAGCCAGTGGCTGAACTCCCGCGCTTCCCGAGCGTTTTTGAACATGAACACAGGTGCGCGCTGCATCGCCTCACTCACTACTGTGGTCATCACGCCACCGCTTTCGCGAATAACACGCATGCCGCGGTTATAGCTCGCGATCAATGTGCCTTCGATGGTGGCCATGGGCACATAAAATTCACCCTTGGCGTGCTCGCCATTGACCAGTAGTGGGCCGGCGACGCCTATGGGCAGTTGCGCAACGCCAAACAAGCCTTCGCAATTGCCTTCCATGGTGCTGGGGTCAAAGGAAAACTTTTTCGTGTGCTCAAGGGTGGCGCCAGTTTTTTCCTCAAGAAATTGTTGGCGCTCGCTGATGATGTCGCTGCTGTAGTCATTTTCTGAGCTGCGGGGGATCTTGGCACTCATGGTTCTCTCCGTGTTTATCAATTTTTTGATGTCGCCGCAACGCTTAACTGGACGGTGTCTAGATTTCGGGGACAAGATAGCGACCAATTTTGACATTGTCAAGATGGGTTGATACATTCGCGCTATGAACTCTCCCAAGCGCCACTCCAACACAGCGACCAAACCCAGTGAAAAGACTTCTTATCACCATGGTGATCTCAAGGCAGTTTTACTGGATGAGACCGCACGAATACTGCGTGACGAGGGAGAGGCGGCCCTGTCGCTACGGCGTCTGGCAGCCAATGTGGGAGTATCGCGCACAGCGCCTTATCATCACTTTAAAGACAAGCAAGGGCTGTTATGTGCGGTGGCCGAAGAAGGGTTTGTTCGCTTTAACGTGGCCATGGACGCCGCGCTGCGAAAAGGCCGGGGCCTGGGTGGCGATGGCGCTACACTTGAATACGTGAAGGGTTATGTAAACTTTGCGATCAAGAACCCCGAGTACTACGATCTAATGTATGGCGGCAAGTTGTGGCGCTCTCAGAGCCTGACGGAAGCGCTGGTTTCCTCCGCCAGGGGAACGCTACGAGGCAATGTTCAAAGAATAGAGTCTTTGCAAGTGAGGGTCCTGTTGTCAGCAGACATTGATCCTCTTCGATATTCTCAGGTGATCTGGGGCATGCTGCACGGTATCAGCCGTCTGTTGATTGATGGTATCTATGTAGATTCTGCGTCCAGTCGAAAATTGTGCGAGACAGCGGCAGAAATTCTCTGGAGTCAGTTGGATCCATCTTAGGGTATTTTCGAGTAGCCATGTCTGCGCGCGGTATCCACTACAAAATGAGGTAAGTTCCAATGAGTGTAAAAATCGGAATGAACATGCTGCTTTGGGGTATCGAAATCGGCCCGCAACACATCCCGGTATTTGAGGGCTTGGCTCAGGCTGGCTACGATGGTGTGGAAATACCCGTGGTGGGACAGTCGCAAGCTGATCTGAAAAAAATGGCATCCGCCTGTGATCAACTCGGTCTGGAGCGCACGGCCGTCGCGTTTGTGGGTGAAGAGGTTAATCCCATCTCACCGGATCCTGCTATCAGGGCTGCGGCTATTGCTAATCTGAACAAGGCAATCGACGATGCAAAGCTGATTGGAGCGGATATTTTGGTGGGCGGAATCTATCAGGCTCACAAATATTTTACCGGGCAGGGCCCCACCGCTGATGAGTGGAACTGGTCTGCAGATTACTTAAGAGCGTGCGGCGAATACGGGCAACAGGTGGGTGTGAGCCTCGGTCTGGAATTTTTGAACCGTTTTGAGGTTTTTCTGATTAACACCTCAGCAGATGCAAAACGGATGGTGGAGCAGGTGGGTCTAAGCAACGTAGGCGTACATTTTGACACGCACCATTCCAATATTGAGGACCCAAACCCTGGTGAGGCTTTGCGCGGTATTGCCGATTGCGTCAATCATGTGCACTTGAGTGAGAGTCACCGTGGCACACTGGGTACCGGGCAGGTGGATTGGGACAGTAACTTCGCAGCGCTCAAAGAAATTGATTACTCAGGTTGGATGGTAATCGAGTCCTTTGGTAATACTGATCCGAATTTAGCGGCAGCTGCTAATATCTGGCGCAATGCTTTCGTTTCTGAGGAAGAAGTGTATCAACGGGGCATAGAGTTTATTCGAGCGCGGTTGTAACGCACAGCTACCCAGTAGCTGGCTGTAGAGATTAATTCGGCTGCTGTGAGCTTCTCAGATAGGGTACGAATAAAAACAGACTTAGCACAGTAAGTATTGCTGCCAGTAAAAAGCCTGCCCCGGGGAAATAAACCGGCGCTGTCTCCGAAGTGAAATAGCCGAATACCTGTGTCATCACTACTGGCGAAATAATAGCGGCCAGGCTCGCCATGCTTCCCAGCGCGCCCTGCAGTTCTCCTTGCGAATTTGCGGGTGTTCTGGCCGACATCATCCCCTGCACAGCGGGTCCCAGAAATCCCTGGGCAGCGCCTATGGTTAAAAACACATACACCATCCACGCCTCGGTGGCGAAGGCGTAGCCCAGAAAGCTCAAGGTGGCACAGGTCAGACCAATATAGGCTGTTATCACTGTGCCGTAGTGGTCTATCACCCAGCGTATCAGAAAGGCCTGGCTGATCATCATCAGGACGCCTACAAAACCAAGGGAAAAACCTATTTCACTCTGGCTCCAATCAAATTTTGCGATGGAATAGTAAGACCAGAGCGCAGGTAATGCCTGATGTGCCAGCAGGTAAAAGAAATAGGCGACGACCAGGCCGAACACAGTCGGGTATTCGCGCAGATGTAAAAAAGCGCCCAGTGGATTGGCCCGCTTCCAGTCGAACGGTCGGCGGTTTTCTTTCGATAGAGTTTCCGGCAAGGCAAAAAAACCGAACACAGCGTTGCACAGAGCGATTGCGCCAGTTGCATAGAAGGGCACACGCGGCCCTATTTCCCCCAGAAATCCGCCGATGACAGGCCCCAAAATGAAACCGCCACCAAAGGCTGCTCCCATGAGGGCGAAATTTTTGGCGCGTTCCTCGGGTTCGAAGATGTCTGAAATATAGGCATTGGCAATGGAGTAGGTTGCTGATGCGCTGCCTGCAATCAAGCGGCCAACCACCAGCCACATTAACGTTGGCGCCCAGCCCATCAGTAGGTAATCGAGACCATAGGCCAATAGTGAAAGCAGTAGCACGGGGCGGCGGCCAAAGCGGTCTGAGAGGTTTCCCATGATGGGAGAAAATAGAAACTGCATGAAGGCGTAGAGGAAAAGCAGCCATCCGCCGTAAATAGCTGCGCTGCTTAAACCCTCGTCAGTCACTTCCATAATTAGCTGCGGCATTACCGGCAGGATGACGCCGAAGCCGATTGAGTCCAGCAGCACAGTTATGAAAATAAAGGAGAGGGCCAGCTTTTTGTTGATAGGGGGTTTCGTTTCACTCATCAGGATAGTCTAGCGAATAATCCCTGGTGACACTACGAAAGACAAATTTTGAGATCGCCTGAGAGATACGCTGCTGTGCAGTAGGTAGGGAATCATTAGAGTGGCACACTTCGTAAAAATACAGCCTTAGCTGACCCGTGAGGGCCCGCTAAGGCCAGCACTTATCTAACCCAAATCGGTGAGCTCCAAGCTCGTTCCTGAATTGTTTTTTTAAGGTCGGCTCGCGGCTCAACCCCTTCTCTGAGAGCATCCCAGGTAGACCAGCGGCAGGTGGGATTCTCCAGCACTCTGACGTAGTAAAATGCGTCCACCTCAGGGTCGTAATCAGGGTCTTCCCACTTCGTCAGCATTTCCGCTTCGCCGATATCTTCAGTGATCGAACAGTCAGCCAGATTTACTTTGGCACCATTGTCTGCACAGCGATGGGTTTTGGCATTGGGCGAGATGCCGGTCATGCAGGCAATGTCGTACACTTTCTCCATGTTTCCGCCGTCCTTCACAAAACCCTTCACAATCTGCATGCGTTGCAAGGGGGTACCTATGGGGTCAGCAGACCCCCAGACGATGAAGGAAGGTGCGTTGCCTCCGGCGTCTAGTTCCTGGCCCATGGGAACGCCTTGTTCGTAGGCCTTTGCAATCAGGTCGCTGCTTTCGAGTATGTCATCGTCGAAGGCGGTTCCGGCAAAAAAGCGTACCTTCATGCGCGGCCCGCTGGTGGCAAAAGTTTCCTTGCGACGGAAGGCGTCGTAGATGGAGTCCCGCGTATTTTCTTCAGACCAGACTCCGGCAATGCCAGATGCGCTCCAGGTCTCGAAACCGCCGCCTGCGATGTAGGTCCTACCATCGATCTCTGTCAGGTTCTCCGGGGCGATAACCCGTACAACAGCGCCGTACATTAGTGAAACCGGTACGGAGCCACGCCCCACTGGTTCGCCATCAAGAATGCCCGCCTTGGAAAAAAAAGTGGCTTCATCATCAGTGCTGGCTGCCACGTGAGTGTCACTGGCGGCAACGAAGCCGAATTGGAATGGGTTCTTTACGCCCTGGGCTTCCAGGGCCAGGCCGTTTTGCAACGCCTGACGTACATAGCTTCCGTTGGGCTCGCTGGGTAAGGAGGTACCTACACGCAGTGGGTAGATTTCGAAATTTGCCCACTCATCGTTTGGCGAAAGAGCGGGGTGGGTATCTGAAGTACCTTTAATTTGGGTGATTTCAACCAGCGGCTCGTTACGCATGCGGCGTTCAGCGTAGGCGTCGTCCAGCGGGTTGCCGGCCCAGTCCACCAGCTTGAACATTTGCCCGTTGGAACCATTGGAGTTGTGTGGAATGGCGAGGGTTTCAATGCCCTTGGAACGCAGCATATCCATCCAGTCCCATAGACCTTCTGGGCTTTGTGAATTCAGGCGAGAGAAGGGCACCGCCGGCAGTTTTTCGCTGCCACGAAAGATGACGTTGCGGTGCAGATTACCGCGGTCGTCGGCCGCGGTGGTGTACTCGTAAGCGACAAAGGTGGTGAATTTTCCAGGCGCGTTGTACTGCTCGGCCGCTTCTATTGTGTCCAGCCAGGCTCGTCGGGTAACGCCAGTAGCCATTTCCGCATCGATTGTGCCGTTTTGAATGCCTGCCACAGTGTCAGGAATGAAGGTGGAAAAGTTGCCGACTCGCTGAATGATACTCATGGTGCCCATATTGTCCGGCGCATTCATATTGTGAACGGGTTTGGCCACGTCGTACTTGGAAAACTCAGTGTTGGTCTCTGCCGATTCCTTGACCAGGCCCAGGAACATGGCGTGATCGGTGACAGCGTAAAAATCCAACGCGGTACGCAGCTGAACTTCATAGCCACTGGGGTGCATGATCGCCTCGCCTTTGGCGTAGCGATAGGCGTCGTAGGGGGTAGCTGTGGTGCCAAAGGAGTAGGCGTCAAACGAATATTCTGTGTGCACGTGAAGATCGCCGAAGTAGGCGTTGCGCTGTGGATTCGCCGCAGGTGGTGAAAGGTCCAGCAAGTCGTTCACCGGCGGTAGTTGCTCATTCGCTTGATTGATGCCACGGCCGCCAAAATCGTTGGTTTGCTCTGTCAGTGATTTATCACCGGAACAGGCTGCCAGTAGTAGTAGGGGTGGTAGAAGGCTGGAAATAAGCGTTTTACGCATTGGGCGGCTCCAAAAGTTCAAAATATGATGACGGACTATAGATTAATCCCCACCTGTGTCTACAATGTAATGATATGTACGGACATTAAATTCATGATAGTTTTTTTACTTGGATCAATCGCAATAGAGCGCCGCTACAGCCCGCGCCAACAGGATTTTCACTATGAATACCGCCGTCACTCCAGACACTATGCAATTACAACTCCAGCGCCTGCGTAAAGCCCAGCGCGAGGGCGGCATCCCGGATGCTGCGGCACGTAAGGAAAGGCTGCAGCGCTGCATCAATCTCTTGGTGGAAAACCAGGAGATTCTGGTCAACACGCTGGATGAAGACTACGGTGGCCGTTCGCCCTACCTGACGAAAATGACAGATATCATGCAGCCGGTGGGTCACCTCAAACATGCGATCAAGAATGTCGATAAATGGATGAAGCCTGAAAAGCGTTCTCCCATGTTCCCAATGGGGCTGGTAGGCGGTCGTGCTAGACTCGAGTTTCAGCCTCTTGGCGTGGTGGGCATAATGTCGCCTTGGAACTTTCCCATAGCAATGATCTTTCACCCGCTGGCGAATGCGCTGGCGGCGGGAAACCGGGCCATGATCAAGCCATCGGAGTTCAACCCTAAAACAGCTGACCTACTGGAAGAGCTTTTCAAGAAATACTTCACCGAAGACGAAATTGTTGTGGTGAATGGCGGCGCAGAGGCAGGCGGTGCTTTCTCTGCTCTCGATCTGGACCACATTCTGTTTACCGGTTCTATCGGTGTCGGAAAAATGGTGATGCAGGCGGCTTCCCAAAATCTCACACCGGTCACGCTGGAACTGGGCGGTAAGTCTCCTACTATCATTAGCAAGAACGCCGATATAGCCAAGTCTACCGAAGCCATTATCTCCGGAAAGATCATGAACGCCGGGCAGGTGTGTTTGTCCCCGGATTACGTTTTTGTACCTGAGGCTGAGCTGGAGACTTTCCTAACTAAAGCGCGTGAAGTCTTTCAGGGTCTGTTCCCGACTGTCAGTGGCAACAAAGATTATGTAGCTGTTGTTAATGGGCGTCACTACGAGCGAATCAAGGGCTACATTGATGAAGCCAAAGAGGCAGGCACGCGCGTTGAGCCAATGTCTACGGATGCCTACACAGCCCAAGAGCAACGTATTCCCCTGCACTTGCTGATCAACCCAGGCGAAGAATTAAAAGTGATGCAAGAAGAAATTTTTGGCCCGGTGATGATCGTCAAAACTTACAAAGAGCTCGTTGAATGTATTGATTACATTGCAGATCAACCGCATCCGCTAGGCCTTTATTATTTCGGCAATGACAAAACCGAGCAGGACTACGTGCTGGCAAATACCCAGTCTGGCGGTGTCACGATTAATGACGTCATCATGCATGTGTCCAATATCGACTTGCCGTTTGGTGGTGTAGGTAACAGCGGCATGGGTAACTACCAGGGCAGGGAAGGATTCAAAACCTTTAGCCATGCGCGCAGCGTATATACGCAGGGCTGGCTGAATTTGCCGAAGCTTGCTGGAACCAACCCCCCATACAACAGTGCGAAGCTCGACAAACTGTTTGCTGGGCAGATAAAGAAGTAGGGCAGGTCTCGCTGGGTGTGTGTCGCAACTTGCGGCGTCTATCTGGCGGATGAACCCCGGCGATTTCACGCGGATTTTCTGGAAGGTATGGGAATATCCGATGGCGCATGGGTGTCCGGCGATAGATTGCGGCGCAGCGCGTCGCATTCACGGTAAGTCCTCGGGCCCCAGCTAGTGTGATCAATCGTAGCCAACTCCCTCCATTCCCAAGATTCTAACTATGCCAGAACAAATTAAAATTGATGCAAAACAACTTGTTCAGACTGTGGCCGAAGCTGCATTTGGACACGGGTTGGTGCCAGGTACTCAAAAAAACTTCGTGGAGCAACGGGGCGATAAACACATCATCGCCGTTGTGGCGGCGCCCAAGTCGGGCTCAACTTTTTTGGCCAATACGCTGGGTAAACTGACGGGCTATGGCAACTTTCGTCTGTGCTCTGGCTATGGCACCAATGAGCACGATCTCTATCTGCCGGCACTGTGTTTGATCAATCGTAGTGGCTGCGTTTCGCAACTGCACATGAAAGGTAGCTTTCACAATGCTGCGCTAATGAAAGCCTTCGGCATCAAACCCATCATTCTCGTACGGCAGATAGACGACACCGTGGTCAGTTTAAGGAAAGACCTGAGGAAGAAAGAGAGCATGCCCGGTTACGGAACGGGCCAGAATGGTTACTCCTTTATCTGGCAGGATATTGACACTAAAAACCTCAGCGATGAGGAGCTTACCGATGCGATTATCGATTTGGCCATTCCATGGTATGTGAATTTTTATGCCTCTTGGTACCGCTTGTGTGAACAGGGAGCCGTGAATGCGCAATGGGTAAACTACAAAGGTATATTTTCTGATACCGAGAATACGCTGCAAACCTTATTGAGCTTTCAGGGAATTAACAGCGTGGATAAGGTATCCCCCGAGTTACTCACGGCTAAATACGCAACCTTCCAGCAGGGTGGGGAGGGCGCTGGAGCAGCGCAACTGAGTTCGCCGCAGCGCGAGCGAATCAGAAGGCTGTTTTCTTACTATAAGGGTATCGATTTCGAGCACTACGGTTTGTAGCTTCTCTTTCTCATAAGTGATTTGAATCAGATGGACCATCTCCTGGTGCGGCATACCAATTCTATCGGATGGGATATACCTCCCGGATATCAAGGCAGGGTTAGCAAGCTCCCTCATACCGTGTGGTCACCCCCGTTTAGCTGTGGCACAATATGGCATAAATAATGACAATAGAATTGGGTGAGCTAATACCGTGGCAACTGATGCAGTGCAGACCAGCGCCCAAGGGGACTCAGTAGTAGTTGCCGATGGCCGTCGACAGCGCAGCGAGCGCAGCAGGCAGGCTATCATCGACGCTTTGTTGGCGCTGATGGAAGAGGGCAATCTGACGCCAACCGCGCAGCAAACTTCAGATCGAGCCGGTGTTGGCATTCGCACCGTTTTCCGTCATTTCAACGATATGGAAAGCCTTTTCGCCACTGCTGATGAACAGACACGCGATGCCGGCGAAGCCCTGTATCTGGGGGGCGATAGAAGTGGTTCTCTGCAGGAGCGAATTTTGCACGCTGTGCAGCGTCACGCTGATGGTTTTGAGGCCCAGCGCAATATTATTTTGTCTACCAGTGCTCAACTGTGGCGCTTTGAAATTCTTAGGAAAAACTACGCTAGATACCAGAAGGGTCTGCGTAAAGACTTAGGTAACTGGCTGCCAGAGCTGCAACATTTGTCGGAATTGGATAGGGAGGCAGTGGATGCTGTAGCGTCTTTCGAAATGTGGCATCGTTTGCGTGAGCATCAGGGCTTGAGTAAAGAGACATCAACTGAGATTATAGTCAGTGTGCTGAGTGGTTTGGTGCCCGATGCCTGAAGGCAGGATCCCACGCTCGCTTTTTTTTGTTTTAAGAGTGAAACCGAATAATGAGTAGTTCTGACAAATCCCTCGATGCCCTAATGCAGGAACAGCTGGTAGAGGGTGCCTTTGAGTTGCCCAATGGGCGCAATAAATTCATGGAGATCGTCGATAGAGCGACAGGTCTGGTGTGGATGTGTACTTCGCCTATGAGCGAATCGGAGTTTGATGCGCTGGAATTCGAAAAAGACCTGGTCAAAGTGGGCATTGCTGAAACCGCGATGGATCGCTCCGCTTTTCAACACTCGCCGGGTCAACCAGACAAGCGTGTGCAGGAACGCATCATCAATAGTTATTTGTTTATTAACGTGTCAGACCCTTCCAAGCCTCATTTTTCGCCCCACCCTGAAGGCGCTGCTGAGGTTAGCGTAAACAAAAATCATGTGATTGGTTTTGACGCCGGTAGGGACTTGGCCATTTTGTCTATGCCTCAAGGGGAGTTCGTAGAGCTTCTGGGTAGTCAGGAACATGACTACTCCAGAGTGCTACCTGTGGGCGGAAGCCTGCGGCAGATCACTCTGCAGGAACCCTGGGTGATTACCCTACCAACACCCACAACGTCATTTTTCTGGTTTCTTACGCAGGATATACGCACCTTTCAGGGCCCGGTGATTCTGCCAGACTCGATTTAGTTCATTTGAGCTTGTGATAGTCAGTTTGTGGAACGTTTGTGGTGCTACCACTTGTAGTACTGCGGTTTTTGTTACTCCAGCACTGAGCTAAAGATTTGATAGATTCATATTCTCTGGCATTTTTCCGAATCACTTTACGAGGTATTTCCCATGGCCATAGGCGTCATCGCAACGCTCACCATTGCAGAAGGAAAGAACGCTGAGTTTGAAAAAGCTTTTCTGGAATTGGCCGCACAAGTACGGGCCAATGAGCCAGGCAATATTTTTTACCTCTTACACCATAGCAAAACAGATTCGCAGGTTTACAAGGTGCTGGAGCAATATGAAAGCGAGGCGGACCTAGATGCTCACGGCAAGACGGCGCATTTTCAGGAAGCCAATAAAGTGCTGGCTCCCTTAGTAGCAGCCGTGCCGGAAATGGAAGTTCTCGATACTGTTTAGTTGTTTGGTAATGTAGTGCTGATGCGGGAGTCACTATGAGAGTCGTTATCATAGGTGCAGGTATGGCGGGTATTCTCGCCGGCATAAAGCTCAAGGAAGCTGGGCAAGATGAATTTGTTATATACGAAAAGGCCGATCGGGTAGGTGGCACGTGGCGGGAGAACACCTATCCAGGGCTGACATGCGATGTACCCTCACACCATTACACCTACACATTTGAACGCAACCCCGACTGGACCCGCCATCTGCCCCCTGGCCCCGAGGTGCTCGATTACTTTGAGCGTACAACCTTAAAATACGGTCTTTATGATGACATCCGTTTTGGCGAGGAAGTCGACCAAGCAGAGTTTGTAGCCGGGCGCTGGCGCCTTAAAATGAAAAGTGGCGCCCAGGATGAGGCCGATGTCGTCATCGCCGCAACAGGTGTACTGCACCACCCCAGTTTTCCGCCTATCCAGGGCATGAACGATTTTGGCGGCGATCTATTTCACAGCGCGCGGTGGGATCACAGTATAGATCTGCAAAATAAGCGCGTGGGTATCATCGGCAATGGTTCCACTGGGGTACAAATCATCGCAGCTCTGGCCGAAAAGGTGCAGCATATAACCCATTTTCAGCGTACAGCGCAGTGGATTATGCCGATGCCAAATGGCGAATTCAGCGAAGAGCAGCGCGCCCTGTTTCGTTCCGACCCAGCAGCCCTGGAAGCTGTGATGGACACACCGGGTTATTTGGCCAATGTAGAAAGTTATACGCAGGTGATTATCGGTGGCGATAGTGTGGGAGCCATGCATTGGAGCGAGGCTTGTTTGGCCAACCTGGAAAATGGCGTGTACGATGCCGAATTGAAAGAGCGGCTCAGGCCAGACCACGAGCCACTGTGCAAGCGGCTGATCTTTTCTCCCGACTACTATGAGGCGATACAGCGACCAAGGGCGGCGCTGGTCACTGGGGGAATTGAAGGAATTGAAGCTGGCGGGATACGCACAGATGACGGACAACTGCACGAGCTGGATGTCATTGTGTTTGCCACTGGGTTTCGCCCTAACCAATTTGTTCGACCCATGAAGGTGTCAGGGCGCAATGGGGTTGATCTGGAAACTTTGTGGTCTGAGCGGCCCAAAGCCTATTTGGCGATTTCGATGCCAGAGTTCCCCAACTTCTTTATGCTGAATGGACCCAATGGCCCAGTGGGTAATTTCTCCTTGATCGATATTGCCGAGCATCAGTGGCATTACGTTAGTCAGTTGATGGATAAGTTACGCAGTGGTGAATGTCAGGAGCTCTGTGCGCGCGAAGACACGCTGGAAGCCTTCGAGCAGCAGCGCATAAAGGCCGCTAAAAAGACTATTTGGTTTACGGGCGGCTGCCAGAGTTGGTATCTGGACGAACAGGGAATTCCTTCCAGCTGGCCCTGGAGCTATGAACGTTTTGTCAGAGAAATGTCTGAGCCAAAGTGGGCGGGCTATGAACTTAGGTCCACCTCCTAGCTTCCGGGATTTAAGCTATAGGGAGAGGGCGAGCCTTGCCTCTTCCAGGCACTTCAGGCTCAGTCTCGTTTCGCCACTGGGGTGAAATTCAAACCCCAGCTCACCTCTATAGTTACTTTGTGCAATGGCCTGATACAGGTCGGGAAAGTTGAGGCTCCCCGTACCCGGTGGTGTTCGTTGGGGCATGTCTGCCAACTGCAGATGACAATATTTTTCACCGCTATGCTGGATTTCAGCGCAGAGGTCTATGCCCATTGTGGCCAGATGTACGCTGTCAAAGATCGCACCTACTTCCGTATCAGGCAATGTTTTAATCACCTGCCATAAGTGACTCGGTAGGTTTAGTAGGTAGTCGGGGTAGGCCTGCGTGTTGATCGCTTCCAGCGCAAGTTGTGTACTAACCGGCGCAAATGCGAGAACAGCCTCCTTTAAGTTTTCAGTAAAGGTTTCGAGGTAGATCGCCCGCTTTTTCGAGTCCTTGCTCTGCCCGCTACACCGCCCGGCGACAAACTGCACATAGCGCGCATCCAAAGCAATCGCATAGTCCAGAGCCATCGCGATCGAATCCCTGAATGCCTGTTCACACCCGGGTACTGCGGCATTGCCTTCGCCGCCGTCCATAAAATCGCCAATCGGAGCGGTGAATAGAATAACGTCAAGCCCCGAATCAATCCTGGCTGCTTCTAAGGCTTCTGGTTTTTCATCGTAAGGCAGAGTGAGTTCAGCGCAGTCGAAACCGCTCTCTTTCGCGAGCGAGAAGCGATCCAGCAGGGACTGTTCGGTAAAGAGGTGGCCTAGGCCGGCACACAGCCGCAAAGAACGTACTCCAGTGATGAGGGTGACAATGGTGCGCCGCCTTCAGTGTACCCAATATCGGGGACAGGTTCCGGTGTGATCTATGGACGGATTACTGTACGTTTACTACAGTGCTAGCTAAGCTAATGAAAACTAAAAAAGGACACCCTATGATATCCCTAAGACGTTTAACCTTGCTCGGTAGTCTGGTAGTGGCTATGACCCTTGGTGGCGCACAAGCCGCTCTGGCAGCATCCCTAACCCTTGAGCAACTGCCCCAGGATCGCAAAGGTCAGGTGCTGATTTACGGTGCTTACGGTTACACAGGTAAAGGCATAGCGCGGCTAGCTGCGGATTACAGCATTACACCCATTCTCTCTGGACGAACTGAAAGCAAGCTCCAGGCCGTTGCTGATGAAGTGGGTTACGACTACATCACTCTAAGCCTCGATGACAATCATGCAGAGCTGGTGGAGGTGTTAAAACATTTTGAATTGGTGATGCATATTGCGGGGCCTTACACGTTCACTGGCAAGCCGATGATCGATGCCGTGATTGAGGCGGGTACGCATTATGTCGACCTCACTGGTGAGAATCACGTTATCCAGGAAGAATTGGATCGCCATCAAGAATATTTGGACGCCGGTATTATGGTGATGCCCGCCGTGGGATACGACGTGGTTCCCACGGATTGCCTCAATCTCTATGTGGCACAAAAAGTGGCAAACCCTACCTCACTTGAACTCATTATGAATACTAATTACACCACCGCCGAGGGAGCGCCTGCGAGTCGCGGCACCTTGAAGTCTGGCATTGAAATGCTATCGCGTCCCATATTGATGCGCCAAGACGGCCAGATGATAGAGGTGGATCAACCCAAGGTAATTACGCGGGAGATTGACGGTGAGGAGCGTACGCTGGCGCAGATACCCTGGGCCGACATGATGACATCCTGGGTAAGTACCGGTATTCCGACCATTGAGATTTATCAGGTTCAGGACGGCGAAATGCCCAGCTGGGTCTTCAGCATGATACGCAGTAGCTGGGGCAAGAGTATTTTAATCTGGTTGATCGATACCTTTGCACCTGAGGGCCCGCCGCCAGAAGCGCAGGAAACGCGCCAGACGCAGCTGATTTCTACAGCCACCAATAAGTCGGGCGAAAGCTTTACTGCGGAAATGATTACACCGGAACCTTACCTGCTGACATTCCACAGCTCACTGATTGTGGCGCGCAATATCCTTGCGGGTCAGTGGGAGCCGGGCTTCCAAACGCCAGCTAAAATGTACGGTCCGGACCTTGCCCTTGAAATTCCCGGGGTTAGTCGTCGCGATATGTAGAGCGCGTTCAATTTATTACTAAATGCATAGGGAGGAAATATGCAGAATCTTTTTTCCGTTGAAAATAAGGTTGTATTCGTTTCGGGTGGCTCCCGCGGTATAGGCGAGATGATAGCGGCTGGTTTTTTGGCCAACGGCGCAACGGTATACATCAGTTCACGCAAGGCGCAGGTGTGCGATGAAACCGCCAGCCGACTTAATGCCCGGTATGGCGGGAAGTGCGTTTCTCTCCCTGCAGACATATCCACGCTGGAGGGTATTGAAGCCGTAGTTAAAGCGTTTCAGGAGCACGAAAGCCATTGCGACGTTCTAATTAATAATGCAGGCGTTTCATGGGGAGCGCCGTTGGATGAGTTCCCCGAAATAGGTTGGGATAAGGTGATGGACGTAAACGTGAAAGGCGTGTTCTTTCTAACTCAGAAAATGTTGCCTTTGTTAGAAGCTAAAGCGAACGCTGAAGATCCCTCCCGAGTGATTAATATTGGTTCCGTTGACGGGATAAAATCTCCGGCGTTCGAGACTTTTTCTTATGGGCCTTCCAAGGCTGCGGTTCATCATCTGACGCGCAACCTTGCTGTGCATTTGACCAAGCGCAATATTCTGTGCAACGCGATTGCACCCGGCCCCTTTCCGACGTGGATGTTGAGTACAGGTGTAGGCGGAGGAGGCGACACCGACATCGATTGGAGTCTTGTCGCTGAGCACAATCCACGTGGCCGCGTCGGCACACCAGAAGACATTGCCGGGCTGGCAATTTTTCTCAGCTCGCGCGCCGGAGCCTTTACGGTGGGTGAAGTTATTACCTGCGATGGTGGCGCTGTAGCCTGTTCTTAACGGCAGTGTAGCCTCACGTAAAATAGGCGACACCTTAGTAATCAATTCCTGGAGAGAGGAAACACGATGACCGAGATCGTTCCCACTATCTGCCGCCTGTGCATCGCTCATTGCGGCGTACTGGCAACGGTTGAAGATGACAACGGTAGACGCAAGGTCACTGAGGTTACCGGTGATCCGGACAATCCTTTGTTTAAGGGCTATACATGTCCCAAGGGTAGGGCGCTTCCCCAGCTGCACAATCATGAGGGGCGTTTATTGCAATCGCTGAAGCGTGAAGCCGATGGGCAGCACCAAGTAATCTCTACCAATGCTGCGGCGCTGGAAGTGGCTGACAAAATTAAAGCCCTGGTTGAAGAGCACGGCCCGCGTTCCGTTGCTTTTTATGTGGGAACCCCTAATGGCGGCACACCTGTCGCCGCGAGTATGGGTAATGCTTTTATGCGGGCTATTGGTTCGCGTATGTTTTTTACCTCCAACACCATAGATCAACCGGGTAAGCAGATATCGATGGCGCTGCACGGGAAGTGGCTGGGAGGCGAGCCCAATTTTGAGCAGGCCGACGCGTGGCTTCTTGTCGGAAACAACCCCATCATTTCCAAGTCAGCGGGGCTACCAGGCCAGAACCCGGCGCAAAAACTTAAAGAGGCCCAGGCACGCGGTTTGCAGCTGATCGTTATTGACCCTCGAGTTTCCGATGTTGCACGCAAAGCCGCTATACATTTGCAGTGCCGTCCGGGTGAAGATCACGCCATTCTGGCTGGTATGATTAATATCATCATCAGTGAAGGGCTTTACGACAAAGACTTCGTCGAGCAGAACGTCGCGGGCTTTGAAGCGCTAAGCGAAATTTCAGCGAACTTCACTCCGGACTATGTCGCCGATAGGGCGGGCTTGCCAGTGCAGCAGCTGCAGGAGGCTGCGCGATTGTTTGCCGGAGCAAAGGTGCGTCACGCCAATAGCGGCACTGGTGCCAGTTTTTCCATGTACTGCAATCTAAAGGACTATCTGGTTGCCTGTCTCAATACGATTTGTGGCGCCTACACACGCGAAGGGGAGCAGGTAACCCGCCCCAATGCGATGCTACCGGCCTACACACCAAAAGCGCAGGCGTTCCCGCCATTCAAAGCCTGGGGCTTTGGTGAAAAAATCCGAGTGAGAGATCTCAGCGATACTGCCGCGGGTTTACCCACTGCGGCACTGGCGGATGAAATACTGCTGGCTGGGGAAGGTCAGGTAAAAGCGCTGATATGTATTGGTGGGAATCCTATGGCGGCCTGGCCGGACCAACGCAAAACACAGCGAGCGATGGAAACCTTGGAGTTGTTAGTGACTTTGGATGTTGAAATGTCCACCACAGCGCGCCTTGCGGACTACGTGATTGCCTGCACCCAGACTTTGGAGACACCGGGAATGAGTCAAAGTGGCGAGGCGATTAAATATTTTGGTACAGGTATAGGCTATCCCAATGCCTACGCGCAATACTCCCCAGCAGTGGCCGATGCCCCTCACGGTTCTGATTTGATCGAGGAGTGGGATTTCTTTTATCGCATGGCAAATCATCTGGATCTTGATTTAAATTTCGTTTCTGCTTTTGGTTTCTCCCGGTTTCAGGAGGCGCCCTATGAAATGCTGCAACTGAGTCGAACCGAGAAGCCCAATACCGACACTCTCTTTGAAACAATATGCGCTCACTCGCGGATTCCGTTAGAGGAGGTAAAGCATTTTCCCCACGGAAATATTTTTCCGGCAGACGTAAAGGTAGAACCAAAGGAACCGCTGTGCGAAGACAGGCTGGAATGTGGCGATGGCACAATGATGGAGCAGCTAAGAGATGTTTTTTCCGAAGACTACCGCGCAGCGCAAGATACTCCCGATTTCCCCCTGCGCTATATACCCAGGCGGCACAATAATTTTATGAATTCCTCAGGGCGCGCCATCAAGAAACTCAATGGCAACAAGCCGTGGAACCCAGTGTGGATGCATCCTTCTGACATGACAGCGGCAGGTGTAAGCGAAGGAGATAGGGTGCGTATTGCGACCCCTCACGACAGCATTGTTGCCAAAGTGGAAAGCGATGAAACCCTGCGTCCGGGTGTGGTTGCCATCTCTCACGCCTTCGGCGGGCTAGTGGATGAAGACGATCGCTACGATGAGATAGGAGCCAACACTGGCCGCCTGGTTCGTTCGGACGAGGACTACGACCCAATAACCGGCATGCCTAGGCTTGGCAATATACCTGTTGCTATTTCAGCCTGCTGAATCAGCACTCGCTTTAGGAAGATTCCTCAACGGCCTTCTTGATCCAGGCGAGGTCGTCGTTCTCTGCGTTTTTCAACATCTGCTGTTGGTTAATGCCGTAAACGCTGACGGCATTCAAGCCCAGAATTTTTTCTTTCACCTGTGGTGTTAATGCCGGGTAGCCGAAGCGTTCCTGAAATTGCTGGGGAATGTGAAAAGCGCGAAAGGCATCTATCAGCGGTTGAGTAGGCCCGTACCAGACAGAATCGGTGCCCCACAGCACGTTGTCTTCGCCCACGGCCAACAACAGCTTACCGATGACATGGGCCGCTTCGATGGGACGCTTCATTAGGAGGTACCAGGTGCTGCCCAGCTCGGCGTAAACATTACTGCCGGGAGCGATACCGGATTCACGGAGACTGGCAACCAGGCGATCGGTTCCTTTCTTGGCGTCACCCTCGTGAAACTCTCTTTCTTCAGAGTGCTGCGTAGGAACTTCATAGCCTGAGTGATAGATGAGGAACTTGAGTTCTGGAAAGGCTTTGGCCGCGGGTCCTACATCCGCTGGTGACCCCGTTGGCGCGAGGCCCGACAAGCCTTTGTGCGCGCAAATAATTTTCACGCCAAGATTGCTGGCACGCTGCAGAAAGGGCAGTCCGGTACGTTCGTCGTCCAGCATCCACGGGGGGCTGTCTTTGTTATCGCCGTACAATGTGTACACTTTGAAACCGTCTGGTTTGTAGAGAGCGGCAACTTCTGCGAGGCGTTCAAATTCACCGGGCATATTCGGATGCACGATAGAGTGGTGTAGTAGCCTGCCACTGCCGGCGAGTCTATCAATGAGTTCTCTGGTGCCTGCTATCTCTGCATTGCTGAGAATATTCACGGCCTCTTTGCCGGGCGCAGAGGTGAGTACTGCAAGCTTAGTCTCGCTTTCAACAAAGACACAGCGCAGAAACTCCGCGAAACTCAGCCCCGTTGAAACATCCAGTCCCTTGAACCAATCGGGAGCAACAGCTTCGATAAACTGGTGTATGCCACTAGCCCCCGGTGCTGCCACGCGATGGCCAGCGACGTAATGCGTTTGCACGTCAACAACGAAACCTTCTCCTGAGAAAACGGCACTGGCCTCCTCGGCGTCGCTATCACTGTTTCTGCCCAGCTGATAAAAGTCATCGCCGCTGGCTGCGTTAATGGCACCTAAGGCAGCGGCGGTGCCCATGGCGCTGGCGTAGTAGTCATTCAGGGTGAGGTTTAACCGGCGGGAGAGGTGCTCAGACTTATCGTGCAATAAGCCCAGTGCGTTTTCATCTCGCAAAGTGTAGGCCGGGGCGTGGTATTCGTCAGAGGATTGTCGAGCTAACGGACTGGGCAGAATGATACCGCCGGACGTTGTTGCCATGGGCTTCCTCCCTCTAAATGGACTAGCGGCTTACTCGAGCCTGTGTCATCGATATACCCGCCAGCACGATAACAAGGCCTAGGAACTGACTGGGTACAGTCTCCTCACCGAGAAACATCACGCCCGCAGTAAACGCGATTGCAGGAATAATATAGTTGATAATCGACAGGAAGGACGGCCCGCAGTCATTGACGACACGAAAATAGACCCAGGTCGCGAGCGCGGTAGAGACAGTACCAAGCGCCACTATGGCAAATAGTGATCGCGCCGAAACCTGTGCCAGATTGGGTTGTTCGATATACAGCGCCACTGGCAACAAGATCACTGTGGCGACAAGAAGTGAGCCTGTAGCCAGTACCAGTGTCTCGATATTAGGCAGGCGTTTGGTATACACCGTATTAATGGCGTAGGCCACTGTTGCAGTGAGCACCGCTAACTGAGCTATTAGGGTGCCGCCTCCCATACCCGAGAAGACATCGCCTCCGACCAATACCACCACGCCAGTGAAACCCAGTGCGACACCTGCGAGCCGACGGGGGGTGAGTGTATCGCCCTGTATGAAATAGTGGGATAAGAGCATGGTACTGATAGGCATCAGTGCCATTAGCAGGCCCGCTTGAGCACTAGTGATGCGTGTTTCAGCCCAGGAGATTAGAGAGAAGGGAAGAATATTGCCCATGAGGGCCAGCAGTGCAAAGCGCGGCCACCAGGGGCCTGGTGGCGGTAACGAGTAACCCTGAAAGCGCATGATGATGTACAGGGTCAGGGCACCAACGGCCAAGCGCACACTTACCAGAGTGAGTGGCGTAAGAGACTCAAGGCCGACAGCAATGAGGAAAAATGCGCAACCCCACGCGATACTGAGAAACCCCAGCAGTGCCCAGTGTATTGGGCGTGGCGGTTGCATGTTTCAGTGTCTCAAATGCGAACGCGAATGGGGCCAGGGCGTGCTGGGCTATTTGTTGAATTCATAGCGCACAGGCAAAGTCTTCAGGCCGCCAACGAAGTTTGCGTGAATCCATGTAGGGTCTCCGGCCAGTTCAATGTGTTTGAGACGTGGCAGCAATTCGCGGTAAAAGCGGGCCACTTCCATAACGGCCAGATGCATACCAAGACACATGTGTGCACCGTATCCGAATGCGAGGTGCTTTTTCGGGTCGCGTGTAATATCGAGCGTGTTGGGGTTGGCGTAGGCCTCTGGGTCGCGATTGGCTGCGGGGAACCACAGCGCAATATTATCCCCAGCACGTATTTTTTTCCCGCGCAGTTCCATATCTTCGGTGGCGGTGCGCACCATGTGCCTCACCGGAGATGCCCAGCGCATGAGTTCTTTACTGGCGCTGTCATCAAGGTTGGGGTTGTCTCGCCAAAGTGCAAGTTGATCCGGGTGGCTAAGCAGCGCTCTCATACCGCCGCCTAATACTGAGGCTGTAGTGTCGTGGCCGGCGGTTGCCGTAATGATGAAATAACTCATTTGATCCATAGCATCCATGGGTTCGCCATCCACTTTTGCATTGGCCAGCACAGTAGCCAGGTCGTCCGCCGGATTTTTCTTGCGGTCTTCCACAATCTCCGCAAAATACTCCCCTAGCTCCAACAGCGTACCCATCTGTTCCGAGCTGTCTGTGGGATCTCGCTGCAAGTCTGGATCAAAGGGGCCGAAGACTTCTTGAGTCAGCTTTAGCATGGTTTCTTCAGACTGCCGGGGCAGTCCAAGAATCGACATAATAATGCGCAGCGGATAGACCAGCGCAACGTCTTTAACGAAGTCGCATTCACCGCCCATATCCTCCATGCGATCTACGTACTCCTTGCAGAAACCTTTCACTTCTTCGTCCAGTTTATTAATGGAGCGAGGCAGGAACCAGTCGCGACTGACGCGGCGCAGCTTCAGGTGCTTTGGTTTGTCCATGTGGATCAGTGTTTCCAGACCGTTGCGGGTGCCGAACTGGGCTTCCATCGCGTCCTCTGCCTCGGAGGGCATCAGCACGGTGCGCGGCGCACTTATGAATTTTTCGTTCTGGCTGCCTATGCTCTTAATGTCATCGTAATTACTCAGCGACCAGAAGGGGAGGTATTCGGGGTGATCTACCCACGCTACGGGGTCGTTTTCCCGCAGGTGATCAAACAAACCATGCATGGTTTCTTCATTGCCCATGATTTCCATATCGAGGACGTCGGCAGGTTTATAGTTTGGCATTTGGAGTATTTTCCCGAGTTGATAGTCTGGATGTAGGATGTTGGCAGAACACACTACCACGGCTGTCTAGTGGTGCAACAGTGGTCTAAGGAAGATGGGAGTGCCAGAATGGCGTTCTGGTCAGCCGATTTAGAGCCCTTCAACAAAGCGTTGCATGTTGGTTAATACTTCACCTGAGTTGGCACTGCCCCAATTAAAGAAACCGTGTCCCGCGCCCTGATAAATATCTAGCTCACAGTGGTTGCCAGATCTTGTCATTTCCTCACAGAAGGCCTGCACTTGTTCGAAGGGTACTAAAGCGTCTTGGGTGCCATGGGCCATATAGGTGGGTGGTAAATCAGCACGAATGTGGTGGAAGGGAGAAATATCTTTACCACGCCCTTCGAACAGATCCACCACAGGGCTTGAGCCTTCGTAAGCCGTATTGATTGCTGCATTTAGAAGAACCAGGCCAGCTGGATCCGGCGCGTCGCCCTGATCTTCCCAGGGGACCATCATCACTGCTGCTGCTAGATGCCCACCGGCAGATCCTCCGCCCATTACAATTTTATTGGGGTCTATGCCCAATTCCTGAGCATGATCTATAAGGTACTGATAGGCCGCTCTGGCATCGTCCAGGGCAGTAAAGGCATTTGTGCCATTGCGGGAGAATACGCGGTAGTCAGCCGTGAACCCCATCCAGCCTTGAGAAGCGAAGTGGCTAGCCCAAGGATAGAACTGTGCGGGTGTGCCGCTGGTCCACGCGCCGCCAAAAAAAAACAGGATGGCCGGCCGCCCTGTAATGTTCTCTAGTTCAGGCGAGAATATTTGCAGGGTAAGTTCGGTGTCGTCCACGGTGCGATACACCACCTCCTCATCTGGGCCATAACGCGCGATAAAAATGGCGTAGGCGACCGCTGCTACAATCGCCAATAGTAGGGTAAGGATTAGTGCGTAGCGAATGCCTTTCTTCATTTGAGCTGAAACTCCGGTGCAGCTATTTTTTGTAAGAGTAGGTACGCGCTCTAATGGCAACAGAGCGAACACTGTTTCCTTGCGTCGCCCCATGCAGCACTGCTATCGCAGGTTTGAGAGGGGCTCTACTAGGCTTTGGCGAAATGGTTTAGTCGGCGGTGCGATCTCGGCGGTTTTTCTTTCGCGCCTTGTCCCGCTCCTTTTTCTCTTTAATTTGTGCCGCCACGACGGCTTCCTCAGGGGCAATCATGGAGGGATGCTCCAGAGAAATAGGCCCCAGCATCCCGGCTCTAAATTCGTTAACCAAAATCGAAGAGACTTTCTCCAGCTCCACTTGTCCGCCACTGCGCAGGCAGCCTCGTTTTGCACCCATGACTTCCAAAAACTCAATTTCGCTCTCGGGTACGACGTTTAGTTCATACCTTTGCGCCAGAACTTGCGGGTGATGCTGTAACAGAAAGTCACTTAGATACATGGCAATGTCGATCACATCAATGGCCGTGTCTTTGATCGCGCCGCTGGCGGCCAGGCGATAACCACTGTTCTCGTTGTGGATTTTTGGCCACAGGATGCCAGGTGTGTCGAGGAAGGTTAGGCCTTCATTGATACGAATTTTTTGTAGCCCCTTGGTGATGGCAGGTTCGTCGCCTGTTTTAGCAACCTTTCTCCCGGCAACCGCATTGATCAAAGTTGATTTACCGACGTTGG
Organism: Halioglobus sp.; assembly: GCA_047611225.1. Classification (GTDB taxonomy): domain Bacteria; phylum Pseudomonadota; class Gammaproteobacteria; order Pseudomonadales; family Halieaceae; genus Marimicrobium. The sequence goes on from JBLFWP010000038.1 coordinate 28,769, forward strand.
GAATGCCAGTGATCATCGCCAGTAGCTTGGGCCTTGATATGGATTTTGCCGGCACCAGCTTGTGGCATAGCTGTAACAATTTCTGCCCCTTGTCGGTTTGCTCAAGCGTCGTGGGCATTGTTTTGACTGAGGAGGTCTGTTCGAAATAGGCCTGCCAGGCCTCGGTGATTTTAGGGTCTGCCAGATCGGACTTGCTGAGAATTTTGATGCAAGGCTTGTCACGGATAAGTTCAGTGATCGCCGGGTTCTGGCTTGAGTAGGGAAGGCGGCAATCGAGCAGCTCTATGACCAGATCTACCTCTGGCAGAATTTCCTTCATCTCCTTGTTGGCCTTGTGCATATGGCCGGGATACCAATTTATTGCCATGGGGCGATTGATCCTTAGTTGTTCAAAAAATAAGTTAGAGCCATCAAGCCCGCACCAATGCCCAATAACCAGTACACATCGGGTGTAAAATAGGGAAAAACCATAAGCGCGATGCCGCAGTACTTAGCGACGAGTTGATCTTGCCTGCGACCATAGATGAAGTAACCGATCCCGATGGAGCTGAAGATGAGCCCCCATACGATGATGCCTGTGCCGTCCATTGTGACACCTCTTTGTTCCCAGGGCTCATTAGAACGGTTTTTCGTCTGCGTTGCATCCATCCCAATACTCGATTTCAGAAGTAGATTCGATTTCATTGGATTGTGGCGTCTTTCGGCAAACATCTACAGGCCTATTCAAAGGCAAATCCACAGAGGACAAATGTCAATAATTTCGGTCCCGTTGAGCAACAAGCGGTGAGCAATGATGATGGCAGCGATCGTCAGGATGAATGCATTAGTAGTTGGCGGGCAGAGAGTACTCTCTTGGGGCTTACTGGCTGGCTTGTGCGTAACTCAGGTACCACTGTACGAAGTTGTTCACTCCTACGTCCAGGTGGGTGGCGGGCCGATAGTCCGCATTCTCGGCGAGATCATCGAGGTTTGCGTAGATCGCGGGTACATCACATTGCTGTCGATGTAGGCACGCGGATCTTCCAGGGAATGGCGTACAACGGCCGGTGACGAGCACTTTCACGGTGGGCTTGGGGTCTGCCTGGATGAACGCTCTTCAGTACCTGTCAGTGTATCAAATTGGACTAACAGGGAAGTAAATTTATCTTCGATTTAGCCAGAGCTACGCCCAATGTTTGCTCTGAATATGAGAGAATTTTCCTTTTGCCAACCGAAGGTGCCCCTTGAGCTCAAATACAATTGACGAAATCCCTGGAATAGCATCCACACATATCCCCTCAGGTCACCAGAATTTATTTATTCGCTATTTCATCGCCATACTGATTGATCTCATAGTGCTCAATTTGATGGCAGAATATTGGGGTAGGGTGATCCTGGAGTCGTTCACTATTTCCCTGATTGCAGCGTTGATGTTGCAGGTTCTGCTGCAGATCACACTAAAGTTTGAGCATCGTGTAGCTGAGCATTATCGCTCGAAGTCCGGTGTTGGCACCAAGGTGATGAGGCTGTTTTCGGCCTGGGCGATACTCTTTGTGTCCAAGCTGGTTATTCTTTGGTTGCTGGATTTCACGCTAGGTGATGCCCTGCTGTTTACCGGCCCGATGCACGGTGTGGGGCCCTTTATTGTAGTCGTAGTCGCCATTCTCGCCGCTGAAGAGCTGGTGATCAGGTTTTATCGCACAATCGGAGACTGAGGCCGATAGAGGGAGATGCTAGCTCCCTGCCGTATTGGTGTACTCCTCAAAAGTGCGACAAGGTTGCCCGCGCAAGGAGGGGCAGGGTGGGGGAGTGGATTGCACTTCGCTCATGGGGATTAGTGGTAGCGCGATGCTGGAGGGATACATCATCGAGTGCCCAATAGTATGCGTTGCGGGATTGTCGTACTCCAGCAGCATAAATTTCCACAGCTCTCTGCTGTCCCCCGGTGTGTCGATCTGCAGACGAATGCGCGAGCCCGCCCTGAAGATGTGTGCAAAGGGAAATAATTCAACTCTGGTGGCCGCGAACTCACCCTGCGGTAAGGGCGCTGCATCAACTTCCAGGTGTGTTTTGACGGGGCGTAGTTCAGTCGCCCGAGTAGAATCGAGTGCCCGATGGCTTGCGCGCAACCAGCCAGCTTGTACATATGTTTCAAAACCCTCTTCGCGCACTTCGCTGAGGAGAATCTCGATATCCGCATCCTCTTCCGTAGACTTTAAAAACAGATCGGCGCTACCGCTGCCGACGAAGACCATGTCTTCGGGCAGAATGTCGCTTACGAAAACGGCTGCTGTGCCCGGTGCTGTAGCTGCCCATTCATAGAAAGGCTGGCGGCCACCAAAGGTACGCTGGCCCGCATCGGGATCGTGCATAAAGCTAGAGGCGGCGCCTTCGCTTGCCGGCTCTGCGGTCGACAAAGTGCCATCATCCTGCAAATAGAGCCTGTAAACCTCTTGCTCCGCCGGTGGCCATTGGCTGAACTGTGCGCTGAAGACTCCCTGTGGTGCACCTCGAAAATCCGGGTCGCCTTCATTTTGAGGCAGTAGCTCTAATGCAGCACCTCGATCGAAAATCACTCGTAGGGGAAGCTCCGCAGTATCTGCTTCATAAGCCATACGTGCCGCGGCATAGCTCTGCTCATCGCTGTAGGGTATTTCAGGAAACGCCAACGGCGCGCCAAACTGTTGCTCGAACAATGGCCCCGCTACCAAATCTAATAGTGGCGGCCTGTTGGGAATGACTTCAGCCACATAAATATCGAGGAACGTCTTCCATTCCGCCAGCACTTCCGGTGTGTAACCATCAGCATGCAAACCGTTGAATGTGATGAAACGGGTAACGGGAGAGTTGGAAAATTTATCTAACAAGGTCGCAAAGTGCGCTCCCGTCTGCTCGTCCTGCCAGGCGCCACT
>JBLFWP010000039.1:0-31119 GCA_047611225.1 Halioglobus sp.
TTAAAATTTCAATACCAGCGGAGACCTGGCTAAGCATGGTCCTTCTACACAGGCTCTGCCTGTGCATGAGCTTGTTAGGTGTCTTGGGTGGATTCTATTTGGGGCAACTGCAGCCCAACGCCGGCATAAGCAACACGGCTGATATGGGATGGCTGACGGTAGCGCAGTTTTCGTTTCTTTCGGTTTGTATGCTTTTAGCATGGTGGAGCGCACCTAATGCTACATCACTGAGAGATGTTCGCTTACTTCTTTTTGTTGCCGTACTCGCGCGACTGATATGCATCCCTATGGAGACCTATACCTCCAATGATATGGACCGATATTTGTTTGACGGGAAAATCGCTCTTTCCGGTTACGACCCTTACCAAGTCAACCATAACGATGAAAGCCTGACGGAACTAAAAAACCTGTGGCACCCCCCCGAAGAGCATGCTCAATATCCGACACTCTATCCGCCGCTGTCCCTGGGACTATTTACCCTTGTAGCGACAACGGGGCTGGAGCAAGCGCCTTTGACATGGAAGGCCCTTACCTCCGGCTTCGGCATTCTGACCGTATTCATCCTCGCTTTATTGTTAGAACGAATGGGGTATCTCAAGCATTTGTCGATAGCTGCGTTATCGCCCCTACTCATTATGGAGACAGGTATAGGCGCCCACATTGATACCTTTTCAACTTTTTTTGTCGCGGTGGCACTGTATCTCTACAACGCAAAACGCTTGGCGTTAACTGGCATGTTTATCGGATTGGGTGCGCTTACAAAAATACTCCCCATCATTCTGATCCTTCCTCTGTGTCTGGGGCAGAAAAAATTGAGAGCAAGCATCAATATCGGCGCTGCAGCAATTATTACGGTAGCACTGGGATATGGAATAACATACTTATTAGGGTTTGTGCCTATTGGCAGTATCGGTACATTGTTCGAGAAATGGCGCTTCGGCTCACCGCTGTTTAGCATTCTCGACACGTTCTTTACCGGGCAGCTTCTCGCCGTCATTCCCGCCCTAGGTCTTTTTTCAGGCCTTTTATACATTGCGTACCAATCCTGGAAACTGAGTTGCCCCATTGCCATTACAGACCCGCTCATTCCTTTAAGTATGGCGCTGGTTCTGCTGGTCAGCCCCGTCGTGTTCCCGTGGTACCTGATGGTACTGATGCCGCTTCTCGTGGTGGCTCCACGCCCCTTCCTACTGACCTGGGCGTGCACACTTCCTCTAAGCTATGAAGTGCTGGGAGGATTCTACAGCGCGCAGGAGTGGGCTCCGGCAACCTGGCCCCTGGTTGTGATATTCTCAGGCTTTGTCGGTGCGCTCGTTTTTGAATATCGAAGCAACGCGAACCGACAACGGGCTGGCGAAAATATTTTTGACCCTTCTTACATCTGCGAAAAATAGTGCGCAACTTATGGTGAGCTCTCTTAACTGGCTTGGAAATTATGCTTACTGGCTGCATGGCCAATGGCCGTCTGGTGCCGTCGAAAGACTTCCGCTAGTCAATGATGATTTTTCGACCAACGTATCAGGCGTCTATGTGGTTGGCGATCTTACCGGCATACCGCTACTAAAGTTTTCCGCAGATTCTGGTGCGCGCGCGATAGATGAAATCACCTCTGATCCAACTTTCGCGAAGCGGAAGCCTGGCGCCTCTATCTTCGACGTGATTATTATTGGGGGCGGCGTAAGCGGATATTCTGCCGCACTACAAGCTGACCAACATCAGCTTTCATTCCAGTTGCTCGAATCTTCTGAAGATTTTTCGACTATCAAAAATTTCCCCAAGGGTAAGCCCATATTCACCTACCCTCTGGCTATGAAGCCACAGGGCGAAATTCAGTTCACCAACGCCGACAATACCAAAGAGGCCTTGTTCGAAAACTTAAAACGCAAAACAACCTCAAGTGATATTGAGTCAGTGAAGAAAAGCGTTTCGCTAGTGCAACGAAAAGGTAAGCACATCAATGTCGTTACAACTTCAGGAGATATCCTTCAGGCGCATCGCGTTGTTATCGCCATCGGAAAGTCTGGGAACTATCGACGAATAGGTGCCCAGGGAGAAGACAACCCCAAGGTCGTCAATCGCTTACACGACCCTAAAGACTATGTGGACGATCATGTCGCAATTATCGGCGGTGGTGATAGTGCATTAGAAGGTGCAATAGCGATCGCTAAAGCTAAGTCGGCTTCAGGTGATACAGCCTCGTTTTCGTCGAGCCTGAAACTTATTTGCCGGGGCAGTAGCTTTCCAAATGCAAAGCAAGCCAATGTGGATGCATTACTCGACCTTGAAAAAGAAGAAAAAGTAGACATCATTCGCGCAACAACACTTGAGTCTATTAGCGACAGCTCAATTACGGTGCGCCATGACACCGGCGAAAAATCTACCTACGCAAACGACAACATTCTTTCGCTGATTGGCCGAGAGGCACCGCTGGATTTTTTCAGACGCAGCAAAATTAGTATTAGCGGTGAGTCTTCCGCTGTTGGCTGGCTGTCCTTCTTATTCTTTTTGCTCTTTGTCACCTTACTGTACGACTGGAAGAACTACGGCTTCCTAGACGAATTTTGGGGTCTATCGCAATTCCCAGACCAGGGACCCAATTTTCTTTCCGGTTTCAGTGAATGGTGGCGAGTGACGATAGAAGACAGATCGACTTTACTCGGAACCATCGCGGTTTCGATGAAAAGCCGATCATTTTATTACACCTTATTGTATACCAGCTGTATCGGGTTCTTCGGCTGGCGGCGCATTTACAGAAGAAAAACACCCTATGTCACCGCTCAAACATGGTCATTGTTTTTAGTTCAGTTGATACCCCTGTTTCTACTACCAGAGTTGATTCTGCCCTGGCTGGGCTACTCGGGCGCATTCGATTCGGGGCAATTGAAAACTGTAGTCGACAGTTTGTTCCCCAGCTATATATCCGCAGCTGACCTTGCCGCGCATAACTGGCCGGAATGGGGCCACCCCAGAGCCTACTGGCATGCCTATGGCCTCATTTTGGCCTGGCCACTTAACGTCTACAACGTATTCACACCCACACCGATGGCAGGATGGCTTGTCATTAGTTTTGTACAGACCTTCATTCTGATCCCTGCGCTAATTTTCAAGTATGGAAAAGGTGCCTATTGCGGTTGGATTTGTTCCTGCGGTGCTTTGGCTGAAACTATGGGAGATACGCAACGGCACAAAATGCCGCACGGCGCTATGTCCAACAAATTGAATTTTTTGGGCCAGGCCATTTTGGTTCTCGCAGTAGCAATGTTATTCATACGGATCGCTGGATGGATTGCCCCCCAGAGCTGGGCCGGTATTTATTTCGACTTATTACTAAAAGGTGAAAATCAGGACTATCAACTGGTGAATGCCTTGAGCTGGAAGTGGGGTATTGATGTGTTGTTCGGCGGAATTCTTGGCGTCGGCTTGTACTTCAAATATTCTGGCCGTATCTGGTGCCGTTTTGCCTGCCCTCTCGCGGCCTTAATGAACATCTATACCCGGTTTAGCCGCTTCCGAATATTTTCGGAAAAAGAGAAGTGTATTAGCTGCAACCAGTGCACCAGTACTTGTCATCAGGGCATAGACATCATGGCCTTTGCCAACAAGGGCAAACCAATGGAAGATCCGCAGTGCGTTCGCTGCTCTGCCTGCGTTGAGGTCTGCCCCACAGGTGTTCTATCTTTTGGTGAAATAGACCCGGCAACGGGTGCCGCGCTGAAATACGATAGGCTCAAGGCAAATAGAATACCGGCCGTACAGTTGTAGCGTTAGAATCTGTACTAGCGAGTAGCCACCATAACTTAAGAGACATTGATCCACGGGCCAGTAGAAATATTGGTGTTTGAAATTGATCATCAGGAAGCGGTATCAGAATGTACAGAGGTAGAAGAGTTTCGGCGGTAATACCTGCTTTTAACGAAGAGCTGGCAATTGGGAAAGTCGTATCCGAATTGTTGGCGCTGACGGATCAGAATGCGCAAAAAATAGTTGACGACCTTGTAGTGTGTGACAATGCGTCTAGCGATAAAACTGCCCATGTTGCCGCACAGCACGGTGCTAGAGTTGTACGTGAAGAGGCTCTCGGATACGGCGTCGCCTGCCTAACAGCGCTGAGGAATATTGAATCCTGCGATATTGTGCTTTTCGTAGACGGGGACGATTCATGCACCATTGAACAAGCGCTACGCTTGCTGGACGGCATTGTCCAGGGAGATGATGTTGCCATAGGGTCACGTGCTATGGGCCATATTGAAAAGGGCGCACTCACGCCCGTACAGCGTTTTGGCAATGCACTTTCTGCTTTACTGATTCAACTTCTATGGCGGGAAAAGATATCTGACTTAGGACCGTTTCGCGCCGTACGCAGATCAGCACTGGATGAAATCGACATGCAGGACAAAGCATTTGGCTGGACGGTCGAAATGCAAATAAAGGCAATCCAGCTGGGGTTGCGTATGAACGAGTATTCGGTGGATTCTAAAGTAAGGATAGGAGAGTCAAAGATAAGCGGTACCGTTAAGGGCTCAGTGTTAGCCGGTATCGGTATACTCTCGAAAATATTTGTTTTACGTTTTCAACAAGAGAAGCTGCGTTCGGCAGCCGGTCTAAGAGACACCTGATGATATTGGGCTTTCACACTGACATAGAATTTCGGGAAACGACCCGGAAAGGTTTTATAGGGTTGGCTTTCAACTATAGGCGAGGTCCTGCCATAGTGAATAGCCTTGCACCGAACCTCATCATTCCGATTGCACTGGTGGTACTACTCCTGACGGGCTGCAATCATGTAGAGAGCCCCGAGAACGAACTAAGCGCCATGACGCAGGAAGTCTCTCAGGAATTCGAGGATGTTTCGCACATCTCCACCTCGGACCTTGCAATATGGTTGGCAGCCCCGAATCGAGAAGCCCCTATACTTCTGGATGTCAGAGAGCCCCTGGAATATGCCGTAAGCCACCTGCCAGGTGCGATTCGCGTAGCGCCCGATTCTACGGCTGAACAAATCATTGCCATGATAGATCCATCCCGACCCATCGTGCTCTATTGCTCCGTGGGCTATCGCTCTTCTGTGCTCGCTCGCCGCCTGGTATCACAAGGTGCAAAGCAAACAAAAAATCTCGAAGGTTCGATCTTCAAATGGGCCAACGAAGGTAGGCCGCTTGTTCGCGATAGCGGCTTTACCCGCCTGGTACATCCCTATGATGATTCCTACGGACGCATGTTGCTTGAGGAATACCGCTCCTATCGTTAAAGCGCTAAAACCCCTTTAGAGCGGAGTGATCTCCGCCGAAAAATCGGGTAAGGTGCGGCCCACTAATAAAATTAAATCAGAATACATTTGGACGAAAATATGTCATTAGATATTTCCCGCAGCCAGCAGCTAACAGCCGTTGTCGCCTTAACGCTTCTAGCTTTCTCCAACGTGTCTTATGCAGGGGCCGAAGCCCGCGGGGTAGGCAATTTTTATGCGAAAGTTGCCCAAGCGACCACAGACGCCGATAGGGGCTTCGACTCAAGCGGAGACGGTGCTCCGCTTGCCTCCGATGCGTTTCTCGATGACTTCACCTCGCTTTTTGCCAGCGACGGAAAGTATGAGGAGACCGCTTATCGCGTCTATCTGGAGTATGGTATTTCGGAGCGAATAGATTTGCTCTTTTCGCTAGAGTGGAAAGATATTGAAGAGAGCTTTGAAGCGGATTTTCCTGGTATTCCAGCATCATTGGGCACACGAGTACAACGTGATAATAGTGGCCTGGGCGATGGCATGCTGGGCTTCAAGTACCAGCTCAAAGACACATCTTTCCCGATAGCTACTGATATGCGCCTCACCTTTCCAAACTATTCCACGTCTGTGAGCCACCTAAACCTTGAGACGATCGACTCCAGGGACGACAAGGTTCCCCTTGGTGATGGCCTTTACAATCTCGACTTCGGCCTGTCCGCGTCTGTATATCCCATGCCGTGGTATTTCGCCGATGCAAGAGTTGCCTACGTTCTCTCAGATCTTGAACACAGGGATTTCTCAGATGACATTACGTGGGGGCTTAAGGCTGGCCGCAGCTCACGCAGCGGTTTCGGCGGCGCTATTTTTGCAGACGGTTCAGTTAGCCTTAGCAACGGTTCAGCACCCAACGAAATCACACAAGACAGCATCACCATTGATCCCACCATGCGAGTCACTGTACTCAATGATCAGGAATTTGCGCGAGTTGGGCTGCAAGCCTGGTACAACTTCAAGGGATTTTCAATCGAGGCCACTCTGTCTGAGGTCATTGATGGGCAGAACACCACCCAGGACACTTCGTTTGAGATCGCTCTGTCATACCAGCGTTAGTTGGAGCTGGGATTACGAGTGGATAGGGAGAGCCCGATTAAACTGAGCGCTAAGGTGAATCTGGTAACTTGCTAATTGGTAGCAAAAACACTTAGATTAATTGCTCGAAGAAGGTTCGGCTGCGAGCACCCTGCTCCACAGTAAAAATAGGGCACAGCCTACGCTTTCAATGCCGCTGCCCTTTCAAGCTTTCCAGGTCGTAGTCTGTACCCTATTCTTCGCTATCTAACCGTCCAGGAGTTGATATGTCCGTAGCACGAAAGCTCATGATCCTGTCGCTCATCGCAATCGCTATTGGCCTGCTGTATCCGGGTGTAACGCAACCGGTTCTCACGCTTAGCGGCACCGTGGAGAAATCAAGGCTTGCTGAACTGGGTATCGAAGTGATCACAACACAAGGCGCCGATTCGCAGAGCGGGCAGATGCTCACCGCCATTTCTCGCCTGTTCGGGTTTGACCAAATCGAGGGGCAGCTACAGATTTACACCAGTACTCGCTCCATCTGGGGTACAGCGGAGTCTTTAGCCAGTAACGGCTACTTGGGAGTTGCACTGCTTATTGTGTTTTTCAGTCTGGTAATCCCGGGCTTCAAACTGTTACTACAAGCGACGTCTCTGTTTATTCCCAGGGACGAAATGCGCGCACCACTATTGTGGCTAAACTCTACTTTGAGCAAATGGTCGATGGCTGACGTATTCGTGATGGCTTTGCTAGTGGCTTTTCTTGCAGGCGGCGCCGCTGAGCAGTCGGACGATATACTGACAATGCACGCTAGTTTGGGCACGGGGTTTTACTATTTTTTGGGGTACTGCCTGTTTTCGATATTGGCCGGAGCAATAATCGCGAGGCGTCAAGCAGGGCTTAGTGATTTTTCCTGAGACTAACGTCATTTTTCGCCCGCAGGGAAAGTGCAAGCAATTGAACTTCTGAGCCCATATACCCGCTTGCAGTGTAATAAGAGTCAGCCGTAATGCCCTGCCCGACGCTTACCGGGTTTGACCAGAAAATATTTCTATACTAAGTTGCAGACTACGGTTATCCACAACCCTTTCGCTTATCCCTGACAAGGGTGGAAAAACGCATCGCAATGACAATCAGACTCATCTTCGTAGCAATCGCTGCACTCCTGTAGTCTTCAGTGTCCCTCGGGGATTCGCTCTACAAAATACTCGATAAAGATGGCAAAATATCTTTCTCGCAATACCCTCCTGTCACCAAATCTGATAACGCTACAATAGAAGACATTACCGTTGGCAGTGGCCCAGCTTCAACCATAAGCGAGAAGTTGGATGGCCGATACTGCGGTTCAATCAGGCTTCCCGAGCAGTCCAGATCGGGATCCTCCAAGACTAACTACCTCAAGAGCCTGCAGCAGTCGCACGATAACTGCCAGCGCCGTCTTGATGTATTAGACAAGAATGTAGACCTAGCCGACCAAAATGCCATCAAATACAACGAAAATCGCCGCCAGCAATACCGACGTTCCGAGCAAGGTATGCAGAACAAGGGGTACCAGCAATCGCAGGCTATCCACAGCGAACAGCTTCGTGATCTTCGATGTGCGCTTAATTGGGTTGAGAGGGGCGTGATGGCGCTGCTGACGTTATTACCAAGGGCAGAGTGGAGCGGGACAGGCTGCTGCAAGTCCGACAGAATCTAAAATCAGAACTGAAAGATAATTGTGGCGAGATACCCAGTTACGATCCCGCTGCCCCCGGGAATGATGAAGAACGCACCAGATGGTATCTGTGTAGCGACGACCTGCGCCACAAAATTGATCTCGTACAGAACGAACTCCGCAAGCTCTGAAGGCCACCTGACACCCTGCGAGGAGCCAATCAACCCTACCGACAAGACAAAGGTAAGCTGCCGGCCTCAATGTCTGTACGGTTTTCTCCCGCTGCCACCATGTTTGCCGGTACTGCATCATAGCCACAGATCCAGGACACAGGCGCATTTTCAACACCGGGCACAAACACCGGCCTGAGAGTTACAAACTTGTTGGTTAACTCAGGTCGAACCTTGTTACCCAGCTGCAGGTGCAATGCGCCGTCAACTACAAAAACCGCCGTCAGGTAATTCCCGCTGATCTTGTCAGGGTCAGGCATGCCCGCAGCTTTGTTATCTACAGGAAACTCATTGTTGAATTGATAGTGCTGTACTATTTGTGGCTGATACTGCGACATCAGCTTCACTGATTCGGCCAGCTTGGTCTGGTCTATTCTTCCCTGATTCGACGGGAGTATTGCCACCAGCAGAATACCAATAATCGCGAGTACTATAACCATCTCTATCAGGCTAAAGCCGTTCTCGGCAGCTATACGCTTCGATACAACGGGCAACATTGTCATAGATAACGCCTCTCGCGCTCAAATTCAAACAACTCCTGCTGCGCACATTGCACCGCCCCTGCGTTACTCTTCAAACCGCGCACCAGTAGCTCTATCTCTTCGCAGCTCTCTGTCGGAAGGTCTGGCAAATGCAGTTCGCGTAGACCCGTAAGCGATCTCACAACACGAATATTGCCCAGAGGATTTTCCGTCACGTTAAGAGAGTCCAATCGGGAGAGGCTGCGTAGAGGGGCAAGTGATTGCACGTAGTTCTTACTTATATCCAGATAGATGAACTGCGTCAGCTGCCCAATCCCCACCAGCGTTTTGATGTTGCTAGCTCTGCAATACAATAACTTCATGCCGCGAACATCATCGAAAACTGTAGTGCCCTCGCGGCGGGAAATGCCTCGATCAGATGCTGCCTTCCGGATACATTCGAGCAGGCCCCGGTCGAGAATGTTCAGTTGTGCAAGGGATTGTTCGAAGCGCTGCGAGCTCTTGGTATTATCGTCCTTCACTTGTGCGCCCTCGGGTGCGGCAGTACCGAACCCGTTGAGTTTGAAAGCAACGAGAACCAGCACCAACAGCAGAATCAGCACGCCGGGAGATGACTTCAAATTGTGTAATAGCTTGTCGGCCAAGGCCACCATCTCGCTCCACCGCTGCATTAAGTGAGGACAGAAAACAGTGCGCTACCCACTTGACGACTCACTATGGGCAGGCATTTTGACTGTAGCTGAAATGACAATGCAAGTCGAACAACCCAAAACTGAGTACAGGGTCAGCTTGAAATAGGCGCGATACTATTCGGGCTACCACCACGGGACTTATCATCCAACCTAGGCACTACGATAACCCTGCATCAGTTGATTTGGGTAAATGCGAGTCTGAGCACCTTTATATTCACGGTCTCAATGATAGTGGCAGCTAAGGGCGACAGACACACACGTCTTGAACTATGCTCGCACTCTCGAATTAAACATTAGAACCCTACGCAACCGCGCTTCACTCGCCAAGGCGCCAGCAAACGATTATGAGGATAAATAATGCTCTTTACTGAACAGCACAATGAAATCAGACGTACCGTCGCGAGATTTGTCGAGGAAGAATTAAATCCTCACGTGGAAGACTGGGAAGAAGCCGGAGAAATGCCCTGTCATGAGATTATGAAAAAAGCTGGCAACCTGGGCTTGCTCGGAATAGACAAACCTGAAGCTTACGGCGGCCTGGACTTGGATTTTTCCTACCAGGCAGTATTTTCTGAGGAGCTGGGTGGCGCCGATCACGGTAGCTCCCCTCTCTTGATTGGTGTTCACACCATGATGTCTACACCCGCGCTGGCTCGCTTTGGCAGTGACGCCTTGCGCAAAGAATTTCTAACTCCCGCCATAGCCGGCGATATAGTCACCAGCATCGCAGTTAGCGAACCACATGCAGGCTCCGATGTTGCGGCGATTAAAACCACAGCCCGCAAGGACGGAGACGACTACATCATCAACGGCACCAAAATGTGGATTACGAATTCGACGCAAGCAGATTTTTTTTGCGTATTGGCCAACACAGGGGAAGGCCCTGTCCACGCTAACAAGTCATTGATTATCGTTCCTAGCAAAACGACTGGAGTATCCGTAGCACCCAAGCTAAAAAAACTGGGCTTACATGCTTCCGATACTGCACAAGTATTTTTTGAGGATGTCCGTGTCCCGCAACGAAACCGAATCGGCGAAGAGGGCAAAGGTTTCATCTACCAGATGCAGCAATTCCAAGAGGAGCGTATGTACTGCGCTCTTGTGGTGCTTAAGAATATGGAAAAGTGTATTAGGTTGACGCTGGAGTACACCCACGAACGCAGCGCCTTTGGCAAGCCGTTGCTAGAGAACCAATCGATAAAATTTAGGCTGGCTGAGTTACAGACCGAAGTCGAGGCACTGCGCGCTTTGTGTTATCACGCTGTAGAGCGCCATGTTGCGGGAGAAGATATGACTCTTCTGGCGTCTATGTGCAAACTCAAAGTAGGCCGCCTGTCTAATGAAGTGCCAAGAGCGTGCCTGCAATATTGGGGCGGCATGGGGTTTATGTGGGAAAACTTCTGCTCCCGTGCGATGAGAGATAACGTGGTGACTGCCATTGGCGGCGGCTCGGACGAAACAATGCTCAGTATTATTTCACGGACGATGGTCAGCGACGTTGGCTGAAGGAAGAGAATAGGGGATCAGAACGGCCAAGAGAATATTGGGAATACAATTCCGAAAAACGACGGGTAAACCACGCACTCTTTGCGAAGGTACACCTTGGGAACCCGCCACAGGGTATTGACCAACATAGTCATCACCGTCAACTCCAGACCGGAAATACTTTCGGCCCATACACTTAGCGTGTAGCTGGCGTTACCAACGGGCCCTACAGGTGCGTCTCCCGCGACTTCAGCTAGACTGTCAACAGCGTCGATCAAGGCGCTGACGTCACCCCCTTCAGCCATGATCTCAAGCGCAACACTGGCGGGTGTTCCTACGCTGAATACCTGCTGCGAACTATCGTGGAGGAAGACACCTACGGGTGATAGCAGCTGCACTGCAGTGAGATTGACCACACTGATTTCAAATGAACGGCTATCGCTGGCTGGCGGCACGGGAGCTTGCGGATCGTTATTGTTGTCATTACTGCAGGCGCCTAGCAATGCAAACGCCGCAGCGCTGGTAAATGCTGTGAGTTTTTTCATGGTCTGCTCCGACTTTGTTGACAGTAATCGTGACGCGTACAACGGGGTTCAGCCAGCGATGAATGGTGCTGACAATATCGCTGTTGCCACCGCTGATATTGGTGTCGCCCAGTACATTTCTGTGAATGTGAACGTATCCCTCTGCAGTTGCGTCCACACCACTACCTCCGGTGCCCGAAGAAGCGGCAACAGGCGGTGGTGCAGGGTAGCCTGGCTCTCCAGGAGCACCGCTGCCAATTATTTCGTCATTACCCTCAGTGCCCGCATCGTATCCTGGTACGTTAAAGGTATAGGTGCCTGGCTCAGTCGGAATACTTACCCCGTTGAGGCCCATAAAGCCGTCGTTGCTGGGCAGTATCATCGCCACAATGGACAGTGCGTTATTGTCCGGCGCATTATCTGTATTGAGACTAACGCTTGTACTCGCGCCGGGCGCCAGTAAACCACCGGCCGGATTTTCAGCCACGGTGGCATTGATCGCAGTAACATACGCAGACAAGCCAGAGATATCGCCACCCTCTGCCATCGCCTGCAAATTGGCGCTAGCGACACCACCACTGCTAAATAGCCGCGTGCCCGAATCGTGTGCGGTAACCAGAAAGGGCGTGAAGTAGCTGCCCCCGGTCAGGTTAGTGATTTGAACCGTGAAATCCGTCGCGTTAACACTGCAGCTGGCCAACAGGGCCAGAGAGACCATCAGCTTTTTCATAAGTAACCTCTTTCGTCGAGTCGAATGTAAGTACAGATTTGACGAACAGAGCGTGCCGCGGTGGACTGCGTGAGTTATCACGCAATTATCACAAGAGCGTAAAGTTTTGAATACGCGACCCATTGCATTGCACGCTTCGCGTTGCAGATAATGCGTTATATTTACACCGCTGCGGGGCTAGAAACGGGACGCCGTTGACTACGCTGGTACCTAAAGGGAGACCCTTTTCCTTTTCCTTTTCCTTTTCCTTTTCCTTTTCCTTGTCACTCTCCATGTCGTTGCCAGGAAGGGCCCGGGTATTTCTCGTGTAACAAGATACAGGGAGCCAGAGTTCGTATAAGGGCAAAGAAATCAACGATGTCCGAAGCGAGACTCAATCGGCGAACGCGAAACCCATGCCAAAGCACCGCTCAGATTGCTGATCTATACAAGCCCGGCTCTGATTTCTTTCTCAGGCACCATTAATTGACAGCTGTCACTTTATCGCCTAACCTGAACACTGACCCAGGAGGACGAATGACAAGCGCCAGAGAGATGATACAAAAAGCGACCCGAAGAGCCGACGGCCAAGTTATCGCTGAAGCCGTGGCCCAGGCGAAACTCGGTAAATCCAATGGCCGTCTGCAATTAGCGGCAGTGATGGCGTGGGTGGCTTATTCCTGTCCTGCCGCCTCTGAAGCGGTATACGACAATATCTGCTCATGCTGGCTGGGTACTGGCCCGACTCCCGATATTCCAATGGGATTGCCCGAGGCACCGCTGGAAGACAGTTTCTGGCAGGCATTCTGGACAGTGGTTGACGGCCCCGAAGGTGGCTACGATGCCATTACCGTGACCGTTGCGGTCTCTGAACTCGCAGACGCCGTACACCCTGACTATGAGAAGTTTGCAGAGCAGCACGCCGCTGGCTTCGAGGGTTCCGCGATTTCAGTCAGCAGCCCGATACCCGGTCACACAGACTTTGATGAACTGGCGCGCTGCCCCGAAAAAAGCCTGGGCAAGTCGCTCTACAATATGATTGTTGAGAACGGCTACGACCCGGAAGTGCTCGATCGTGAATCAATCAAGCTCTCCGCTATGCCGCATTCACTACACTATCTAAATGCCCGCATACTGCAGATGCACGATGTGTGGCACTTAGTCGCTGGGTATGAAACGACCTCCTCCAATGAGATTGCGATATCTGCTTTTCAACTGGCTCAATTCGGGCACAATTATTCAGCAATGTTTTTGGCAGTCGGCATGGCAATGAGTATCACCCAGGAGCCACGGGGTTTCTCCATCATCATGCAAATCGTAGCGGAGGCCTGGCAGCATGGACGGGAAACACCGTTCATGATGAATATTGAATGGGAAAAAGAATGGAATAATTCACTGAAGGACATTCGAGCGACACATGGTATCCGCACCTACAAGAGCGTATTTCCTACCGATATGCTGGAGACAGTAGAAAGCGCCCCAGTGTGGAAAAAGCTCACACTGTCTTACCCTTTACTTAAATACCATTTCTTACTGCGACGAACGAATGACTTTCCTAGAGCGGCGATGCAATGAAAAATCTGCTCCAGACGGTATAAACAAGCGCTTTTAATCGACCTCAGCACAACCACAATTTCAGCGCCGCCGATCTTTTAGAGGGCAAGGGAGCCTATACTCCCCCGCCGCCAGTTTTCTCAGAAGTGAAAGGTCGCGCCCATGGCTGGACCAGTGAAGCTAAAGTCCTCCAACAGATCGTCGTCACCCTGATCGTATTCCAGATGCCGGTAAACCAGCACAAGATCGCCCCAGCCAAAGGCGCGAGAGACGCCCGCCATCGCATTCAATGACAAGTCGGAAGAGCCCGTGCCAACATCGAATGAGTAGGGGAACCTCCACTTGCCGCCGTCAAGCGCATAGTGTCCACGGACTCCCACTATACCGTCCCACATGTCTTTCTCTTTGTCGCGACTACCTGAAGCTTCCAGTACCGTGCCAGTAACAGGCGCTGATATTGAAGCCGCAAGATCCCAGCGCGTGGAAACGTCGACACCAAAATAGCGAACCCCTACAAAAATATCCGTGACCATACGGTCGGTATCCTGCAGCGCGTAGCCGCCGGAAACTGTCCACAGAGTGCCATCGAAATCAGTGCGCGTATTCAAATTCAAGCTCGCGTCGACGGGAACCCTACCGCCGGTGCCAGGTGTCGTAACAGAATCCAGAGATCCGTCGTTTTTAGACGTCAAACTCAGGTAAACAAAATCGGAAGTGATAGAGAATTTGCCTTTACGCGCGCTGCCGCTGAGCAATGCCGCCGCATTAAGTAGTTCCACCCAGTCAGTTGGACCAACGGAAAAATTCGGGGCGCCACCTCCGTCAAGTGGAAGTTCATAATTGAGATTGCCTTCGATTCTAGGCAGCCAAATATACGGCGTCAGGCTGAACTTCCAGCTGTCCTGAATATCATCCGCAACTGCCGTGACTGAAGCACATAAAAACAACAGCGGTAAGGCAAGCAGTAATTTGAATCGCTTTATCATAGTATTGTGTCCGAGTTACTTTTATGGAGTGGCTATTGCTCCAATGGTATGAACTTTCGCGGTGCGCTGGCAAGCCCAGCAGCCTTTATTTAGCTGTGAATAGCATTTTTATCTATATCTATCAGTTTCGATAAACTGACTGCAAGCAGGCGAGGCATGGAAAACGAAGACTTACTTGAAGCGATCAATCAAGTAATGCCCTATGGCAAGTACAAGGGGCGCCAGCTGCTTGATCTTCCCGAGCCGTATCTGGTTTGGTATCACGGTAAGGGCTTCCCTAAAGGCAAGCTAGGCACACAGCTGGCTTTGATCTACGAAGTAAAACTGAACGGGCTTGAGGGGATGTTACGGCGCTTCCAGCGATAGCGGAAGTAGCGCTACATCGTCCCTCTTAACAATCAAGCTGATCTGAGGTTTCTCTACAGAAACGAGTCTTCTTGCAGCTCCAGGCGACAGAGTTGTGATTTAGCAATAGTTGGCTGAAATTGAGCGCGCTGATTCGTAGACCTGACGATACCCTCGTACATGAACTAGACTACTCGATAGACATTCCACCACCTCAACCGCAACGGAACCCCCTATGACTCGACTCCTGGCTCTTCTTTCCCTATTGCTACTTCCCCCCTCGCTCTACGCCGAAGAAATAGCACCCGGAATCTATCGTACCGCTGAAGCTCGGTTTGAGGGACTGGCAGACTACCCCTTCTCGCCAAACTACATGCAGATAGGCAAGTATCGGGTACATTATTTAGATGAAGGACCCAGAGACGGCGAAGCGATTCTCCTGCTGCACGGTGAACCCACCTGGAGTTACTTGTACCGCAAAATGATTCCACTGTTTACCGCTGCAGGCTATCGTGTGATTGCGCCAGATCTAGTTGGTTTTGGGAAGTCCGACAAGGCCGCGCTTGAAAGTGATTACAGCTACCCGATGCAAGTCGACAGCATGCTTGAATTTGTAACGACGCTGGATCTTAAAAATACAACATTCTTTGGTCAGGACTGGGGCGGCCTAATCGGCTTGCGAGTCGTTGCCGCCGCCCCAGATAGATTTTCACACGTGGTCGTTTCCAATACTGGCATGCCAGCAGCAGATGGGCTCGCGGGGATGTTTGGCTACACTCTGTTTAAGCTTGGTGTGTGGTGGGAAGGCGCGGTGACCTATGAAGAGCTTGCCGCCGACGTCTCTTTTCTCCGCTGGGCAGCCTATAGCCACAATGTTGATAACCTTCCCGTGGGAGATCTAATGATGTTTATGGGGGCCGGTGACGGTATAAAGAAAGCCTATGAGGCGCCCTTCCCCGACAAGCGCTACAAGGCCGCTGTTCACGCCATGCCCTATCTGGTGCCGTCACAACTGCAGGAAAATGAAGAGGCCTGGAAAGTTTTTGAAGCCTGGGACAAACCATTTCTGGTTGCCTTTACCGATTCAGATCCGATTACCGCAGGCGGTGAACAGGAGTTTCTGAACAGAGTCCCAACCGCGCAGAATGTCACCATCGCCAATGCCGGGCATTTTGTTCAAGAAGATGCAGGGGACGAACTCGCCCAGCTCATACTGCGATTTATGCGCGGTGAGCAGGTTGCTGACTGAAAACCAGGGCCGGTACACACCCGGCCCGCTGGTTTCACAAATTGAGCACGTCCGCTTTTACGCTATCAGCAACAGCTGCAACTTCTCCAATATCGGCATCGCTTGCACCCAATTCCTTCAGAATGTTTGCCAGGTTTTCCACTACCGCATTGAAGTGTTCTTCAGTTACCCCAAGATGTGCGTGTGCGTTGCGTATATCCTTACCGCTGTAATCATTGGGTCCACCGAATGCCATGGTGAGAAACTTCTTTTGCTTGTCGGCCTGGGCCACCATATCCATATCCAGGAAAAAACCATTGATGCGCTCATTCGCTATAACCTTGTCATAAAAGATATCTACAGCGGCATCAACCGCATCTTCTCCACCTAAACATTCATACAAAGTACTCATTGGGCCTCCTTGTTTGAGTCCTTTTTAGATTAAAGATGTATTTGTAATGCATCTTATTAGAGAGCTAAATTAAATACCTGTTTAACGCTTGCCCACTCGGAATTGCCAAAAACACAGCTAACTCGACAGACTGACTTTGCTTTTCGGACCCTGCTTTATCTCGCTGCTCAACCCAAAGACGATCTGGTGCAAATACGGCAAATACGGCAAATACGGCAAATACGGCAAATATGCACTGTGTTTGATATCTCCAGCAATCACCTATCCAAGGTAGTGAACAAATTGGCCAATCTGGGTTATCTCGAATCTCATCGTGGGAGAGGCGGCGGCATTCGTCTGGGCAAAGCACCGACGAAGATAAATGTGGGTGAGGTAGTGCGCGCCATGCAGCCCACACTCAGGCCAATCAATTGTAGTGAGTTGCAATGCGTATTGCTGCCCGGTTGCAAGCTGCAGGCTATTGGCCGAGGCCAGCAATGCATTTATCCATACGCTAGATCGGCATACATTCGAGGATCTTGTACAGAGTGATCTCAAGGTGCTGCGCGGATTGGGTTAGTGGTGTGGGGGGGGGTATTTACTGTTAGTAGATGCCCCGCACTCATTCGTGGCAGGCTCTCAATTCAGAGGAGCTGGAGTCGCACTAATTGTACAGGCACTCAAATACCAAAAAATAACTGCGTCTCCTTATTCTTCAAAGACACTCACCTCATATCTCAACTACGATCTCAACTACGATCTGCCCTGACCAGGGGATAACTAAAACCCTTACTCTCATTCTCTTTACCCTATCGGTCATATGGTCGAGAATGTCTCACTTCCGGCTTGCCCCACGGGCAGCTATTTTGCAATGAGAGTGCAGCGACAAACATCGAATGACAGACCCCAAACCAGACCCGGTAATCACCATACTCACCGCCGCCCGCCAGTGCTATCTCGACAACGGTATCGACGCCACAGGAATGAAAGAGGTGGCTGCGAATGCGGGGATCGCACGTTCCACCCTGTATCGCTATTTTAAAAGCCGCGACGATTTGCTGGTAGCCGTCGTCAGGATTGAGATGGTGGAATTAAATACACGCATTCGTATACGCCTGGCGAAATATCCGAACCCCAAAGACCAACTGGTTGAAGGGTTTATCCTCGCCATCAAGGAAATTCCCCGCAGCCCGCTACTGCGCACCGTGTTTGCTTCCGACGAGGACAGCCGCGCACGGCGCGTGATCTGGAGTTCCGACGCAATCGTAAGCTTCGGTGAGGAATTGATGGACCATGTGATCAGGCCCGCACAGGCCGCCGGGCTACTGCAGGGAGCGGTGCGGCCCGAAATCCTTGTTGAGTGGGTTTACCGGTTATTGCTGTCTTTTCTCACCTTGCCCAGCAATTGGGTCAAAAGCGACAAACAGTTACGCGCTACGCTGCACGTGCTGCTGGTGCCGGTTCTGCTGCAGTAGCGTCCCGCTCAGAATCGACCGCAATCGCAGCGGCCATGATCTCATGCGCACAGTTATAACCAGGCAGGAAAGTGACACCAGGTCCAGGATGGCAGGACGCGCCGCAAAGGTAGAGATTGGCGATGGGTGTAGTATGCCCGGTGCCCTCGACCAGACAGCGGTCGCCTATCATCTGGTCCGGGTGTAGCAGGCCATGGGTCCAATCGCCATTAGTTACGCCCTGCATACTGGCAAAATGATCTGCAGAAAAAATTGCCTGGTCGACGATCAGTTCGCGAAAATCCGGCAGGTGCAGGGAGATATGGTCGATCAGTTTTTCCGCCATCTGGTCGCGCAGTTTACCGCGCCGTGATTTTTCCGCCTCACAGGGGAAATAGAAGCCGTAGGCGGTGGCGATATGAAACCCTGGCGGGGCGAGGCTAGGGTCCACGACAGTAGGAATCTGGAATGCCAACGGCACTTTCTCTGGCAGTTCTCCGCGCAGGCAAGCTTCGTAACTTTCCTGCAACTGATCGGGCTCCCAGACCATGGCACCGCCAAAACGCGCGCCGGGTATTTTATTCAGTTTATCCAGGTGCGCTGAGTAAGTGGGCAGGCCTTTCAATTTGAACAGCATGTGCACGAACGCACCCTGGTGGGTAAAGGCATCGACCTTCTGCTGTTCCTCATCCGCAAGCGTGTGCTCCGCCAACAGTCCATTGAAAGTAGCCTGCTTATCGAGATTGGAAACGATGGTATTGGCGTACAGTCGTTCCCCGTTCTTCAGTTCCACGGCCACTGCTCTATCGTTTTCAACCACAATTTGATTGACCGACTGTTTGAGTCTGACCTCGCCATCTTCGGCCTCGATTTGACGTACCAGGCATTCTGAAAGACTGCCAATTCCGCCCTTGACCCTTTGCATCAGCCCCTCTGACCCTTCCTGGGCCATGGTATAAATCAGGCACAGACCGGAGCCAGGCGTATAAGGCCCCTTATAGGTCGCCTGCACTGCAGCGAAGGCCATGCTGGCGCGCAGCTCTTTGTGCTTTACCGGGTCGGGAAAGAATTTATTGATGATATCCATGGCGGAGCCTTTGAAAGCCAGCTCCAGGTGATCCCTTTGTTCCTGGGTTTCGGCTTCGGCGATCAGTTCTTCCAGCTTGCGTGGTGCCTTGCGCGCCGTGAAGCGATCGAGAACCCGCGCAGGGTACTGGCAAAATTTCATCAGCCGGATAAAACCCAGCATCGCTCCAGGACCAAAACTGCGCATGATATTGAAAGACAGTTTTAGCGGATTCTTGAAAAAGATCAGTGGCCGCCCTGTAGCTCCGGTCAGGTTTACCGCCATCACAGGTAAGGGAATCAATTCAACGCCGTGTGACTCAAAATCAAAGTAGCGCTTGATCTCTGCAGACAGGGGAAACAGGCAGCTGGCGCCTACTTCGTTGCGACAGCCCTTGAGTATTTCCCGCGTGCCGCCCATGCCACCTACATAGTTGTTCTTTTCCAATATCAGGACTTTGCGCCCATTGCGCGCCAGCACGAGGCCGGTGGCAAGGCCGTTGTGGCCGGCACCAATGATGATGCAATCGTAGTGATTGCCAGCGGAACTCTGGCTACCTAAGTCTACTGTCTGTTTGCTCATACCATGCAATACTCGAGTTAGAGGGCGGCTTGCATGCTCACCCTATCGGACATTTTATTGAATTTGTCCGATATCAGCAAGTCTGGCAATTACGGATATTCAGCTCGGATTCCTGGCGTTTCAATAACGGCTCTACCGGCATTCAAAATCGCCAGTATCGGGCGGCAAGAGTCGCTGCGGGTACTGCCTGATTAGCAGCAGAAAGTGGATAGATTCGGGCTTTATGGGGTGCTAGTCCTTTTCACGAGCCGCGAAATGAAATGCCTCGTCATCAAGCAGCGCCTCTCCTGCGAACTTTGGCTACCGGCACCCTATGCTGTGAAGGGCCGCAAGTATAAAGTGGAAGACTGTTATGGAAGCTGGCCTGCGAGGCCACTTCAAAATCTGTGCTGATAGTTGAGTAGCGCGCGCAGCTACCCCAGCCCCTCCTCATAAACCAACCAAGGTAAGCACCATGAGCTCTCTTTCTTCTTTTCGATTGGATAATCAAATAGCTGTTGTCACTGGAGGAGGGAAAGGCATTGGCAGAGGCATTGCACTTTGTCTGGCCGAAGCAGGTGCCGACGTTGTGGTGGCATCGCGTACAGCATCGGATTTGCAATCGGTAGTCGCTGAAATCGAAGCGCGGGGACAGCGAGGCCTGGGCATTGTGACCGATGTCACCAGCGCCGCGCAGATTGAAGCACTGGCACAGCGCTGCATAGACGAAATGGGGTCACCGACAATCTGGGTAAACAATGCCGGCGGCCTGCCGGATGCCACACCCCGCTACCTCACCCGAACCCCCGAAGATCGCTGGGATGCACAGATCGACCTAAACCTGAAAGCTGTATACCTAGGCGCTACCGCGGCCGCCAAAATAATGGCAGCCGGCAGCACCATTATCAATATATCGTCTCGCACAGCCATCGGCCCGCAAAAGAAAAACGCACCCTATGCTGCATCCAAAGCCGCAACCAATAGCCTCACACAATCCCTTGCAGCAGAGCTCGCGCCCAACATACGCGTGAATGCGGTGGCACCCGGGCCAGTCTCAACGCAGAATTTTTACGAGTCCTCAGGTCTCAGTGAAGAGCAAGTTACACCAGAGGCAGGCGCCATGGGTGTGCCTCTAGGGCGCATTGGTGTGCCGGAAGATATTGGCGCTGCCGTGGTGTTTATGGCTTCGCCAGCTGCCAGCTGGATCACCGGCCAGTGTTTGTATGTCGATGGTGGTATATGACTAGCGTGCACACATGGCCCGACTGCGGACACTAAAGGGTACTCGATCGAAACCCATCCCCCACGACCCAATCAGAATCAGTAAGACAAAAAAATAGGGCTAAAAGCCCTATTCATTCAAACCCTTTGCGTGTGCAAGACTACGCGCAATCCAACGCGCGCAGACCGCAAACCTTACTAGCAGCCTGGCGGTAATTGACAGGCATCACCAGTACCGTTCATATCGGTATCGATCTGCAACGGGTTGGGCACCGTTGGGCAGTTGTCCACGCTGTCTTCTATGCCATCGATATCGGTATCTACACCTACCACGTTGTCACAAGCATCGCCTATGCCATCAAGGTCGACATCGCCCTGGCTATTGTTGGCAACAGCTGGGCAGTTATCCAAACCGTCGAAGAAACCATCTTCGTCCCGGTTGATACCGGCGCGATTTCCCGAGCCTGGTGGAACGCAAGTGTATGTCAGCGGACCCTCAGTGTTGATCAGGGCGCGTAAATCATTATCCGAGATCAACGTATTGATATCAGAGCGGAACTGCCCGCTCGCCTCACGCAACCAACCACGCTCAT
Organism: Halioglobus sp.; assembly: GCA_047611225.1. Taxonomy (GTDB): domain Bacteria; phylum Pseudomonadota; class Gammaproteobacteria; order Pseudomonadales; family Halieaceae; genus Marimicrobium. The sequence continues at coordinate 21,471 of JBLFWP010000039.1, forward strand.
CACCACCCTGGGTGCCTTTCACAATCAAGTCACACTCTGTTGTGGTCCCACCCAAAATGAGAGAGTCGAAGCTGCTATTGGAACGTAGAATCAACAAATTAATACGCGGGTTTACAGCTGCTAAGTTACTGGCACTCAGTGTTACCTGTTGCCCAACGATGGGAGCCAGATCGGTAGGGAATTGAAGGGAAAAAGACTCCAGCCGGTCGCGTTGAGTGTTGTTTATGCCAAACACCGGCGCAGAAAGGAAGCTGAAGATGGTATCTATTGAGCCATCGTGCAGGAAGCCGAAGCCGCGAACCTGATCGCCCATGTGGGTCGTGCCTTCGGAGTTACCGAACATACCAATCTTGTGATAGATATTGCGCATGTGTGGGATCTTGAAATGCTGCGGTTCGTTCTCAAAGCTCTGCTCACCACCGGTGCCAAAGAAGCCGTTGCCCTCATCAAGCTCATGACAACCATTACAGTTTGCCACCGTGTCTGTTGCACCACCAAAGAAAAGAGTGCGACCAAGGGCTGCATCGGGCGTCAGGCTGTTATCCAGAGCCCGAACTGGGCTGGGTGGCAACATTATTTGCAGAGCGAAGTCGGCAAACTGCTGCATTTCGCCGTTGGTTATTGTGCCTTCCATTCCCACCAGGCCTTCAAACGCAACGATAAAATTACGGAAGGAAGAATCCTCAGAACAGGGCGCTCCGGTTGGCTCCGCACAAGGGTCAGTGCCGAAGAAACCATCAACTCTGTCACCCCTCCAATGCAAGCCACCGTGCGTTCCCATACCGCGCAGGGTCTGCGTCGTCATGGGGCCCTTCATAGGGTGAAACTCGGTACTCCGGGGAAGAGGAACTGGCGTTGGCTGCGTGTTGATAGTGACATGATCGTCGGGGTTTCCGAGGTTCCATGCCAGCTGATCCAGGTCTCCGAAGATATGACAGCTGGAACAGGATGCCTCACCATTTCCCGATGTCGCATTGGCGTCATACAGGAAAGACCTACCGTCGACGACAGATTGGGGCTCGGGATTATGCAGAGGATGTGTTCCCACGGTGTTGTTAGTGCCCAGGTCGATAACTTCTACCTGGTTGCCAAAACGCGTCATTACGTAGAGCTGGTTATTCGCTTCGTCCAGCACCATGCCACTGGGGCCGCCGCTGGTAGAAATATAATTGACACTCTCTGCTGTGGGATCAAAATTAGCTTCAAAGTTTGCATCTTCAATGTCAGCAGTATCGAATACACCAATGCGTGATGAACCATAGGCTGCCACGTACAGCGTAGAACCATCGCTGGAAATCACCGGCTGTAGTGGCGTTGCCAAACTATGCGCTTTTTGCGCGTTAATAGCGGCGTGGCTGGCGCCGACATCGGTGTGCAAAGCGCTGTAGTCGATGTGTTGGTTCAAGTGCTGAGGATCAACATCGCCATTGGCAGGGTTCAGAACGGTGATGCGTGATTCCGACAAGCGACCTTGTACCGTACTGCCACCGTGTATGCCGGGGCCTTCGAAATCGATGTGGTTGGGCAGCTCTGTATTGGTGACGTACACTTTCCCGGTACTCGGGTTCACTACCAGGTTAAACAAAATGGTGCCCACATGGTCGTACTCTACGACGGAGCCCGATGCCAAAGTATTGGCGTCAATGGAAAATACGTCGTGATCTGGCAGGTTAAAATTGACCACGCTGGTGGCAACTGCGCCTGACGAGGCCACCCAATCTGTGCCGTTAAACTTTACGATAGCGCCAGTTTCAGGTGCATCCTCATTCTCTTCACAGGCCGGGTTGGTATTATTTTGCCAGCAGTTTTGATCGGGGCCAGGCACGCCCAGAGGGCCAAAGCCGTCTGGAACAGTTAATTCGTTGATCGTGGTCGTCTGGTTGCCCGACATATGCGCGCCAACATAAACAGTGGCACCATCGTCTGTGACCGCAAGACCGCGTGGGGTGTCGGCGAAGAAGCTCAGAATTTCTTGGGGCGTACCACCTACCGTATCGCCCAGGTTGGCTGCATCAAATACCCAAACATCGGCTCGGCCAATACTGGGAGTCGTTAGCTGCGGATCGCCCGATCCAGGGACGGCGGCAATGGAAGCGTCCACCAGGTGTTGCCCGCGGTGTGCGGTGGTAATGAAAGCGCGGTCGAAGCCGGTGCCGGCGAAGACGATATCTCGCGGTTCATCCCCTACTATAAGCGTGCGCTCCACGACTGAGGGACTACTTTGGAGGTTGATGATGCTGACGCTGTCTGAAAGATGGTTTACCACCCAAACTTCTATGTTATTGCGCACAGCCACAGACACTGGCTCCATACCAACAGGTATAGTTTCTGTATGGAGCAATTGGCCGTCGGCAACTCGGAAAACTTCCAGACTGTTGTCGGGTGTGTTCACCGCAACCAGCCATTTGCCGTTCGGTGTCATCGCCATCGGGCGAACATGGCCACTTTCAAATGTTATAAAAGAGGGTTGTGCAGTAGCAGGGACGGCAACTGCAAAGAGCGCCATTACTAGGGCCATGCATGCAAACATGCCACCGGGAAGACGCGCAGACTTTTTCAACTTCAACATAGCTTTCACCTTTGTTAGCTTTATCTTGCTACTGCTTACTATTTGCCTAATTCTGATTTGTCGTACCAAGGCGTCTCATTTCCCTATGATGACGGCAAAATTCGAATCCATGGAAGTTAGCCCAGAAGTTCTGCGGCTTCAATACATTAGTCTCTGAAGCAAGTCTCGCGTCACAGTGAGGTACAAATAATTATGCCCCTGCCTCGCTGCGTATTTTTTGGACCTCTTGAACGAGGTGCTACAGCACGCCCTGCTGTTTTTTAGATGCCTAATAGCATCGAGAATAGCTGTGCAATTTTCGCTCCAATAATCTTAAGGTATTGATTTATTTGAAGTAATAAAACCAGGCTATTCCGCTGTCACCACAAGTGTAAAAAAAGCTGTCACTTTCGCATCAGCTTTACCGTACGGGGTAGCTTTTGAACCCCAATCTGCCGATTGGCTACACCCTGTTTGTGGTTTCACCCACCTGTTATATGCTTGCGTCAAACTAGGCCTGTAGCCGCACAATGTATTCGCTACAGGCACCGAGCCCCGCACACAAAGCAAAGTACCCAGTAGAGACTCAAATGGACTTTAGACGACTAGCCCCCTGTATCATCCTCCTGCTCTCACCGTTGCTCGCCATGTCTGAGCCAGACTTCGATGTAAGCGGCCTGAATACGCAGATGACCTTTGCCGACGCCATCTCCCACGCTCAGGCACTGGGCGGCAACTGCACCGCGGCAACACCGAGGCGCAGAGCCGGTGGGCTTCGCAGCCTATGCTATTTTTCCGACTGTGAGGAAACAGCACCAGGCGCCAACTGCGAACAAGAAGGTCTGCCGAAATCCAGCTTTGATCTGGCCGGCCAGCCGGTTGTTAGCGTTGAATTTGCCGGGCCAGCTGAAGATACCCCTCTCAATTCGATCGCACTCTATTTTGCTGGCGATCAAGCTCCCGTTTTGACGCAATTGCTGGAGCAGTTTGGGCAGCCGCAGACAGATACCGCAGTAAACACTACCAAGAGTTGGACGGAGTCACGCCGCCTGATGTGGACACAAGAGGTGCATCGGGTATCTCTACTGGTAGCACCGAAAATGATCTTGATGGTGGCGGATCGGGAGAAGGACTCGCACTAAGAGCCGCACTCAAAACAGGGGCTCCCGCACGACCAATCTGATTAGCAATGTAAGCTGGCTTGCGCGAGAGACATCACTTACTAGTTGATATGGCGGAACAGCGTGGGCGATTCCATTTTATGGGGCTTTCAATTGAGTTAAATTGCGAAACAATTATTCCGTCGCCAATTCTTATACCTCAAGCGACAGCCGGCTCTAGATTCTCGTAGCGGTAAGGTTGAGCCATTACATCCTGTTTGATTCGAGTTGAGGATGTTCGAGAATTATAAGGAACTTGCGCAATTTTTTTCCCACCAGACTTTAAGTAAGATTCCACTTCGGTGTTGTGGCGTTTGTTTCCCCAATCTTCCCCCACCACAAAAATATCGACATTCAATTCCATACATGCAGAAACGTATTCGAGTTCATGATAAGGCCGGACGATGTCGACGCAACGTAACGCTTTGAGCATTTCCATACGCTGGTCCAAGGGAATTACAGGCACGTTAGGCTTATACGAATTCACCACGTCATCAGAGGCAACGCCAACCGCCACAACATGGCCTAGTGTTCTACAGTAGCGTAGCAACGCAATGTGACCCACGTGCAATAAATCAAAAGTTCCCACCGTATATACCATCATCGTCCTACCTAACTCCTCAATCAAAATGATTTTGTCAATGTTTCCCGCCTGACTAGATACTTTTCACATAAGCTTCCAACTATAAATTCCAGTCATTCCTAGCGTATAAACAGCGAGAACATAGACACACAGTGGATTGCCCGAAAGTTTAGGTGTCTTGATTTGGGAAACATTCAACGCAGCAAGAACCAGACAGCTGACATAAAGAATCACGGAAAAAGTGCCTTGGTTGAACGCACTTTCAAATACAAAAATAAAGACGAGAAAAATATTGTTGTTATCCAGGGCCAGGCCTGTGTATTTTGCGCCACCAGTTAGACCGAATGTACTGAAAAAGCTCAGCCGGAGTGCACTGGCAGCAAGAACAATAAAAGCACCCACCAGAAAGATAGGATCAAAATTCCCATAACTCAAAAGAAGAACGGCTGGCGCCACCCCATAACTTACAATGTCTATTAAGACATCAAGTTGCCCACCAAAAGCTCGGTCATCCCCAGTACGCCCTTCCATTCCTCGCGCAATGAGCCCGTCTGCCCAGTCAAAAGCAACAGCCCAAATCATGCCAATCATAGCAGCGTAATAAACTCCTACAATACTGAGATAGATCGCCAATAAGGTGCAGGCCAAACCTGCAAGTGAGCACAAGTTCGGTAGATCTTTTACGTAGGAAAGAATCGTAGGCTGTACCGGCTGAGACTCAGCATTGTGTGTAGTCATATTGATCCCAAAAAAAAAGAAGCTATTAACCTAAATCGAACCGATACGGCGGCGTCGGTTCATCCGTCCTACACTTCAATCAAACAGAGTTTGAAGCGCAGCTCTGGTACGCGTAGTACGCGCCAAGCTGCACATTGCCGTGAGTCTTTAAATTATGACTTTCGCTTCTAGAATAGCGAAAAAAGGGCGAACTCCTGAATGAACTAGACAGGATCGTATTTGAAGATGACTATGTATCGGCCGGACAACAAGCGCGAGCAGTGCAGAAAAAGGCCGGAGCCGAAAAACTTCAGAACAAAGTACTGCGGGGAAGGCAGTAACATAAGGAGGCAAGTACATGACCCCTTGCAAGTTGCGCGGGATCATACAGCAGTAGAGGTTTTTTACCTATCTATATTATGAATCGATGAGATCATGGCACGGGGTATTTCCCTCGTTTAAAGACTGGAGGCAGATCAGGTTTTCATTCTGAACCACCACCCTGGGAAGTTTAAATCTAACTGTGTCCTCTATTCCCCCCTGTCTGTCCCCTGAACACACTAATTTTTGGTGAACTCCCCGAATGGCCTATCGGGGAAGCTCCTCAGCGTATCGCTAAGAAGACCCTGCATCTGCTTCACCCTCTCAGGCTGCTGGGAAACAATGTTCTGCTCCTCTTTAGGGTCATCGATAATATTGAAGAGCTGATCGGCCTCGTAATAATGTTCATTGTGAAGTGAGGCAAAATAGCCAAGGTGTCTGTTGCGCGTGAGATAGGGCTGGTCCAGCATGCGACCCTCATAGCCACTAAACTTCTTTCCCGCCCGTATTTGCTTTCGCACCACTTTCGAGTGGCGCACTGCTATGTACTTCCAATCTTTTGTCAGTACAGCGCGTGAGAAACCCAGTTCCGCAAAAAGGTAATCGTGAATGGGTTCCTCAGAGCCCTCTAGCACCTCCATCATACTGACTCCATCGGCTTCCATTTCCGCAGGTGTACTTATGCCTGCAGCCTCTAAAATGGTAGGAGCAAAGTCGATATTCTGTACCAGATCTCCATAGCGTGAGCCTCCTTTGATTTTTTGCGGCCAACGCATGGCTAAAGGTACCCGCACCCCTGCCTCGTACAGGGTTGTCTTACCATGGCGCCAGGCGCCATGATCCGATGTGACAATAATGAGCGTGTTGTCCCACTTACCTTGTTCTACCAGTTCTTTACGAAGCGCGCCTATGGAATAGTCGATCCATGTTAGCCAGGCATCTCTTGGGTCGGCGCCGTTTTTTATCGCCTCAATTAGAATGTCCTCCCGACTAGGGGCAAAGGAATAGTCATAGTCCGCATACCCCTCCCCCGTCATTTTTGGGTCGGCATGCAAGCCAAAAGGGTAGTATTGGTCGCGGCGCAGTTTAGGCAGCAGAACACTCCGCCAATATTGAACGAGGTCAGCCCATTGTTGGCTCAAACCCAGTTCGGAAATTCGTCCACCCCCTTTTTCTTCAACTACGTCGATTTCCCTAACAAGATTGTCTAGCTGCAGCGCGTACCAACTAATACGCCTCTTTATGGAGTCGACCCGACCCGTAATAGGATAGGGACGCTCTATCCAAGGTGAGGGACCATGGGGAACAGTGGTGGCGTAGTACAGGAAAAAGGGGGTGTCGTCGGATGATTTAACAAAGTTCAGCGCTGCACGCGTTGTCCATTCCACATTGTGCACATTCAATTCTTCGTTATTCAGCTCTTGGAGATTTGCGACGTAAACCCCGTCTACATAATCGAAGCCTTGACTAGCAACCTTCTCTTTCCAGTGGTTAAAATTATGGCGCAGGGCATCGGCAACTTCCGGGGCTCGAGGGTCACCCCTCTCATCGTAGACTTTTAGAGCATCCATAGACCCTTTCCATTGCCTGGCAGCCTTGTGCTCAATGAGGTGTGACTTGCCTACGAAGCCAGTGCGATACCCGTTTGCTTGCAGCACTGTCGCCACGTTCGGCCTGTCATACTCCAACTCCGTATTATTTTCAACGCGAGTCATGCGACCTTTCGGGTGTTCCTGTAAAAAAAATTCACCTGTACTGCGTCCGGCATAGCGACCACTTAACGCGCTATAACGACTAGGAGAACAAACAGAGCTTGAAACATACGCTCTGTCAAAAATCATCCCTTCGCGGGCAATACGATCAATTTCCGGAGTATGAACCGAGCTCTCTCCGTTAAAACCAAAAGCCTTTGCAGACTCCCAGCCGACATAGTCCCAGGTAAAAGGACTTTGGTCATCAGTCATGAACAAGATTATGTTTGGGCGTTCAGCTGCGAATAATTGCCCATTGAGCAGCACACAAAGGGCCACTACTACCACGTATTTCATATCACATTAAATCCATTTTCGAAGGAGTAACTTCCCGGTGTTTTGTTATTTTCCCGATTGATCGTAGTCTCCGTACCTACTGGTCAGTCTGGGGAGTGCAATCGTATGCCGTCACACTCTGAATAATTGTACGTTAGCAAATTGCTTTTAACAATTTGGCCGTTTCGCCCTGAAACCCAGACATTACGCCAGGGCGCCTGACAGTTAGTCGACTGTCTTCTTTGGCTCGCTGTTCGATGAACTTGATTTACTTTTCATTCCTTTTGCAATTGCCTGTATCCATCCGCGACGCCGCTGAAGGGACAAATCCTGCTCATTCATATACGCGACAATGGCTGTCTTATCTGTACGATTAACAAATGGAATCAGTGCGGTGTCGCTCGTTTTCTCCAAGTGCTGCCGTAATGATTCTTGCAAACTTTCAATGTCCTTTTGATACGCGGGATCCGCTATTAGATTGACGAGGCAATTCGGGTCCTTGCGCACATCGTAGAATTCTTCGGGGACTCTATACCGCAACAAATTCATTCGTTGCGCGAGTTCCTTATCTCCCCCAGACAGTTCCATCATTCGGCTGAAAGTATTGGTAGCAAATGTGGCGGAGTCCATCTTCCTGCTCCCATCTGACCACGGATTAAAGATATACAAATATTTTGAGCTTTGCACGGCACGCATAGGGCTGCGACTCCCGCTGGAGTTCTCGTGGTATTCCTTGAATACCTTATCGCGATCTGACTGAGCATGCCCCTTTAGCAAAGGCAGGAATGACCGCCCCTCAATGCCAGCTGGTGTCGTAGCGCCCGCTATCTCAAGCAATGTTGGCAGGATATCCACTGCGGATACCATGTGCTCGCCATCTACAGCACCTGCTTTGATAGATTCGGGCCAGCGAAAGATTAGCGGCGTCCATGTGCTGTGATGATAGAGCTGGGTTTTAGCAAATGGGAATGCCATGCCGTGATCGGAAATAAACATCACCACTGTATTATCCGCCTCGCCGGATTTTTGCAGTGTATCCAGAATGTAGCCTACTGCGTCGTCTGCGCGTCGCACTGAAGAATAGTAATGCGATAACTCTTCGCGAATGATGGGGTCATCTACAAGGTATCCGGGAACAAATACTTCATCTGCACTGTAGATACGCGAGGGAGTATTCGAGTCTTCCACCACCTTGTATTCTTTGTCGAGACCGTAGAAAGGTGAATGCGCATCGGCAATGTTAATCGTTAGCGAGAAGGGTTTACCTGCGGCCTTAGCTGACTCTATAGTCCGTTGCGTGGAAACACCGTAGGACCTAGGGTCATATCTATCGAGCTTCACACCCGCGGGATCAACATCAAGTATTAAATCCCAGTTATAGGGGTGATATGGCGTAGAGCTATGTACCTTGTGACGAATAGCCGTGAAATACCCCGCTTCCTGCATAAAATCCGACAGGGTTTTGTAGCCCGGCTTTCCAACCTGATAAAAACCCTCAACCTTGTTGGTGTGCGGATAGCGGCCTGACCACATCACATTCCGAGAGGGCGTACAATTTGCAATTTGTACATGCGCTCGATTAAATCGCAGACCTGCATCGGCGAGTTGATCGATATGGGGTGTGGTCTCTGGCACGCTGGCACCATACACACCTACGGAGTCGGTATTCATATCGTCGACGGTGATTAACAAGAAGTTGGGGCGAGTGTCAGCGGCAAGCGTAACGCAGGAAAAAATACACCAGCTGACCGCCATAAGCACCTGCAACGGATGGGCCTTTCTATAAAGCGATAATATATGAGTCATACGAGCTGCACACAATAAAATTTCAAATGGGTTTGCAAATCATATAGTGCTGAATATCTACCAATGGATCATTCAGCGACTCGATTTCCCACCCCGTATCTGCAATAAGATTGATTGCCTTTTCCCGTGAGTACACCGCACGCCAAAGTGGACGCTCCGGATACCAATCAAGAAAATCAGCAGGGCCCTTAAGGCCGACTTTCAAATCATCTTCCGAGAGAGACGGGGCTATTCCTGCGGACATCTTGTCCACAAAGCCATGCCCCCCCTCGGTCGCTTCATTAATGAAAAGACTAAAGAATATTCGGCCATCGGGCTTTATATAGCGCCGCAGCAATCGCAACATCTCAACGTAATCATGGGGGGCTATATGAGTGAATACTGAGAACATGCAAATAACATCGAAGCTCTCTTCCTCCAATGGCAACCGAGTGCTCTCAGACATCGGCTCCCCATCGGGGTTATACATATCGTTCTCTGTGTTGGA
>JBLFWP010000040.1:0-29287 GCA_047611225.1 Halioglobus sp.
GAAGGTGGTGTGACACACCTGCTCACGATGCCCTGGTTTTTCTACCACGGTGAAAACGCTTCGCTGGAGCAGAAGATTGATGGAATACGGCAGTTCTCCAGAGACATTATCGCCAAGTTTGATTAGCCGGAACTTTTGAAGCGCATTAGAGAAAACGAACGAAACCAACAGCAGGCTGGCAGGTTTTTTTTGAAGAATATTTAGGCAATTTGTGTGAGGTGGGAATAGATGCTCAGTCAAATAGAACAATTGGTCGAGAAAGAGAATATCCGTGAACTCAAATATCGCTACTTTCGTGGTTTGGATACCAATGACTGGGCCGTGTTTGAGTCGACCATGACAGAGAGCTGCGTCGGCCTATATAGCGATGGCGATGTTAGTTTCGAAAACCGGGAGGAGATTGTGTCATTTATGAAGGAAAAACTGTCCGGTGAACGGATGCTGACACTTCATCATGGCCATCATCCGGAGATTGAGATTCTCGACGAAAATACTGCGAGGGGAACCTGGTATCTGGAGGATACGGTTCTCATACTGGATGCAGCGACTCGATTGTACGGTACGGGAATCTATGAAGATCGCTACGAAAAAGTTCGCGGTGAGTGGAAGATAGCGCACACAGGTTACAAGCGCTTGTTTGAGTGTGTTGAGCCATTGGATGAAAAGCACGCTGTCCTAAAAAATATGTTTTCACAATAATTCGTAGGAACACAGAGGAATGTCGAAAGAACTGGTTCATGCACAAATTGACTCTGTCCCGTGGTCCGCACCGCGGCAAAGTATCGCTTCGTCTATCGCGGCGTACTTCAATTCCTATCCACTGAAGAGCTCGGAAGATGCTGTGCTGCGCGCTGACTTGTTTGCGGACGATTTTAGTTTAGAGGACCCGGTAGGTGCCGAGCCCATCACAGACAAAGACGCGCTGATCCAGTTCTTTAACTTTCCGTTTGATCTTGGTATCAGCATTGAGATGAGGAGCAAGCAAATCATTATTACCGGTGATGAGGCAATATCGCTAACAACCTCTTCAATAGGTGTAGCAGGGCAGGAGCCGGCGATCCTGAATATCGTACATAACTTTACTTTCGCGGAAGATGGAAAAATTAGCGGCGTGAGGATTTTCTTTGATAAGGACTGTGTCCTCTAAATAGTCAGGTTCTATTTTCCTTGAGCAACGTGGAATCAAGCGGGCAGACTCGAATGGCACATACTTAAGCGTAAACTCCGGCCTTTGAGTCTTTATGGCCCGTCGGGACACGCCGTGAACCCATCCATGGGGGCTCGGGCTCGGCGTCCTGCCTCGCACGGTCCCGTCGGGCCATAAAGACTCAAAGGCCTCGGTGCCGATACTAGGCTTAAGTAAGTGCCATTCGGGTCAGGCTCTATGAGTTTTGCGGGTGACCCGTAACTGCGGCTCGATTTCTATCGCGCTGGCATTCCTATCTGGCCTGGCAAGGAGCCTGAGCCCTCGACCAATGGCTCGCAGCTTATCAGCGAAAATGTATAGGCATGATGGCGATATAATGGCATGGAGAGTCAGCTTACCTGATTCACTACAACTCATTACAGAATTGAATGGCGAGTATTTTATGGAAAAAATGATCTATTTTCTGACACGCAAACCCGATCAATCGCAGGCAGATTTTAGTTCGTGGCTGCTGGGTGCGCTAGTCACTGATCTTCGAGGCAATGGTGCGCACAGCGTTACGATTCAAGTTGCCGATCTCAACGAGACGCTAGCCCAGGAGGCGCCCGGTCGCTTAATCGGTCCCTTCGAAGCTGTATCAGCCGTGGTTTCCTTCTGGCACGCGAGCCTGGATCAAAGAGCGCCACTGGAGGCCGTACTAGCAAAGGGTAGCACTTCGATTACAGGCTATCTGGTTACAGAGTCTATCGTTCAGCCGTTTGATCCTAGCTGGGAGGATGGTAAGCGCCGCCCCGGTGTTACGCAGGTAGGTGCCAATGGTAAGCCGCCTAACGTATCTGACGAGGAGTTTTACCATAACTGGCAGGTAGTGCACTCCACTAGTTCTTTTGATCTCCATCCATTGAGGTGGTCATACGTTCGCAATGCGGTCGCACGTCCGTTAACTCCCAACGCGCCAGCATACCGAGCGATAGTAATGGAGCACTTTCGAGAGCTGGAAGATTTTACGGATGATACACGCTACTTTGGCTCAGACGAGGCAGTGGCAGCCATGATGGAAGAGGTCCCAGGTTTTTGTGATTTTGAGAATATGTTTTCAGTGGGTATGAGTGAGTATTACTTTCGATAGCATTATGTTTCATGTGCGGGGAGTCATCTTCACCGCGGCAGGAGGTACTGAAAATCACTATAAGAATCTCAGGATAAGTGCGCTAAGCGAGAGGGCAGGATAGTTACTTGAGTCCAACGGGGCAGAAACTCACTGACCGGATGCAATTAGCTTGGCACTACTCTTTAATCAGTCCGAGGCTTGTTTTCTGCATCAATTCTATCAAGCTGCTCCCTCCATTGGTCGCCGATGACGGGGTCATCCTCTTCGGTGTCTTCATCCTCCTCCGGACGCCGTTCCCAGGCATAGCGTTTGCGAATTGGCTTGGGATCCCAGTTGCGAAAGGTATAGGCAAAAAGTGCGCCACAGGCCGCGCCAAAAAAATGCGATTCGAAGGATACTCCGGGGTCGGTCGGTAGAATGGTCAGCAACATGCCGCCGTACATATAGAACGCTACCATTAGCAGAGCGGCCGAGCGCCTGTCGCGACGAAGAATGCCACCAACGAATAAAAAGAAGAACATGCCGTGGGTGAGGCCGCTAGCCCCGAAATGATAGCTACTCCTTGCGAACAGCCACACACCCGTGCCGGACAAAAGCCAGATACCCGCCAAAGCCCAGTATCGGGATTTGGGATAGCCGTAGATCAGCATGCTGCCTAAAAGCAGCAGCGGCAATGTATTGCCTATTAGGTGCTCCCATGAACCGTGGATAAAAGGTGCGGTTATGATTCCCGGCAGTCCACTTTGGGTTCGCGGATATACACCCAGGGTGTAAAGGTCCGCACCCAGAATAAATTCAAAGGTCTTCAGAGCCCAGAGCAGGGCGGCGAACGATACAATAATGACGATGCTGTAGCGCAGTGAGGTGTTGTTGGCCATTCCCTTTTATTTGGGGCGGATTGCGCGTTTTAAAGGGCGGGTTGTATGTTGATTACAGAGATTTAAGGGTCATATCACGAATTACCTCCGATAATGACAAGCCTGAGCCCTCGTTGGAGCTGTGCAAGTTTGGACAATGACGAACTATGTACTAGGATCTGACTGAGTACCAAAAGATACCGGAACAGGCGTTCGTTATTCGCCGTTGCCCGGTTCAAAGTGAATAGGAAAAGGTAGCAGCACATGTACGATCTGATCATACGCAACGGCCTCGTATACGACGGCTCCGGTGAAGCACCTCGGCACGCAGATGTTGCGGTCACAGGCGATAAAATTGCAGCGGTGGGAGAAATCTCCGAAGCAGGGCGTGAGGAGATCGATGCCGCTGGTCAGATCGTAACGCCGGGCTTTGTCGACGCCCATACGCACTATGATGGTCAGGTTACCTGGGACCCCTACGTGACACCGTCAACCTACCACGGCGTCACGACGATTGTGACGGGCAACTGTGGTGTTGGCTTCGCACCCTGCAGGCCGGAGCAACGTGACTGGTTGATAGGTTTGATGGAGGGCGTTGAAGACATTCCCGGTTCAGCCCTGCATGAGGGTATTAACTGGGAATGGGAGAGCTTTCCACAATACTTGGACGCGCTGGAAAAAATGCCATTGGCCATCGATGTCGGTGCCCAGATACCTCATGGTGCCGTGCGTGCTTATGTTATGGGAGATCGCGGCCCCGCCCACGAGGTAGCCACCGAGAAAGATATTGATGAAATGGCATCTGTGGTCGCTGAAGCGATAGAGGCCGGTGCTCTGGGTTTCAGTACCTCCAGAACAGAGAAGCACAAGGACTCCAGCGGCGTACTTACGCCGACCATTACTGCACATGAAGACGAGTTGCTCGGTATTGCCAAAGCTTTGGGGAAGACGGGTAGGGGGGTGCTGCAGGGCATCTCGGACTTCTATGATTTCGACGCAGAATTCAGCCTGTTCAAAAATATGGTGCGTACGTCCGGTCGCCCAATGTCTATAACGGTAGAACAACAGGACGCCAGGCCGGATTGCTGGAAAGCACTGCTGCAAGGCATAGATGAAGCGCAGTCAGAGGGTTTACCCATGCGAGGCCAGGTTCCGCCCAGAGCCACTGGGGTGTTGTTGGGGCTCACGGTTACTCTCAACCCCTTTCTGCTACACCCCAGCTTTCAGGAAGTGGCTAATCTGCCCCTGCAAGAACAGCTTACGCGCCTGAAAGATCCACAATTTAGAGCCCAGCTACTGTCGGAAGAACCTGTCGACATAGGCGTTCCGCTTGTCACGGAAATCATTACCAGTTACCACAAGATGTTTCGCTTGGGTGAGCCTGCTAATTACGAGCCGGCGCCGGAGGATTCCTTTGCGGCACAGGCAGAAGTGGCTGGCATTGATCCACTGGAGATTGTGCTGGACCTGATGCTGGAGAAAGAGGGCCGGGCACTTATCTACCATCCGCTGTTCAACTATCTGCCGGGTAATCTGGATTATGTGGAGGAAATGCTTAACCACCCGCATACCGTTTTTGGTTTAAGCGATGGCGGTGCCCACTGTGGTGCCTTGTGCGATGCCAGTTTTCCCACAACACTTATTCAGCACTGGGGAAGAGATCGCAGCCGTGGCAATAAGATACCCTTAGAGAAACTTGTGCGCATGCAAACCAAAGAAACGGCAGAGTTGGTTGGGATGACAGATCGTGGGTTGCTGGAGCCAGGCTTCAAGGCTGATATCAACATCATCGATTTTGACAATCTGACATTGCATGAACCTTCTGTCGTGAATGATTTACCCGCGGGCGGCAGGCGCTTGGTTCAGAAAGCCAGTGGTTACACGGCCACTCTTGTGGCGGGCAAGGTCGCGTTTCGCGAGGGAAAGCCGACGGGGGAGTTGAACGGGCGTTTGGTTCGAGGCACCTAGAGAGGTAACGGGATGGGGTTTCCCATTCCCTTTGGTTTTCTTTGTATAACAAGCGGGCAAAAAAAGGGAGCGACAATATTCGCTCCCGTTTTTCGAGATCACGCTTACTCGGTAGGTGGAATCAACGCGTCATGATTGGGTAGCTTGGCACCGATGAGGATAAACATCTCATCGTCACTGGAGAAAGCGCCAGAAATTGCACAGGCGTCGCACCAACCGTCTCCCGCATCAGGTGACGAGTCGCAACTGGCATTGTCATCCGTACCATTACAGCTGCCACCAATATTGCCTGCTACACAAGCGACTGGTTTGCAGTCCCGTGCATTAATGGGTCTTCTGGAAAGGCGTACTACCGTCTCAATATTGAGTGAACCGTCATCGTTGACACCATTGTTGTAAGTGGCGCAATGCTTCAGTACTCGCTCTGCGGGGTCGGCGCTATCGAACACCATAGCGGGGTCAAAGGTTTTATATAGAGGCTCATCATAAGTGAAGGTTTCGTAGATTTCCTCATCGCCAACAGACATGAAGAAGCGCTCGCCACGTTTGTGTGTATGTGATGTCAGCGTTAGTAGACCGTCGCCTTGGTCAAACGTGTAATCCCTACAAACAGTTGTCTTCTCAAAGGGCGGTGATCCGTTGCCAATAAAGATGTTGGGTCCATTGCTAAGGCCTCGTGCCAGGAAGCGCCTGTCTTGGGCGAAGTCTATGTTGTTCCATACGCGCAAAACGCCGTCTTCATTGGTGAGGTTAAAGGCATGAGAGTTCCAGTAAAAGATGCCGTGGGATGGATACACTGTAAAAAATCCATCTCTTTGAATTCCTGCACTTAGTCCTAGTGCACCCTGTCCCGCGGCGACACCTGGAGGGCCATAACCGCGGCAGGCAATGCTGTCTCGTATCTGAGCGCGGCACTTGCCAGTTCCGCAGGAGTTCAGGTCGGTAGGCTCACAGGACTCCCCGGCTTGTTCACCGCCACCGCAGGTCCATTCGCCAAAGCTGGGGTGGTGAATCTGGTCTACATTTGCCGGAGATTTGTAGATTAGGTTGTGGTGGGTAAAGGCATCCTCGCGCTTTTGGCTTCCACTGGTGAAGAATGTTTCACGATCTTCACTGAGGAATTCCTCAGGAATTACATCACGGAAATCTTCATAGACAGCAAAGCAAATTTCACGCTCGGACTCTGCCGGTACATCCTGTGTAGGCATTACAAACTGTATGCCCTTATCGGGAGCGGGAGCTGGCAGCGGTACAGTATTAACAGCTTCTGCCTCCGGCAGACACACACCTAATAGTCTTTCGATTTCATCTTCGCCTCGGCCCAGCGTATCGCCCACGGAACCCTCTTTAGGCGCCCCGGCTTCTATCCACAGTCGAATGGCTTCGAGTTGCCCGGGAGAAATGGCTTGCCCAGCGGCAGGCATTGGGCTGCCGGCAATATCGTAACTGCCGGGAAAGGTTTTCGCCGATAGTTTGTGATACAAGTAGCTTGTTGCAGGTTTGCGTGGATTGACCAGTTTGAGAGAAGAGCCTACAGCAGTAACGTCTATCAGATTGTCCCAGGCATTGGCCGTGGTCAAATCCAGGCCGCCCGCCACAGCATCACCATGGCACAGCGAATTTGCACAGCCGCCTTGTTCAAAAACAGTTGCTTGAATAGCTTCGAAGGTACTATCAAACGTGGGGCAGAAATCTAATTCCGCATCGCTGGAAACAAGTGCTTCCAGTGAATGAACCGTCCAGGTGTTATCACCGTGGTTGTGCAGGTGAATCTCAATGGAGTCACCGCGACTCACTGCGAAGGGCAACATTATCCTGGGTTTGATAATGTCGCTAGCGCTGGGGATATCAACGGTGGTTTCCCATATTGCATTGCCACCTACAGATATGGCGAAGTGGGCGGTGGCGGGAGCGTTGAAGTTCAGAGCGCTGTGGCTCAAAGCAAATTCGAGCTCGGTGCCCTCGGCCAGGTCGAGTAAGCTGTTTTGTGAAATCGAAAGGTAGTTACAAAACTCAGTACGCACCTCCATTTCTCCTTCCTCCACGAACCAACCCGTATCGGATTCGCAGGTCACGTCATCGGGACGGTGGGAGGGAAATGCATCGCGATTCTTTGGTTGTCTATCCCAGGCTTCGGCCTCTACCAAGGCGATTCGAAGAGTTTCGGGAACATAGTCGAAGGGCTCATCGTTGAGCCAGGCCAACAGTTTTGCGCGTTCACTGCCAGTAAGTTGTTGTGTGCCAGCAGGTGGCATGGTGCTGGATTCCACAGCAAAGTGTATTGCTGATTTGAATGAATTTACATTCTCAATGCCTTCCAGAGAAAACGGCGCCAGCGGATTGTCACCACTGTTATGACAACCGATACACTTGGCTTGCACGATAGGCTGGATATCGGCCTCAAAGCTCATCATCGAGCCAGTATTCTGTGTTCCTACCTCATTGCCGACAGCCGCTGCAGTAGAGCCACCTCCGCCGCCGCCACAGGCACTGAGAAAGCTGGCAATGAGTAAGGTCGCAAAGAGTATTCTGGCAAGCTGGTTCATAGGTACAGTCTCTTTGTGTATCTGTCGTTATATTTGTAATTAGGCACTTTAAAAGGCATCAGATCTCGTGCAATGGCTCCAATATCAGACAGCTCTCAGAGCATGGGCTGAGTATAATTTTGGTGGGAGATTTGTCAATGCAGAGGCCTTATAGGCAGTATGGTTAAAGGGGTGCTTCGATACCTTTCTGTAGGAGCTGCTGGAGAAAGAGAATAGGGGGCAGACCACGGCTGTTCTTCATGCGAGCTAGCAGTGGGGGCGGGACCAGCCCTCCAATCCGATACTAGTTCAAGCTTCAAAGTGTCTCCTGGCCCTCATTTCACTGCACAGCCTCAAGGACGTTTCATCCCACTAGCCATAAGGTTGGTAAACATAGTCCCCAGTTCAGGCATTCGCCGCAAAAAACTGGCTAGAAGGCGAATCTTTGTTGGAATGACAATAAGCTCCTTGTTACGACTTATGCCTTCCAGTGCTCTTCGTGCAAGCTCATCCGATGTGATATAGCCGCCTACTAATTTGACCGAATCATTCGATTTTTCTCTGTCCATCCCGCCCACAAATTTACTTGTATCAGCCATGGGTGTGGTTACAAAGCCGGGGCAGACCGCACTGACCTTCACGCCATAGCGTCTTGCTTCCGCGCGCAGAGATTGAGTGAGTCCTATGACGCCAAATTTTGAAGTGCTGTAAGGCACAGCGGTGGGCGAGGGCAAGAGCCCTGCGAGGGAGCCGGTATTCACAATATGCCCGTGGCCTTGTTCGATCATAATGGGGTAAGCAGCATAGACGCCGTTTATAACACCCTTAAGATTAACGTTGATTACGTTGTCCCAGTCTTCATAGGACATGTCCTTGGCATCGCCAACCACCAGTATTCCAGCGTTGTTGAACATATAATCCAGGCGGCCTTGCGCTTCGGCAAAGCCTTCTATGCACTGCTTTACGGCGATGTTGTCTGTTACATCTAACTGCGTGCCCTCACATCCCAGTTCTTGGGCGGCTGTCTCGGCTTCCGCGATGTCTGCTATCAATACGTGAGCACCTTGCTCAGTTAGTAACTTGGCCAAACTTTTTCCGATTCCCGACGCACCGCCTGTAATGATGGCCGTTTTCCCGTTGAAATCTGACATTCATGTCTCTCCTGTTCAGTAGTCGATAGTCGGCAGGCTGTTAGTTAAATTGATAATCCTTTAACGGGAAACGCCTACAGCTCCACCACATTTCTAGGCCAGATGATGGTCGTAGATACGCGGCGTCTCCATTTTTATCGTAGTAGTAGCTGTTGGAGCCGGTACAGTCGTTGTTAAACATCACGTTGTTCTGTTCACGTTTTAGAACTTTCTGAAAGTAGCGGTCGTGAGATGTTTGTTTGACTTCAATGCTTGTTGACTGACGACGATTTGCTTCTTTAAGGCATCGAATGGCGTGGGTTGTATGTGCTTCAATAATCGAAAACCATGAGGCTCCGGTCACACTGCGTGGCCCAAATGAAATGATAAAGTAATTGGGAAAATTGGGAACGGTAATACCTTCGTAGGCCTGATACCGCTGCTCTTCCCAAAAGCATCCCAGTTCCAAACCACCGACACCATACACTTCATAGGTCGGCAGATTGCCTTTTTCCATCGTTCTATAGCCCGTGGCGGTGATCAGGCAGTCTATTTCTCGGTGGGTGCCGTCCGTTGTCACAATGCCATTTTCTGTAATTTCTTCGATGCCATCCGTAATAAGATCGACGTTATCTCGATTGAAGGCCGGGTAAAACTTATTGGAGAGGCTAGGGCGTTTACAGCCAAAGCCATAACGGGGTGAGAGTTTTTCTCTTAGCTGTGGAGATTCAATTTGTTTGTGTAAATGTTTGCGGCAGATTTTCTCAGCGGTACGAAGGATTTGAGGAAACTGTTTGTTGTAAATGATGCCGGACACTAGAGCGAGCTCCGACATAATATTGGTGAACATACGAACTGCTGATTGTGCGCCTGGAATGTATCTGAACGCGAACCTTTCCTTCTTGCTAATGGGTCTGTCGGACTTGGGTAAAATCCATATGGGGGTGCGCTGGTACACGTCCAATCGCTCTAGGTCGGGTGCGATGGTTGGCACTAACTGTACCGACGTTGCCCCCGTGCCGATGATTGCGACCTTCTTGTCTTTTAGCTCGTAGTCATGATCCCAGCGAGCAGGGTGCATCACTTTGCCATTAAAGTCCTGCAGTCCTTTGATGTCGGGCGACTTTGGTTGTGACAAGGGGCCGGTACAAGAAAAGATATGGCGGGTAACGATTTTCTTGCCATCGCTGAGGTAGATTGTCCAAACATGTTGGCCTTCATCGAATTCGGTTTTCGTCACGCTGGTGTTGAATTTGAAGTGCTCAATTAATGCATATTTATCGACGCAGTGATTGGCGTAGGTTTTCAATTCATGCCCCGGCGCGAAGGTGCGCGACCAATCTGGATTCTGTTCAAAGGAAAAAGAGTAGGTAAACGAGGAAATATCCACCGCAATCCCTGGATAGGTGTTGAAATGCCAAACGCCGCCAATGTCCTCGCCTCTTTCTAGAATGGCGAATGAATGAATGCCTGCTTTCTTTAACTTGATGCCCGCGCCAATACCCGAAAAGCCACCTCCAATGACAACAACCTCATAATCCAGTTGTACTTTATCGCAGTGTGTCTGTTCTTTTTCCTTCACTCATTAACTCCTGTCGATGACATGTGGATAGCCCCTTATTCTAGGCTGCTGCGGTATCAAATCTGGATGACGAGTATGGGGAGAGTTCACTCACTTCGCAATTCTTTCCCAGCGAGTCTTGCTGACGCCATTTTAGGAGTGTCCTGTGTTGTTATATTGGCTGTCATATTGATTGTCGTATTGGTTATTCGGTTGCTACATGTCCTACTTTTTTGTATTAGAGGTAGCTTATATGAAGCATGGCGCTCCCAATCATGGACATAACGCACAATGGCTTCTATTCTTCACTCTCCACCACGGTCTCGCACAACCAGAAGGCCTGGTTTTCGCCCCAAAGAGGATCATTTCATGCTCAAATTGTTGAATCGAATTAGAACGGCCCGATATGCGCTAGCTGGATTACTGGCTCTTTGCATCTCAAGTGCTGCATTGGCCGATAGTCCGGTACTGGATCGGGTAATAGCAAGTGGCACACTTAAGGTTGCCATGTCGGGAGACCAGCCGCCCTTTAACGCAGTGAGCCGGGATAAGTCGGTAATCGGCTTTGATGTCGATCTTGCCAAGGGCATCGCCAATGCTATGAAGGTAGAGCTGGAAATTGTTCAAATGCCCTTCGGTGACCTGCTGTCAGCTGTGAAAAAAGGCAAGGCCGATATGGTGATGTCGGGGATGGGGATTACGCCTTCTCGCACGCAACTGGTTACCTTTGTCGGCCCCTATATGATGTCGGGAAAGTCGATGGTGCTGGGCGCTGCTGCTCAGGAAAAAATCCAAACAGGTACTGACCTTAACGATGCTGAGATAATACTGGTGGCCCTTAAAAACTCTACCAGCGAAAGTTTTGTTCAGCGCCAGCTGCCAAATGCGACACTCAAGACAATTGCCAACTATGAGGATGGTATCCAAATGGTGCTGGCAGGCAATGCCGACGCTATGGTCGCAGATGTACCGGCTTGCAAGCTTTCAATATTGAGAAACCCCAATGCCGGACTGGCTATGCTTGAGCAACAGCTGTCGGTAGAGCCTCTTGGAATCGCTATTGCAAGCAATGATGCGCAGTTTGAAAATCTGGTGCGCAACTATCTCTCTACACTTGAAAAAGTTGGTATGACAACCAAGTTGCGTCAGAAGTGGTTTGAAAATAACTCGTGGATTGCAGCACTGCCTTAGCTCTTTCTTTTAAGACTGTAGGGGCGCATTTATTTTCTGCAGCGTGAAAATGGGTGCGTCTCCTTTACTCCCCCTCCTGCCTGCCAGCTCGTTTAACTATGCCTTTGGCTATGTTTATGCCTCTGCATCAGCAATCCTATCCCGCACGTTGGTAAGCTTTGCCCGTGCAGCACGTTCTTTTTCCACAGACACTTCTTCCATTACATCACCTTCCATAAGCGGCTGCCGAAAGCCGGTGTAGACGACCTTACGCGGGCTATCTATGGGCGGGTAGGCGCGGTGCAGCGTATCGCTGCAATGCACTGTGATGTCTCCAGTTTGCGTAACGAGTTTGACCGAAGGCAAATCGAGACTGTCGTCTTTGCCCGAAGTTTGTACATTGGCACGATGGGAGCCGGGTACAACGCCCAGTGCGCCACTGCGTTCATCTGCGCCGGTGATAGAGATTCCAACCGTGAGGCCATTGCAGTAATAGGAGTGTCGCCCCTGACCACAGTCTTTGTGCCAGGGCAAGTCGGATAGGCCAGTCTTGATATCTAATGGTTTGATCAGGCCTTCCGCGCCCAACCAGCCGGCGCCCTCGGTGCTGCCGCAGAGATTGTCTCCGGTAATGTTGGCCAGCCAGCCTAGTCGATTGTCATTGAGCAGTTCAGACAATGCGGCGGATTGCTCTTGGAAGAACAGTATGCGCACGGCTTGCTCCACGCCATTCGAATCACCTGCCCACCAGGATGCGCCATCGTCAGGACGCGCACGCGCCAGAGCCGCATCGAGGTCTGCAGACACGGCGGCCATCTCGTCTTCTGTAAAGACGCCGCTTAAGTGTAGAAAGCCAGCCTGCTGCAGAAAGTGTGAGATCTCCTCGCGGTCGTCATCGAGTTTGAAAGTACGGCTGAGGTCCAGGTCTTTGCCGTCTCGATCGGTGACGGTGATGGCGCCCGCTTCATGCACGGGGCGTCCATCGAAGAGCGCACGAAAAACAGGCTCCCAGCCAATCCAATGCTCAAAACCACCCTGGGTCATTTTGGCGCGTGAATTCATCGCCAACCCCATGGTAGACGCCCAGTCCTGAACGAGATCCGAGAGGGCAGCGCTATCAAGGCTTACAGCTGCGCTGTCAGTGGCATCGCCTGCCTCTATGCACAGCACGCCATCGCGTTCGCACAAGGTGATACTGCGATTGTCTACGCTGAGTGTCAGGGCAGGCAGCTGTTTGTATAGCAGGCCTCTAGCGGCAAGCTCGGCGTTGTGGGACAAGGCTTCGGGAATCAGCGAGTCGAAGACTTCGTCTCGGCTCAGAGGTTTCCGATCACAATGGCGTCGGGTACGGCAATCGATAGACATCGTGCAGCTCCTGATTTTGTACACTCGAAGAATAGCATGTGAGAGCGTTGGCGTAAGCTATCTGTGTCGTTGCCAGTGTCTGGTGTATGTGATTCAGATTAATACATTGCATTCAATTATGCACCGAATTACTATTTTTCCTACCCGCAAAACAGGTAGTTCAGCTCACTTATGAAAGCATTTCTGATTGGGATTGCGCTACTTGGCGCAGCCGGCGTTACTCTGGAACCCGAAGAGTAGGGGCTACTACCCTGAGCCAACTGAGCGGCCATGCTATAAGGAATGAATAACATGAATGATCTGCTGCCATACCGCGACACCATGAAAGTCAGATTCAGTGATACCGATGCCCAAGGGCATCTCTATTTTGCCAACTACATGGTCTACGCCGATGAAGTGGCTGGGCATTTCATGGAGGAGTTAGGGTATTCGGCGATGAATCCGCAGGAGGCACCCGCCCTAATATTCACGGTGAATATTAATTGCGACTATTTGGACGAATGTAAATGCCAGGATATTGTCGCAGTGTCTGTTGGCTACACGCACCTTGGAAATTCAAGTGCGGTGGTCTCATACGAATTGCACAATGATGCAACGGGCGTAGTTCTCGCGAAGGGAACAATTACTCAGGTGTTCGTTGATCCTCAGACCAGGAAAAGTTGCAGCATACCGGCAGAATTTCGAGCAGCTATTTTGCAGCGCCAGCCAGAATTGAATTAGTGGGGCCATTAGAATGAACGAAAAGCGGAACTATTCTTTAACGGCCTTCTCAAAACCGCCAAACGCGTCAATGTAGCTTTCTCCCCTATCCTGGGTACCTATAATAGAGGTTATATCACCTCATATTAGAGGTCATTGGATGGCCTAAAACTGGAGAGCTTAGTTTGTACCTTGCAGCCAGAGCATGGCATGGCTATCAATGAGCAGATACAGGGGTACTCCGACGGGTTTTGAAGAACCAGAGGTGAGGATAAACGCCTTCAGGTGTTCGATATGGCACAGGCCGATACTCAGGGCTCGATCATAGCCATTTTCCCCTCATGCTAGGTGTTCAAGCAAGTTGCCCTCATAATCGAGTGTCGCTAGCTAGCCATTCTACGAAACAAAAATAAGGAAGAAACCAGATGCATCCAGTCAACCACGCAAAAATTTCGAATAGACATAAACTGGCGTGCGCCCTCAGTGCGGCCCTTGCGGTCATCCCTGCCTCGGTGAGTGCGCAGAAGGCTGTGCTCGAAGAGATCATCGTGACTGCCCAGAAGCGCGAGCAGAACATGATGGATGTTCCTGTCGCGCTAACAGCCGTGTCGCGGGCGGATCTGGATATTTTTGGTGTGCGCGATACTGCCGACCTAACCAAGATAAGCCCTTCATTAACTTATGACCAGACAGGCCTTGCACAGAACTCTGGCTTTCGCATCCGTGGCATTGGCACCGTTGTGTACTCAGTGAGCGCCGAAAGCGCGGTCGCGGTGGTGATCGATGATGTGGCGACTAGCCAGTCCGGGCAAGCATTGGCTGATCTAACCGATATTGAAAGGATCGAAATACTACGCGGCCCCCAGTCGACACTGTTTGGTCGCAACGCATCAGCCGGTGTTATCAATGTCGTAACACGCGGGCCCACCGAAGAGTTTGAGTCCACCGCAGAGCTCACATTGACCGATGACGATCAGCAGAAGATCAGTGCATCAGCGTCGGGGCCTATTACCGATGATGCGGGATACAGGGTAAGTGCCTATTACGACGACATCGAGGGCTGGGTAGAAAACCTGCAGGGCGGCCAAACAGACGGTTCAGAAAAGTGGGGAGTGAACACGCGTCTAGACTGGCACCTCACCGATACATTCGCCCTGAAGTTTCAAGGTAAGTACGACGACAGTGACAGTGTCTGTTGTTCACCGGCACTCACCTATGTTCAGGATGTGGAGAAGGCCCAGGTGTTGACGGTGATCCCCTTGACCACGGCCGCACCGGAGATTATTCCCTTCATTGACGAGGATAACAAAACGATCAGTATCGATGACCTCACTGAGGTGCTGTCCGAGAACTTGCAGTTGTCGATGAAGGCCGAGTGGGATTTTCACGAACATAGCCTCCTGTCCATAACCGCCTATAACAATTGGGAGCTCAGCGAATTCAATGAGCTTGATGGCACTGCTTACGATGCACTCAATCACCCCTTCGGAGGAGGTACGCTGGGTGACCCGGCGGGAACGGGCATTGTGCCGTTTACCCCGGCCAGTGGCGGCGGTGTTGTGCAGCTCAACCTGCTGGAAGTCGATTTCTTTTCTCAGGAGTTCCGGGTGCTATCTCCAGAGAATGAGTGGGGTAGCTATATCTTTGGGGTTTATTATTCTGAGATGGAAGCCGATAGGCGCTTTGAACGGTGGGCGCCCGGGCTGGGAGTCGTCGCGGGTCTAGATGCCCACAATATTTCTGACAATGTCGTCTCTTCAGCATCTGTCTTCGGGCAGGTCACTTTCAATCTTGGCGAAAACTCACGGCTAAACGTAGGCGGCCGTTACCAGTATGAGGAAATTGAGTTCGACATCACCAACATAGATTTTTATGGCGGTGGTCCGGACGCCCACGCTGCCTTCGATGATGATGACTCAGTGGCCCTTGGCAGTGTTTCATACCAATATGATGTAACAGAAGATTCCATGCTATTCGCGCGCTATGCCCGCGGGCACAAAGGACAGTTTTTCGACGCAGCGTCATCGACTACCTTCACTGGAGAGCTCGTGCCCGTTGCGCCTGAGTCATCCGACGCCTTCGAGGTGGGTTACAAAGCTGAGCTCTTCGACAACACGGTACGCCTGGAGCTGGTTGGGTTTTTTACTACTTATGATGACTATCAAGCACAGCAGACGACCATCACCGACGCGGGAGCGATCGTTTTTTCTACTGACAATGTAGGAGAATTGGAGACGAAAGGCATCGAGCTGGATACCACAACCCTCATAGGTGACAACTTCACATTGCAGGCCGCTGCAGCTTGGGTTGACGCCACCATCAAGGATTACAGCAACGCTGAATGTTACTTCGGCCAGACATTAAAGCAGGGTTGTATAACGGGCGCGGACGGTATCGATACACAAGATCTTGCAGGAAAGGATTTACAGAATTCGCCCGATTTCAAAGTGAATGTTGCCGGCACCTATGTTTGGCCTGCAGGTAATGGCTTGCCCGGCGATGTATTTGCCACGGCCGCTTACAGTTGGACCGACCAGGTGAACCACGATCTGCAACTCGCACCCTGGATGGAAGCTGACAGCTACGGCGTTTTAAACCTGTCTGTCGGTATGGAGGGCGGTGATGATCTGCGCTATACGATAACGCTCTTCGCCAATAATGTACTGGACGAAAACTACGATAGTGGGCTGCTGGACAGCTCGCTGGCGGCAAGCACAGAGTCGACAAGCCGCTTCGTCCCACGCGACTACGAGGCCTATTACGGCTTGCGCTTCAAGCTTGAGATGTAGTGTAAAAGTGCTGAGCCTGATTGGGGGGTGAGAGTATCGCTGCCCCCTATCCAGCTGACTTAATCAAGCCAGCCCTTTAACTGCTCCAGTACTCGTGAGTCGTGGAGCATTGCCAGATGTCCCAGATCGTAGAGAATTTTGGTATGTCCTTCTGGGAAATTCAAATTGAAGTCTTTGTTCTCGTGAAGGCCTGTTGCGCTGGACGGGTGCACTAGACCATCGCCCGATAACTCTTCAATCTGCTCCTCGTGGTACTCGGATGATGTGGCAGCGATCGCGTAGTGCTCAATGCCCTCTGCCAGTGGCATGGGGCTGCGATGGTCGGAATTGTCTTCGTGTTCATCATGGTGCAGCCAGTCCTCGTCGCGCACGTTACCATGGCGCAGATCGGTGATACCGGCACTGCGAATTCGGCCCAACGCCGATAACGGTGCTGTATAGGGGCTGTAAGTAAGACTCTTCTGTAGCCAATAGCCTCCGCGTTCCATAGCGGCGCCATGATGCGGGGTGCCTACATAGATTGCCTTGTCGACCTTGTCTAGCCAGGCGTGGCCGTCTACTTCTGCAATGTTCATGGCACTGCGCGCAAGGAGGCCACCCATGCTGAACCCGATAAAAGTAATCGAGTCGACTGGGACTGGCCATGCATTCAGCAAGCCAGTTAACTGCTCGCAGAGTTCACGTCCGTTGGTTGAAACATTAAGGCCTGAGTTGTAGAGAAGATAGACCGGTGTGTAATCGTTGCTCTGTGCCAGGGCCTCGGCATGATTGTGCTGGTGGGAAGTCCATTCGCGATCGTTCATGCATAAACCGTGCGCCATAATCAAAAGGCGTTTGCCAGGGCGAAAGCTGTGCTCCAACATCGCGTCGGGTTGTGGGTAAATCTCAACCGAGCGCTTTTCGGCCTCAAATAAATGGGCGAAGGGTATTTGCTGCTCGGTTGATTGTTGTTGTGCGGAGGTACTCTGGTCACTTGGCTCTTTGTGTGCAGGCAGAGGAGGCAACAGAACGCGTAGTCGCATAGGAATTGCGAGAGTGTTGCCCCTTTCTTCGAGATGGTCCCCGCAGACACCATTCACTGCGGAGATGATTGCTTCCCGGTGAGGGCCTGGCTGCAGTGTGTGGTCAAGGCCAGGTGCTATGTGCTCCAGTATCTGATTGGAGGTACTGCGCGCTACGCCATTTACCCTTCTGATGGATTCATGTACCAGCCCTGCAATACCCGTCGTGCGTCCTTGGGGGGCTTCACCCAAAGGCCAGGGCGTGGCAGCGATGTTGCGATACATACCTTCGGCGATATGTGTAACGGCGTCTGCCGCGTCGAAGGCAAGATTGGCGCTGCCTTGTATTGTCTTTCCTGTTTTCATGGTGATGTCTTCCTGATTCGGAAATAAAATGGCATGGCTCTATTGCATGGAGATGGCTATACATCCTTGCTAAACGTATGGTCTAGTCGACTGCTCCGGGCTTACTCGCCTGATTTTTTACGCCCAGCAGATGTTTTTTGTGATGCACGCTTCTTGGCTTTTTTCGGTGTTGCTGGTTTAGCAGACTTAGCGGGAGCAGGGGATAGCGTAGAGAGACATTCCAGGCAAAGCAGAGTGGCACGCGAACCCGCGGGCACTCCTATTGCAGCACGCTGGGCCGTTGGCAATATGACATTGCACTGCTCACAGACGCCATTTTGATTTAGAACGGCTTCCTGCCAACCGATTATAGTGGGTTCTGTATTTGAGTCGGGGGTGTCCGGCTCATGTCCTGGCTCCTGTCTCGCCAATGCTCGCGCAATCTGTGAACTGTCACTGACAACGCCTTCAACCAGATCAAAGGTATTCAGCAGCACGTTGCGCACGATAGTGGAAACGGACAAGCCCAATTGCTCGGCACGGCCGCGCAACTCTTCATCAAGTTGTTCGGGGATGCGTGCCTGTAATACACGGTCCTTGGCTTGCTGGCGGTTGCGTTTTCTGCCTTTGGTACGCTCTGGCATGGTTGCTCCTCGAATACGTGTGCCGCCAGGTTGAGCGGCGAGAACGTTTGATTTGAAGTAGTCTAATTACAATGTAATACAAATGTCAACAAATGTATTACATTGTAATTTTCTAGGGTGCCGCGCTGAGTGCTGGCAAGTTGATGTTTTTCGGCGGAGAGAATCGGAAGAGAGCCTGCCCCAGTTTCTTGGCTATGGATAGTTATAACGGTACTAATGTAATGAACCATTCCCACCCTCGCTGCTAGCGCTGTGGCAGGTATCGCCAAGTTAAATCGCGAGACTTGGTAGTACCGGGCAATGAATACATACAAACGTCACCGATTCCCTCCAGATATCATCTCTTATGCGGTCTGGCTCTACTTTCGCTTCAACCTGAGCCACCGCCGGTGTGCCGGACCATTTCATCGAGGATCTACTCGCTGAACGAGGCATCACCGTCAGCCGAGAAGCGATCCGGCTCTGGTGCATCAAGTTTGGTGCTCTGTATGCTCGAAGATTGAAACGCAAGCAGCGTGGCTTTGGCGATACTTGCTACATCGATGAAGTCTTCATCAAGATCCATCAAGATCAACGGCAAACAACATTACTTGTGGAGGGCTGTCGATCAGGATGGCGAGGTTGTTGATGTATATTTTCAAGCAAAGCGGGATGGGGCGGCTGCCAAGTGCCTCTTCAGACGTCTGTTACGAAACTATGGCGGTGAGCCTAGGAAGATCGTGACAGACAAGTTGCGGAGCTATGGAGTCGCACATAGAGAATTGATCCCTGAGGCAATCCACAGTAATCAGCAGTACGAGAATAATCGGGCAGAGCAATCGCATGAGGCGACGAGAGTACGAGAGCGGGGAATGCGTAAGTTCAAATCAATGCGGCAGGCTCAAAGATTCCTGGATGCTCATGCTGCGGTGAGTAATCTATTCAATCTCGGTAGACACTTGGTTGGAGCGGAGCGCTATAGGAATCTCAGGATAAGTGCGTTTACAGAATGGGAAAGAGTGGTCGCCTAAAAGTCACAGGCTGGGTTCTCTTCGGCTCAAACATTTAACTTGCCAGAACCGACACCCTCTCTTATATTGCTGCGAATATAGATAACAAATTATTTTTTCTTTAGCCACTTAGCTAGAGTGTCATATAAAATATCGATATCTAGAGGTTTTGAAATATAGTCGCTCATCCCGCTATCAAGACACTTTTCTCTGTCTCCTACCATGGCATTTGCTGTCATAGCTATGATGGGTATCGTCTGAAAGCCGAGTATAGATCGTAATTCTTTGGTTGTCTCCAAGCCGTCCATGACAGGCATTTGAACATCCATTAATACACCATCGTAGTGACCGGCTTTCAACATGTCTATGGCTTGTTTCCCATTGTTCGCAATGTCAACGGTCACGTGTGCATTCCCTAGAATGTCGCTTGCCACTTCCTGGTTAGCTAGATTGTCCTCAACAAGCAATACTCTTGCGCCATGTAATACAATCAGTGATTCACTATCGTGTACGTGCCCTAAAGGTAGTGGTGCGGGTTGTTTGTCTAAAGTAGTCTGTGACTCAGTTACTACTTCAAGTAAAGTAGAATAAGTAACAGGTTTGCTAATAAACCCGCTTATTAGATGTTGGTCTTTTTCGGTTAAAATTTCATTTCTCTGATAACCGCTA
The DNA here is from genome assembly GCA_047611225.1 of Halioglobus sp. Taxonomy (GTDB): domain Bacteria; phylum Pseudomonadota; class Gammaproteobacteria; order Pseudomonadales; family Halieaceae; genus Marimicrobium. The sequence continues at coordinate 19,971 of JBLFWP010000040.1, forward strand.
GTCAATATTATAGCAGTTGACTCTGGGATTAAGTGCTGTGAACGAAGATGCTTGATGATTTGCAGGCCGTTCATCTTAGGCATCATCCAGTCTATCAATATGAGTTTAATGGGATTGTTTCGTTTTTCTGCTTCTGCTATTTTTTCTAATACCTGCTCACCATTTTTAGCTGTTGTCACCTCACAACGCATAATTTCCATCATTCTGGTTGAAATATTGAGGGCTGATACATTATCATCGACAACCAAAACGGGAAGTCCAATTAGCGATGGGTCAACATTGTCCGATTCTTCATTTTGGTGTTTTCCGTTGTTGTTTGAGATAACTTCTACAGTCGTAGTGAATGAGAATTCACTACCCACGCCAATTTCACTTGCAATGGAAATTCCTCCTCCCATTAATTCTACCAATTGCTTGCAGATCGCTAACCCTAAACCGGTGCCTCCGTATTGTCTGGTAGTAGAGCTGTCAGCCTGAGTGAAGGGATTAAATAACCCCTGCTGTTGATTTTTTTCTATACCGACGCCGGTATCGATGACAGAAAATACAAGCCCAAATTGGTTCTCTGTCAGTGTGTTATCGGTCGTTTTATCCATTGCGCGAACGGAAATTATTATTTCCCCTTCGGCAGTAAATTTGACGGCGTTGTCGGCTAAGTTGATTAACACTTGACCCAAACGAAGAGGGTCGCCGATGAGTATTGTTGGCAAATTATGATCGGAATCAATAAGAAACTCTAACCCTTTTTGTTGCGCTTTTACGCCCGCGACATTACTTACGTTTGAAAGTAGGTCATTGAGTGAAAAGGATATTTTGTCAACGACCAATTCTCCCGCTTCAATTTTTGAAAAATCGAGAATATCATTGATAATAGATAGTAATTGTTTCGCTGCGGTTTCAGTTTTTTCGAGATAATTTTGTTGAATGGGACTCAAGGAAGTATGTAAGGTTAATTGAGTCATACCAATCACCGCGTTCATTGGTGTGCGTATTTCGTGGCTCATCGTAGCTAGAAATTCAGATTTGGCTCTGTTTGCTTTTTCAGCCATTGTGGTCGTTAGTTCGAGCTCTCTTGTTCGAGATAAAACGCGGTCTTCCAATTCCAAACCTCTTGCGGCTAATTCATTGTCTCTGCTTTGAACCGTTGTCAACATGGTGTTAAAAACATCGGTTAGCTCACCTAATTCATCGTCGCTTAGTCTAGGAACACGAACGCTGTAATCGTCGAAAGCAGAGACTTGATGAGCACCTTCGTGAAGAGCTTTGATTGGACGAGTAAAGATTCGTTCAAAATATCTTACCAAAATAATCATAACGGCTAGGGCAAAAATCCCGGAACCCAAATTGATCATCACAATATCTTGTAATTGTTGGTAAACATGGTCCATGTTGTAGCGTAAATAGATGCTGCCAATGACCTCCCCTTCAAGATAGATAGTGGATTGATAATGAATAGTGCTTTTTTCAAAAAGGATTCTGTTGCTTCGATTATTCTCAAACTGCCAATTGTTGGCGAAACCGGGTACCGCTTCTAAATTATCGACAGCAGCATTGCGCCTAAACGAGGAAAATTCACTATTATTTGAATCATATATAACAGCGGAGAGAATTCCAGCTACTGTATCGAGGCTGGAGAGTGTTTCAATTGAAGAATCTACATCGTTAAAGACTAGTGCAGCAGCATTACTTTTACTCATTACTAATGCATGACTTCTTAGTAATTCAGTAACGGATTGGCGTTCAAATAGGTAGCTGGTATATAGGCTAGTTATAGTTACTATGAGGATAGTTGTAATGCATACAAAGAAAATAAAGCGTCGAAGCTTTTTTCCAACTGTCGCTTTTCCTGGCTGCATGATAGGTTCAAACATGTTCTTCATCTAATAACATACTCAACGTTACGAATGATTACCGAGGGATAGATTTATCCTTATTCCTTATTCCTTATTCCTTATTCCTTATTCCTTCTATCGATGTACAAGACCCAAAGTATAGGGCATTAAGAGTTAGGACACCTTATTCTGTGCAAAATGTATTTTCGGCTTAAACTGATCGCGAATGTAAAAAAGACGGTGCATCTAAAGTATAGGACAAATAAACGGCTTGTCGTGAGTAGATTTCCTCACTGATTCTGTTAATTGAGCTAGAGAAATTCGCGAAATACCCCCTATTGCCCTGAAAATTTGTTCGCTGAGGTGATCGCGCAATTCATAGCCGTTCATTCCTGAACGAGAGTACGCAACAGTCCGTGCCACGCGTTTTTCAGTAGCGTCCTTGATGATTTGGGGTTGTGGATTCGCTTCCTGCGAAAAGAGACATTGTCCCAGGTGGTGCTCTGGTCGGTGGTGGCAGGTGTGGCAAAGCGGGGCTGTTCTGTTCCTTGCTCTCAAGATGCGCCAGAATTCTATCGATGATGTCCTGGTCTTCTCTACAAGCGATAACCCTCACAGAATCGCCGCAGCGGCGTCAAACCTTGATCTCGATACTGAACACACGTTTTAGGCGCTGGGCCCAGGTCATTGCGGCATGACGCTCGGCGGATATGGCGACTTGCGCATTAGAGATAGACGCACCTTTGCCGCGTTTGGCTGGCGTGACCAACCCTCGCCAGCGATGGTTCGGAGTGAGGACACCATGGAATCGCTGGTTGGTGGCGCTGTATTGGCTAAAGTCAGGATAAATATGCTGAAGTACTGTGATAGAGAGTACAAAGCAGTGACTTCGACCTCAATCACAGTGCCCTTTGTTGTAACAATACCGGTAAAAGCGCAAATATCTGCCTAAAAGTCCAGTTTTATCAAGCTTAATTTTTTTTCTCGTGCTTCACTGAGAGATATCCGAACTGTATTGGGCTCAAGTAGTGTGATGCTGCCCTTTCGGTGAGGTGAAACTTTAAAACCTGCCAGGAGTGCAGAGCGATGAAGAATAACTACTCGGTAATAATGTCACTAACCTGGGCAGTGACTGCAAGTCCGCTTGCCGTAAGCCAGAGCACACCCTCCGAATTTGCCGAGATGAGCTTTTTCGAGTTATTCGAAGAAAGTATAGATGATCCTCTAAAGGGCAATCAAAACGAGTCTCCTTGGACGTTTGCCCTGCAGTACAAAATGGTCGAATTCGAAGGCTATCTTGATGGCACCGACAAGCTCAGTTATGACGAGGTGTTGTGGGAGGGCCCAAGTGAAACTCGCACTGATAAAAACTTCCCCGTTGTTCCCTCCGTGATTACTCAAGATGTAACGGTCTTTGCTTTGGGGTATGAGATCAATGAAGATTGGCGTATTCATCTTTCGGTACCTCATGTTGAACAAAATACCGACCACATTAGTATTGTTCCGGGCTACAAAGAATTTAGTATTGGTACATCAGGTATTGGTGATGTGGTAGTGACGGCAACCCAGAGGCTGTTCAGTACGCCCAATTCGAATTGGTGGCTCTCTATGGGTATAAGTCTGCCCACCGGCTCGATAGACGAGGAGGGCGATACACCTCGAGCACCTGGCAATCAACAATTGCCATACACTATGCAATTGGGTTCAGGGACATACGATATTCCGCTGGAAGTCAGCTATCACTCTCTGAGTTCTCACGATTGGAGCACGAGTTTCTCTGCAAATATTCGTACGGGAAAGAATGACAGAGCTTATCGTCTGGGTAATAATTATTCGTTATCTGGTCGCTATCGATTTCACATGCTTCCCACCCTTCGCCCGTTTGTGGGTATTGATATCCAGTACAGCGATTCCATTCACGGTGCAGACAAGTCACTTCTAGTAGATTCGCCGTTCCCCTATCCGGCGAGTATCACTAATCCAGACCTATATGGCGGTACAAGCATAGGTGCGAGTATAGGGTTTAGTTGGACAATAGCCGATAAATATAGACTGGTTGGCGAATTTGGGAAACCAGTTTACCAGAACCTTAATGGCCCGCAACCAAAGCAGGACTGGCACAGCTCATTTCAGCTCTCGCGTACGTTCTAATGACTGCAGCTCCACAGATCTTTCGGCTACCTCTGGTGCAACTAGGTTTAGCCTTGGCTCTGCTATTCGCATTAATGGTTCCAGGGTCAGCTTCGACTGCTCTTGAGTTGAGTAAAGAAAATAAACTGAAAGCAGCATATTTGTTAAATTTTACTAAGTTTATAGAGTGGCCGATAAAGGACCCTTCTATCGAAAGACAGCTGCTTTACATTTGCCTGCAGGATCTGACACCGTTCAACTCATTTTTGCAACAGTTAATATCCTCTCGTTCTGCCATCCCAGGCAAGCGAAGTATAAAGGTCGTGTCGCTATATGAGGCTGAAGCCTGTGACCTGACATACCTACACAGCACAGCGTCAGTAATAAGTCCGGTGGTCCTTGCCAGTGTCACGGTAGCCGATTCTCAAGAAGTGGATCATCTGCAGGCGGTGATCACGTTTTACTTGGACCAGCGAAGGCTTCGATTTGAAGTCGACATGGCAACGCTAAAAACACTGAATGTAAATGTCAGCTCAGAACTCCTCAAGCTGGCGCGGCTTAAAACACATATTGACGGCACCACTGTGCGAACTGGTAAATCTAATTAGTCATGTTGCCAAGAACGGAGAATATGATAAGAGACTGGAAGTCACTAAGCGCGATGAGATCGGTGCTCTCAGCCACGGCATCAATAGTATGCTCGATACCATTGAAATACATGAACGCCAGCTAAAGGACAATGGTAAAAGACTTGAGAGTATGGTCCAGTAGTTGTTTGACAGAGCCCATGACGACGCGCTCACCAACCTGCCCAATCGACATTTTCTAACACATCGACTGTCTCATGCCATTGAGTCGTCCAAGCGAACAAATACAAGTATGGGACAAATAAACGGCCTGTCGTGAGTAGATTTCCTCACTGATTCTGTTAACTGAGCTAGAGGAATTCGCGAAATACCCGCCTATTGCCCTGAAGATTTATTCGCTGAGGTGGTCGCGCAATTCATAGCCGTTCATTCCTGAACGAGAGTACGCAACAGTCCGTGCTACGCGTTTTTCAGTGCGTCCTTGCTGATTTGGGGTTGTGGATTCGCTTCCTGCGAAAAAAGACATTGTCCCAGGTGGTGCTCTGGTCGGTGGTGGCAGGTGTCGCAAAGCGGGGCTGTTCTGTTCCTTGCACTCAAGATGAGCCAGAATTCTATCGATGATGTCCTGGTCTTCTATACAAGCGATAACCCTCACAGAGGTATTGCCAATCTAACTGCCTATCTATTCAATCTGGGGAGGCACCTGGTCAGGGCTGAGCACTATTGGAATCTCAGGATAAGTGCGTTAAATGAATTGAGGAGGGCGGTTGCCTAAGTCTGGTAGTAAGATTACTCATGCCTCAAAAAGTTAACTTGTCAGAACCAAAACCGGCCATAACTGCGCTTAACATGGTTTATCAATGGGTTAAGGAAATCCCGCTGATGACGCATTTTTGTAGTGTAAAAATATCTGACAGACTGTGGAATAGGAACTCTACCTAATGGCCTATTTTCCTTGGGGTTTTAACCGCCAACGGTTAGATTTAACGCCTGTCTTGCGCTGACCGGTTGAAATCGCTTTTAGGTGCGGACGCCCCCTAGCACTTCGAAGTATCGTAAGCTAGTAATTGGGTCCCAAACTTCCCAGATTCTAAGCATTTGACCGATTGCAAAAATAGCGATGCTTAGCTACCCTTTTGTCATATGAAAAGCTTGTGTCCTATTGTGATTCTCCTAGCCATCAGCGCCTGTAACCATCCGATCGAAATCGTAGGTGAAGGCGACGTGTGGTCTAGTGGCGGAAGATCCTGCACCTTGGAAGAATTCCAAATGGGCCAGGACAATTGCACAAAAAACACCGTTAGTGAAGCATACCAAGACACGTACTTCGCAGAAGCTCGCTCGGGATGGCAGTTCCGTCGCTGGGCACATTATTGCACTAATGTATTAATTGCAGAGTGTAGTTTTAATGTTCCCGCCGGAATGGTTGAGAGATTCGAGGGTGTAACAGTACCGCCATTGACGGCGATATTTAGGCCAACAGTGAATACGGGTTTCGATGCCCTCTTGATGGGGCACAGTTTTTTCAACCCGTTCGCGTTAGGGCTCCCTGCTCATGCTGCCCAGGGAGGGTTTACTGAGCATGACCAAACAGCGATTTTTGTACCTAGCGAGAATGGAGCGCCACTAGCCTTATGGAATGACCCGGTTCGCCGAGCCGAAATTCAGACGGTACTCGACGCCGGCGAAACTGAACTGTTCGGCATGACGTACCATTACAATTATCCCACAATGGACGGTTACAGGCAGTGGGTGAAATACGCACTGCAGAAAAACCCCGATACTAGATTTTTTATCGCCACGACATGGGAACGGTTTCCCATCTGGTTTAACAGTGCCGATTATGAGGACGTTTGGAACACATTTCATACAGAGGAAATACACTCGAAAATCGATACCTTACGCGCCGAGTTTCCAGGTGTTGATTTCTATTGCATCCCGACAGGTCAAGTTGCTGTGGAACTGCACAAATTGTTCAATGCCAACGACCCAGACCTGTTGGCAGATCTATCGGATTTATATGGTAGCTATGAAAATGCAGTTTTCGAGGATGCGTGGGGCCATCCCGGCGAACTATTTGAGGCACTGGGTCAGTTGGTATGGTTCAGTTCGATTTACCATTTCGAACTTGACTCATATCCCTTTAGTCATGGCTACACAACCGATATAAAGGCCATTGCAAAGGCTGTCGTAGATGGCCATGATGCCAACTACAACGCACCTCCAGAAAACTACCCCGCCTTATAGCCCTGATGGAAATCAATGGGGCAGACTGGACTTCCCCACATGTTCCATGACCCCAAATGTTCCTCAAGTTTTTACTCTGACCCCAAATGTTATATGGCCTATTTTTAAATATCATTACTGATAGTAATTACAAGATTTAGACCAGAAATCAATCAATCAATAGTGATATTTTTTGTACAGCACCATCAAAACTACACGATAGACGCCTCGCTTTCATGTGAGCGGCCAATCAGTCTGGGTGCCGCCCCAAAGATCCACAGGAATAAATAGTGGAATAAATAGGACAGGCACACAGGAATAAATAGGACAGGCACACGCTCAGAGCGTGTCTTGGAAGAATAAATAGGACAGGCACACCCTCAGAGCGTGTCTTGCATTTCCGCCGTAGTAATTTTCATCTGCTCATTGTGCGATCAGAATATGTTTCAGGGAATGATTCGCGTTTATTTTGTACCATGGACCCAGTATGAACGGGTCAATTAGACGCAGGAATTACGGGAGAGGCGCGAAGTTGTTTGTCTTCTTTAAAAGAGGGATCTACACAGCCTGCCTAAATCGCCGATAAAAAACAGACTCAAACTGTGTTGAATTGATTAGCCACTGATCTGGGGTCAGGTTCAGTCGGGTGAGTATAGGTGCCAAGTTCGGTGGAATAACACCACGCTTATCGGCACGTACTATTCTTCCTGTCGTGTCTACCAACGCCAGATAATCTTTGAAGGCGAAGGGAATGCCGGTTTGTGGCTCAAAGCGCGTAGCCTCTTCAAAATGCAATAGCTGCTGGAGTTGAATCGGCGTTTGCGATGGTTGCAGTCCATGGGTGTCTGCTACAGCTCGGGAGAGTACCGGATTCGTCGTTGGCTTAACCCTTTCCTGAATACTCGTGAAATCAGACTCTTCAGGAGAGTTGGCCATCCCTGCTCGAATGGGGTTGAGGTCGACATACGCCATGCACGTAAGCAAGGCTTCTTGTGTTAACAAAGGCTGGGATTTGAATCGCGCTTCCCAGAAGTGGCCGGTACATCCATCCTCCTGGTTGGCTTGCCTTGCAATCGGTTCGTTGAGGCACTTCATAAACCAGCTTAGATCTTGTAACCGTTCTCGCCAAACGTTGATGATGTCAGTGACGGTCGTTTGCTGGGCGGGCGAAAGCGCCGCGCCACTTTGGAAACGCTGGACTAATACCGGGCCTTTAAACAGGGTTAGCCACCGTGTGAGGACTTCCTCATCTGACAACTCAGAGCTGGTGCTCAGTTTGATAACCAGGTGATAGTGGTTGCTCATGACGGCATAGGCGCAGACATCTATTGTAAACAGCGATGCCAAGATGTGTAACCGTTGCGCTATCCAGTCTCTGCGGTGTTCATAACTCTCGCCCGTAGACTGATCATGACCGCACAGATACGCACGACGTACACAGCGAGAGACGCAGTGGTAGTAAGGCGTATCAGACCGGCAGACTATCGCCTTTCGAGGTTTTGGCATGAGGAAGTGACGCTGTAAAAAGAGTGTTTGCTACTGTGTCCCTGGCGCGCGGGTCATTCAAGTGATTGGCGGAAATTGATTCAATATGCGGTGCCTGTCCTATATATTTACGCTGACGCAATGGCAGGTCGGGAAATACTTCATCCGAGAGAAGGGCCGCTGTCTCGGCCATCCGGCGGGCGCCACAGCTGGGGCAGAACCCTCGTTTCTTACAAGCAAATGCCACGAGACGCTCGAAGTGGCACTTATCGCAACGTACCCGCAGGAACCCATGTTCGAGGCGACCGCATTTGAGATACGCTTCAAACTCTCGATGGACATGAGCCGGGAGGCTTTTACCATGGGATTCCAGTTGGCCAATGAGGGTGGGGTAGTGTTTGTCTACAAGTTGGTAGAGCAGAGTTTGCTCTGGGCGATGGCGTTTGTAGGTGGCGTGACCAAGGGCATCCTTGCCTGGTGACAGCATGCTGCGTTGACTCCAACAGAGTTGAAGTCAAACACAGTGGGGCCGTGAGCTTTGGCGGGGAACACCCGAAGTATGCAGCCGCTTGGTTATATTCGAGCAGACCTGGCCACACCCACCGACCCCAGTCTATGGGTCAGGACGGCCTTACTGGTCTGCCCGTCTTTTTCTGAATTACTAGCGCTCTGCTCAACACTTCACCGCCTCCAAAAACATCAGTGACTGTTTAGGGTTACGAGGTGGCTGAAATCGAAATTACTGCCATACTAAAACATAGTTCGAGAAAAGCCCACACTACAATGGTAACAGAGGGTTTACAAATGACTAATCAACATACAACTAAACCTAATTTTCTAGAGAAACAGCTTCGAGCAAGTGAACTAGCTCTAGCCAATAAAGAACTGGCCTTTCAAAAAGAACTTGATGGTTATCGCGCTGAAATGGAACGTGTCGCAGAGGATTTAACCCTGCTTATCGATACGGCTAACGCCCCCATATTTGGCATTGATGCCGACGGCAATGTAAACGAATGGAATAAGAAGTCTGCCGAGATTACAGGATTCAATTCCGATG
>JBLFWP010000041.1:0-28854 GCA_047611225.1 Halioglobus sp.
GAGGTGGTCCTCGTTCTATTATTCTGGCGTCTAGAGAGAATTTTTGTCAGGGTTTTTCCTGATTCAGGGCAGTCGCTACCTAGCGTTTGGTGAAGCGCAGGCCAGTGGATCGATACTTACCAGCCAACCTATTATTTATAGCAGGGAAATGTGAAACCGCAACCGTCTCCGGGACTGCTTCACTTAATTCGCGGGTGTGCAAGGTAGAAGAATTTTTTGGCGAGAGCCAATCGTCGCCAGTGGGCTGCAGAGGCGCCTAGTCAAGCTTCCTCTGGCAGTGTCTCTCCAGCGAAAATAGCTTCAACGCCTATGCCGCATGGATCATTGCAAAAAACCTGGGTGGCATCGATGGCGCTATTGTGGAAAGAGAAGTATTCCACGTCCAGGGACTTGAGTCGTGAGGTGTACTGCTCGATTCCTGAGAGGGAGAAAGCGACATGGTCCAGGTGGGGTGGGGCATCGCCCTGGCTATGGTTGTCGCTCTCAATCAGGTGCACGATGGGTTTGTCATCCCCGTATAACCAGTAGCCTGGCACACCGAAGTCAGGCCGCGGGCCCGTTTCGAGTAGCAATGCGGCGCAGTAGAAGTCTTTCACTTTTTCCATTAAATCCAGCGGCGCAGCGATATTGACGTGATCCAGTCTCATGGGAGCAGGCTCGTAGGTATGATGTGTGTGGGATCAGTATAGCGCCAAAGCCGCCCACTAAAGACGGTTCGACGCATTGGAGAAGTAGATCTATGGAAGCTTGGCTAGCTAGGGGGGGCTGTATAGCTGCCGCTTAAGTCAGAGGGGCCGTTATAGATAAAGTTGTAGTCACGGCTCTGGAAGAGCCATTCGCCATCCTGCTTAATATAGGTGTCCAAATAGCGGCTGAGAATGGTAGTCCCTGTGCCTTCGGCGTCGCGGGTGTATTCGTGCAGGTACCAGTGGCCGCTGGCAGTGTCGCCGTCTACGTCAAAGAGGCAGGAATTGGGCATCATGAGGGCAAATTCAAAGCTTCCCATCATTTGCTGCCACAGACCGACAATATTGCCTCTCCCGCTAACGGGGGTGCCTAGCAGGTTCCAGACCGCATCCTCAGCCCAAGTAGCAGCCCAGGCCTTTTCGTCACTGCGATTGACCGCATCAACATAGCGCGCCATCAGGTTGCGCAGGGCCAGTTCATCTTCAATTGTATTCACGGGTGTTCACTCCTGGGTTGAAAATATAGGTTTATAGAATAGTCTATGGATTGGTCCGTAGAGAGCCACAGCCCACTGTAGCGTCAGCAGGATAGAAAAGAAACAGACGAGACTGTTTTTTACTGAGACTAGCTGATAGTATCAGTCTCCCTAAGATTGCGGTCTGCTGTGTGTCTCTGGCTGAGGCTAGAAGGCAGCTAGGAATGCAATCAACACTACAAGCGAAAAGCTAATTTGAGGGTGAGTTAATGGATTTGAGTGCCTATCCCTATCTTCAGGACAACTATGCTCCTGTTGCAGAAGAACGCGACCTGGCAGAAGACGCGCTCACTATCGAGGGCGAGATCCCTAAGAACCTGGTGGGTGCCTTCATGAGAGATGGCGCCAATGTGGCGTTCCAGCCCAATCACTATGTCTATCCGCTGGATGGCGATGGCATGGTTCACTCTGTGTATTTTGAAGACGGGCATGTTTCCTACAAGAACCGCTGGGTGGAAACCAATCATCTAAAAACTGAACGACAATTTAATCGCACCATTTACGGTAGTGTTGGCAAATTGTTGGAAGTGCCGCAAGAGGTGATTGATGCGGGCGGTGAGCCAAGCCCGATTCGCAATACCGCCAATACCAATGTCATCTATCACGGCGGCAAACTTTTCGCGATGTGGGAGGGCGGCTGGCCACACGTGCTTAACAATGATCTTTCTACCGTAGGCATCTACGATTATGACGGCGCCCTGCAAGCCGGCGACGCACTGACAGCACACCCTAAAGTGTGCCCTGACACTGGCCATTTGATCTCGTGTACACAACGTTGGGAGAGTCCCAATTATTGGGTGCAGATTTTTGATGCCAAGGGTAAGCATCACAAAACGATCCCCGTTGAGTTTGATAGGCGCGGCATCATTCACGATTTACAGATCACCGAAAATTACGTCATCATTTTCTACGCGCCTGCTTACCACAGCCTCGAAAAGGCAATGAAGGGCGAAGATCCATTCATGTGGGAGCCCGACAACGGCACCAAAGTGATTGCGATTCCGCGCAGTGGCGAGGGTGAAAATATTATCTTCGAAACAGACGCCTTCTTCAGCTGGCACTTCTGTAACGGCTTCGAGCAGGGCGGCAAGATAATTCTCGACTACGTATGGATCAACTCCATTCCCTTTTCTCAGGCGCAGGGCACGGGTGTGGAAAAACAACCGCGTCGTATGTACCGCATGGAATTGGATCTGGCGACCAAGGCTGTAAGCAACGAACAATTCTCAGATGTATTTTGTGAATTCTCTCGAATCGATGAGCGCAAAATGGGCAAGGACTACCGCTACGGTTTTGCCGCCTCCAGTAATCGTGAGTGGGGCGATGCCCACGGCTATAACTGTACTGGCCGTTACGATTTTCAAACGGGTGAAACGAAGTTATGGGAGTTTGGCCCCGAAGCCAGCGCAGGCGAGCCGGTGCACGTGCCCAATCCCGACAGTGAGCGAGAAGAAGATGGCTGGGTGATGTGTTTTGTGCACAATCCTGGAGAAGGTGCTTTCCTGTCTATTTTGAGTGCCGGAAACTTTGACGATGGCCCCATCGCAAAAGTGCGGATACCGGGCAGGGTGCCCAATGGTTTCCACGCGAACTGGATGCAAAGCCTGACGCTGAGCTAACAGCAAGAAGAAAAACGATATCTGGAGCACGATTGATGACAAGCCGACCGGCAATGGATGTAAGTGAGTTTCCCTATTTACAGGGGAACTACGCGCCGGTGCTCGAGGAACACAGTCTCGATGAAGGCGAGGGCGGCTTGCAGGTAGAGGGTGAAATCCCCCAGGACCTGATTGGCGCCTTCATGCGCAATGGCCCGAACATTGCTTGGGAACCTAATCACTATGTTTACCCCGCCGATGGCGATGGCATGGTGCACGCTGTCTATTTCAAAGATGGCCGTGTCCACTACCGTAATCGCTGGGTGCGCACCGCCGGTTTTCAGGTAGAAGAAACACTGGGCCGCTCTTGCTACGGGAGCATCGGTAAGCTCACGATGCCCGACGAAGAGACCCTGGCAGCGGGCGGACCGCCCAGCCCAATGAAAAACTTGGCCAACACCAATATTGTTTACCACGGCGACAAACTAATGGCGCTTTGGGAAGTGGGCAATGCCTACGAGCTCAATGCAGATCTAAGCACAGTTGGTGAATGGGATTACGACGGTGCTTTGACGCCAGGTGATGGTTTAACGGCCCATCCCAAAATTTGCGGTCGCACCGGTGAGCTTGTGACATGCACCCAGCGCTGGGAAGCACCTTTTTACACGCTGCGTATTATGGATAAAAATGGTAAGCAGACGCTCTCTACTGTGGTCGATATGCCCGATCGCGCAGTAATGCACGATATGCAAATCTGCGGCGACTACGTGGTAATTTTTTATCCGCCTGCGTTTACCGACCTGGAAGCGGGCATGAAGGGCGGTGATCCTTTTGTCTGGCAGGGCGACAAGCCTACCCGAATTTGCGCGATTCCACGGGACGGTGGTGAGCCAATCTGGTTTGAAAAATCCACCTTCTTCAGTTGGCACTTCACCAATGGTTTCCAAAGTGGTGACAAGCTATACGTCGATTACGTATGGATGGCCAGCGTGCCCTTTGCACTGGACCCAAACAGTGGTCGCGAGCGGCAGACACGAAACATGCATCGCCTTACCCTGAATCTGAAAACTGGTGAAGTGACAGACGAAAAACTGGGCCCAACGTATTGCGAGTTTGGCCGTGCGGATGACCGTCTCTGTGGTCTACAGTATCGCTACGGCTTTGCAGCGGCGTCAGACTCAGACGAGTGGGATGGCCCCAATCATGGCTACAATGGCGTGATTCGTTACGACATGGACAATGGTCAAACGCAGTTTTGGGACTACGGGGAAGGAAGCAACGCGGGCGAGCCTGTGCACGTGCCCAGCCCTAACAGCGAACGCGAAGAAGATGGCTATTTAATGTCTTACGTGACGCATCCCGAGGACGGCGCTTTTGTGGCCATTCTCAGTGCCGGTGATTTGGAGCGCGGGCCTTTGGCCAAAGTGCGGATTCCAACGCGAGTACCCAACGGTTTCCACGCAAATTGGATGCCGGGCTTAACGCTTTAGAAAAAGGCTGATGACAACAACACATTGTTTTGCACGAGTGCCAGAGAATAGGTTTAGTTAAATCAAGACGAGTTATTGAGGCAGTATTCATGAATACGGAATATCACATGCAGCAAGAATCAGGAGTGGCCAATGTCGCTGGATAAGAAACAGTTTTTAGAAGCCTATCGCACCATGCGTACCATCCGGGATTTCGAATACCGGGTGAGCGATGAATTCGGTAAGGGAAACATTCCAGGTTTTCTTCACCTGTATGCCGGGCAGGAAGCTATTGCCACAGGTATGTGCATGAATCTGGACGATAGCGATTACATCGTCAGCACGCACCGTGGCCATGGCCACTGTATTGCCAAGGGCGGTGATGTAGGCGACATGATGAAGGAGATCATGGCCAGGCAGGGTGGTAGCTGCGCCGGTAAGGGTGGTTCTATGCACATTGCCGCTATTGAAAAAGGGATGTTGGGTGCCAACGCTATTGTGGGTGGTGGCCCGCCTTTGATCGTTGGTGCGGCCCTGTCAGCGAAGACACTAGGTACTGATCGTGTTGGCGTTTCCTTCACCGGTGACGGCGGATCTAATCAGGGTACGACCTTTGAAGCGATGAACCTGGCGGTTGTACTGCAGTTGCCAGCGATCTTCATGTTCGAAAACAATGGCTATGGAGAAGGTACTGCCGCAGGTTATGCAGTAGGTTCCAAAGACATTGCCAGCCGCGCCGCGGGTTTCGGCATGCCAGCTCTGAAAGTAGATGGCGCCGATGTATTCGCGGTGTACGACACGTGTAAGAAAGCAGTTGACCATTGTCGTGCAGGCAAGGGCCCAATCGCCATTGAAGCGACCATTACACGCTTCCGCGGTCACTTTGAAGGTGATGCGCAGGCTTATCGCGGCAAAAACGAAGTCAAACGCCTGATGAAAGAAATGGACTGTCTCACTATAGCCAGCGCTGCAGCCATCAAGAAAAAGTTGGCTACAAAAGCGCAGATGAACAAGATTGATAAGGAAATCGCTCAGTATATCGCCGAGTCAGCAGAAGCTGCCCTCGCCGCGCCTAGTCCTGAGGTTTCTGAATTGCTTACCGACGTTTACAGCTCAGCCTATTAAAGTTTTCGGCGAAAGTAGTCGGCCCGATTAAAGCGTGTTAACGCAGACAGTGTTTGGAGTACAAAAGTAATGCCAATTAAAAGTTATAGAGAGGCAATTAACGAAGCCATGGCGCAGGAAATGCGTCTGGACAGCACCGTAATTGTTATAGGCGAAGATGTTGCAGGTGGTGCAGGTTGTGATGGTGATCGCGATGCATACGGCGGCGTAATGGGGGTGACCAAGGGCCTGTTCCCCGAGTTCGGTGAAGCACGAATCATTGATACACCAATTACTGAATCGGCCATTATGGGCGCGGCAGCGGGAGCGGCTCAAACAGGCTTGCGTCCAATCGCTGAATTGATGTTTATGGATTTCCTCGGTGTCTGTTTCGATCAGATCTACAATCAGGCGGCGAAGTTTCGCTACATGTTTGGTGGCAAGGCAGAGTGCCCGATGGTAGTTCGTACAATGGCGGGAGCAGGTTTGCGCGGCGGAGCACAGCACTCGCAGAACTTGACGCAGATGGTAACCATGGTGCCGGGCCTGAAGGTGGTTTGTCCCACCAATGCCTACGACGCTAAGGGATTATTGATCACTGCTATTCGCGATAACGATTGCGTGATCTTCGTTGAAGACAAGTTTCTCTACGAGACAAGCTGCGAAGTACCGGATGAGGTGTACACCATTCCCTTCGGTGAGGCTAACTTCCTGCGAGAAGGTAGCGACGTCACTATCGTTGGCATTTCAAATACAGTAAACAAAGCGACAGCGGTTGCCGATAGACTGGCAGAAGAAGGCATCACTTGTGATGTTATTGATCCACGCACTACATCGCCTTTGGATGAAGAAGCCATTATCGAAAGTGTTGAGACCACCGGGCGACTGGTTATTGTGGACGAAATGACGCCACGCTGCGGCATCGCCGCGGATATTTCCAGTATTGTCGCTGAGAAGGCATTTCATGCGCTGCGCGCGCCTATCATGAAAGTTACAGCTGCCCACTCTCCCATTCCCTTTGCACCTGCGTTGGAAGACGCATGGATGCCACAGGAAGCGGATATTGAAGCCGCGGTGCGCGAAGTGCTGGGGTACGGCCAATGAGTAGTACCCTACATGCCCTCACGGTGCCCAAGTGGGGGATGTCTATGGAAGAGGGCGAGGTCACGCAGTGGCGCGTAAGTGAAGGCGATACGCTGGCTGTCGGTGATGAGTATGTTGATATCGAGACGTCCAAGATCGTCAATGCTGCTGAAAGTCCGGTAGCGGGCACTCTGGTTCGAATTACCGGCCAGGTCGGCCAGACCTTGCAAGTGGGTTTGCTGCTGGGTGTTGTTGCTGACGGCAAAGCCACAGATGCTGAGGTCGATACTTTTATTGCGGCTTTCGTTCCCGATGCATCCGGCGCTGCACGTGCTTCTGGCGGTGACGCGAAGCCTGCCGCTGCTGCTCCGGCCCCTGCGGCCGCCAAGGCTGCAGTAGCTGTTGCTCCCGCGTCAGCGGCTGCCAATGCATTGTCAGAAGGTCCAGACGACTCTGAGGTGAATGCTTCCACTGTCGCCAGGCGCATTGCCAAGGCGAACAATATCAATCTAAACAACGTGACGGCGACAGGTCGAAATGGCCGTGTATCGAAGTCCGATGTGGAACAAGCTGCCGGTATTCGAGTGCTGGCAAAGCAGTCTGCTCCTAGTGCCGGTGCATCATCTTCGCGAGGGCCGCAGCGTTCCACCGAAGACGATTCCCATGTCGCATCGACGCCCGTGGCTAGAAGACTGGCCCGCGAGCTCAACATTAACCTCAATGATGTGACGCCTACCGGTAAGCGCGGCAGAGTCAGCAAAGAGGATGTGGAGAAGTATGCGGTAGTCAGTACTGGTGTTGCGTACTACCGGGAAGAAAAGCTCAGTGGCATGCGTAAAACCATTGCCAGTCGTTTGAGTGAGTCCAAGCAAACTATCCCTCACTATAGGGTTAGTGTTGATATTGAGATCGATAGTCTGTTGTCACAACGCGCTTATATGAACGGCGAGCTTGGTCATAAGATATCAGTGAATGACTTTATCATTAAGGCCAGTGCCTGCGCTCTGGAGCAGGTTCCAGAAGTGAATGTGCAGTATACCGGCGAGACTATTCGCCAGTTTGATCAGGTGGATGTTTCCATCGCAGTGGCCATCGAAGGTGGTTTAATTACACCAGTCGTTCGTAATGTCGGCGCCAAAGGTTTGCCGCAGATTGCTCAGGAATCGAGTGATCTTGCACGTCGCGCACAAATGGGCACGCTGGGTGTCGATGAATTTCAGGGCGGTACTTTCAGTATTTCTAACCTTGGTATGTTTGGTGTTGATCAGTTTGATGCCATTATCAATCTGCCACAGGCGGCGATATTGGCAGTCGCTGCCGGCGTTAAAAAGCCCGTAGTTAGGGGCGACTCGGTAGTGCCGGCAACCGTGATGCGAGTGACGCTATCCGCTGATCACCGCGCCATAGATGGCGCAGTAGCAGCCCAGTTTCTGCGCTCGCTGAAAGGCTTTTTGGAAAACCCCGCATCTATGCTGTTGTAGTCACTTTAGTGTGATTGCGTAAGAAGCGATTGTTGTATGGCAGTGTCCTCAGATTAATGGGTAACTGCCGTGCAATTCGTGTTTGGGAACATCAATAGAGACAAAAATTATGAGCAATCAAGTACCCATCGCCGAGGGTCTGTTTAGCTGGCCCTCTGCCAATCCAGCACTACTGTGTAGCCGATGCCAGGATTGTGGCGTTGCCAGTTTTCCCGCGGCCGAGTTTTGTTTGGCCTGCTCCGGGCAGAGTGTTGCAGTTGAAGAACTGCCCAGCCGTGGCACGTTGTGGACGTGGACAGTTCAGCAGTTCATGCCCAAGACACCCTACAATAGTGGCGAAACTGCTGAGACCTTCAAGCCTTACGGTGTTGGCTATCTGGAGCTGCCCGGCGGTTTACGTGTAGAAGGGCGTTTGACTGAGAATAACCCTGAAAAGCTACATATAGGCATGGAAATGGACGTGGTGTTTGCGCCATATCGCACTGAAGATAACGGCGACGAAGTCATTAACTTTTTCTTCAAGCCTGCTGCCTGATTACTAAATAGCTATTCGTACTTCACCTATGTTCCGTGGGTGAAGTTCAGAAAATTTCAAGAGAGAGACCCAAATGGACGTAGCAATTGTTGGTATCGGTATTCACCCCTTTGGCCGCACACCCGCACGTAGTGGTTTACAGCAAGGCGCCTATGCGGCTCGGCTTGCCCTTAAAGATGCCGGTGTAGAATGGCGCGACATTCAGTTTGCTTTTGGCGGAAGTGCCAGTGCGGGCAGTGCCGATGCGCTGGTAAACGAACTTGGCCTCACGGGGCTTCCCTTTATCAATGTAGCGAACGGCTGTGCAACGGGTGGCAGCTCTCTGATTTCAGCTTACAACGCCATCAAGTCCGGTGAATATGATATAGGCATGGTGTCGGGTTTTGACAAGCATGCTCGTGGTGCGTTTAACGCAGACCCGAAGGAGCTTGGCATAGGCCAGTGGTATGGCGAGGTGGGCATGATGATGACCACGCAGTTTTTTGCCATGAAAATTCAGAAGTACATGCATGATTACGGTATCAGTAACGACACACTAGCCAAGGTCTCTGAAAAAGCCTTTATCAATGGTTCGAAAAATCCTAACGCCTGGCGCACTGAGCCTATCAGCACTAAAGAAATTTCAACTTCAATGATGGTTAACGATCCTCTGACCAAGTTTATGTTTTGCTCCCCTTCTGAAGGCGGTGTTGCCTTGATTCTGGCGCGGGCTGATATCGCTACCAAGTACACCGACACGCCCGTTTATTTGAAAGCGGCCACAATGAAGTCACGTCGTTATGGTTCTTTTGAAGTGTTTGCCCCGAGTCAGGCACTGGAGCAAGTTGATGGCCCCACTGTTGACGCCTCCAAGGCTGCTTTTGAGATGGCGGGAGTAGGGCCCACCGATATGGACGTGATGCAGTTACAGGACACCGAAGTAGGTGCCGAAATTATGCACATGGCCGAAAACGGGTTCTGCGAGCACGGCGAACAAGAAGCTCTCATTCAAGCGGGCGCCACACACATTGGTGGCAGTATGCCGGTTAACACCGATGGCGGTTGTCTTGCCAATGGTGAGCCTATAGGCGCCTCTGGTCTGCGTCAGGTGTATGAAAACGTTGTGCAGTTGCGCGGACAGGGCGGAGAGCACCAGGTACCTAACGATCCCAAGCTCGCTTATACCCATGTTTATGGCGCACCCGGCATCAGTGCCGTGACCATCTTACAGAAATAGCAGGAGAACACCGATGAACGATCGATTGTCACTGACAGAAGAGCAAATTGCAGCAAGGTCTGCGGGCGAGTCGTATCAGGAGATGTTGGACAAAGAATCAAACGCGGTTCCGGATGCATTGCGTGAGAGCACAGACACCTATCTGGGTTCCGATTCTCTCTCAACCGATCGTTATTTTAGTCGTGAATATCATGATCTGGAAACAGAAAAAATGTGGAACAAAACCTGGCTAGTCACCTGTCGGGAATCTGAGCTGGCTAAGGTGGGTGGTTATTTTGTTTACGACATTTCCAAGTATTCTATCGTTCTCACCCGCACAGAATCAGATGAGATCAAGGGCTACTACAATGCCTGTCTGCACCGTGGTCGTCAGCTTCGCCAGGACTGTGGTACAGCACGGGAATTCAAATGTCCTTTCCACGGTTTCCGCTGGAGCCTCGATGGTGATTTTTTGGGTGCTCCTTGCGAATGGGATTTCCCACATCTTGAAAAAGAGACCTTCAAACTGCCACAGGTTAAGGTTGCGACATGGGGTGGCTGGGTGTTCATCAATATGGACCCGCAGGCCGAGTCCCTGGATAAATACCTTGGCATTCTCCCTGAGCACTTCACGCGTTGGAAGCCCGAGAATACCTTTAAGGCAATGCACATAGAAAAAGTGATCGAGTGCAACTGGAAAGTCGCCTGGGAAGCGTTTATTGAGTCCTACCATACGGTGCAAACACACCCTCAAATACTGCCCTATCTGGGCGACTCCAATTCCCAGTACGATGTCTGGGGCGATAACGTCAGCCGCACTATTTCACCTATGGGTGTGGTGAGTCCGCATCTGGACGGCATTGCTCCAAGTCAAACCGTCAATGACTGGTTGGAGCACGGGACCTGGGTAACCGACGGCAGCAAAATCGAAGTGCCTGAGGGTATGTCGGCCAGAGAGTGGTTGGCGGAGTATTACTTCAAACACTATTCAGAACAGTATCAAGTGGATCTGGATAGCTTCTGTACCCAAGCTGAAATTATGGACTCCATCCTGTACTCAGTGTTTCCTAATTTTGCGCCCTGGGCAGGCTTTCATCCCAACCTTACGTACAGGATGAAGCCCCATGGCGACAATCCAGAAATGTGCACTATGGAAATTATAGTGCTGATGCGCTTTCCCGAAGGCGCAGAGCGTCCTGAGGATTGTTCGGTACAGAAGCTGGACAAAGACCAGTTGTTTTCTGAAGCAGCAGGGATGGAAGGTGGGCTCGGTAGGGTCTTCGATCAGGACTTTAGCAATCTCAAAATGGTGCAGCGCGGGTTACACAATGTCCAGTCCGGGCAAATTCAACTGGCGAACTATCAGGAAGTGCGTATTCGTCACTTCAACCAGACGCTGGATAAATATATTGAGGCTTGAAGCAGCGGGCCTGACGCTTTTGACGTAAAAAAAGTACGTTGAGAAGAGAGTGCGAGTGAGTGAGTCTAAAGAGGTTTCTATGTTGAAAGAGTTATTACAGCCCTTTTCATTGGAGGGCAAGATCGCGTTAGTCACAGGTGCATCCAGTGGCTTTGGACGCCACTTTGCTCCCATGATTGCTCAAGCGGGTGCCAAAGTCGTTTTAGCCGCACGTCGTACGGACTTGATTGAGGCAGAAGCAGAAAAAATTAATGCGGCGGGTGGTCAGGCCATAGCGGTAACCATGGATGTTACCGATAGCGAAAGTATAGCGGCAGCGCTGGATGAAGTTGAACAGGCTTTGGGCGTTGCAACCGTGGTGATCAATAATGCAGGAATTACCATTCCAAAATTGTTGCTGGATTTGACGGATGAAGATTGGACTAACGTCATTGATACTAATTTGAACGGTGTTGCGTATGTCACACGCGAATCCGCGCGACGGATGATTGACGCTGGGGTTGGCGGCAGCATAGTGAATATTGCTTCCATCACTGCTGAGCGCGTGCAAAAAGCACTGACCAGTTACTGTGCCTCCAAGGCAGCAGTGGTGCAATTTACCAAGGTAGCTGCACTGGAGCTGGCGCAGCATAACATTCGTGTCAATGCGCTTTGCCCTGGATATTTCCAGACTGAACTCAACGGCGAATGGTTTAAGACGGATGAAGGTCAGGCCCTGATTAAACGTATTCCACAACGTCGCACGGGCAGTTTGCCTGAACTCAACGGGCCGTTGCTGCTACTTGCCTCTGATGCCGGTTCTCTAATGACCGGTTCAGCGGTAACCGTCGACGGTGGGCACGTACTGTCTGACTTGTAGTTGTCTGTTTCCAGTAGCGTGGTTAGTCGCAGATGTTTACCGCTCTGGGTTGACCGGTAGGCAATCCGAAGATTATTTGGATCTCTAGCAATCCAGAGGAAAAACCATGGCTCAATTCAATCGTAAATCAACAGCAGAAGATGTCAGCTGGGGCTTTGATCTGTTTGGAAAGCGAGCACTGGTCACCGGTGCGAATACCGGGATTGGCAAGGAAACGGCGAGAGTGCTCGCACTGCGTGGTGCGCGCGTCACGATGGCTTGCCGCAATATGGAGAAAGCCGAAGCAGCGCGGAATTCGATACTGACAGATACTGCCATTGCGGCTGAACAGCTGGAGCTGCTAGAGCTGGATCTAAATTCCCTGACCAAAACGAGGAAGGCTGCGGAGGTGTTTAACCAGCGCAACCAGCCATTGGATTTGCTGATTAATAACGCGGGCATCATGATTCCTATGGAGCGCCGCACCGAGGATGGATTCGAGGCCCACCTCGGCATCAACCATTTGGCCCATTTTTTGTTTACCAATCTGATTATAGAAAGTCTCAAGGTGGTTGAGGGGGCGAGGGTAGTGGTGGTGTCCTCCGCCGCGATGGGAATGGCTACGCTAACGCCGGCACTTGAAGACCTAAACTGGAAAGAACGAAAATTCAGTGGCTTTCGCTCTTACGGTGATTCCAAATTGATGAATCTGATGTTCGCCAGGGAGCTGACCAAGCGCTATGCAGATAGCGGGATAGTGGCAAATGCCTTGCATCCTGGTCTTATCGGAACTGAGCTGGCGCGCGATCAGTCTGCACCGTTCATGATGATGGGGATTTTTATGCTGCCTTGGATGAAGTCAGTGCCGCGCGGCGCGGCTACCAGTGTCTATGTGGCCACCAGCGAGCAGTACGCTGATCGGGGAGGCCTGTATTTCAGTGATAGTAAAGAGGCCAAGCCGCATAACAAGTTGGCGCTGGATGACAAAGTGTGTGCTGATCTTTGGCAGCGTAGCTGTGAACTTACAGGCATCGCTGTTATATAAGCGACTAGCATTTCCCTCCAAATATTTTACGACCATTTTTTTAACCTCTTGTACAGCAGTAAGACAGGCGAATTAACATGACTACATTAGCAGGTAAAACAGCAGTTATTTTGGGTGCTTCAGGCACCAGTAATTTTGGTTCTGAAATTGCCAGGCGCTTGGCGGCCCAGGGAGCGAACGTTGTGGTGGCTGCGCGGCGTCAGGAGCCTCTAGAGAAGCTTGCAGCAGAATTGGGTGGCATGGCGGTAAGCTGCGATGTAACGAAGGAAGAAGATATAGAGAGATTGTTCCAGACCGCTACCGATCGCTTTGGCGGTGTTGATATCGGGGTTTACTCTGCCGGTATTCATTCGGCCGTCCCGATTGCCGAGCTTACTGCAGATGATATTCGCCCGACCCTGGAGGTAAGTTTCGTCGGTGCCATGTTGTTTTTCAAAAATGCCGCAGCGGCCATGAGCAACGGCGGTTCAGTCATTACAATTTCCTCCCTGACTGCTCGCATCCCAGGGGCTGGTCTGTCGGTGTATTCCGGCGCAAGAGCCGGCATCGATTATGCGATGAAAGTGGCGGCGGTTGAGTATGGCGCGCAGAAGGTGCGTTTTAATTCCATTGCTGCGGGCCTTATACAGACCGATATGACAGAGGGCTTCTTTGCAATGGAGCCAATTTTGCAGGCCCACATTGATGCGACCCCTTGTGGCCGTATGGGGACCGTTGACGACATTGCTGAGGCGGCAGTATTCCTGGCAGATGAGCAGCGCTCCGGTTTTATCAACGGTCAGATTCTCGATTTGGCCGGTGGTCAACACAACGGCGGGCTGCCTAAGTTCTAGTTTTGTTATCAGTTGTATTGGATATCTAATCAGAGGTTTCAACATGTCAGACAAAGATTTGCAGGGTTATGAAGATGTTACGCTTTATGGCCTGACGGATGAGCGCGAGAAAGAACTACTGGAAAAACAGATTGAGTGTAACTTCATTTGGACCAACAAAGATGGTCACGGCATTGGCGTGATCATGAATTACGTTGCCCGTGACGGATCGATCTGGTTAACCGCCACCAGTCAGCGCGCACGCATCAAAGCGCTGCGACGTGACCCTCGAGCCTCTGTTGTAATTTCCAGTATGGGCACTGATATGGGCCCTGGTAAGCAGATTACCTACAAGGGCTCCGTGAAAATACACGAAGATCAAGCCACCAAAGATTGGTTCTATCCAGCGATGGGCGAGATTATCAGTCCATATCCTGCGCCAACGGTAGCAGCGGCGATTGAGCATCTGGATACACCGCTTCGCGTCGTTATTGAGTTGATTCCCGAGAAGGCCATTAAGTTTGACGGAGATGCCATCTCCAAAGCGTCTTACGATGGTAATGTACCCGGGCACGAGAAGTAGCGTCTAACGCTATTCCCAAACTAACTCTCTTCCCTAACGGGGGCTATCTCGCCATGACTATACGCCGCTCAATTTTGTTGATTCTGCTAGTGGCGGCTACGCTAACCGGCGTCTGGATAGTCCTTGCTACTACAGGTTCTTTCGGCAACAGGCAGCCCACTGGGGAGATGGTTGTAACACCCCGAGACACTACTTTTGTAGCCAGTAAACTTCAAAAGCAGCGATCTGCACGCTATGAAGTTGCAGCTAAGTCACGGTCCAGCGCGGTTGAGAAGCAGATCCTCTTCGGCGACTTACACGTCCACTCTACCTATTCATTCGATGCCTATAATGTCAGCTTACCCATGTACCGGGGGGAGGGCTCACATCCGCCCGGGGATGCCTGTGACTTTGCCAGGCATTGCTCTGGCCTCGATTTCTGGTCTATCAATGATCATGCCGAAGGTTTGACGCAGCCCCAATGGGCTCAAACCAAGGAGATGGTGCGCCAGTGCAACGCGATAGCCGGCGACCCGCAGCACCCGGATATGGTGACTTTTCTCGGGTGGGAATGGACGCAGATTGGGGACAAGCCGGAAAACCATTACGGCCATAAGAACGTAGTGCTGCGCGATACCGCCGAGGAGGTTGTGCCAGCGCGGCCCATATCCTCACGGGAAAAGTTGTTCCCGGCGGGCGCAGACCCCTACAACTTGTTTATGCGCCTTATGTTTATCGCCAGCGCACCGGATAGAAGCTCGCGTCAACGCTATCACGATTTCATCCGATTTTTACAGGACCGCGACGAGAGGCTGCCCTGCGACGCGAATGTGCCTGTGCGCGATCTATCCGTCGAGTGTCAGGAGAGTGCGCCCACGCCCACAGAGCTCTTTGCCAAATTGGACGATTGGGGTTTTCCGTATCTGACGATTCCCCACGGCAACAGCTGGGGCTTCTACACGCCACCTTTGAGCAGCTGGGATAAACAGCTCGCTGCACACTCCGAGCCTGAGCGTCATGAGCCACTTATTGAGGTGTTTTCCGGTCACGGCAATATAGAGCGCTATTTTCCATGGCGTGCCGTTGAGTTGGATGAAAACGGAGAGGCGTTTTGTCCCGCCCCTTCAGACAATTACTTGCCAGAGTGCTGGCAGGCAGGGGAAATCATTCGAAAGCGCTGTCTTGCGGTGGGGGAGTCGACAAGCGAATGTGAGCAGCGTGCAGTGGCTACCCGCGCCAATTTCATCCTGACCAAAGATTCAGGTCACTGGACCGTGCCAGGCAGTGTGCTGGAGGACTGGCTGGATGCTGGGCAGTGTCGCGACTGTTACATGCCGGCTTATAATCACCGGCCTGCAAGCTCGGTGCAATACGGCCTGGCTATTAGAGATTTCAGTGATGCGACTAAGCCCCCGAAACGTTTTCGCTGGGGCATCTTAGGGTCTTCTGATGTACACACGGCTCGCCCTGGTACTGGATACAAAGAGCTGATGCGCCGCAATATGACTGATTCAGCGCTGGGGTTATTGGGCCCGCCGGCCTTTCTTGTTGAGACCGAACCCACCCCGAATTTTATAACGCTGGATCAAACTGAAGGTCTCGCTGGCCCCTATTTTGAACGTTTCTCCTCCTATTTTGGCACCGGTGGCTTGGTTGCTGTGCACGCACAGGGTCGCGATCGGGATGCGATATGGAATGCTCTTGAGCGCAAAGAAGTCTATGGCACCAGTGGCGATCGTATTCTGCTGTGGTTTGATTTGGTCACTGCTCAGGAACAAGAACGCAAGCCAATGGGAAGCATTGTCGCGCAGCAGACTATGCCAGAGTTCGAGGTGAGTGCTGTGGGGGCGTTTGAGCAAAAACCCGGGTGCCCGGCTGATAGTTTGCGAGCGGTCGCTGAAGATCGCCTGCAGCGCCTGTGCGGCGGAGAGTGTTATCACCCAGCAGATAAGCGCAAGGCGATAGAACGAATAGAAGTGGTTCGAATCCGTCCACAAATTGTTGACGGAGAAAAGGTAGACGACTTGATAGAAGACCCATGGCAAGTATTGCCTTGCCCCGCGAATGAGCACAGCTGCACCGTTCGCTTCAGTGATCCGCAATTCAGCGAAGGTGGCCGGGATGCGGTCTACTATGTTCGAGCTATTCAGCAAGCCAGTCCCACAATCAACGGGGATCAGTTACGCTGTGAGGTCGATGACGATGGTCAATGTATTGCGGTGAACCCCTGTCGCGCTGGCGCGCCCACCGAGTTCAGCGATGATTGCCTTGCAGATGTGGAAGAGCGCGCCTGGTCTTCACCGATTTTCGTGGACTACACTGGGTCAACTCGCTGATTTGTCCGCTCCCGGGCAACAGTGGATTGACCAAGCATGCCCTATTATAGTGGGCCGCTGGAATACTGCGGTCCACCGCTATAAAAATTCTTAACTAAAAACACAACAAGAGAACACTATGAGTATTTTAAATTCCAGTTGGGTCGATGACGATCTGCGCATACTGCACGACAGCACTTTGCGCTTTACACAGGCGGAGTTTGAGCCGCAACGAGAGGCTTGGGAAAAGCAAGGCATGTGTGATCGTTCAGCGTGGAACAAGGCTGGAGAGGCGGGGCTGTTATGTGCCAGCATTCCCGAAGAGTACGGCGGGTCTGGTGGCGACTTCACCCATGAGGCAATTATCTATGACGCGATGATGCGCGGTGGAGCGGCCGCTTCAATCGGTGGTGGCAACGCGGTGCACAGTCAGATTGTCGCCCATTACATTTTGAACTACGGCACCGAGCAGCAAAAGTTAACCTGGTTGCCTCAGCTGGCGACTGGCGAGCGTGTAGCCGCAATCGCCATGACTGAACCGGGGGTGGGTTCAGATCTGCAGGGCATAAAGACTACTGCTATTCGCGATGGCGACGAGTATGTAATCAATGGCTCGAAGACCTTCATAACCAATGGGCAACACGCGCAGCTGATTGTGATTGTCTGCAAGACGGATCCGAAAGAACGGGCGCGTGGTATTTCATTGGTAATGGTTGAAACCCAAAACCTGGAAGGATTCAGCCGCGGGCGCAATCTCGAAAAGGTTGGGCTAAAGGAAGCGGACACATCAGAGCTGTTTTTCGCCGATGTCCGGGTACCTGCGTCTAACCTGCTGGGCGAGGAGGAGGGTAAGGGGTTCTTTCAATTGATGAATCAATTGCCGCAGGAGCGTCTCAGTATCGCCTGTGCCGCTGCTACAACGTCAGAGATGGCGGTTGAGGTAACCATTGAGTACACGAAGGACCGAGGCGCCTTTGGCAAAACTGTTTTCGATTTTCAAAATACCCGATTCAAGTTGGCCGAATGTAAAACCGAGGCGGTGGTGTCTCGATCTTTTGTGGATCAGTGCGTTGTTAAGCATTTGCGCGGCGAGCTGTCCGCTGAGGAGGCATCCATGGCAAAGTGGTGGTGCACGCAGAAGCAGTGCGATATTGTCGATGAGTGTCTGCAATTGCACGGAGGCTACGGCTACATGTGGGAGTATCCCATTGCGCGTATGTACTCTGATAGCCGCGTGCAGAAGATCTACGGTGGCACCAACGAGATCATGAAGGAACTTATTTCACGGTCGCTCTAGCGCGGCCACTTGGCGCCCTATCTTTAGGCGCTATCAATAACACTATGAGGAATTTCCATGCCAATCGATTTTACTTTTAGTCCTGAGGTTGACCAAGCTCGAGCCAGCATACGTGAGTTTCTGCACGATACGGTTAAGGTGCAGTTTGATGAGCTAAGCAAAGACAAAGAAGCTAAGCGCAAAGACTGGTCGGTGCTGATTAAGGGTTTGCGCAAAGAGGCAAAGGCAAAAGGTTTCTGGCTTCCGCACATGCCTAAAGAGGTGGGCGGTATGGGGTTGAGTGTTACCGCATTGGCTGCAGTTTCTGCTGAGGCGGCGAAGGTGCCCTACGGGCCCTATATTATGAATGGTCACGCGCCGGACGAAGGCAATATGCACACCTTGCATCATTTTGCCACAGAGTATCAACGTGAAAACTATCTGAACCCCTTGCTGGAAGGCGAGGTGCGTTCCTGCTTTTCCATGACTGAGCCCGAGGTGGCAGGCTCCGATCCAACTCTCATTCAGACAATGGCCGTTGAGGATGGCGACGACTGGGTTATTAATGGGCACAAATGGTTTACCTCTGGCGCGCGCGGTGCAAATTTTGCAATCGTTATAGCGCGTACTGATCCCGACGCCGAGATTCCGCAGGCCCGCAACTCGGCATTTATCGTCGATTGTGACTCGCCCGGATTTGAAATTATCCGAGATATCGAGACCATGGCAGGCAGCCACAATCACTGTGAAATTCGCTACAACGATGTGCGCGTGCCGAAAACCCACTTGTTGGGTGAGCGCGGTGGCGGTCATAAATTGGGACAGGTGCGATTAGGTCCCGCAAGGCTGGCACATTGTATGCGCTGGATAGGAGAGATCGAACTGGCGCTTGAGATGTTGATTGAGCGTGCCCAGAATCGCTTTGCCCACGGCTCACTGCTGAGCGAAAAGCAAAGCATTCAGTGGATGATGTCAGACAGCGCGATGGAGTTGTACGCATCAAAACTAATGGTATTACACGCGGCCTATAAGATAGAAAACGGTATGGAGTTCAAGCAGGAAGTGTCTATGGCCAAACATCATGTGGCTAACACTTTGTGGCGTGTCTGCGATCGCGCGATGCAGGTACACGGTGCTCTTGGCTACTCTACAGACTCTCCCATCTCGGGGATGTTACAGCAGGCACGCTGGGCGCGTCTGGCAGATGGTGCAGATGAGGTTCATCAGATGCGCATAGCGGACTTGCTGATGCGCGCCTATAACGACACTGGCTCTATCAATGGTGCCGTAGGCGCGTTGCCGCTTTAGAGAGATTTCATTTCAGTGCTTCGGTGGTGGTGTCGCGCATGACCCCACCATCGAAGCTGATAGTTTTCTCTGGAACGACTTCAATAATAATTCGCGCCGGTGTATCGAGAAATTCCACAAACGCTTCAGGCGTAGGTGCAGGGCTGTTAGCGTGCCGTGCGAATGCTGGATAAAACCAATCTTTGGTTTCCTGATCCTTGTGTAGAATCGCCGTACCCTTGAAGGTGATGGTCTGGCTGATTTCTTTATCGACGCCTGCGCTGGAGATAACAACTGAGCAACGCGGGTCTCTGGCGAGTGCTTTCATGCGGGCTCGTTGTTCGGTGGCGGTGCACCAAATTCTGTCCTCACGCCAGATGTAACTCATGGTCACGCCCATGCCGTGCCCGTCTTTGTTGGTCCAGATGAAGGTCAGTTCATTTTGGGCTAAAAGAAGCTTTTCCTGCTTCTCGGACGTGAGGCCGTACATGGTCACATCGTCGTAATTCTCTACATTTTGGTCGCTCATCTGGCCCCATCCTCAGGTCGAAATTGGAATAAACAGTACAGCCTGACTGTTTTATGCTACGGTATCATTTCCGAAGTATTTTGCAAGTATGCATGGCTGGGAAAGCCTCAAAACAACCTGAAATAGGGATCTCTAGCACATGGGAAGAGTAGAAAATAAAGTTGCCCTCGTTACGGGCGGGGCATCCGGATTGGGTTTGGCCTCTGCCAGGAGAATGGCTGATGAAGGTGCAACAGTCGTTATCGCTGATATCAACACACAGCTGGGCGAAGCTGCTGCGGCAGAGCACGGCTCCTTACAGTTTGAGGCATTGGATGTCACCAGCGAAGCGGCCTGGGTAGCGCTGATAGATAAAATCGTCGCGCAGCATGGACGCCTGGATATACTTTTAAATAGTGCTGGTATTGTGCAGCTGGCCAGCATTGAAGACACTACAGAAGCACTGTGGCGCAAAATTAATGCAGTGGGCACCGACGGTACATTCTTTGGCTGTAAAAATGCGCTGCGTGTCATGAAAGCGGCGGGCAGCGGCTCTATTATTAACATGTGTTCCACTGCCAGCATTCAGGGCGGCCCCAACATCTTTGCCTACGCAGCTTCCAAAAGTGCGATTCGAGGCATGACCAAATCCATTGCAGTATTGAGCGCTCAGAATGGCTATGGAGTGCGCTGCAATTCCGTACACCCTGGCAATATGGCGACGCCAATGCTGGAGGGCGTAAAAGCTGTAGTGCTGGCCAGTAATCCGGAAGCTGCAGCAGGCATGGATAAAATCTGGGTAGGCGAGCCCGACGACATCGCCAATATGGTGTTGTTTCTGGCTTCGGATGAATCAAAGTCCGTCAACGGAGCCGCTATGGTTGTCGACAACACCACTACCATCACTGAAGGTTCGGTACCGGCTTAGGTCCCGGAGCCAACACTCTGTGAATAGAAGGAGAATGTATGTCCATGCAGGATAAGGAACTGTCGATCAGAAACGGGCTGATCGACAACTACAATAATTACGCGGAAGGCTTGGACAGTAAGAACTGGCCAATGCTCAGGGGTTGTTTTTCCGACGATGTAGTAATCGATTACGGCACACTGGTGCCTCCAGGCGATGATCCAGATGCGCCGCGTGATTCCGACGATTGGATTAAAATACTGCAGGGTGTGATCAATGGTTTCGATATTACCCGTCATACCATCACCAATCATCGCTGTGTGATTACTGACGAAGAGGTCAGCTGCCGGGCTTACCTTATAGCCGACCATATTATTTTTCCTAGTTCGGAAACAACCTTGATTGGCGCTGCTGACGTGGTCACAGTAGTGGGCGAATACAGCAATCACTACAAGTTGGTGGATGGCGTCTGGAGAATTTGGAAGTCACAACTGGCGGTACATTGGACTTCCGGCAACCTGGAACTGTTTCCTATTGGTCAGGCGCGTCTTGCGGCGCAGCAGAGCTAGGTACAGACATGCATGCCAGGGGAGTCAGCACTGCGTGCACGTAAAGCGATCTTCAGACACTCAGGGCAAGCGCTCAGCGTGACACTAGGGGAGTCAAATATCCCCCGGTAATAGCCCAGGATGGCCTAGTAAAGGCTGCCCCGGCGAACCCCTGCCAAGTACCTTGGCCGCTTCACTTTTCATACTGGGCGCTTTTCTCTCCCCGGGATGTATGCGACAGCCGTCATCATAGCGACCTCCTAGAATTGAATCCCACTATCAATCCAAAGTCCGATCACCTGGCATTCCTGCGCCGTCGCGCCTGAGTTATGCGCTGGGCCGAAGTCGATATCATTGCCATACTTTGCGTCACTGCGCCCATCCTGGCGTGCGCCTTTGCACTTCCAGTACAACAGTGAGTCACGAGCAAACTTGGCAATCCATTTACTGGTGTAGGGTCGTGATAGTTGGTAGTCCCCGCGAGGGCCCAATTTACGCTCCATCCAGGGCCAGTCGATTTGTTCGTAGTCCTGTGTGATACGTGAATAGAGTAAGCCATTCGCGTCGTTCATATCCTGGTGACAACCTTGGCAGCGGTTTTCTAATATTGGCCGCACAAGATCAAACGTAATAGGAGGCCAAGCCGAGGATAGCGGTGGGTTTGTTTGGTGAGCCAGTGTTCGTTCGAAACGTTTGACAGCGGACTCCCCAATTTCTGCAGCCCGCTCTTCTGAGTGACCGTCGTGGCAGCCGTGGCAAGTTCGAGTCTCTCCGGGACGCAGCGAATGCAGCATTTCGTCATGGGATACTTTCATGCCCGAGGAATCTGTGCCCGCCATGATCAGCGGTGTCTCACAGGGAACCTGCATTTTCACAGAACCGTCGGCTTGCAGCGGTTGGGAGTCAAGTAGAGAAATCGACTTGTGGCCCATGTTGTTCATGGTCTCCGAAAACTCCGTTCGGTTTTCGCCTGAATAACTGAAATCCCACATTTCGGCAAGGTATACGGTGAAGTTCTTCGTAGTGTTGGCTAGGAAGGTGGGGCTTTCCGAATTGACCGCGCAGCCCTGCGTATTGCACTGCTCGTACAAATTGGTCATCCAGTTGTACGGCTGTGGCGCATAGAGCTCAGATTTACGTGCATCCACTACCTGTAAGTAACAGCCTTGTTCTGCATCCAGAGGTTCTGGTTGCACAGGGAGTGCTTGTCCGTAAATTTGCTGATAAGTGGTGAGGGCGCGCGCATCATACGCCTGCCATGCATCGCCTCCGGCTATCATCTCCATCTGGTTGGTATCGAAGGGGTTGGTGACCATCGGTACCTTTACCTTGTAGATCGCTTTTTGACAGGTGGGTTCGCCGCCAGTCCATTCGCGAGTTGCCTGATAGGGTTGTGTAATTTCATAGCAAGACCCGCGGGCGTGGGTGATCAGATACTCCTCCTGTGAGTAAGGTGCAGGATAGCCTGCCTTGCCCAATGCTCGACCCTGTGCGTCACGTCGTACGTCAGTATCCTGATCCGTACCGTAAGGCGTGATTGCTCTTAAAGTTTTGGGTACATAGCGCCCGGAACCTGGCTGTGAGCTGAGGCTGTTTGTATCGGTAAAACATTCGGCGGTTGAGCAGCCCTCAATTTCAGGATTGGTGTAGTCCATGCCGAATACAATACCCATGCTGCCACCGTGATTTCCTCGGTAGTAGTTTGTGACAGCCAGTTTATCTTTCAATATTTCTGCTGCGGAACGTACCGCACGTAGTTGCGAGCGACCTTCGCCGCCAGTGATGTCCGTCAGCCATCCTCGCGTTTTCAATGTAGGCGTTTTATGACCGTTGAGAACAACGCTTGAACCTGCGCCATTGCCGTCCATTCGGCACAGCCACCACTTGTTTTTAGAGGTGGAGGGCCCAATGCTGGTAGAGGCATCATGGCTCTTGTTGCCGTGTGCGTTCCAACAGGAATAAACGATATCGCCATTGCTCATCACAGTGGGTGACAATGCGTTTTGTTCATGCGGAGTGAGATTACGAGCATCGGTGCCATCGATATCCATCGCCCATATTTGCATCGATTTGGATGCGGGACCGTAACCGTACTCTTGTGATACACAGGCGGGCGGATTAAAGCAGCGCCCTAAAGCCTGGTGCGTCGGGAACTGATTTTTGTAGGGGTAGGTCGAGCCAGCGTTACTGGCGAAAATAATAGTGTCGTTGTCCAGCCAATCCGGTTGCCTATCAATCACGTTTTCAGGATTGTTGGGAATGGGGTAGCTTACGCCAGTCGCCAAATCATGTATCCACAGTGCGGCATGGGTGAGGGCGCCGATCTCATAGATGCCCAACTTAATACCGTTATATTGCACCTCGTGTAGTTGATCGCCATAGCCTACGGAGTAGACAATCTTGCTGCCATCCGGGCTTACTCTGGCCTCTTGCGCAACGCATATTTCGGGAGAGGTTGTACAGTTGTGGATAACATCAATGATGCCGTTTAGATCATCGATAACGACATCGGACTCTGCAATAGAAAAATTGATTCTCCCCACATCGGTGACATGCTGCCAGTTGGCGGCCTCCTCAATGGCGGTACCAGCCACAGGTGTTCTGGCCCGCGGCATACGTGTATAGACGATTGCCTCGGGCGCTGCACTTTCAATGTGTGTAACAACAAAATTCGTGTAGTTGTCTGCCGAAGTAAGCCGCAGACCTTCAACCGTTACGGTCCTATCACCGGCCACCGTCACTGTACCCTCTTGGCTACCAAGGCTCCAGCTGAGCGTATTTCCTTTTCTGATATCCAGCCTACCTATATGTCTCAGGGTGAGATTAAAGGTGGCTGTTACGGGTTGGTCAACTAGCGGTGCAATGTTGGAATGGCGCTTGTATCGTATAGGTACTACTAGCTGCTCACGGTCGATTTCGATGCCTTCGGAGTTCCATGCCAGGCCGAGGTTGTAATGTCCACGCTCGCCAAAATTGTTGGCAGACGACTGGGTGAAAATAGGCAGAGGTTGATTGAGGCGTACATCCTGTTTGGGCGAATTGAACAAACTGGAGAAGGGTAGGTTGACTCCAGCTTCTGCTATGACATGGCCACCGCGATGCCAGGTGCCAAAACAGGCGATTTTGTATTGATCGCAAATGCGGAAAAAATCCAGGTCGACTCTACCCAGGTCATCGTTGGTTGCACCATTTATTCGATAGTAAATATGGCTGACCTTCCTGGCCGCAGCGGCCTTGGCGAAGTCTGCCTTGTTGATGTCGAAATCACCCCAGGCCATCTGTACTGCCGGGTCCCGAAAGTACTGTCCACGTGAGTCGATGCCGTCTCCAGGAGTAGTGTCTTTTTTAACGAACAGCGTTTGCGGGACGTTGGCGTGGACCACTGTTATCAATCGTTGTGCCACGGGGTTGGGCAACAGCATGCTTTGCAGAATTGCGCCTGTGCCGCCATAGGAGGTTCCTTGCAAGCGAATGCCTGCACCCCAGTCAATGGCCTCTTTATATTCCAACATGGCCCTGGCGGTCGACTCCACCATGCGGTGCCCATTCGAATTGGTACCTTTGAAAATTCCCCACCAGCCCATTGGCAGGCTTCCATTGATAGAATAGTTAAATTGGCTGGGGTAATGGGCGGCGCAGTTTTTAATGAGAAGTACACCGGCCCGCGCACCATCGTCGACTTCACAGTTTGTCGGGAAAGGCGTATAGCCGTGCAAGTCCAGAATGAGCTTCAGTGAGTTATTGGTAGGAAGGTTGTGAGGGGTGATGTAGGCCGCTGGAAAGTTCAGCGACTCGCCGGGGGGTATATAGGGCTCTTTGTCGAAATAGCACTGCACGCGATCCCAGTTACCGTTGATGGCCTTCGCTTCATCACACTTAAAGTCCTCAGGGTGATGCGACATGGCATCGGCGTGTTGCGTAACGGCGTTTAGTGCTATTACAAGTCCCGCCAGCGCCAGAATACTGCCGGTTTTCCGCGTTGGACGAATCTGTCTATCTGCCTTTTGGTAAGCCCGCCCTGTATTCGACAGCTTTTTGAGGGCCCTGACTATCGCTGGTAGTGGTGATATAACCATTTTAACCATTTCTGCTTACGCTCCATAACATTCCATATAGATATAATAGAATTATAAAGCCATAACCAAAGAATATGTCTAGGGTAAAAGCGTGTGTATTACCAAAACGGAATATCCACTGAAAGGAGGAAAGGCTACCTATGTGATTGATATATCGAGATAATATTACTATTCGGGGGATATTTAGAGGGCAGGGGTGGGTTGGAGCGGACAGTGGCTTGAGGAAAAAAGAGGACTACAGCGTCACAAAAAATGGTGAAACAGTGCTTTATAGCGTCTCAGAGAAGCGTATTCGAGCCACTAGCTCCAGAGTCGCTACCCAGATTTTCCGCTTATGAAGGGCGGTTGTATGTAAAGTGATTAAACTGGTAGAGGCCCGATTTAGCCCCTACCAATGCACTATTCGACCAGCTCTTTGTAGGCCCGCCAGGTGGCATGCCCGAGAAGGGGAAAGATCACTACCATGCCAATCAAGCCAGTTAGGAATCCAAGCAGCACCAGACCTGCGATGAGTGCAGCCCAGACCAACATGGCCGGAAAATCACGCACTGCCACGCGTAGGCTGGTACGCATCGCAGTAGTGCCGTCCACGTGATGGTCGACAATCATCGGAACGGTAACAACGGAGAGCGCGAAAACAATAGCGCACAGAATAATACCGACGCTTCCATAGACGATTAGCTGAGTAGAGCTGAGTTGACGCAGCACATCCCCCCACACGGTACTCTCAAGGGTAGGTGCGACACTGCCGACAAAGCCCACATAAATCGCGCCCGACAGAGCGAACCAAACCAGAGCTATTAAGGCCATAGTTTCAGCGACACCTAGCAGGCTGCTTCGATTGCGGCTTAGCGGTAACAGCGAAGTGGAAAAGTCTGCAACTTCACCCTCGTCCCGACAGCGGGACAATTCGCACAAGCCTGCTGTGAGAATAGGGCCAACCAGCAAGAAGCCGGTCCATACAGCGGCGATGTAAAAGGGGTGACGGCCGTAGGCCAGAATGAGCGCCCCCAATACAGACACTAGTAGTCCGTAGGCGAGGCTTGCTGCTCGGTGATGTAACAGGTCGTCCCAACCTTCGCTCAACCATATGAATGGACGGGTCAGGGGGACATTGCGGATGGGATAGTTTTCAACAGCGTGGTTTGCACTGGCCATAGTGGTTCCTCCTTGCGAAACAAGTTCGCAATGTATTGCAACGGAGGTCGGGGCAAGCGGTATACCTTGCAAGCCAGAGGGTGTAGATGCCAGGTGGTACCTGGGTGTCTCGGCCAAACCGTAGGGCCCTTTGATTAAAGCATAAAAGTGTTGCTAAGTCCCATTGCCTTGAATCACCCGTTGCTACTGGCTTTACAGAGGTACTAGCCCGCGGCCAGCAGTGTCTTGGCTTCAGTACGGTGGTGTGCAACCATGCAGCCCTGCAATAAAATTCATAAGAAAAGGGGGAGTGCCCATGGGTTTTAACAAGGGGCTTTTGGCAGGTTTCGTAACGCTGTTGTTTGCAGCGACGGCCAACGCACAGGGTTTTGATCAACAGGTGGAGGATCTGGTGCGGCCGGTATCCGATGCTCTCTCCGCTGTCGTGTTCTACAAGGTGCCGCTATTTGGTCAACCCTTTCCTCTTATCGTATTGTGGCTGGCCACTGCGGCGGTGTTTTTTACATTCTATATGGGCTTTATCAACGTGCGCGGTTTTGGCCTTGCCGTGCGTCACATACGAGGTCAATTCCACGATCCAAAAGCGAAGGGAGAGATCACGCATTTTCAGGCAGTCGCCACGGCGATATCAGGCACAGTTGGGATAGGAAACATTGGCGGTGTTGCAGTCGCCATCGTGATCGGTGGGCCGGGGGCCGCGTTTTGGCTGATTTTGGCGGGTTTTCTTTCTATGTCCACCAAGCTGGTGGAGTGCACGTTGGGTGTGAAGTATAGGCGTTATAACGCCGATGGTTCAGTGTCTGGCGGGCCAATGTATTATTTGGAAGCCTATCTGGCTGACCGCGGTGCGCCGGGTTGGGGGAGATTTCTTGGTGGTTTTTATGCCTTAGCGTTGGTGATTGGCTGCTTCGGTATAGGCAATATGTTCCAGTCTAACCAGGCCTATGTACAGTTCGTTATTATTTCCGGTGGCGAGCAAAGTTTTTTCGCCGATAAAGGCTGGCTGTTTGGTTTGGCGATTGCGGTTGCGGTAGGGCTGGTGATCATAGGGGGCATTAAATCCATTGCACGGGTGGCCTCCTATCTGGTGCCGTTTATGGCGGTGCTTTATATCATTTCGGCGTTGGTTATTATTGCAATGAGCGCGGATCAAGTCCCCGGCGCTCTGCGGCTTATTTATAACAGCGCTTTCGAAATGCAAAGTGTCACGGGCGGTATGATAGGCGCGATCATCGTTGGCTTTCAGCGGGCCTTGTTTTCCAATGAAGCGGGTATAGGCTCTGCCTCCATAGCGCACTCCGCAGTACAAACGAATGAACCCGCATCGGAAGGGCTGGTGTCACTGTTGGAACCCTTCATCGATACGGTGGTGATCTGTACCCTCAGTTCGCTGGTGATTGTAACGACTGCGTATCCGCACGGTTTAATGGACAGTGGTTTGGAAGGAATTGCCTTAACGTCTGCCTCCTTTGCCCATCATGTTAGCTGGGCTCCCTATCCTCTAGCTGTAGCTGCATTGTTATTTGCGTTTTCTACGAGTATCGCCTGGTCTTACTATGGGCTTAAAGGCTGGACGTATTTGTTCGGCGAAGGGACTTTTACTCAGATAATATTCAAGACAATCTTCTGTGGTTTCATCGCTTTGGGCTGCATGATTCAGCTGTCTGCGGTGTTGGATTTTTCCGATGCGATGGTTTTTCTTATAGCCGTTCCCAATATTCTTGGCCTATATCTCTATGCGCCGGAAGTGAAGCGAGAGATCAATCGCTATATGGATCGTGTTAAATCAGGAGAAGTGTAGCCCACCGGTAACTAGTACGGTTTGTCACCGTCTATGGTGCTGCGTTGCAGCTGCCGGTGTGCCGGGAAGTAGTCGTTAATGGGTTTGTGCTGCGTACTGCGGTTGTCCCATATAGCGATGGAATTGGGCTGCCACTTAAAGCGGCAGGTGTATTGGGCGGTGGTGATGTGCTGGTAAAGAAATTTCAGGATTGCATCGCTTTCAGCAGCTCTCATACCCTCAATGTACGTAGTGAAGAGCGAGTTCACAAAGATCACTTTCTTGCCCGATTCTGGGTGGGTTCGAATGACCGGGTGGTGCACAGGCGGGTTGTCAGCCACCGCACTTGCCAAACGTTCAGCACCGCCAGGTTCTGCCAGGCTCTCTCGGAAGCCGTGGGAGAACTCGTGCACAGCGGTCAATTCATCCAGAAAACGTTGCATTGGGAATGATAGCCCCTCATAGGCGGCAGTCGTACTCGCCCATAGCGTATCGCCACCCTTGGCCGGCACAATGACTGCTCGCAGTAGCGTGCCCATAGGTGGGTGCTCACGAAACGTCATATCGGTGTGCCAGGCTTCGATTTTTGAGGGTTTGTCGGCAGTGCTTTCGAGGATGGTGATCTCAGGGAAGCC
>JBLFWP010000042.1:0-28833 GCA_047611225.1 Halioglobus sp.
GGGGGGCTATATGAGTGAATACTGAGAACATGCAAATAACATCGAAGCTCTCTTCCTCCAATGGCAACCGAGTGCTCTCAGACATCGGCTCCCCATCGGGGTTATACATATCGTTCTCTGTGTTGGACACATGGAACGTGAAACGATCATCTGTGACGTTCTTTTGCAGAAATTCAACGAGACCGGGATGAATATCTATTCCCACATACCGCTTGATCGGCAAGTTGTCAGTCAGCATTGCCTGGACAAATTTATTGCCGCAACCCATATCCAGCATTTCAACATTGCCCATGTCAGCAATGCCAAACTTTTCGCACATGAGGTGAATGAGGCTGGAACCGGAGCGTACTGAATCCTCCTCTCTTTCTTTTCTTCCACCGCGTCGAAATTCATCAGGAACGTTCAGTTTTAGGCCGGACATTCTGCCTCCTTCTTATTCAAATCATCGAGTTACAGTATAAGCGCTTGGCAGTTCCATAGGTACAAACAGGCCAAAAACTGAGAAGCACCACTCATCAAACACCGTCAAACGGGGCTGAGGAGCCCATTCATCTGTATTTGCCGCGCGAACGCTAGAGAGTGATCCTGGAAAACAGAGGGCAGAAGACCAAGACAGGCCACTTTCTGTCGTTTCCCTGCTCTATCGGGTCGCATAAATCGTAGTTTGCCTTCTATACTTCCGGTAAGCTTGCCGCCCTTTTTCCCAACGTGACAACATCGCCATGCCAGTTCGCACCATGGTAACCCTTTGGCCCCTGTTTTTCGGCCTCTCCCTCATAGGCCTCGCCATTGGCGTGCAGGGAAGTCTGTTGGGTTTTCGTGCCGAGACAGAAGGGTTCAGGGGCCCCCTCATTGGCATACTCATGTCAGCCTACTATGGCGGCTTCCTTGCCGGAGCTATGCTCGCCCCGAGGTTGATAGCGAGCGTAGGTCACATCCGGACTTTTGGCGCGGTATCTGCGCTGGCCTCCATCACCATCCTCGTGCATGCCAGCTTCATTGAACCCATAACCTGGGCGGCCATGCGCTTTCTTACAGGGTTCGCCTTTTCCAGTATTTTCGTAGTGTCAGAAAGTTGGTTGAATCAAGCTGCCAACAACTCCAACAGGGGACAGATCCTTTCTGTCTACATGGTGATCCAACTTGCTGGAACTACCGCAGGGCAGTTTATGCTCAATCTGTCTGACCCCGCCGGGTTTGGCCTCTTTATCTTGATCTCCGTGATGGTCAGCTTCGCGGCTATTCCCATTTTGATGACCGTCATTGCCACACCCGCACCTGAAATAGCGGAGAGAGTCAGTATTGCCCACCTCTGGCGGCGAGCACCCATGGGCGTCATTGGTATTGTCCTGGTTCAGTGGTGTGTTTCGATCGTATTTGGAATGGGCGCGGTGTACGCCGCGAAATTGGGGATGAATGTCAGTGAAGTAGCTATTTTTATGGGCTCCATGATGGGAGGAGCCATGCTCTTACAGTGGCCTCTTGGCCAGATTTCCGATCGCGTGGATCGCCGCTGGGTAATTGGTTTTTCCGCTATTGTCTCCGTCGTTTTTGCCGTTCTTGCCAGCCGCGAACAGCAAGCTGGACCATGGCTTTACGTTTGCTCCTTCATTTTTGGCGGGTTTTGTCTGAGCCAATACTCTCTCGTCGTCGCCCTGATACACGATCACTTGAAGCCGTCAGAAATGGTTCCTGCCAGCGGCACAATCGTGATGATTTGCGGCCTCGTTGCAATATTGGGCCCCATCATGGTGGCATTCGCTATGGAGATATGGGGGCTTGCCTCCTACT
Organism: Halioglobus sp.; assembly: GCA_047611225.1. Lineage (GTDB taxonomy): Bacteria > Pseudomonadota > Gammaproteobacteria > Pseudomonadales > Halieaceae > Marimicrobium. The sequence goes on from JBLFWP010000042.1 coordinate 1,792, forward strand.
TCCTGATGCTTGCAGGAGCCCTGGCCATACTCGCGGTAACGGCTATCTGGAGAGTTCTGACGATTCCCGCGCTGCCCGCCGAGTACAAGATCCACTCCGTTATCCAGGCCCCAGTCACTCCGGTGGGCTCTGTATTGCTCGCGGAGGAAAAGGAAGTGGATTCAGATTAAAGGGAACTGCTTAACTATTACTACACCAGCGGCCCCTCTTCAATTGGCCAGCCTCTTCCGAAATCATTCGAACCGCGAGCTCCATTTCCCATGTCATCTACTTGGGGAAGCTTTCCCTGTTAATGTAAATTGCATTCAAATATCATAAAATCTTGATCTATACTTAGGCTCTACAATTGCTCTAACCAGAGGAAATTCCAAATGAAAAAAACTACTAATCTAGCCGCTCTGATAGCCATGGCCATTATGGTCGCAGCGCCCCAAATTAATGCGGAGCCCATGGTCGCCTCCATGGGGGTATACGTTTATCCAGCGGCGGAACAAGCGCCTGAGCAGCAATCAAAAGACGACTACGAGTGCTTCAATTCGGCAAAGGAGATGAGTCACTATGACCCAATGAATCCTCCTGAAGTCGTGGCAGTGGCGCCCGAACAAGGGCCCTCAGGTGCCAGGCTGAAAGGTGCCGCACGCGGCGCAGCCGGCGGAGCCATTATCGGCGAGATCGCCAATGATGACGCTGGAGATGGCGCCGCCGTAGGTGCAACGCTAGGCGCATTACGCGGTGGCAGGCAGTCACGTCAGCAGAAAAGCCAACAGGCTGCTGCTGCAGAACAGGCTGTGGAGACGGAAAGTGCCGCTATGGTCGATCAGTTCAAGAACGCCTATTCAGCCTGCATGGAAGCGCGGAAATATTCGGTTAAGTTTTGAACGCGGGACGATTTACGTATTTGAAACCCAGCACCACGTAAAGTAATCAGACCAACTGGACCGGATAACGTTGATGACAAGATCCTCAGCACCGATTTTGTCGATTTCTTAAACGGTCCCCGACAAAGCTTGCGCTATACTAACCTTCACTTTCGAGCTTCCTCAGCCGTGTAGGCTTTGGCCAACGCCGAGTCAACGCTTCTGTGAAACAGTCCAGGCATTTTCCTTGCAATAAAGCGCAGTACTCGAGCACGAAAACCAGGCGTGATCATATACTGACGTCTTTTTAGCCCTCTCATTATTCCGCTCACCGCCTGCTCAACGGTAATTACGCCGGCAATTTCGTTTAATGATTTTGTGATCGGGCTGCCGTGCTCGCGTTCGTATACCAGTAATGGCGTTTCAATTTCACCCGGGCAGATAACCGAGACATCGATGCCCTGCAGCTTTTGTTCTAGCCGCAGAACCTCGGCCAAACCGATGACGCCAAATTTTGACGATGAATAGGCAGCGTGGGTATAACTTCCAACAATACCTGCCATGGATGCAACCAGTACCAGATGGCCACCTGAACCCATATGCTTGAGTACGCCAGCTGCGAAATTGCGGGAGCCAATCAGGTTGATTCGAACTACAAGCTCATAGGTTTCGAACGGCATATCGGTAAAGACGCCTGTACGCAAGATTCCGGCTGAGTTAAAGCCCAAATCAGGGGCCCCCATTTCAGCTGCCGCCTGATCCATGGCGCTTTCAACGGCAACGGGATCAGTAATATCGACTAGATAGGCATTTACATTTTGTTTGCCTTCAACACATCGCTGACGCAGTGCATTGAGCACATCGTCGCCCACCTTTAGATCGAAAATGGCAACGCTGCTGCCTTCGCCAATTAGCTCTTTGGCGACGCACAGCCCAATACCACTACCCCCGCCAGAGACGAAGGCTACTTGGGGAGCACCTTGTTTCCAAGCACTCATCTATTCGCCCATTACGATAACTTTCTCCGAGCTTTTTCCCTCTAGCTCGCACAAAGCGCGGTAGGCCTTAAGAACTGTCTTGGCATCAAGCACGCTGATGACATTACCCTCATCGTCAATATTGACGTTGCTACCAAAAATGGCAAACCAGACCACCGCGTCTTCAGTCGCATCTTGTGCAACTGTGATGGTATGAACAGAGTGTGCAGGCTCATATAAATAGGAACCCGCCTTATTGATTTTGTCCGGATATTCTTTGTAAAACCATTCGCCTGACTGCGTCACCGCAAATACCGGCCCGGTGTGATAATGCGTGTCGACAATGTTGAGCCCAGGCTTGAACTTATTCCGAACAATCCACATATTTTGGTTTAAATCCACCTGTAGCAACTGCAAGGTAGAGCCATCGGGTAGGTTAACGTGGGGCAAGTCCTCGTCATGAATCAGTATGGCTTCACTGGCATCGTCGCGCGCAATGACAGGGCCTTCTTGCATGGCCATTAATAATTCAAGGGCGCTATTGGGGTCGCTCATGGCGTTACTCCTCGTGTTGGGTGTAAGGGATTAATAACTCGAGCATCGAATATTCAGTGTAGTATTCCTACGCCATTTTGCTCGATAGACTGGACTTTAAGGGGGCATTACACTTACTGCAAGACCTGCGCGGGAGCAGAATAAAAAAATGGATAACTTTGAGGCGCGAAATTTCCTAAACAGAGTCTTTTACTCAGTAAATTGCTACTCCTGAGCCAGCTGCGACACCGCTAGTTTAGCGACAGCATTCAGCTGCTCACCACCACTAGCTGCATAATCAATAATTTTTTCCTTCATGGGCCGCGCCCAGAAGCGGATGACATGGTCGGTCACTTTGGGCGCCGTCACCGCTTCACTGTCCCCAATGGCGATATTGTCCGCTATTTGATTTATCATTTTTATTAGATGATCTAGCTCTGCTGACGACATGACTCAGCCCTCTTGTGTTAGTCGCGCAGCATGTGAGTAGGCAACGTGCCTGTCTTGCCGTGAAAAGCCGACCAAAGTGATACCCGCCTCTTCAGCGATATCGATTGCAAGAGATGTGGGCGCTGACACTGCTGCCACTATGGCTATGCCTGCCTTTGCCGCCTTTTGAACAATTTCGTAACTGGCACGGCTTGATATCAATATGAAGCCAGGCTGCTGTAGAACAGAATCAGACCACAAGGAACCAATTAATTTGTCCAGCGCATTGTGTCGCCCCACATCTTCGCAGACGCCAACAATACCACCGTCAGCGTCACACCAGGCTGCGCCATGTACGGCACCAGTCAAACTCTGCAGGGGTTGATGTGCTGCCAGCTCTGAGGTCGCTCGATTAATGGCAGCGTGTGAAATACTAAAGTCAGCGTTGACTGCTTCAAGTTGTGGCCTTACCTGCTCCAAGGATTCTGCACCACATATGCCGCAACCACTTCTTCCCGTCAAAGTACGACGGCGGTTTTTCAAATTCATAAAGCACTGACTGGATATCGTAAGCTCAACTTCAATACCCCTTTCACGCTGTACGATCTCGGTAGCGTATATGTCATCAGCTTTGTTGATAATGCCTTCGGTAAGACTGAAACCAAGCGCAAAGGCCTCGAGCTGAACCGGGCTAGCCATCATCACCGCATGAGAAACACCGTTATAGACCAGAGCTACTGCGACTTCCTGTGCGATTGAGTCTACGCAAGCAGGGGCCGCTTCTTTCGGCCACACGGCTACTGACCGCTCTACCGCCCCTATAGCGTCACCGACTTTACCGGTTTCCTCTTTTTTCACAGCCGGCTCCATTTCAGTGCTCTGCCTGATCTGATTCTTGTTCATGTAAAAATGCGACCTGCCTATCTGAGAAGGATTGAAACTCCTGCTGCCAAACAGATGTAGCCGTCACCTTATTAAGCTGCACTGCAGTAACCTTGTACTCAGGACAGTTAGTCGCCCAGTCTGAATTATCGGTGGTGACCACATTTGCACCACTTTCAGGGTGATGGAATGTAGTGTAAACCACGCCAGGTTGTACCCGCTCGGTGAGATCGGCCGTTAATACGGTATCGCCAGCACGACTTTTCACCTGCACCAAATCACCGTCAACAATGCCGCGATCTTCGGCATCATGTGGGTGGATTTCCAATACATCTTTGTCGTGCCAATCAATGTTTGGAGTACGTCGGGTTTGCGCCCCTACGTTGTATTGCGACAGAATCCGGCCCGTGGTTAACAAAAAGGGAAAACGCTTGTTCACCTTTTCATCGGTAGCAACATATTCAGTGATCGCAAAGAAACCTTTACCACGCACAAAGCTATCTACATGCATGGTCGGTGTGCCATTGGGCATCTCTGCATTGCAAGGCCACTGCAAAGAGCCCTGCTCGTCCAGGCGCTGGTAACTCACTCCACTGAATGTGGGCGTGAGCGCTGCTATTTCATCCATAATTTCAGAAGGATGGCTGTAGTTCATTGGGTAACCCAATGCATTGGACAAAGCCACCGTGCCCTCCCAATCGGCCTTCCCGCCCAAGGGTGACATCACTTTTCTAACTGGAGAAATTCTCCGCTCGGCATTGGTAAAGGTTCCATCCTTCTCCAGGAAAGACGCGCCAGGCAAAAACACATGCGCATACTTCGCAGTTTCATTGAGGAAGATGTCCTGAACAATCAAGCATTCCAAATTACGCAGAGCGGCTTCCACGTGGTGTGTATTAGGATCGGACTGTGCAATATCTTCGCCCTGGCAATACAGGCCCTTATAACTACCGGCCACTGCTGCATCCAACATATTCGGTATGCGCAGCCCGGGTTCGTTACTGATTTTTACGCCCCAGTGTTGCTCAAACTGCTGTCGCACGCCGTCGTCCGACACGTGTCTATAGCCAGGTAATTCATGCGGGAACGAACCCATATCGCAGGAACCCTGCACATTGTTTTGTCCACGCAGAGGATTGACACCCACTCCCTCTCTACCAACATTACCTGTCAGCATGGCGAGATTCGCAATGCCCATGACCATCGTGGAGCCCTGACTATGCTCTGTTACACCTAGACCGTAATAGATCGCGCCATTGCCCGCCTTTGCATACAACCTTGCCGCAGCACGTAGTTGGTCAGCCGGAATACCTGTTACATCGGCCATCGCCTCAGGTGAGTTACGCGGCTCTGAAATAAAGGATGTCCATTTTTCGAAGGCTTCCATCTCGCAGCGTTCTTCAATGTACGTTTGGGCATGTAACCCCTCAGTCACAACTACATGCGCCATTGCGTTGATAAAGGCGACATTGGTTCCCGGTAGTAACTGCAAGTGATGCTCAGTTTCGATGTGGGGGCTTTTCACTAAATCAATGCGACGCGGGTCGGCGACAATTAGTTTTGCACCCTCACGTAGTCTCTTTTTCAAGCGCGAGGCAAAGACCGGATGGGCATCGGTTGGATTTGCACCGATCACAATCACAACATCAGCCTTCTCCACCGAGTCAAATGTTTGCGTGCCGGCAGACTCCCCGAGAGTCGTTTTTAGTCCATATCCCGTAGGCGAATGGCAAACTCGCGCGCAAGTATCAACATTGTTATTACCAAAGGCTGCTCGCACTAGTTTTTGTACCAGATAGGTTTCTTCATTGGTACAGCGTGACGAAGTGATGCCACCCACACTGTCCTGACCATATTGCTTTTGAATCGATTTGATGCGCTGCGCTGCAAAGGTCACCGCTTCTTCCCATGAGACTTTTTTCCAGGGCTCGTCGATGCTGTCGCGAATCATTGGCGTAGTAACCCGGTCTGAATGCGTTGCGTAGCCGAATGAAAATCGACCTTTAACACAGGAGTGCCCGCGATTTGCTTCACCCCCTTTATAGGGCAGCATGCGAACCACTTCTTCGCCTTTTAGGTCCGCTTTAAAAGCACACCCTACACCGCAATAGGCGCAGGTAGTTACCACGCTGTGCTCAGGCTGGCCCTGCTCTATGATCGTATTTTCCATCAGGGTAGACGTGGGGCAGGCCTGCACACAGGCACCACAGGAAACACACTCTGAACCCATAAAGTCTTCAGCTTGGCCAGCGACCACTTTCGAATCAAATCCGCGCCCATCAATCGTTAAGGCAAAGGTGCCCTGCACTTCTTCACAGGCTCGTACACAGCGCGAGCAGACAATGCATTTGCTAGGATCAAAGGTGAAGTAAGGGTTACTGGTATCTTTTTCAGCGACCAAATGGTTTTCACCCTCAAAGCCGTAACGTACGTCTCGTAGACCCACCTCACCTGCGACATCCTGTAATTCACAATCTCCATTGGCCGGACAAGTTAGGCAATCCAATGGATGATCGGATATATAGAGCTCCATTACGTTGCGACGAATTTTGGCGATCTTTGTGTTCTGTGTTCGAACGACAAGCCCTTCTTCCACGGGAGTTGTGCAGGACGCCGGGAAACCTTTGCGGCCTTCTATTTGCACCAAACAAATTCTGCAGGAACCGAAAGCCTCAACAGAATCTGTGGCGCAGAGTTTTGGAATATTGATATCGGCCAATGCAGCTGCGCGCATAATCGACGTACCCGCAGGAACAACAACTTCCTGACCATCAATAGTGATGCTGATTAATTCAGTATCCGCATCGCAGCCAACCGATGGTGTTCCATAATCTTTATCGGGACTAAGGTCTTTTTCCGGGTCGAAATACTGCAACATGGCAAGGCCCTCTTAAACGCTATCTGCGGAGTCGGTGCCGGGGGCACTAAAGTCCGCAGGAAAATACTTCAATGCGCTCAATACGGGAAACGGTGTCATGCCGCCCATTGCGCATAAAGAACCGTGAACCATCGTCTCGCATAAATCTTCCAGTAGTTCAGTGTTTTCTTCACGAATGGCGACGGTGTTATTCAGGTCGCGAATTTTGTCGATCACTTCTACACCGCGAGTAGAGCCAATACGACAGGGCGTACATTTCCCACAGGATTCAATGGCGCAAAACTCCATGGAGAAGCGTGCCTGCTCGCCCATATCTACCGTGTCATCAAAAGCGACGACGCCACCATGGCCCAGTACAGCATCGATACTGGCGAAAGCCTCGTAATCCAGAGCGGTATCCCATTGCTCTACGGGCAGGTACGCCCCTAGTGGCCCACCAACTTGAACAGCCTTCATGGGTTTGCCAGTGCGCGTACCGCCACCGAAATCTTGCAGCAAGGTGTTCAATGAGGGGCCAAACGCCAATTCGACAAGGCCAGCCTGCTTAATATTTCCCGCCAACTGAAAAGGTAAAGTGCCCCGCGAGCGGCCCATGCCGAAATCTTTATAGTAGTCGGCACCTTTAGACAAAATGATCGGTACTGACGCGAGAGAGATGACGTTGTTGATCACGGTGGGTTGTTGCCAAAGGCCCTCGATCGCAGGCAAAGGAGGCTTCGGCCTTACCATGCCGCGCTTGCCTTCCAGGCTTTCAAGCAGGGCAGTTTCTTCGCCGCAAATGTACGCGCCTGCACCCAATCGTACTTCGATGGTAAATGCCTTACCGCTGCCCAAAATGTTTGTGCCGAGATAATTATGCGCAGCCGCGATCCCAATCGCCTGATTAAGTACTTCATGGGCCAAGGGATACTCTTCACGCAAATAGATAAACCCTTGCGTGGCTCCCACGGCCAATCCCGCAATGGTCATACCTTCTATCAAACCCAAGGGATCGCTTTCCATGATCATGCGATCAGCGTAGGTACCCGAGTCACCTTCATCGGCATTGCAGACAATGTATTTTTGTTCGCTAGGGGTGTTGAGCACCGTCTGCCATTTAATGCCGGTTGGAAACGCGGCACCACCACGCCCTCGCAGACCAGAGTCGGTTACCGCTGTGACTACGTCTTGTTCTGTAATCTTTAACGCCTGATGCAAACCATTAAAGCCGTCATGGGCGCAGTAATCATCAATGGAGAGAGGATCGATAATTCCCACTCTGGAGAACGTTAAGCGTTGTTGGTTTTTTAAATAGGGGATTTCTTCCGTTAACCCGAGAAACAGCGAGTGGCTTTCATTTTCCAACCAGCACTCGTTCGCAATAAAGTCATCAACTTTATCAACAGAAACTGGCCCGTAGGCGACGCGGCCCCGCTCAGTTTCTATTTCTATCATCGGCTCTAACCAATACAAGCCACGAGAGCCATTGCGCACAATTTGTAGCGGTAAATCTTTTTCATCGGCCATGTGTTGTATGGCCTTGGCAACTTTATCGGAACCCAGAGAGCTGGCTGTTGTGTCCCTGGGAATATAGAGAATTGCGATCGGGCTCATGGCACCTCCCCTCCCTGCTTTATCTCTACGACCTGAGTACGGAGGTCCGACATCAGCTGATCAAATTTGTCCGCATCAACATGGCCATGGATCTCATCACCGATACGTATTGCGGGAGAGCAAGCACAGTTGCCCAAGCAGTACACCTGCTGCAATGTGATTTCACCGTCAGCCGTAGTTTGTTGGTAATCGACATTCAGTTCACGCTTTGCGTGGGACTCCAATGCTTTACTGCCCATCGCTTGGCACGACTCGGCACGGCAGATCTGCACCGTGTGGTTTCCTGGGGGAGCGTTGCGAAAGTAGTGATAGAAACTCACCACGCCGTGCACCTCTGCTCTGGAAAGATTGAGCCCTTGTGCCAGTATTGGCAAAGATTCAGGTGGCACATAACCCAACTTGTTCTGCACCGCATGCAGGATGGGCAACAAGGCTCCGGGTTTATGCCGCAAGGCATCGACGATGCTGGTTATATCCTCGGCCTGCCAGGCGTTTGTACTGATAGCCGTACTCACAGAGCGCCCGAATGGCTGTTGAGCGTTGCTTTGAATTCAAACAAACTCATATATGTATTATTGTGCATATTTAAGAGCCGCTAACATTGAATGTCTATATCATACGGTATCACTGGTTTAAGACGATCTAAATATGAATTACTATACCTATATCAAGATGCAGGGTCAGTGGCATTCACAGGAAGAGGACCCGGACAAAGCGTGAGGCACTATAGACAGCTATGAGCAAACGCATCCATATCAGCCCAGGCTGGTCATTTCATGACGACACCGGCAATGCACTTAACCCTCAACTCTTTCCCCTACTCAATGGCATCAAGGAAACCGGGAAGCTAACGGCAGCCACCAAACTGACTGGAATCTCTTATCGGCACGGCTGGAATCTGCTGGACAAGGCGACTGAGTTTTTTGGCAATAAATTGGTGCTATTGGAGAAAGGCCGAGGCGCCAGCCTCACGCCGCTGGGGGAAAAGTTGCTGTGGGCGGAACAACGAGTAGCCGCAAGACTAAAACCGCAGATGGAAAACCTGGCATCGGAACTCAATATTGAAATCCATAAGGAGATGGCAGACATCAGCCCCGTGCTGCGTCTCCACGCCAGCCACGGCTATGCTGTCGCCCTACTCCCAGAATTTGCCGACGACTTTCAGTTAGACCTACAATACAAGACAGCGAACGAGGCACTCGCTGCCCTGGGTCGAAACGCCTGCGACCTTGCCGGCATTCACGTCCCAGCTGAAATACGCATTGAACCGCTGATAGAACGTTACAAGCGGCACTTAAAAGGCCGTAAGTACAAAGTGATTCGCTTCATCACTCGTCAGCAGGGGCTAATGATTGCCCCGTCAAACCCTAAATCTATCCACAGTATTCACGATCTCAAAAGAACCGGGATTAAATTTATCAATCGACAAAAGGACTCCGGCACCCGAGCGCTGCTGGATAAATTACTCAGCGATCAAAACATCGGCAGCAGCGAGATAGGTGGCTATCAGGAAGAGGAATTTACTCACTCGGCAGTTGCGGCTTTTGTCGCGGCTGGAATGGCTGACATCGGGTTTGGTGTAGAGGCAGCAGCCAGACAGTTTGGGCTGGATTTTATTCCAATCACCAGCGAGCACTATTTAATGATTTGCCATGAGCGCAGCTTGAAGCAGGCGGCTTTAGTAGCGTTTTTAAAACAGATACGCAGTGCTGCTTTTCATAACAAAGTGGCGGAGCTACCGGGCTATTCTGCGCAGAAGTGTGGTGCTGTGGAATCTTTAAGCGAGAGTTTTCTCTGAGGGAATTGCGGGGACCGGTACAGGCCACTATTCTCCGAACTAGAGAAGAGGTCACAGTGACCGCCCCCCTACATTCTGGCAACCTTCTCCACTAAAGGCAGCAAAAGCGTCAGCATTCTTTACACAAGCGCTAATTTTGGCATCTAAATCAATCACAACTTATTGATTATATTGAACAATCAACCTAAGGTATGATCCTTGCATGTAATGTCATTTATAAGGGGGCCTTACTTCCATCTCATCGCTCAGATCGGTCTATCGCCAGGATAAGTCACTTGAAAAAAATACTCGCACCAATGCTGATGCTACTGCTTACAGCTTGCTACCACCCATTGGAAATCATTGGGGAAGGCGACATTGTTTCTACCGATATTGAACATCAGTGCTCCCTCGAAGAACAGCCTTGCGCCAATCTGGTTACAGGAGACTACAACGTCACTTATACGGCGCTGCCTCGACCTGGCTGGCATTTCGTTGGTTGGCAAAGGTGCGGGAGCCAACACCCTACCTGCTCCTTCTCTACAGCGGCAAATATCGTATCCGAATTCTCAGGGCAAACGTTTCCTGCATTACGCGCAGTATTTGAAGAGGATACGCCGCCGCAATCCAACATACTGCTGATCATATCCGACGACCAATCCTTCGATCACTATGGCTTCGCCGGCCACCCCGTACTCCAAACCCCATCAATCGACGCTCTCGCAGCGCAATCGGTTCAGTATCCACAAGCCTATGTATCAAGCACTTGCCGTCCTACGCTCGCGACTATGCTGACCGGATTGCCAGAGCAACGCCACGGCGTCTCCTATATTAGCGGCCCTCAAATGGGGAGCTTTTCCACCATCGCAGACCGTCTGGGAAATGCCGGCTATTCGAGCTATCAGGCAGGAAAGTTCTGGGAAGGCGCTCCTGACAACAGGGGTTTCACAGATTACATGCCCTTTTCTACTGGTAGCTTTACCGGGAACCATGAGATTGGGCGTACTTCTATCCAACCCCTCTTCGATTTTATAGACCAAACCACTTCGCCCTGGTTTGTCTGGTTTTCCCCGTATATGCCACACTCCCCACACAATGCACCGGCAAATTACGTGACGCTTTACCAAGGGCTGGGCCTGGACTCCGCAACGATTGAATATTTTGCGATGATTTCCTGGTTTGACGATGTAGTCGGAGAACTACTAGCGGGCGTCCCTGAAGATACCATCGTAATTTTCCTTGCCGACAATGGCTACGTGCAGTCGGGTTTTGGTGGTGTGCCTGTAGCCAACAGCAAGAACAGTTCCTACGAGGGTGGCATACGAACACAACTGCTAATTCGCCATCCCGCACAACCGGTAATTACACGCTGGGAGCTCGCCACTACGGAGGATGTCTCCGCTACAATTTTATCGATTGCTGGCGCATACCGGGACGACCTACCCGGACGGGACCTGCTTGGCCCTGTACCCATTGAGTCCATGGCTGCGGGCAGTCGCTCTTCTCTCGGCATTAGTACACCGTGGGGGCAATTGCTCGAGCGCTGGGTTCGCATCGACGACTGGAAGCTCGTCGACAGCGTTTTGGACGCGGATCGATTGTACAATCTTGCGCTTGATCCAGGAGAAACTCAGAACGAATTCAGCTCCCCTGCATCTTTTACAGAACTGTCTAACTTGCAGGTAGAGCTGGAGGCCTGGTGGGTGGAATAAGCGGCATCATTGGAGTGAGAATATCCATTGCCGTGGGTAAAAAAACTTAGCACTGTGGAATGTAGGGCGCCCCCCCTTCTCAATGCCCTATTTGCGCTTAAAAACCACAGGAAAATAGAGAAGACTGCTCTTCCTAGCTGCGTTCCAAGTTCCATTTCTGTGCATTTGGGGAGTAAAGTGGGGGCGGGCCACGGTTTAATTATGGCTTGCCTCACTGGGCAGCTTGCATTTTGGCCTGTCCCTTATTTTCAATTCACTTGTTGCTACGGAAGAACAGGTGAAATGAACGTCACACTACTGGCAACAATAGCCTTGCTGTTGTGCGCCACAATTTCAGGCTGCAAAATTGCGATCGTGGTAATGGAAGGCGGCCACGTGGAGGCGCTCACGAGCCCTGACTGCCTGAATGGCTCAGTGTGTATCGTTGAGGTAACCGACACCACTTTTTCTGAAGAATTCACGGCCATTCCCAATCCCGGGTGGAAGTTTGTAAGATGGAACGCCGGCGGGGATTTTTCCTACGATGGCTACACCAGCCCAAACTGTAATCTAATGAATGTCCCCGGCGCAGGACATCCATTTATCGAAGCTGTCGTGGCTTCTGATCAGGCATTTTATATCATGCCCATCTTCCAGCGCGGCCAGCCGATTACAGACACCATCGTTGTGGATGGTAGAGAGTGGGCACAGGCGGATCTATTTGCTGAAATATCATGGAATGAGATGAATGCTATCTGTCCCGCAGGTGTTTGTTCCGGCTCCGGAACCTTGAATGGCTATAACATGATGGGATGGACGTGGGCATCAGTCGATGACATAGGCGCACTACTGGCGGCGACAACACCTGACCCAGGCCGCGCCGGAATCTATTCCACGTTTTTTACCGACAATCAGTGGGCGAAGGATTTTTTCGACGTTGTCGGATTTCGCCCGACAGGTTCTACACCTCCGCCTCTGGCATTGAGGGAAACCGTCGGCTTCGTGTAGGACTCTGCTGATGATTACGGATTTGTACTGGAAAGCAATGCACCCGGAGAGCCGGTTGGGTGGGCATACACCGGTGAAGTTCGTCCATTGCTGAGTATTTTTGGCACGGGAATTTGGGTTTATCGTGATCTAGCGCCGTAGCTAGTGGGAGCAGCTTACTTAATTTGAGACTAACGCCACACAATACAATCTGGCCAGTAAGCTCGGTTCACTTTTATAACTTGAACTCCAAGCCCTAAGTCATCTATTCAGCAAACTGTCCCTCTTCACCTATTCTTATATACTGCCGCATAAACACAGCCAGCAAGGATAGTGATTTGCACGGTTCAGAATTTATACAGCGTTACGGATTCAGATTGCTACTACTGGCGATCTTTGTCGCCGTTTGGGGATGGTCGGCGTGGAAGCCAGTACACCCGGACGACTGGCTGCTGGAAAATTACCTGGTTTTCTTTTGGGTTCCGATACTACTGATAACAGCTCGATTTTTTCAGCTCTCCGATATCTCCTATGGGCTAGTTACCTTGTTCATGTGCCTACATGTCATCGGCTCTCACTACACCTATGCTGAAACACCCTTTGGTTTCACTCTCCAGAACTGGGTAGGCGCAGACCGCAACATGTACGATCGCCTGGTACATTTTTGCTATGGCTTGCTGCTCGCCTATCCCATACGGGAAGTGTTGGTCCGGGTAGCTCGCCTGCGCGGATTTTGGGCATACTTTTTCCCGATCGATCTCACTTTCAGCTTCTCCTCCATCTACGAAATCATAGAATGGAAGGCTGCCGCTCTTGTGGCGCCTGAACTTGGATTAGCATTTCTCGGCACCCAGGGAGACGTCTGGGATGCACAAAAAGACATGTTCCTCGCTGGCATGGGTGCCATCATAGCGATGCTTATCGTCTATTTCTTCAATCTTTGGTTGAACCCCAATGTGCAGACAGAGCTGCGAGACAGCTTTACCTTGCCAGAAGATGATCAGCCGTTGGGCGAAGCGAAAATAGAAAAATGGCTAGAGGAGAATAGGTAGAAGCACCAAGCACCATTGGGGGCGGAGCGAGTTTCCATTGCGACCCGCTCTATTGGATGGCATTAATCGTTACCTTCTTCCCATTCATCTACATCGTGCTCAATAATAATAATAAAGTTCTGATCCGGCTCACCCCACTCTATGGCCACCGACTGATTGTGCTCAGCAAAATCGTCCAGGATATAACTGCCAGCAAGCCCTTCCACAAAAGGCTGACTCAATCCAACCACCTCAAACTGTACACTGGATACCTCTTCTGAATCGATATAGGTCTTCATCAAATGGCTACCAAGGCCCAGATTGCCCTAGGCCAGCGCCATACTAAAACCATTATCACTATCTCCACAGATGGGCCGCGTGTCTGACCGTGAAGAACCATAGGCCACCTCCTGTAACTCCTCCTCCTGTAACTTCCCGTCATCAAACTGCACCTCTACCAAATCGGCATTGCACACCCAACCGCGAACAAGTCCCACTCCACTTTGCCTTGCTCCCTCGTACGGCACTTCCTGCCAATGGGTGATGGGCTCATCCTGCACATAAAGATCGAAGGAGTGGCCCAGCCTATCCGGATCGAATAAATTTTCAGGGTCGGACTTGAAACCCTCAGAATAGAAATTGAATCGATATTTCCCCGGCTCGGTTACGCCATCGAACGGTATCTCATGCATGCCATAGTCACCCCCGCATTCGAGGCCGTCTAAATCTGTCGCTCCTCTACGAAATGAAATGTCGACCGTCTTCTCTACGGTATCAAGCGCAATATCATTGACCAAAACTCAGTCGATATTGCAGTTTCGTCGAAGAAGGAACGTTACAGGTTGACCCAGTTGCGATGGTGGAGATATTGCTTCAAGTGGCCACAGCTCTGATTCCGCGCTTTTGCGCCGCAGAGTGAATGACAGAGAGTGTAATAGCACAAAAGGCCAAGCCTATTTTTTGGGCCCCCTTTTGGCGTAACGAAAATAGATCGATCCTCACTTTTGGATTCCTCGCCTAAAAATATTTTGGGTGTTGAAGCAACGCAGGCTTATGCGTAGTTCAAAATTGGCCAACGCCCTATTTTCTCTTAAACTTTCTACCATGTTGGACCCTGTAGAAACAATATCCAATGTGATTCACCCTGGCTTTGTTAAAAAAAACATCGGCCGCAATGCGGCAGGGATTATCAGCTTTCTTTACCACAGTGTGGCGCCGGTGATTGAGAAAACTGTGGAGGAAGGAGCCGCCACTCAAGTTGACGTTGCGACGGATCCGATATGGGAGAGTGTCAGCAGTGCCTATTTTGAGGACTACAATCCAGTATAAATCAACGAACCCAATCATGTGTTCGACGCGGCATTGGCCGACCAACTATGGAATGAAACACTGTCTATGGTAGGCCACTATTTCGACGGGGCAATACTCGCCTGACTCACTGGAAAGATAGGAAGTAATAGCCTCCCGGCAATCTACTTAGGGTCGGCGTCTCTTGAGGGCAATGGCAACGCCTCAGGATCATGCTCACCCAGCATGCGTTTCCAGAAAAATGGCACCAGCGCTTGGGTAAACCAATTGGTTGGATAAACACTGGCGTATTCACCCAGTCCAATTTCATCGAACTTCTGTTTTTCTTTGGGTAGTTTCCGAGTGCCGAACACGACATCCCATACAATAAGAATGTTGCCGTAGTTACTATTACTAAGGTGAATGTGGCTGGAGTGATGCCAGCGATGTAACTCGGCCCCTGATATAAACCAATTGAGCCACCCCAGGCGATAGTCCACGTTGCAGTGCTGCCAGTTACCGTGCATAGCGTTCACAATCACCACCAGAGCCAGCACCTGTTCGCTTGCACCACACAAAGCCAGCATCAAGCCACTAACAAGGCCACTGAGCGCCGAATCAACAAAGTGAAAGCGCGGAGCGTTAAGCCAGTAAAGCCGCGGCGAGCTGTGATGCACAGAATGAAATCGCCAGCCTATCCTGTACTCATGGAAAATCCGGTGACGCCAGTAAGTGCCAAACTCGACGATGACCAAGGCCAACAACAGTTGCCAACCCAAATGCCACTGGCTGGGCCAGTCCATGAGTTGATACCTTAGTCCTGCCTGACCAACCAGATACAAACTGCTCAACGCAATTGCTTGCTTCAAATACTTGCCCAGTAAGTTGCCCGACAGGACGATGTGCAGTACATCTGTGATGATATCGCCGTGAGATTTTCGCCACTGTAAACTATAAGGTTGAACCCACTCCATAAGGCCGGCACTGAGATAGCCAATCGGTAACATGTAAAAGGCGAGTTGCCGATCACCAACACCCATGGCATAGATGGCAACGCCTGTGGGTATCAATACGCAAAGAGGATAAATCGTCCAGGCAATGATTTGTCGTATTAGATGAATCTTGAAGGGTATCGTAGCGTTGCTCACAAATTATTATGCCTCAGTATCCTGTGTACTTGTGGTCAGAGAAGATCACTTCAGACCATTTTTATTCTACAGCTTTCATCGATAGGGAACCATGCCTCTTACAAAGCCGAGTTCATTCCCGGCTCTCATACCAACGCGATATCTCTTTATAGCAAGTGTTGTAGCCGGAGAACCGCAGCGACGGAAGCAGGTTTTCAACTGCATTGATATCTCCCCCGAAGTTCGGAATCTGCGCAAGAACTCCAATAGCAGAGTCCGCACTACCGCCCATGCAAAGAATTTCAGCCATGTACAGTGCGCTAGTAACTCGGGGCTGCATCCTGAACAACTCAGAGCTGGAATCGATACTTGCGGAAAAGTGCTGCAGTGCGAGTGGATAGTCCTTTTGCGCAAAGTAATGATCGCCCATTTTCTGGTTCGCCAGCACGGCGTCGGGGCGTCGGGGCGTCGGGGCGTCGGGGCGTCGGGGCGTCGGGGCGTCGCTCATGATCGTACATTCAAACAGACTTAGTTGATGCCCACTTTGGCGACACCTGATAACTAATGGTGAACGCAGCCCCTATCACCAAAAGAGACAATGCATTTAACCCTCGCCACGCACTGCAGGTAGAAAATCTGTAGGTAAGCATCGATAAAACGACAAACAAAACCAGATAGAGCCCTACAGAACTCAGGTATAGATACCTGTCTCCAAAGGCATAGTTGCCAAACAGAACAATGCCACCCGTGGGCAATAACATCGCGCAATAGAAAAGGACGCCAGCAGCAGCCGATCGGTGGTAGGGGTTGTGTGCCGATCGTGCACAAAAATATCATGGTCGCCATTGCTATCGTTGGCTGCCAGGTTAGTCGCCAGGGAATGGAAAGTAACATAGCGGCCATTACCCGAAATCTCCGGTGAAAAGCTGCCCTCGTTTCCCGGATCACCGGCGCTGTTAACACTGATAAGCTCTGTGGTATTGGTAACAGTGTCAAAGACAAACACATCATCCCAGGCAACATCTATGTCCGACAAATTGCAGCCAGAAGACTGAAAGGCGACATAGCCGCCATCGGCCAAAACCGCGGCGGAAGGTGTAAAGCCATTGGACTGTTCACCGTCGCTATTAACACTCGCCCGTTTCAGCCAATTGCAGCCGCTTAGCATCAGCAGCAGGGGAAAAAACAGCAGAAGTTGAAAGGCACCACGCGCTAGAGGGCGGAAGGAATATTGGAGAAACATAATGACTCTACCTCGGATGCGCGCCGGCCACCAAAAGCAGCAAAAACGCGCTACATTCGAACTCATTCAAGTATCGTCCAGAATTTGCCATTTTTCCACAAAATGGAAAGGAGCCGGTGCCACGAAAATTGTATCTGTCCAGTGGATTCACCGTTTACCTAATTCACTTTCGCCTTACCCACCACTATCGGCAAATCCAAATACGTTTTAATACCTGATCCTGCCTTGCACACCACGGGAATACTGTTCACGCAATGCATCGCCGTTGCCACCATACCGGGATTACGTTTTTGAACTTCCGTCCAATCCATATCGCGCGTGGGATGAACGCCGTGCGTAGTGACATAGACAGGTGGATCGCCCTCCACTGCCATCACAAAGCACTCGCCACTTTCTTCGATACTTTGCGCATCAAACCAACCTTCTTCTATATTCTGGGTACCCATATACCAATTCGTTTCCGCCTTGATCACCGGCTTGCCATCAACCAGTCCCTGCCAGCGAAACCTCTGGGCAGCTAGCAAGCCAGGCTCTATTACTCCCATAGGAGTATCGATAGGCGCAGTAGCCAACGCAATGTCGTGAGTCGCAAGCAATGGCCCTTCGTCCAGTGTGAATCCCATAGTATCCGCAATCATCTGTATCGATTGCCCAAACCCAGCACCGAGAAACTGCAGCATAAAACTGTTTTTAGCTTCTTCAGGTGTTTTGCCAAACAACATAATGTCATGCAGAACATCTGGGGCGCCGTAGGTGCGGCAATCGGAATACTCTTCACAACTAACGTAGGTAACATCGCGGGAGAAACCCGACATGATCATGGGCCACTTTTCGGTGACTCCGCCCGGGTGGATACCAGTACCGTGTAATGTTGCATTGCCGCTTTCACAAGCGGCATCCAGTGCCTTGGTTTCCAGGTCTTTCGGGTAAAACCATCCCAAGGGCGTAACAACATTTATGCCCGCCTGTAGAAACCTGATGATCTCCTCTTCGTTCGGCATCAGTGGGCTGTAGAGAATACAGTCTGGCTGC
The DNA here is from genome assembly GCA_047611225.1 of Halioglobus sp. Classification (GTDB taxonomy): domain Bacteria; phylum Pseudomonadota; class Gammaproteobacteria; order Pseudomonadales; family Halieaceae; genus Marimicrobium. Next base: position 20,117 of record JBLFWP010000042.1, read on the forward strand.
AGAGCCAATATGGCTTCAATATCGCCAGTTGCCTTTATACCTGTATTCAAATCGGTACGCTCAGCGAGCTCGCCTGCGTCCTTACCCACTTTCTCGGCGCTATGCACCCATACACCGGCCAGTTCCAGATCGGGATGAGAAACGATACCTTCGATGGCGGCACGCCCTAGATTGCCAGTGGCCCACTGAACAACGCGATAAGTCATAGTAATTTCCTTGTGTTACCCAAAATAATATTTGTTCGCAGTATACTCAGCTCAAGCGCCAGCGAAATACACAATCGTATCAAGCACAGTTTTCGCTGCGACCGCAGCAGCGCTAGGCGCACCCAGCCAAATAGCGATGCAACGCGAGGCCCATAGCATCAATTGGAAGAGCTAGCATCCAGACTATTGATCGGGACTCTCTTCTATCTCTTGCATCACTTCCATGTAATACCCTTCCTCCGCAGAAGATGACGACGGCACAACGACCAAAACGCCCTTCTCTTCCTCAAGTTGCGATAGTAAGTCCGCCTTGTAGTCCTGTGACAGAGGAAGGTCATCGATGAGATCACCCTCTTCGTAAACCGCGCTGTAGATAAAGGGCTCACTGCGCCCTTCCAACGCACTGTCATAGCCATAGTAAGCCGGTTTCCTATTGAAATCGTCATCCCACAGCAAAGGCCACTCGGAACCACCGCCCGGCACCCTAAAGGCTTTGAAAATATCGCCAAACCTTGTAAAGCCACTGTAATCGGCAACACCCCATGTCACTATTCCCCAACGTTGTGCTTGGGGTACGGCATCCATGTAGGCGCGCACGATATTATTGAACGCCTTGCGCTGAATAGAATGCAGCATCCTGGTCTGGCTTTGGTGTTTACCTGCGGCCGGGAATATATTCAATGCAATGTTCAACTCTGAGATCGTGACCATGTAGCCTGCGTCTGCAGCTTTCTTGAAGCGATCGTAATTGTAAGAGTAGCTGGTGAATATTAGCGGCGAGAAAATATAAATGCCTTCAAAACCAATAACGTCAACCTTACCGCCATTGCGACCGATATCATCAGCCAATGCGATCAAGTCGTCCGTTTTAATTGCCCCATTTGGTCCCAGGAAAAACTCATTCAATACCAGCTTTGCGCCCGGATCTGCCTCCCTGGCCCATTGAAACGCTTTGGCGTATATATCGTCCCCTGCCAGTTCTTTAAAGACATTCCGTGCGGCAGGATCATCCAGCAATACTCTGGGCAGTGGCTCATTCAATACGTCCCACGACGCGACTCTGCCTTTGTAGCGACCGACCTTTCCTTTAATGTATTGCTCGAACCATGTTAACCACTGCTCCTGTGTCCAGGTATCATTTTTTCTGTAGTCAGCAATCCAGCTGTCTGCTGCAATGTCCGAATAAAAAAGAAGGTTGTGGCCATGCACTTGATGGCCTTCGCTCTGCGCGAAATCTACAAAGTTGTCTAGTTGCACATAGTGCGTTGCCTGGGGCGTTGGGTGTGTTTCTCGAATACGAAAAATTTCGTCATGGCCGACATAGTCCGCTTCTGACTTTATGATATCCAGTACTGTTGAATAGTTTGATTGGTAATCCAGAAACCTCGAATCGTCTTCAAGGAAAATCACATTTCCTATGGGGAAAGAGGATTTCCCTTTTAGCGTGGCTGCACTGCCATCGACCGCAGAGACGGCATCAGCCCCATCGTCGGAGCACCCTGCCACAAGGAGAACAATTAGAGCGATAGTGCGAGTAGTTTTGGTCATAAACGGCATATCTTGTTAATCCTTCAATTGGACAATGCATCTCTTGTTTTGAAGCCTGGCGTTGCGGACATATTACACACAAAAGATAGAAATAATGATTGGGACGGCTAAGCAGAAAACAGACGGAGCTACTTATGCGTTTAACGACCCGCATTCACCTACTCCCTCATTTTTCTTTTGATGAGTCAGTTGCCGTTATAGACTTCCGCCTGCACTTGCCATTATGATAATTATAACTACCTTATAGATGCTGGCAATCATGAACACCTTCAAACTTCTCACCGCCCTTCTTCTTTCTGCGCTCCTTTACGGCTGCTACCACCCCATTGAAATCATTGGCGAGGGTGACATCTGGTCAACCGGAGGGCGAACATGCTCGCTGGAAGACTATCAAAGCAGCCTGGACAATTGCATCAACAACGAGGTGACCGGCGACTATCGCGAAACCTATTACGGCGAGCCAAGAACGGGTTGGGTATTCGACCGCTGGGAAATCTACTGCAAAAACGCGGTGGACAACACCTGCAGTTTTAACATCGGTGCAGCCGCGGTGGCGCTACTTGATGGTGTGACAGTGCCACCACTTAGGGCCATTTTTCGACCCGCTGGCTCAGCGTCCATCACAGATACGATATCGGAGAATGACCGTCTATGGACACAGCCGGATAATTTCATGGGGCTCTCGTGGAACCAGATTAATGCAGCCTGTCCATTGGGCGCATGTGCGGACGACGCCATACTGAATGGTTTTAGCATGGCCGGCTGGCACTGGGCTTCCGTGGACGACATTAATAGTTTGCTCAACGCTTACATTGGCGTGTCCGAACTAGGGCCAGGAGCGGACACATACACTGAGCTGGGTTCCACGTGGGCACCGGCTGTTTTTTTGGCGGGTTGGCGCCCCACTTATGCTCACACTAGCGGAGCAGCACTGCTCATTGCACTAACGGCAGATCGACTGGATGCAAACACGGCGTACGCCGCAGAAATGCAGGAACTGCCGGGGCCGGCCAATTTCGATAGCGCTACTACGGCAAAGGAATACGCTGTCAGCGTCATCGCGCCATTTGTGGGAGCAATATTTTATCGTTAGCAGTGCACAACATCCCGCTACAATTGGTGGAAGCCCGTGCATGGAGGATTCAGTAGATACTTTTTTTGCGCCACGCACAAAGAGGGTGGCTGGAATTTGGCGAATCGATAGAAAGTTAAGTCAGCACTGGGTAGTACAACCACAGTAACGAGCCAAACAAAAGACGACATGCCTGTCCTAAATTGTCATCGCTCTAGTGAGTAAGCAACTATTAGCCTTTCCTAGCTTCAATCCCGGCCACAATATCCCGGTGCCGCTGCGCCGTCATTGGATAGCGATTGGATATGAACACCGTGGCAAAAAACAGGATGAACATAACCGGACCCGACAATATCGCCAGCTTTAAAACTGCATCGGCCGGCACATTATCGGGCGTGGCGGACTGGGGAAAACGAATCACATCAAGGCCTATACCCGCCAGAAAGCTACCCAGACCGTAAGAGGCTTTGGTGGCAAAAGAGCGTGCCGCAAAAAACAGTCCCTCCTCGCGCTTACCGCTGAGCAGCTCGTGCTCATCGATACTGTCAGACAACATAGAATCCAGCAAAATAATGTACGCGATAAAGAATACTTGCGACACGCCATTCACTGCAAACACCACCAGAAACTTGCTGCCAACAGACATCGCTCCCAACAAGCCAGCGAAATAAAGCACTTGCGGGGAAAATGCAAAAATCCCCCCTACGGTCACACACACAGCTAGGGCTGCTTTCTTATCCAAGCGGCGAGACAGGGCCTGAGCGACCGGAGACGCAAAAATAATTCCCACCAGTACTGAGCTGGCAAGCCCTGCAAGTTGCTCCGGCTGGAACTCGAATACATAGGTGGCAACGTAGATCAGTAGCGTCTGTACCACACCGGCAAGCGTGTTGAAAATCAGCACCGAAGAAAACAATATGCGGAAGGAACGCTGTTTGAGTGTGCGGAACACATCGACAAAAGCCCAAACCGCACTGCTTTCGTTCTCCTGTTTCTGCGGCTTACTTAAACTGGGTATCGAGCTGCGCGTACCGAAGACAGAAATCAGCATTGCTGTTGTCCCGATCACCGCGCAGAAAATACCAAAATAGGGATAGCTGGCACGGTCTAGCATGCCATTGGCATAGGCCTCACTGGGCGGGAAAAACACGGAAAAACCCACAACACTGGTCACCAGGATTCCCGCGTAGGTGAAGAACACGCGATAGCCGATTAGCGAAGTGCGGCCGTGATAGTCAGTGGCCAGTTCTGCGCCCAACGATAAATGAGGCACAAAGAACAGGGTCAACATCAGACGTACGCTAATGGCACCCGCTAACATCCAGCAGAACAAACCGGTTTCCCCTAGTCCCCCCGGGGGGCTGAACAGAGCTACTATGGCAAGCCCGAAAGGTATTGCTCCCACCAGCATAAACGGGTGACGTCGCCCCCAGCGCGATTCGAAGCGATCGCTTATGCGACCCACCATGGGATCGGTAATCGCATCCACCATCAGCGCCAGCAATGCAGCTATGCCGGCGAGACTGCCTGGGAGTCCTAACACCTGATTGTAGTAAAAAAACAGGAAGGTGCTAAAAGCGGATTGCTTTACGCCATCGGAGAGCTGACCAACACCGTAGCTAAGGCGAATCTTGAGAGGCAGTGGGCTGGCCATCAGCAGCTTTGCTCTATTTGCGGCGCTCGAGCATGTTGATGGTTGATCGAAGTTCCGCCATCAACCGGAATGACCGCACCATTAGTGTATGCGCCAGCCCTGGAGCTGAGATAGATGACGATACCCGCCATCTCCTCGGCAGTCCCCACTCTGCCCAACAGGCAGTTCTGCTCCACTGCATCGCGATTGTTCTCAAATACATGGTCGGTCATTTTGCTGGGGAAGAAACCCGGTGCGATCGCATTGACGGTGATATTTTGCCCCCCAAGCTCAATGGCCAGATGACGAGTTAAGTGATGTACCGCGGCCTTGCTTGCGGTATAGGCGTAGTTAGGCTCCCGGTGTACGGTGGGCACGTGTAACCCCTCCATAGAACCAATATTGATGACACGCGCAGGGTCCAGCTCAACTGCAGCGGCCTGCAATAGTGGCGTAAGGTCCCGAGTGAGGCAGAATACCGATGCAACGTTAGTGTCCATCACCTTGGTGAAAGCAGACTGCGGATACTCGGCGTACTCACCTCCCCACACTGTTCCGGCATTGTTGATGAGAATATCGAGCTTTCCCTCCAGGTCCTTCAGGTGCTGGCACAGCTCTAGTCTCGCTGCTTCGTCAGTGACATCCATGGGCACGGCAATGCACTCACCCCATTCCTGTAACTTTTCCGCCGCCGCGGTACAGGCCTCGGGTTTCCTAGCAGTGATATAAACCTTCGCACCCGCTTCCAGCAGGCCGCGACTTATCATGAACCCAATACCGCGAGAACCCCCAGTGACCAGGGCGACCTTGTTCTTAAGATTGAACAGGCTGTGAATATCCATCCCCGCTTCAGACATTGCTGGCTACCAATTCATTGCCGACCGGTTTATTGTCGGCCAATCTATTGCCGATCAATGCGGCTTCACCTTGCGACAAGTACGCTGTTACATGATCAAGGTTCGCGGCATCGAAGTACCCTTCGGCTACCGCCTCTTTTAGCCGCTTCAGAATTGAACCCGTAGCCAGCATGGACAGCTGCTGGAAAGGTCCTATCGACAAGTGGGTACCCGCTTGCCATGCTTTGTCTATATCAGCGATAGAGGCAATTTCATTTGCAGCCAGAAGCAGCGCATTGCCAATCAGAACAGTTTGCAGGCAGTTGTGAATTTCTTTGATGCCTCCGGCAGCAGATACAAAATCAAACGCCTCATAGGCAGGCTCAGGATAGTGGTAAAAGCCCTTTCCCGACTTCATACCCAATTCACCACGCTCTACTCTGGGTTCCAGCAGCGACAGAATCTGCGGCCGCAAGGACTGCAGCGCATCCTTGCGGTCACGATGCCGCCAGGTATCAAGAATCAGGTTCAAGCCAAACATGTCCATCATGCCGAAAGGACCCATCGGGGCCTGCTGGCCCGATATCCAACTGGCATCCACAGCCTCACGGCTGGCATCGGTATTGAGCACCAGGCCCAGCGCCGTTCCCAGCAGTGGCCCCAACAGAGCATTTAGAACATAGCCCGGATTCTCTTTCTTCAGTATCAAGGGCACGCCACCGGTACTCTCTACATAACGTTCCAGCACCTCGATCACAGCTGGATCTGTACGAGGACCCGGCACGATATCCACCAAAGGAGCGCCCAGATGTGAATGCAAAGCCGCAATGCGATCACCGCGTTTTACAGCGTCCTCAATCTGTGAGATCTGTAGCACTGATGAGTTAGTGGTCAAAATAGTTTCGGGTCGGCAAACCTGATCCAGTTGCTTATGCACCTTGCGCTTAATATCGAGTCGCTCAAAGACCGACTCGCTCACCAGATCTGCATCCGCAATGGCAAGAGGCAGATCAGCAGTTACCAGGATACGCTCAAAGGCTGCGGGGAGATCCGCCCTGCTGCAATAACCTCCGCCCACCAGCATGGTCGCCATTTCCATTTGACGCTGACTCACTCCAGCCAAGCAATTGGAATCAACGTCATACAGGCTGACCTTATAGCCCGAAATTGCAGCGACCATTGCGTTATAGCAACCCATCGTACCTGCACCCACAAAACAAACAGTTGTAATTTCTGGAATCGTCATACGCGTGTCATCTAATCTGCCGTGGCAGACTCTCCGGCAAAATTAAGTTGGTACTGCCTTTGACCATAATCGCAGGTAGCCAGCTTAGTACGGGTAATTCCGCCAAGGCATTGACGATGTGAAATTGGGTGGGATTCTGCTCCCAGGTGAGGTGTTGCCAATGCACACTACCCTCACCAACCATTGCCTCGGTGATGACATTCTCGGAGGGGAAAGTGGTGGTCTCGCTAATACCCTGGCCGAACCCGGAAACGCCAGGCATATAGCGCCAGGCCATGGGATTGCTCTTGTCTTGTGAGGCGGCTTCACTGGCGGCAACTTCTTCTGCTGTTGGCGCACGCAGTGAGTGCAGGTTCAAATCCAGAAACTTGTGCCCGAAGTGGCTGGCTCTGCTGCTCCAGGCGCCATCAATAATGGAGTGATCCTCGATATCCGCATACACTTTGGGAATTCCCTGCAACTCCCTTCCGGTTAAAATAGGATCGGTGAGATTTTCCCACATCACCAGCGAGTAATTGCCAGCCATCTGCTCCTGCTCACCATTAAATACAGCTGCCACATTGACGGCGATAAGGTTGTAGCCATGGCCCGCCAGCCAGTCCACCTGTTTGTTACAGGCGTAGGTAACCGTAATGACCGCTTCCTCGGAGACCTCATAAGGTGCCGGCACATAACGGGCAACCTGCTCGCGATCAGTAACAAAGGAGAAAACCATGCTGGTGACATCACGGTACCAGCCACTAGCCTTCGGCGACATTGGCCTCGGGCCAAAATGGGCGGGCATCATATAACTGCCATGCGGATCTAACTCAAACATATATAGTTCCTAACATTATTCATTTTTCGGTTACGCGCGGGCCTGACAACTGCGGGACAAGAGCAAAGGAGCAGTCCCCTCACCCTTGGGAAGTGACATTAACAACTTCAGGGGATGCATAGCTGTCACCTAGGTGACGTCTCATCATGGAGTGCTGTGGGAGACCTATTTTGAAATCAGCGTGAGCTTGCTGAACTTGTATCAGTCCGGCCCATGCCAGAATGGCAATGGCAGCATCGACTGACGTACACTGGCTGCGAACTTTTACTGTTGGCACCGAAGGTTCGTTTACACATTTATAAGGCATCAGGGACAAGCCGCGTCTGAGCTCGATCCTCTATCTGCGCTTAGCTAACCCTGTTCCCAAAGAAAAGAGATTAGCCTTAGCCCAAACGAATTCATCTCAGATACGCCAATGAACGCAATTAGGATGAGTGCAAATAATGTGGGCAATCAGCCACTCAGTCCCATTGCCAGGCTCTATGGAGCACCTTAGTGGCAGGTCTTTCGACAACTCGAAGCACAAGGGAATGAATATGCTTAATCGCGGGATGAGAGCGGTGTCACTGGGAATGGTTTTTATAGTCAGCCTGGGACTAAGCGGGCTGGTGGCTGCCGCTGACAGCGACGACAGGCCCAATATTGTATTACTGGTAGGCGACGATATGGGGCTGGGCGATATCGGCCCTTTCGGCTCTGAAATACATACGCCGTCACTCAACATGATGGCCAAGCAAGGCCTGCGTTTTTCTAACTTCCATGCCAGCCCTGTGTGCTCTATTACCCGTTCACAACTGCTAACCGGCAACAACAACATCGAAATTGGACTTGCCAGTTTCGACTACGCGGTATATCCAGAAGCCAAGGGCAAACCCGGTTACGAAGGTTATTTGACGGAGAATGCTGTCACCGTTCAAGAGTTACTTCAGGATGCGGGCTACGACACTTACCAGGCAGGTAAGTGGCACTTAGGCGGACAGCACGGTGGTCGCGGACCACATGCGATGGGCTTCAGCCACAGCTATGGCATTCTCGCCGGTGGCTCCAACCACTGGAACAGTGGCGATATGCTGCCCAACATGTCGCATCCGGATTCACAGAAAGCGGCCAAGGCTCACAAAGTACCACCGATGATAGACATGGCCTACTTTGAAGACGGGGAGCCCACGGAACGTCCCCTTGGCATTTATTCCGACGACCTCTATACCAGCAAAATACTCACCTACATGGAGCAGTCTCGCCAAGCAGACAGACCTTTCTTTGCCTATGTGGCATTCACGACTGCGCATTTGCCCATCCAGGCCCCCGGTGGTCTGGCCGAGCGTTACCTTGAGCAATATCGCGAACTGGGATGGGATG
>JBLFWP010000043.1:0-28750 GCA_047611225.1 Halioglobus sp.
TGAAGCGAAAGCATCGAGGCTGCGGCGACACCTTCTACATCGATGAAGTATTTATCAAGATCAACGGCAGGCAGCATTACCTCTGGCGAGCCGTAGACCAAGATGGCGAAGTCGTTGATGTATATCTACAAACTCGACAAGATGGCGCTGGGGCTAAACGGTTCTTCAAGCGTCTGTTGCGGAGTCATGGCGAAGAGCCCAGGAAGATTGTGACGGATAAACTGCGCAGTTATGGCGTTGCTCATCGTGAGCTGATTCCTGAGAGTGTTCACAGTACTAAGCAGTATGAAAATAATCGGGCAGAGCAATCGCATGAGGCGACCAGCGTGCGAGGGCGGGGGATGCGCAAGTTCAAATCAGTTGGGCACGCGCAGAAATTTCTGGGTGCGCATGCTGCGGTGAGTAATCTATTCAATCTTGGTAGGCACCTGTTGCGGGCTCAACATTATCGGGATCTTAGGATCAGTGCGTTCGGTGAGTGGAGTAGGGCGGTTGCTTGAGACTCGGGCGTTAGATCTTCTTGGTTCTGAAAAGTTAATTTTTAAGAATCCATTCGACGGATTGTGGACGGCGGTAAATTCGTTGATCCGTCCCTCGTAGATGAATTGTTAATCCATCAAAGCAGCATCAATTCAAAGCCCAGCCTTCGCTTGACCGGCTGAGAGCTGCAAATTCTCCAAGGGATTTCTTCCGGTTCGGCGCTAGGAGATATAGCAACTGAACTTCATCTGAGCCCCAAAACAGTCAGCACTTACAAGAAGCATTGGATGCAAAAGCTCGACACTGAAAAATAACGTAGAACTCATTCGTTACGGGACGAAAAATTTCGGGTCTTCAATTTGACTGGCATAGAGCATGCAAGTGCCTGCACTATCGGCGTTTACTCCATCGGAGTGCCACATACATCACAACGGATATTGATAAAGTTTCATGTCTTTTATTTGGTAGTCAGCGGTTGCCGACAGCAGGGGCGCAACCTCCGTCGGGTCATCCGCGAAATCCACCGCCGGGCCACCGGCCTGCAGATGGCGGCCAACCGTCTCCTGTTTGAACTCATCCGAGTAACGGATTCTCTTGGCCATAATTCACCTCGTAAAACCTTCATATGATTTTAACCAAAGAAAGTGTCGGGTAAACTCAGGCCGTATCATAGTAAGATGTTAGGGGAGCGGGATCGGCTGTTCTCCTGACACGCAATGTATTCAGACAACCCGTCACATAGGGATGAAGGCAATGGACGAAAAGGAAATAATTACGCAGCTCGCGCAACGGATGGTAGCCAGTGAACAGACTGCTTCTGCCTGGCTTAAAGCCACCCTGGAGATTTTTGAGAGGGTTTATGGCCCCGGTCCGCTGGTGATCGCGAACGGGTTGGTCACGAAAGCTGATGGGGCGACAGCGACAACCGGTGTGCTCGCGAGCAACAACGTTGCAGCCTCCACTAATGGTATGGCCACACTCGCCAGTCGCGTCTCCGTTGGAGCGCCCGTGCTTCTTTCAGGTACGCCAACGACGCGTCTGTCTATTGATCGCGATGAGATCAGGCTTGATCACTTTCCTTTCCGGGTTGGTCGTGAAGCCCGCGCGCATTTGGCCGCAGCCACACCGGGTACGAGTGAGCGGCGCGAGATTGCCGGTCGACCCAATAATGATTTATATGTTAAGGATATGGGCAGGCCACTCAATGTGTCGCGAGAACACTTTCAGATTGAAGAAAATAGCGATGGCAGCTATGAACTAGTGGATCGCGGCAGTGCCTGTGGCACCATTGTTGGTGGCCATATTGTCGGTGGAAACTACGCGGGCGGCAGATGCGCTCTGGAATTTGGCGACGCAATTATTGTCGGAACCCCGGAATCTGCCATCGTATTTAGATTTCGACGGGCCGCTGTATAGTTTGCAAAGAGTCCGCCTGTGGCATTAGTAATAATGCGGGGATAGAGGGCGTTGTTATCGGAAGAATGAATGAGCTACATTCCGGGCAGGAGATAAATATATACATCCGGTAAACACAAGGAAAAGCTCCTTTGAATTAGCTACTGCTAGTCCTGCAGTCGCACGCTTGGCAGTTAACTGTTTCCTGACTGGCTGAATCCCAGGGCATCTCGATGAAGGAGTTCTAAAGTTGCGGAAAGTCGCTGGCGAATTTCGAAATCCACTCACTGGCCGCTTCCTGAGGGTTTAGATCGCGCCCTTCCAAGCGCATGACTTCCTTGCGATAGTGCTCGATGTGGCAAATCTGTTCGATCATGCGCAGGCGGAATATATCCTTCGATTTCTCGAACTCGATACCGATTTCGTAGCCGACATCGGTATCGGATTTTTCGCACCATACGACATTACCAACTAGGGTGTTGTCACGCTCCAGAATGGGAATGCAAACTCGTACGCGATCAGGTACAGCCAACGGTTTGGGCGAAACAAAGGCGACACCACCGATACTGATATTGGTGGTTGTCTGGTCGACGGTCTCGTCATTTTCATCCTCATCCCAGCTGTTAGTTACCTGTATTGGTACGCCTACCGGGTGGCGGATGAATTTTCGTATAGTCGTATTATCAGGCAAGGGTCACCAACATTTTGTTGAGTTTAGCAACAAAACCTGCCGGATCATTGAGTTGACCGCTTTCAGCCAGCAGCGCTTGATCAAATAATATAGCAGACCAATCGCCAAACTTCTTCTTCGCCGTCGAGCTGTTCCACAGGTACTGACAAGTTAACACTCCACAATACCTGGAAGCTGCAAAGAGCCTGCCCGCTTTATGGGGTATGAATGCATACACCCACCGACTCTCATCTATGAGTCAGCACCGATAGTCGGATGCTCACGCTATGCATAACGCTATGATTTATATAAAAAATGGTGGGAGCAGGCGCGCGGAAGCAGAAGGACTCTAATCCGAACGCGGCCCGCTCCGACCACCCGATTATGAGGATCAGGGAGAGGGCTGAACTTGTTCAGTAAGTGGAAGAAATCCAAGCGTTTTTTCTAGTGCAGTTGAGAAGAGTTACCGAAACCGACCCTATGCCGAACCTGGGCCTGAGTGACTCGGTTGATGGGTTTCTGTAACTCGAAGATTTCCAAGTAGTTTTTCGTACCGAACTTCCGAAGCAGCACCGAACAGTTGGTTCAGTCGGGTCAGGTCAAAAATAATCTTCGCCACCCGCGACATTCTTCCCGAGTTCAGTTCGGTCTTCTCTTGGACTGTTCTAGCCTGTGTCAGGCGAATCCATTAAGATTTCGATCAATAACGAGCTGCTCATTGATATCAGCGACAGCGATCATGCCTCGGACGCCATCGGGGTTCGCACTAGTTTGTCTTCTACTTCAGTGGATAATATTAGGGTCACACAGCCGGCAGGTTGTTGATTAAAGGGGTAATTGGGCGCAATATTTTTTGAGGGACTAAATAATTGCGCTCTCATTAATCAAGTGGCTACATTGGCGTTCGCACCAGCCAGTGCCTAGCATCTGACCAGGTGGTATCGACAAGTTGATCCGTCGATCTTGCTAGAGTCGGTCTATGAATACTTATAAGCGCCACCGATTTCCGCCAGATATCATTTCTTATGCAGCCTGGCTCTGTTACAGGTTCCACCTCAGTCACCGAGACATCGAAGATCTTCTCGCCGAACGCTGCGTCACTGTTACCCGCGAATCAATTCGCCTATGGTGCATCAAGTTCGATGCTTTATATGCCAGAAGATTGAAGCGCAAGCACCGAGGCTATGGCGATACCTTTTATATTGATGAAGTCTGCGTGAAGATCAACGGCAAGCAGCACTATGCATGGCGAGCTGTGGATCAGGATGGCGAGGTCGTTGATGTGTATCTTCAAGCTAGGCGTGATGGTGTTGCTGCGAAGCGCTTCTTTAGGCGCTTGCTACGGAGTAATGGCGGTGAGCCTAGCAAGATTGTGACCGACAAGTTGCGAAGCTATGGCGTTGCACATCGTGAGCTGATACCCGAGACGATCCACAGCACCAAGCAGTATGAGAACAACCGAGCCGAGCAATCACATGAATCGACTAGGGTGCGAGAATGTGGAATGCGTAGGTTCAAATCAGTTAGGCAGGCCCAGAGATTTCCGGGTACCCATGCTGCGGTATCAATTTTTTTCAATCTTGGTAGGCACATGGTTGGAGCTGAACACTATAGGAATCTTAGGACAAGTGCGTTTACAGAATGAGAAAGAGCGGTAGCCTGAATGTCACAGGTTGGACTTTCCGCGTCTCAATCACTTAACTTGCCAGAACCGGCCAAGGGATAGATTTGCTTGGTCCTGAGGAGTTAACTTGTCAGAACCGAGAAGAACCATTCGCCACCCACAGGCAGAAGCGGCGAAGTGTGCGCGAGAACGTGAAAACGCAAAGCAATGGGGTTAAACTAATCTACACTTATGGCAGATCACCCTCAGGTTATGACCGAGCAACCCCAGAAACCGGCCAGCAACACCACCAACACCGCAGCGGGCAAACCCACCAGCGGCGGTTTGATCGGCGCGGAACTGTCGCCACAGGAACGTCGGGAAGTCCTCGAAGACCTTTTCGTATTCGGTAAAAAAAACCAGCGGCCCTTCCTCAACCGCATGGGCATTCTGCTTACCCTGTCTACCATCATTGCCTGCTGCGGTCTGCTCGCCAACTCAGCTGCCGTGGTGATTGGCGCCATGCTGATCGCCCCCATGATGCGCCCCGTGATGTCTGCCGCCGGCGCAATCGTTATGGGCTGGAGCGCCCGCCTGTATGAATCCTTGCTGCTGGCATTGGTCATGGCCGTTGCAGCAGTCGTCATCTCAATGGGCGTCACACTCCTGGCACCCGATATGGTAGAGATTCCCACACAGGTCATGGAGCGCACCAAGCCCACCTTCTTCGACCTGGTGATTGCGCTGGCGGCCGGTGCAAGCGGCGCCTATATCATGACCCGCAAAGAATCCAGTGCGGTGCCGGGCGTGGCCATGGCCGTGTCGCTGCTACCACCGCTGTCTTCCAGCGGCATACTGCTCGTATTTGGCGAACCCGACCTCGCGCTGCGCGCCTTTGTCCTGTTCACCACCAACCTGTTCGCCATGGTGCTCTCTGGCACGCTGGTATTTATCATGACAGGCGTGTCTCCCGCAAAAAAACGCCAGCAATCAGCCAAGTTTGTGCGCACCAATCTCATCATCTTCGCCCTGTTGATTGCGGGTATCTCAGTACCGCTTTACTTCTATAGCAATACAACCTGGTTCGATGACACCTATGAGGCAGCCCGCTCCGAAGCACTGCAAAGCTGGCTTGCCGAGAACAACCTGCGCCTCATCAAGACCACTATCGACAGGGAAACCGCCGAGATCAACCTGATGCTGTCCGGGCCGCGCGCGCCGCTGTCACTGGAGGACCTGTACTTCGACCTGAAAGCCGATTTGCAGGACCGGACTTTTGCAGAGCGGTTCAAGATCAATGTGCAATGGACACGCTCCGTACACAGCAGCTGGCCACCTCCGGCAACCGGCGAACTGGAAGCCCAGCAGATGGTGGATAGCGCGCTGGCCAAGCTCGCACTCCTGCGCGGACAAACGTGGCGCTGGCAGCGCACCTCCTATATTGGAGAATTATGGAGCGACAATGACGGCCTGGACACGTACACCGTCATCTTCCTGGACGACAACGTGCTGCGCATCACCTCCAACTGCCATGAGCGCGATGCAAAATACACCATCAGCCAGGGCTCACTCACCGTACTGATCGACACACTAACGCCGCAGTCTTGCGACGGCCATGTACTGGACCAGCTGTATGTGAACGATCTCAAGCGCATCGTTGATTTTCAGGTAAGCCACAGAAGCCTGATACTGGAACTGGGCAGCGGCGCCGGGGCCATGTTCTTCAGGCCGGTATTATCACTGGACGACTAACTGCCTTGCATAAAGTATAAGAAATATAAACGGGGTGTGTCGACAAGATTCTCTGGCCCGTATTGGTCGGTGACCCCTACGAATTCGCGAAAAGCTTACCGATTGTTCCGAAACGCACTCGCATCAGTGAGGAGGTAATTCATATTCGTTCGTTATTTAACTATTGCGCGCAGCGAGCGGTGCCATGAGGTTTTCAGTAGCGTCCTTGCTGACTTAGCGCCTCTGCCACGCTTGGCTGGCGTGACCAGTCCGCGATAGCGATGGTTCGCGCGAGGAAGCCATGGTATCGCGTGAGATTGCTCCTCGGTTTAGGACGCGGCCGGCCAGGCCAAAGCTTCCAATCGAGCAATGAAACTCACTGGATCGAACGCTACCCGCTCCAGTCCGGGGTCAGGCCTATCCAGTGGACGGATGGTGCCGATCATGAAGGCCTTGCGACCCTGTTGCGGGCCGATGGCGATCCGGTAGGACTCGGTTCATGGTGGTTACCAACTAGAGTCATTGCTGCTACCATATTGTCCGCCTAAATTAGGTGGCACCTTGTCCAATCAATATAGCTATCTGGATAATATATGCACTGTAAAAATTCGTTTATAGCAGCTCTTTTGTTGCTACTTTTCTCGTCTAATCTATACGCCGATATAACACTCTATGTCACTGAGTCATATCGAGATGGTGGCGAATTTGAGGATTATTTTACCGGTAGAAATTTATCCGTAGACTCGAGTAACGCCACGGCATTTATTATTAGTAAGGCTGTTAATAAAGCTCAAAGCGTAGAATTTACTTATAGTTATCAAAGTACGGAGTTGTCTTTTAATAATAATCGAAAATTATTTGATGTTGATATTTCCTATTTTCATCTTGGTGGGACTAACCAGATAGCAAAAACTGATAGGGTTGAGGCTTATGTTGTCGGCGGGCTAGGGGCGACTTACTTCTCTCCTGATTCAGGGTATAGCTCCGAAACACGGTTTTCTTTTTCTCTTGGTTTAGGTGCCAAATATAATATTACTGAAAGGCTTGTGTTACGCAGCGACATAAAGTTTTTTAGTACTTTGCTCAATAGTGGTTCAGGTATTTTTTGCGGTGGTAGTAGCGGCGGCGGCGGTGGTTGTTCTGTGGCCGTTTCTGGTTCAACAGCGAATCAGTTTGAAGCCGGTGTTGGTTTAGGTTACAAATTTTAGGCGATTAAGTGGAATAGGAAAGTCGCCATAAAAGATGTTAGTCGATGGGTATCGCCAAGTGACTATGCTTGCTCGTCAATTTTTTAAGCCAGTTTTTCGTTCCAGTGGGCGCCGTTTTTCATCATGGTATTCAGGATGGTACTGCCAAGTTAACTGCCCGTAATTGATAGAATCGGCGGATGAATACATACAAACGCCACCGATTCCCACCCTATATCATTTCCTATGCCGTCTGGCTCTACTACAGATTCAATCTCAGTCACCGAGACATCGAAGACCTACTCGCCGAACGAGGCATTATCGTCACAAGGGAATCGATTCGCCTCTGGCACAACAAGTTCGGAGCCATTTACACCTGTCGTTTGAAGCGAAAGCACCGAGTGCATGGTGACACGTATTACATTGATGAAGTCTTTGCCGGTGTGCCGGACCATTCAGATCAATGGCAAGCAGCATTACCTGTGGCGCGCTGTTGACCAGGATGGAGAGGTCGTTGATGTCTATCTACAAGCCAAAAGGAATGGAGTAGCAGCAAAGCGTTTCTTCAGACGCTTGCTATGGAGTAGTGGCGGTGAGCCCAGAAAAATCGTTACGGATAAACTCCGCAGCTATGACGTCGCTCATCGGAAACTAATTCCCGAGACGATCCACAGTACTAAGCAGTACGAGAATAATCGAGCGGAGCAATCGCACGAGGCGACTCGTGTACGAGAGCGGGGGATGCGTAAGTTCAAGTCAGTCCCTCAGGCGCAACGATTTTGGGTGCTCATGCTGCGGTGAGCAAGCTGTTCAATCTCGGTAGGCACCTTGTCAGGTCTCAACATTATCGTGATCTTAGGGTGAGTGCGTTTGCAGAATGGAATAGGGCGGTTGCTTGAGGTTCAGGCAATAGATTTGCGTGGTCACGCGAAGTTAACTTGTCAGAACCCTCGCAGCAGCGTCACTGAATGCGGTCGGACTTCGATAGTCAGGCGTCCGTCTGTCACGTCCAATTGGTCCAGTGGCTGTGTCATGTAATCCCACAAGAATTCTTCCTCCGCGGTGAAGTCGAACCCGGGGCTTGCAAAGTCCACGTCTGGCCATCGACGGTAAATTTCCGCGAAGGTGTTGCGGTAAGCGTCAACGCGATGGCGAATCGCCGGACCTTGCCATCCTGCGGCCTCGATCGTCAGTTGAAAGGTCTCACCCACATGACCCACCCTGGGTGCAGCGTAAGCCAGTGCACTCGCGAGAGACTCGGCCAGGCTGGAATCAAGGCTAGGGCAGGCATCAAGCAACTGCTGCGCTGTGGTGCCTGCCTGGGCCAGCGCCACGATTTGCGCCTCTGTGTCTTCGCTCTCGAACGCCGTGCAGCCGGCCAGTTCGGGGGCGACATCTTCATTGAAGACCAGTCCGTCAGATAGCAGCCCTCGGGTAAATTGCTCGCTGACAGTCTGATCTTGGCTCGCTACCACAATCACCATCTCATCGCCCTCGCGGGAGGCCAGAAGGTGGAACGGGAACGCCCCGCCCAACTCGTTGATCACAGCGATACGTTCTCCCTGTAACTGCGAAAGCATCCAGAAAGAAGTGGCGGTGGGCTTGGGGAGATTATTGACGGTTAGAAGCCCCATGCGGGTATTCACCATGTCAGTACTGCCCCAGTCCCACACCTCGAAACGATAAAGCCGATCATGATCTTGCGCCGCCATCGTGGCAGCCAATGCCACTTCCTCCGCAGCACCACGGTGATCGCAGAGCACGGCTTTTGGATTAACGCCTGTTGATATGGGTACCTCACCATCAAGGCTTGCGATCGCGCTTAGATCACAAGGGGTTGTAGCGTCTGCGCCAGACAGGGCTGCCGCATACTCACCCACATCGACTATGAGGTTTTCATTAGTGCCCCAGGAACGAACTTCCGCCACGGAATTTTCAAGCAGGAACCGTTCGGATCTGCTGTAGTTATGGTAGACCAAAAAGTCGAAGCTGCTGGGTGTGCTGGGTGTGCCGCCACAGGTCTCCTGGATCTGCTTGAGAGCGGGGCTGTCTTGTGGATTGATTCCGCTTGCCCATGACGATATATCCGGCCCACCCACTAGTACCGGTGATCCTGGACCTAAAGTGTCACGAACTTGCTGTGCTGAGGCGCACCACATGTTCACGAAGCTGGTCTGATTGGATTTCCACCAGATCTGGTCCGGCTCGTTCCACAGACCAATGCGCAGTTTAGGGTTGGTCCCATCAAACTCCATGAGCAGGTCGGAGATGGTGATATCCAGGTAGTCGAGCCAAGAGACGCCCCCCACAGGACTCACGTCAGGAGGGCCGGCCCACCAATCGTCGTCGGTGCAAGAACAGGCGATATCCTGACCGGTAGGGTTGTCAGCCGCCGCGACGTTCACCTCTCTGAGGATGTGGTAGGGGTCAGGGTCAGTGCCATTCGTGACAATACAACCTGAGCAGGAGTCCCTCAAGAACGCGGGGACGCCCATTAGTGACCAGAACATCGAAAAGCCTCGCGAGTGAAGCTCCGCTATTTTGCTGCGGTGCGTGATATCTTGTTCAAGGGCAAACCGGCCATGTTGAACCTTGTCCCAGTATCGGATAGCGCCGGGCGTACACGTCAACGGGTCCCTACACATGAGTTGTGTGATGCGGTCGATGTCTGCGGCGTCATTCAATTGCTTGTCCGCATCGAGGTTCACGCTGCGAAAAATGTCACCGAAGGGTTTCGTTCCTACATCGTCGACGTTGAGCGTGATGAGGCGATCGCTTTGTGTGAAAACAGCGGTCAATGCAGGAGCAGTTTGTCCCCACAATAAACCTACCGTGCTGCTTGGCACGCTAAACGAGCAGTCAGGCCATTGCTCGCCGCACCCTTCCCATTCAGAAAAACCCCAGCCTGCTCTCGGCATCGCTGTATAGGTAACGTCGTAATCGCCAACGACATAATTGGCACAATACCCATCTTCCAGTAAGCAGTCATGTTCACCTGTAGAGGAGATAATGTCGCCACTACCGACTATCTTCAGCGGATGGGAGCAGGCTGTAACGAAGATCAGGAGTATCAGCGCGAATAGTGTTTTCATGGGCCTTACCCTTTACTGGTAAATGGTCAGCACACTCGACATTAACACACTAGCGGGTTTTTCTTTGCGGTGCTGGAATTAGGAAACTGACTTTCTATATGTCGACGCTAAAGTTTACCTGCTCATTAAAATGGCTCACCTACCAATGATTAGCCGCTCGTCCAAATCTGCCAGCGCATTAGGAGGTACTAATGTAATGAACCATCCCCACCCAAGTTAAAGCGCTGATATTGATAGAATCAGCGCATGAATACATACAAGCGCCACAGATTTGCACCCGACATCATTTCCTACGCTGTATGGCTGTACTACCGTTTCAATTTGAGCTACCGCCGGTGTGCCGGACCATTTCATCGAAGATATCTTGGCCGAGCAAGGCATCACTGTATCCCGAGAGGCGATCCGACTTTGGTGCATCAAGTTCGGAGCGTTATACACCCGCCGCTTGAAGCGAAAGCACAGAGGCTATGGCGATACCTTCTACATCGATGAAGTCTTTGCCGGTGTGCCGGACCATTCAGATCAATGGCAAGCAACACTATCTATGGCGCGCTGTGGATCAAGATGGCGAGGTGGTTGATTTCTATCTTCAGGCGAAGCGCAATGGCGCTGCTGCTAAGCGCTTCTTCAGGCGACTAATGCATATTCATGGTACGGAGCCCAGGAAGATTGTAACGGACAAGCTCCGGAGTTATGGAGTGGCACATCGAGAGTTGATCCCTGAAGCGATCCACAGTACCAGACAGTATGAAAACAATCGTGCCGAGCAATCGCTCGAGGCGACCTGGGTAAGGGAGCGAGGAATGCGGAAGTTCAACTCAATCCGTCAGGCTCAACGATTCTTGGGCGCGCATGCTGCCGTCAGCAATCTATTCAATCTGGGTAGGCATCTTGTGCGCGCTGAGCATTATCGCGATCTCAGGGTCAGTGCGTTCAATGAATGGAGCAGGGCGGTTGCTTGAATGGGGAGGTCGAATTTCCCTGCCCCCCAAGAAGTTAACGTGCCAGAACCGAACTGAGACCTCATCTTAGGTTTGTAGTGTATTATCATTGTGTAATAAGACGGTTTGGCGTAATAGTTTACCCTACCGAAATATGGCCACTTCCAGGCGAGTACGAGTATACCTTCGTATGAAAATTCGATAGCTCACATGCGCAGACAAAAACCAGATAAAAGTACTGGCAACGAGGAGGGTGGTGGAGACTCCCTCCACAAACAGCTGGTCGACAAGGCCTTTGATGCGTTCATTACCATGAACGTCGAGGGTCAGGTTGTCAGTTGGAATCGCAGGGCGGAGCAGATATTTGGCTGGATGGAGAGTGAAATAGTTGGCGAAAAGCTAGAGGATTATATCATTCCGACGCAGTTTCGAGACAGGCACAGGGTCGGTCTGGAGAGGTACCTGACGACAGGGGAAGGGCCGGTAATTAATCAGGTTGTGGAGTTGACCGCGCTGAATAAGGGCGGATCTGAATTCCCAATCGAACTGTCCATTTCAGCAGCCCAGTGGGATGGTGAGACCACGTTCATTGGTATCGTCCGGGATGCCACCGAGAAGCAGCAACTTCTTATGGCGGTGGAGCAGGAGCGCCAAGGCCTGTTTGAAATGTTGGATAACCTCCCCGCCAGCTTCCACCTGCAGGCGGATGACTATTCGATTCCATTTGCCAATAAGGAGTTTCGCAAACGCTTTGGTGATCCGGAGACTCTGCCATGCTACAGCGTTATGCATCAGCGTGATCGACCCTGTGAGCCGTGTGAGACATTTCGGGTGTTTGACACGAAAGAGAATGAACAATCTATCTGGACCGCACTAGACGGTCGTACATACTTCACAGTCTGTACACCTTATCAGGACGCTGACGGAACGGCTCTGGTTATGGAAATGGCAATAGATATCAGTGCCCAAAGAAGGGCGGAAGAAGCAATGTTGATTGCCAAGACGGAAGCTGATCGGGCGAATCAGGCGAAGTCCGAGTTTCTATCCAGAATGAGTCACGAATTGCGCACGCCGCTCAATGCGATCATCGGTTTTTCTCAACTGATGACTATGAACTCATCCGGGCATCTAGATACGAAGGAACTGGCCCAGATTCAACACATACTCGATGCCGGCGAGCACTTGCTGGATCTAGTCAACGACGTACTAGATATCACCCAGATCGAAACGGGACAAATGCGCTTCAATAACGAAGTGGTTGATGTTCACGAGGTCCTCGAGGAGATTGTGATAATGGTCGAACCTCTTGTCCGAAGACACGGGATAAATCCCATTGGGCTGGAAAAATCGCCGCACAAATTGCTGGTTAATATAGACAGCTTGCGCTTCAAACAGGTCATTTTGAACCTGGTTTCCAACGCGATAAAGTATAACGTCGAGCAGGGCGATGTTGTTATTGCATACCGGGAAGCAGCTCAGGGCTACGTAGACGTCATCGTCAGCGACACCGGGACGGGCATTGCGAGCGGCGCGGACCAGGAAGAGATTTTTCAATCCTTCAGCAGGCTGGCAACGGACGCAAACGAAATAGAGGGTTCCGGTATCGGCCTGACAATCGTCAAAAAACTCTTGGAGGAAATGGGTGGTAGCGTCGCTCTATTAAGTGAGGTGGGTAAGGGTTCGACCTTTACCGTAACCATTCCGCGGGCCGGCCTCGATCGGGACACGGAAATTATCGCCAGGCAGTTGGACTAAAAGAGAGCTGCTGGAGGGATACGGACAAGTGATTAAGGTACTACCAAGTTAACTGGCCGATATTGCTAGAATCGGACTATGAATAGCTATAAACGCCACCGATTCCCTTCCGATATCATTTTCTACGCCGTCTGGCTCTACTATCGCTTCAATCTCAGTCACCGAGATATTGAAGACCTCCTAGCCCAACGAGGTATCACCGTCACTCGTGAATCAATTCGCCTTTGGGTCAACAAGCTCGGAGCCATTGATACCCGCCGCTTGAAACGAAAGCACCGAGGCTACGGCGATACCTTCTAAATAGATGAAGTGTTCGTAAAGATCAACGGTAAGCAGCACTGCCTGTGGCGGACTGTTGATCAAGATGGTGAAGTTGTTGATGTATATCTACAAGAAAAGCGGGATGGAGCTACTGCAAAGCGCTTCTTCAGAAGGCTGCTACGAAGTCATGGCGGTGAGCCGAGGAAGATCGTGACAGACAAGCTCCGGAGGTATGGTGTTGCTCATCGAGACCTTATACCCGACACGATACACAGTACCAATCAGTATGAGAATAATCGGGCCGAGCAATCGCATGAGGCTACCAGGGCCCGGGAGCGAGGGATGAGCAAGTTCAAATCGGTTGGACAGGCCCAGCGGTTTCTGGGTGCGCATGCTGCAGTGAGTAATCTATTCAATCCGGGTAGGCACTTGGTTAGCGCAGAACATGATCGGAATCTCAGGACAACTGCGTTTGCAGATTGGGAAAGGGCAGTGGCCTGATTGTCATCGATCAGATTTTGGTTGCCTCAAGTACTTAACTTGCCAGAACCTCAGTACGTTTAGTGAAGGGAGTAGGGCGGTCTCCTGAGACCAAGGGCTAGATTTCCTTGGTCCCGAGAAGTTAATTTGTCAGAACCCTACCTAGGCGACTCTGCGTCTCACGCCGAGCAGTACAAGACTGAGGCCGAAGAGCAGTACTGTTCCAGGAAGCGGCACTGCTCGTTTTACATCCACATCCAACGTGCCACAAGGCGCGGCTTGTCCGCACACCTGCTCACCAAGGTACATAGACTGAGTAATTACAGCGGGCGCTCCCGAAGCAGTAGACGCTAGCCAGTTGAATGCCAGCAGCACGGTATCGTCGGCACTGGCGCCGTCACCCGTAACGTCAATCCCAAGGTCGAAGAAGCCATCCTCGCAGATGGTATCTGGGTCGCCGCAGAGCCCGCCTGTGTCATATGCGAAATCCAGGAGTCCATAAACGTCTAGTGTGCCAAATGCGCCTGAGGCAGTTCCGGTGAACTGTCCGAAGGGATTTGTTTCATCCACCATCAGCAAGTCAATATTGGCCAAGGTCCCGCCACCGCCCATTATTGAGTACATCATGCTGGTGATCTCGCACGGTCCGCCAACAAAGCAGTCGAGTACTGTAGGGCCAATTTCGGGCTCCGGGTCGCCATACAGCATGCCCGATGCGCTATCCACTAAACCGCCCAGCGGCCCTCCTGGGAGTGGCACAGTGAGGTCGATTTGTACGTCGTAACCCATTGGAACTGCGAATGCCGTGGTGGTGCAGATACTCATTGCAATGGTGGCTAATATTCCTGCGATACTTTGTCTGATACTCATGCCGTTCACCTTTTCCCGATGTCTGGGCGGGTGGCCCAGAATGATATTTCATTTAAGCAAGCAAGAACCTTGCCAACCTATATAAATCAATGAGTTAGGACGATAGAAGTCATGAGGATGTAAAGTTTACTGACAATTAGGTGTTGAAAAGGTACTGACAACTTAACCTCCCGAAATTACTAGAATCGGCGGATGAGCACAGATAAGTACCACCGATACCCTCCGGAGGTACTGGCAAGTTAATTGGCCAATATTGATAAATTCGACCCATGAATACATACAAGCTACGCGGATCGGCTAGGCGCGCCCCACTAGACATCATCAGTTACGCAGTCTGGTTGTACTGCAGGTTCAACCTATGCCGCCACGAGGTGCTGCCAAGTTAAATTCCCCAAATTGGTAGAATCAAGCCATAAGAATTGAGGGTTAAGAATTGAGAGAATTGAGGACACCCATCAAAATATTCATCTATACCAGCCAGTTCTGAGCGGATGAAGGGGCAGGCCTTCTATTTCACATCCTTTTAGAATGGTGGCCTCAAACGTAAGGCCTGACTCCAAAGTTAGTTTTAATAAGCTCGTCAGTCGTGCTTTTATTTGACGCCGCCGATACGCAAAATACTTTCAGCTTCTAAGCGAATCTCGTCAATTTCAAAGCTGGCTTTGCGCCAGATTTTATCGACAAATAGCGGAGCTTGATCGGCATAGTGTTTTGAATTTTTATCGAGGGTGGCACTTCCAAATTGATGTAGTACATCGGCGTTGATGTGGCCTTGGCTATCCCATTCAATCAATGCCATCCATGTGTCACCGTGTGTTGCATAAGTCTCACCCTCTTCTAATCCAAGGGAGTAGATGGCTCGCAATACATCTGGGCCGCCATCAACAGCTAAATCAAGTTCGCCTCTCTTAAGTCGATTTACGTCTCCCCAAGGCACATCCAGACGGCCAAACTTATTCATAAGGTGCTCTACAGCGCGCTCTAATCCCGCTTCAATATTTTCGGGTGACTCACCTTTCGGGTCATCTGCCTGGATTAAGTAGCTGAGTATTAAGCCGGGTAAAGCTGCATGTATATTCTCTTTGTTGGTGGCCAAATCCCATGCGCCTAGATGGTCCACGGCCCTTTGTAAGTCAGGTGATTTACTCCAATCCATTGTGGCGATTCTTTGCATGATGTTGTTCGTATCCGAGTTGACTGAGTAGCTGTCATCAAACTTCAGCGTCAATAGCTCAGCTCTTCCAACTTTACTTTTTCCATCGTTCAGTTCGATAAGCCGCAATGCTCTATTTGTTTGTTTGGTAGAGAGCCCCATTGATTGCGGAAAATTTTCCGCTTTAAGATTGTCGGGCCCATCTGTGGCTGAATAGGGTGTGTTATTGGCATTAAAAATAAGCCCTGAACTGGGGTTCACCAATTGCGGTACTTGCGAGAAATCATGGTAGCCATCCCAGATTAATGCAGAGCGGTCACCCGGAAGATCTTTTTCCCAGTTCCAGCGGTCATCCCTATTTGGATACTGGGCATTGTGAACAAAAGCAATGTTGCTGTTTTTGTCTGCGTAAATGTAATTGATGCTCGGCAAGGCATTTATCTTTAGTGCAGCAAAAAAGGAGGCTCTATCGGTGGACTGATTGAGTCGATAGTATTGCTCAAGTTGGCGTATTTCTCCCATACCTGCGTAGCGTAAAGCAAACATATCATCACCAGAGGCAATAACGGGTCCGTGCTTGGAGCGCAATACAGAGCGCTTGGCCTTAAACGCAAACGGCCCAAAAAGCTTCACTGTGATGACGACTTCTTGATTTTCGAAGTCTAGCCATTCGTCGTCTAAACGATATTGCTGCTCGTTTTCGGGGTTGATGGAGAGCAAATAGGTATCGGCCAAATCAGGCTGGTTAACTGTATTTGCCCAGCCTAGATGCTTGTTGAAACCGTGCAAAATCAACGGTGTCCCAGGGAAAACGCCACCCATGATATCCAGGCCTTGTTCAGACTTTATATGTGCTTCATACCACGCCACAGGGCCAACCATGGGCTGATGCGAATTTATCAACAACCTGGTCGTGTTATCGCCGGAGCGCTCGGCAGATACTGCAATCGCATTAGAGCCTAACTCAGCCCCGCTGCGTTTTCTCACTCGCCATGCTTGGCCCAGCGAACTCGGTTCTAGAGCTAACTCTAAACCACGTCTATTTTCAAATAACGCCAATAGGGTTTTATCCAAACCGTAGAAAAACGGTGTCTTGAAAACAAAACCTGCAATTACATCCTCCGCGTAAAAAGGCGCCAAGCCTGGCCACACTGATTCAGCGTGTTTAGATGCGTATAAATTGAGCCCCGCCGCATAGGCTTCGGCAATCTCTTTTACGTCGGTGGGCACTTTTTTTTTGTAATCACGTTCGAGAGTGCCCCATACGTCGAATAAGCTCACTAGATAGTCTGTCGGCGCGGCCGAACTACCACGGTAGTGTGCCAATACGCCTCGGGTAGCAGCGACTGTTTCTTGAATGGTTTCGAAATCGTCATGCGCATGCGCATAGGCCAAACCGAATGACGCGTCGGCATCTCGAACGCCAGAAATATGGGGCACGCCCCATTTATCTCGAACAATCTCTGCTGCATAACCTTTAGAGAGATTGGCTAAGGTTTGAGAGCTTGGGTTTTCGGGCAGCGGGTTGTAAAGGAAAATGGCTGCACCCAGAACAAGTGCAGTGGTCATATAGGAAAGTACTTTCTTCAAGCTTCACTCCGATTTATTTGAGTGCCAATTTTGAGTGCAGGAGTGATACGCTTCCGTAAATTAGGGTCACAGCCTACGCTTGCGTATTTACACTGCCAGCGTCTTTCATATTCATTGCTGCGAGTAATAAAAGACCTGCAAATATCCCCAAGTTTTTCACGAAATTTTGAGTCTCTCGCTCCGCATTAACGCCTTCATAAACATTCCAAAAATCGTGTAAGTTCACATTAATAATTAGAACCATGCCGGCTAAACCAAGCGCACATATAACTACTTTTTTATTGAATAGTAAGAGAATGCTCGCGCCAATTTGAACAATGCCCGATAGCGCTAGTAGCACTGGCACCATCATCATACCGTGGGTCTCCATCAGCGTTACGTGCATATCCCATGCGGCAAACTTCATAATGCCAGGTAAAAGGAAATAGAGCGCTAGTAGACTTCGGCCTGTATGGGTTAATAGCAATTTCATGGGTGATTCCTTGTATTTATTTGTCGATTGATCATACATATGTCTAATGTCATTTGTTGATGTATTTCGGTGCGGTGGGTCTAGCCAGTTACCGAGGTACAGGCATGTTAAGCAGCTCTATTTGACGCAACTGGACGATGAATACATACAGGCGCAATCGATTCCCAGCATGAGGAGGCGGGGAGTAGGGCTCAGATTTTACATTTCATAGCTTGCGGGAATGATTTAGAGACGTAAGTGCTGCCCCCGCGTTACTGTTGATTGTATTCCTGGTTCTACAATTAAATAAAGAGCCCGAAGACTCTCTATTTTTGCCGTCCAACCTGGCATCCCGTGTGTCAGGAGCGTGTCACGGAGCAGCGGTCTGAGAGCGCCATTGTTCTGGTGCCCAAATGATGATTGCGTCGGCGTCTGCCTGTAGTAGGAAGCCTTCTCCTACCGCCGAATCAGTTGCTGCAGTGACGGCATCTACAAAGCCAGCTTCGTCTACGTACAAACTCGCCATTTGCTCTGCACTGAACAGAGAGGTGGTCCCGAATAGGAAGCAGAAGCCATTTCCTTCATTCTCCTCGCCACGAAGAAGTGCAGACGGTGCATCGACGTAAGGTGTGCGAATACCACCTAGCGCATTACCCAGATCGTCGAAAAGATAGTCCGAGCCATCCGCGTTGACTTCAAGCTGGGGTGATTGCGGTGGCAGAGTGCCGTTGGTAACCCATTCGTTTAGCGCGCGCACGGCAGTGTTGAAGATATAGTGGTGCGGCCCATTGTTCATTGGTTTGTCACAGGTAATAAAACCGAGTATTGAAGGTTCTTCAATTACCGCTGCAAAGCTCGGATCGCCGACTGAATCGCCCCGGCCAGAGACAAAGGTGTAATAGTCACCGTGTGCGGTACCAGCCACTTCCCAGGTCCGTAACATGTCAGTGTCTGGCTGGCGCACCTTGTAAAACTCCAGTAGGACCACATCGGTTTCCGTCTCGAATGTCATAACCGGTACGTTCAGGTCTGTTCGTATTAAAGGAGATGGTGGTGCTGGAATGGAAACTAGTGGCTCCTGCGCTAGAAAAGCACTCCCATCACCTCTGCTGTGAATCATGTAGCCATCAAAGGTGTTGTAGAGTGGGTGTAGTGCATTCACATAGGTGGTTAGGCGACTGGCAGACTGGGACTCGCCGTAAGCGATTACATTTTCCACGACCAGGCCGTCCAAGGGGTCGATGCCCGATGGATTGCGAATAGATTGCGCTGCTTGAGAAAAGATGTCGTAGGAAAAACTGTCACCAGGATGGTTCAGGGAGCCGTAACGCACGGGGTCTACGGCCTTGAGGTGTAGCGGCAGTAGGCCGCGATCGGTGCCTTCAATCCCCTCAATCTGGGCTGATACACCCACCCATACAGAACCTCCACGGCGCATTTCCAGGTGGCCTGTGCCCCAGCTTGGTGGTGTCTCGAAACCCGCTGTGACGTTCAGCCATTCCATCAGGACGTTGCCATTGAAGTCGGCTGGATCAATGGGACGATAAACAACAATCCGTGTTTTGTACTGTGCTTGCTCCCCGGGTTCCACCGACCAAAAGCCATCGCTGCCGAGTTCGTTGAGATTCGTAAAGGCAGAGGCGGTACCTTCAAAAAAATACTCAGTTTGCTGATAACCAACATCACCAAGATCGAAGTTGTGCGTGAGTAGGCTGAGTGAACCCTCCGGCGGCGGCATGGACATCACAGGCGATGCAATCGGTAGGAATTCAGGTTTGATAAATTGGGAAAGGTTGTCCTTGCCGTCCGAGCAAGCCAGTAAAAGTGCAGTGGCTAGAATGGCGCAAAGCATACGCGTAGCTTTGGATAAGATGTATGTCATAACGAATTGTCCTGAGTCTGGTTTCTATTTAGCTATGGGTGTTTTCAGGGTGCTGGCCCGTTTTTTCTAAGGTCCCGCTGGCCAGATGCTCGTGGCCAGTCTGTAACTGAAAACGTAGTATACCCATTGATATGCGTTCGTGCGCTAAAACTAGTCCATACAGTGGCAGTAGGCTTTCAAGGGAGCGACGGAGTCACGGGGTCAGGCCTTACATTTCACATTTCGTGGGAATGACTGTGTAGAATTTAGGGCCTGACCCAGTGATTCGAAAGAAAATCAGGATCCAAGGATGCGATCATTTATTGCGCTGTTAATAGCGTTCCTGCTAGGCGGCATTAATCAATACCTGTCGGATTTGCAAGCTGGCCTGGTCTCTCTGTCGGCACCGTTCGCCAGCTTTTCCAGCCCACTGGACTGGGTGAGCCCATAGCGTCACCCATACGTATCCCATTTTTACTAGCATGCGCATTGCAACATAACCGGCAGAGGCCCCGTAACTGATTAATGGGGTGTCGCTTATCAAATTCCCGTAGTTCTCAATGGGGTTAAAGCCTGCCTCCAATTCCAGCGTGGTTGTCACGCCGTCGAACGCCTGAAAATATTGCCCCAAAAGTGTAGGCCAGTGTGTGCAGATCAATAAAGCCCGGTGAAACAACCGAGCCGGTGGCATCAATAAGTGCTATGCCTTTGAGTGGCGCTTTCGCCACGGTGATGATTTTGCTCCCTGTAATGCCGATGTGCCGCACCGAATCGAGGCCCGACTCAGGGTCAATAACTCTCCCATTATTGATAACCAGGTCGTAACCTTGGCCAAGCGTGAGGGGGCTAGTCAGCGCAGTGATGAGCAGGAAAAATAGACTGAAAAAATTCAACATAGCCAGTTGAGCTCCGTGTGCCCCTTCATGAGATACTCATCCTTAATGTGACCAGTTTATGATTCTACGTTAGACGCTGTACGCGTGGATAGCCATTGACGCGGGGGCTGGGGGCAGACGATGTTTCGCGCAGATGTAGCGTCTTCCCCGTAAAACGTAGTCTGGTTCCCATCTATGGTTCTCGAACCAGCGCGCCAAAAGGGGTTTAACATCGACAAACTTGAAGAGGCTTGGGCTAAGTTGTGAAGCACAAAGGACCTGAAAATATGCAGAACACACTTCCAAGAGTGTTGGTTACTCGAAAACTGCCAACAGTGGTGGAGGGGAGGTTGCGGTCAACCTATGACGTGACACTCAATACTAATGACACTGCTATGAGCAAAGCAGAGTTGTCTGCCGCTATGTCGAATTTTGATGCTTTGGTATCAACAGTGAGTGATCCGCTCGATGCAGCGGTGCTGCAGGCCGCTAACCGTCGAGTTCGAATCATAGCTAACGTTGGTGTCGGCTACAGCAATATCGATACCAAAACGGCAGGGGACGAAGGCATTGCTGTATCGAATACCCCTGATGTATTGACCGATGCTACTGCAGACATAGCGCTGTTGTTGATACTGAGTGTGACACGGCGCGCCTACGCTGCTGAGCGCAAATTGCGTGAGGGTCGATGGGAGAGCTTCTCGCTGGTAGACGGATTAGGCAGTAGCATGCAGGGTAAAGTTATTGGCATCATCGGTATGGGGCGTATAGGGAGAGCTACGGCACGCCGCGCGGTATTTGCTTTGGGAATGAAGGCGGTCTTTTACAATCGTTCACCGATTGCGGACCTCGATTTCGAGGCTACGCGTTTAGACACAATTGAGGAGGTTATGGAGTCTGCTGATGTAGTGTCGGTGCATGTGCCTGGGAGTGGAATATCCCCTACTGTGAATGCAGCGCATATCGCGTTACTCAAGCCAACATCCTACTTAGTAAACACAGCGAGAGGCGACAGTATTGATCAAGCAGCTTTGATAGCTGCGCTGACACAAGGGCGCATTGCAGGCGCGGGTCTTGATGTTTATATGAACGAACCTGACGTCCCCAACGAGCTGCGAGAGTTGGATAACGTTACGCTCTTGCCGCATATCGGATCCGCAACTGAAGAAGTTCGTACGGCTATGGGAATGCTTGCCGCTGACAATTTGGACGCCTTTTTTTCGAACACGACCTTGCCCAATAAGGTTGTGTAGTGATTTTGAGGATTGCTGAATGGTCTGACCCCGCTATCACAGATAACGGAGTAGGGCGGTGGTGTCAAAATTGGACGTTGATTCTCGTTATTTCAGTGAGTTAGCTGGTCGATACCCAGTACATTCTTTCCGATGAAAGAACACCCGCTGCTCAACTAGAGCGTGCCTACTTTTTCCGCTTGCCCCAGGGTGAGTCACTGGCGGGAACATCTGCCTCTTCATCGCGAAGCTGTATTTGTAAGCCCATAAGAAAATTCCGCAGTACCTGGTCTTTGCACTCGCGGTAATTTCGGTGTCCGGGGCGCCGCATAAATGAACTGAGCTCGGGGGCAGAAAGTGTAAACCCAGCCAACTGGGTAATCTCCATTATATCTTCCGACCGCAGATTCAATGCGATCTTCAATTTCATCAAAATGATGTTATTGGTGATCTTTCGTTCAGGTACCGGCGTGGGGCCATCTTTTTTGCCGCGCTTCTCGTTTATCAAGCCATTGAGAAATGAGGCCAGCATGTGATCCTTGCACTCTTCAAAGGTGGGGTCTTCGTCCTTTACCAGCCAGGCGATAATGTGACCGCGCCTGACGTCGAGGTCTGCCGATGCAAAAATGCCGATCATCTGCGCGTCGCTGAAGTCGAATACGTAGCGTAGGCGACGTAAAACATCATTGTTAGTCATTATCGGGTTCTGCTCCTGCGATATTTGGATAAGCTATCGCAATTCAATTGGTCTCGAAGAGGTCATCGCTACATTTTGATAAGTATAAGAGGTATTGCCAAGTTAAGGCATCGATCTCGATAGAATCGTTGTATGAATACACGCTGGTGCCACGGCCAGGTGATGTATACACAATATCGGCTTAGTGGGCGTTTCTACATGCATTGCCTTATTGGAGCAAGGGGTCAGGCATCCTTGATACTCCAAACCAGTGGCTTTCAGGCAAAATGGCTGTCCCTTGGTGCTGATTCGAGTTGATTCGAAGGCCATCGCCAATAGCCTTCTTCATCGTAGTACGAGGGACACTACTTATTTTTCACTTTCGCATGGTTGTTGGCATCTCGACTTTCACGGATAAGCGTCTTATAGCAATCGCTCGCTGGCATTTTGGCCTGCCTGTCATAAAGCATCACATTCACCGCCGCCGCTAGATTCAGGCTCCCTATGGTGGGAATGAAAACCACAGAATCCGCTTGATCTAGAACATTCTGGTGTATGGTGCCGTCCTCGGGGCCAAAAATATAGAGTGCTTTCTCGGGGTGCTGATACGCGGGCAAAGGGATGGCACCCTCTACCAGCTCTATGCAGACTATCTGCGTATCGTCGGCAACATCGCCAGGCAGGCTTGCTACCCAGGTTAGCGGAATGTTCAGGCCCGCGTTTTGTGTATCGGTATTGAAAGGCGCCGCTCGGTCGTAGCGCTCTCCCGTATAGAAGATAGAATCCGCTCCAAAGCAGCCGGCCGCCCGCATAACCAAGCCAACGTTTACTGGGCTTTTTGGGTTGGTTAAACCAATACTCAAGGTCGATTCAGTCATCTGTTTTACCAGAATAGTTTTGATCGTCAGGCAGCAGTGTAGACGGTTCTGCTGTCCGTGGGGACAGTTACTTGATGTGCCAAGGGACCCGAGAGGCCAGCATTCACAATATCGGCTTGGTAGCTGTTACTGCGTGCATAGTTTGCCCGTAAGATTTAGACTTTCCTTTCAATCGATGCGCAGTTTGGTACGCTCTGTTATGTCTCAATCCAGCCCAAACCTACCCATATTGTATTCCCTGCAACACTGTCCCTATGCGATGCGCGCCAGGTTGGGCATTTTGTTAGCTCAGCAGTCAGTACTGATTAGAGCGGTCGTCACAAAAAATAAGCCGGCTGAGATGTTAGCGCTATCACCTAAGGGTACCGTCCCTGTATTGGTCATTACTCATGCTGAAGGTGACAAAAATCAGCAGCCGAAGCTCACTATTATTGATGAGAGTGTTGATATCATGCTGTGGGCGCTAACGTTAAATGATCCTCAGAACGTGTTACAGGCAGATGATTCAAGCAAGCTAGAGACTATGCTGGAACTTATCAGGCGAAACGATAAGGAGTTCAAACCCAATTTGGAAATATACAAAAGGGGGAGGCGATTCCATAAAGAATCTGAGGTGACCGATCGGCAACGTTGTGAAGTTTTTATTGCAGAATTAGAAGAGAAGTTACAGGGCAGTGATTATTTTATGGGCGACCAGGCCAGCTTAGCGGACTATGCTTTGCTGCCATTTGTACGGCAATTCGCGCGGGTCGATCGTAAATGGTACTTACAATCGCCTTACCCTAGATTACGAGACTGGTTAAATCGACATTTACAAATGCCGTTATTTACCAAAGCCATGGCCAAATATCCGTTGTGGTTAGATAGCCGTGAAAGCTTTCTATTGGGGGAAAATTAGCGTCTTCCCGATTTGCAGACCTACCTTTCAATAGACCTTACTTCCTAGAGACCTTGCTTGTACTGAGCGTTGGTCGATATTGTGACCATCTCGTGCAATTGAACGCCTGATGCCAGGGCCAATTCCTGTGCTCCGTTCAATACGTTTTCGAAGTGATGGATCAATTGGACTTTATCGGGCTTTTCTTTTGACCCGCTACCGATATCAGTGAGGTCGATAAAGAACTCATCAAACAAATGCGAGAAATCCGTAACAGCATCTACATTCAAAAATTGTTCATGGTTGTAAATGCTGGGGTAACCGCCTTTTTGTTTGTCTACCGCAAACGAAACACCCTTCACATTAGTAATAGACGTCGCTTTTTCACATGACTGCATACAGCCGTCTTCTATGCTGGGCTTTTTGCAACCGACTGTTTGTTGAAAGAAACACTGACGGCTAGTCATCATCAAAATTGGATGGTAGATACTGTAAAACAACTTAAAGTTATCAGGGCGCTTAATGTTACGAATTTGGTTTTGATTGATCTCGTTAGAGATAAACGCACCCTTACAATCCAGATCTTCTTTCAGGGTTAATAGGGCATAAGAATTGGTCGTATTGAGAAATGGCCCTGCTACCCAGTCAATGCCCATTTCGAACGCCTTGTAGGCGATGCCGGTATTGTTACTCACTATAAGATTAGGTCTAACTTCTTCGAGTACTTTAACCGCCTCTAGGTAGTCTTTGCCAATTAGCACGGCGGGGAACCAGGGGATCAGCGCAGGGTTCTCCAAAAATACGTCAATATACTTCCTGCTGCCCACCTTAAAACTCTCGGGCAACTTAAAATAAACAGCGGCCTCCGTTTCATTACATAAATAGGTATCTTTTACGTCTGCAATTAAAACAGACATTATTGGTTTTTCTTCAATCTTGGCATGCTGAATTAATGGCGCCACCTCAACAGGCGGAATAACGGCTGCCGAGCCATTGAGCAGAAATGCCAGCTTATTTTTTAGTGAGGTCAGTTCCCTAAAAGGAATATTCAGACCCGCGTCCAAGCCCTCGAAGTGAAAGCTTTCAAGCTGATACTCAGCATTGCTAAATGATTTGAAACGCTTTTCTATGGCGACCCGATCAATGGGGGATTGAGTAGCTTCGATCAAAGTCATGTCAGATTGAGCGGTAAAGATCTGATCTTCAGCGGTGCCATCGCTTAACGCGACTTCAGTAACGAGCGCTTTCACCATTAAAGGCTCGCCCAATTTCCCTGAAAAATGTAATTGAAGCTGTTGCTTGGCTATGCTCAGGTAACGTATTTTGTTCTCTACAAGCACGCCTATATCATTCTTTTCTTGAGACAGTTCTTGCTGCACTTCCTGGATTTGAACAATGGAAATGGCATTACTTTTTTCGTTGGCATGAGTAAAGCTATGATCACGCGGGTTGTCGATAAACATCGACTTGTTCATATCACCCTTCAGAAAAAGGTTGGTGAAATTGCGATTAAACACTTTGTATAGGTTTGAATCGTCATCCAACAACTTGCCGGTTTCAACAAACTGATCAATTTGCTTGCGCCAGCTATCAACCACAGTATGAACATACTGCGCGCCCTTAATTCGCCCTTCTATTTTTAGGGAATCGACGCCTGCATCCACTAACTCGGGCAAATCAAAATAGGCTGAATTGTCCTTTAGATTAAGCGGGAATTTATTGCCCATGGCTGTGGGCACATATTCATCACGGCAAGCCTGGCTACAACGACCACGATTCCCCGAGTTACCCACACTCACAGAGCTTGAATAGCATTGACCTGAAAATGCGATGCACAATGCGCCATGAACGAATACTTCTGTTAATACGTCCTCGTCATGGGCTACTTTTGTTAGAGCACCCACTTCAGCCAGGTTCAGTTCACGGGAAAGGTTAACGCGCGAAGCGCCCACTTTAGACAGAAATTGGATCTGTCCTTCGTTATGCGTTGTTAGCTGAGTTGAGGCGTGTATGTCCAAGCTGGGAAAGTGCTTTTTAACCAGATTAAACAGTCCAAGATCTTGCACGATGATGCCATCGATCCCACTGTTCACCAGCTTATTCAAAAGCTTAATCATGCCCACAACTTCGTGCTCTAAAATCACTACATTGAGGGTTAGAAAAATCTCGCAGTCATATTGATGAGCCAGCTTGATAATGCCAGCTAGCTCATCAAAGGACAGGTTGGCAGCTCGGTTCCGGGCATTGAACGTATCGAGGCCGCAATACACAGCATTGGCACCTGCCACAATGGCGGCTTTAATGGCGTCAACATCGCCCCCGGGGGCCAGTAGTTCTATCTTTTTGGTCATGCAAGCCCAGTTCTAGCGGTGGTGGCAACAATGAGCGGCGATTTTAGCGGTATACCCTCAGTATAGCCATCAAAGGTATTGCCAAGTGAAGGTTGCTCAGCTGATAGGGACGCAGGAGAGCCTTCACCGCTCTATAGGGTATGAGTAGTTCCGACCGCGTCGATACCAATTGAGCAGACATAGCCGCTGTACAGCGGGAGCCCGCATAGTTCTGGGGATTAGTTATAAATGGTGGCTTCGGAATGAGTTGATCGTAGCGGCCGCTGAAACCTCGCGCCGCTGTCCTAATTCGGCCCGCTTCGATCTAGCAACTCCATTACGCCATTTCCTCAAAGTCTTCCTTGTAGCGCACGGAGCAGTCCGGGCAGGTGAAATCTTCAAGCAGGGACGCAAACAAGGTTCCAGGGGGATGGCCCTCATGGGCATCCCCGCGTTCTTCATCGTAGATATATTCGCAACCGGGACAGCGATACTTAGCCATTCGTTATGTTCTCCTGTTTACTTTTTTTCAGACTGCCAGTGGCGCGGCGTGGTCGTTGCCGAATCTGGCGTAAATGGCCTCTCGCTTCGCCGGATCGATGTTGACCTTGGTCAAGTCTCCGTCGATGTGGGGCAGGGCCAGTACGCGCGTGTCCATCACCTTGTACCAGAGCCAGGGAATGTAGGCCAGTAGGTACATGCCGTAGTAGCCATTGGGCAACTCGGGAATACCCTCGAAGCTGCGCAGGCTTTGGTAGCGGCGGGTGGGATTGGCGTGGTGATCGGAATGGCGTTCCAGATGAAACAGCACAATGTTGCTGAACACGTAGTTAGCGTTCCAGCTGTGGTGCGGCTGGCAGCGCTCGTAGCGGCCGTTGGCTTCCTTTTCACGTAGTAGGCCATAGTGCTCAATGTAATTGGCGCTAGTGAGTTGGAACCAGGCCCAGAAGTTGTGGATGGCAAGGAAGGGCAGCATGATCCAGCCGAAGGCCAGAATGAGTCCGCCCTGCAGCACGGCGCTGATGGCGTAGGACTGCAGAATATCGTTGTGGATGCTCCACTCGCTTTTGTTCTGGCGCGCGAGACGTTCCTTTTCTACGGCCCAACCA
The DNA here is from genome assembly GCA_047611225.1 of Halioglobus sp. Lineage (GTDB taxonomy): Bacteria > Pseudomonadota > Gammaproteobacteria > Pseudomonadales > Halieaceae > Marimicrobium. The sequence goes on from JBLFWP010000043.1 coordinate 27,498, forward strand.
CGGTGGAAGGCTCCAGGAATCTCACGCAGGATGAACTTGTAGATAGACTCGCCCATGCGAGAGCTAGCGGGATCTTCCGGTGTGGCAACGTCTTTGTGATGACCACGGTTGTGTTCGATACAAAAATGTCCGTAGGCGGGTACAGCCAGCACGATTTTTGCGAGCAGTCGGTCGAACTCCGGCTTCTTGTGTCCCAACTCATGGGCGGTGTTGATACCGAGTCCGCTGTAGCTGCCTGCAGTAATCGCCAGTGCGAGCATGGACCAGACTGTGAGGTCTTGGGTGCCGACAAAAAAGGCGATCGCTATCAGCACAATGAAGTGCATGGGTACCGTGAGCCAAGTCAGCATTGCGTAGTATCGGTCAGCTTCTAGCTGCGGCACGATTTCCTCGGGCGGGTTGTTCTCGTCGGTGCCGAAGGCAAAATCCAGGATTGGGATAATGAGGTAGGTGAAAGCGAGCGGTAAGACAAGCATCCACTGTGAGTCCAGCAGGAAGTAAAGGGCAACGCCCAGCATTGGGAACAAAGGCATGAACAGCGACGACATCCACAGGTAACGTTTATTGTCGGTATATTCGATCCGGCCTTTCTCAGGGTGGTTCAAAACATAGGTAGTGCTCATGGCGGCTATCTCCTGCTGCTTTATGAATGTTAGTGAGCCCAATCTACACCCGATAACCTCGCCAACGGTTTTCACTAAATGACAATCTACTAGTCATTTAGTGACAATAGTGACGGTATTTGCTACATTCGCTGGCATGGACAGACCACCGGAAGTTTCGGCTCCCTACGCACGCCTGGTATTGCAGTCGGGCGTGGTGAGCCCGGAAAAGCTGCTGCATGGCACCGATTTATCGGTGGCCGCGGTAGCTGCGATGGAGTTTGTCAGTGCGACTGACCTAACTGTGTTGTTCCGTAATTACGAGCAAAACGTGAATGACCCTACCTGGACAGCGAAGCTGGGTGCCCAACTCAATATGGCAGCCCACGGCCCTCTCGGTTTTGCTGCTCTGAGTGCCCCAACCTTGGGAGAGGCGCTGGATGTGATGAGTGACCTACAGGCGAGTCGCAACACTGCGATGACTGCGCGTTCCATAGTCACTGACACGCACTACCGCTTGGAAATGGAATGTGCCGTTGCGGATCGTGATTTTGATCGCTGGATGACGGAAGTCATCATGAAAATCATAGAGGCACTTCTGGCGAGTATACTGGGCCATCCCGTTGGCCCGAATGTCACTATCGGTTTCAC
>JBLFWP010000044.1:0-28441 GCA_047611225.1 Halioglobus sp.
GCTTCTGGTCTAGCGCTGCTACCTGATCGCTGCCGATGACCAGAGCCTGGGGATATTGGAGGGCAACCGACTCCGCTTTTGCCAGAGCCAGCCTTTGGGCGAGCGCGACAGGAAGTTCCCCAGACAGCGCCGTTTCATCTGTCAGCGGAGCGATGCAGCGAAAAGGCAGTTGCAGGCGTTCTAGCAAACGGCGACGATAGGGTGATGTGGAGGCGAGGATAATATCCATTTCGAGGGCTCAGTTTGAGTGACAGTGGTGGAGAACTGTTTGTATTCTAAAGATTTTTTTGACAAAACGGCAATCCGCACCTATGATGCGCGCCTATGTTGACTGAGCCCCTTCTGAGCACGCTGGATATACGCAAGGCAGCGGTGCGAGACACGGGTGTAAGTGGCGTGTTAAGGCCACTTGATTTACAGCGATTTCGGCCACTTTTAGCGGCTGATGAGGGCTCAATACAGGCCGAGCTGAGCTTCTCGAGAGACGAAGAAAAACACTATCTGGTGACGGTGGAAGTAAGCGCCGATATCCAGATTATCTGTCAGCGCTGTCTTGAAGCGATGTCAGAGCATATAGAGAGTACTAATACACTAGCAGCAGTTTGGACTGACGAAGAAGCTGCGCAGTTACCCCGGTCTCTGGATGCACTGATCCTCGGGGATGAGTCCTGTAATTTGTGGGAGCTCGTGGAAGATGAGCTGATGTTGGCGATGCGGCCTTTCAGCTACCACGACACCGAGGAATGTAAGAATAGAATCAAGGCATTTTCAGACCCAGCGCTCGAAGAAGAGCAGGGTGAGGAGAAGCCCAATCCGTTTAACGTGCTGGCGCAGTTGAAGCCCACCAGCGAACACTAGGAGTATTAGGCATGGCAGTTCAGAAAAGTAAAAAGACGCGTTCGCGTCGCGGGATGCGCCGTTCACACGATGCATTGTCCGGATCGACTTTGTCCGTAGATCAGACTTCCGGTGAAACTCACCGTCGCCACCACGTTACCGCTGACGGTTTTTACCGCGGTAAAAAAGTGGTTGAAACTGGCAACGACGACTAGTCACCTAAACTCAGGCGGACGGTTTCCTGCATTGAATTTCACGGCTTTCCTAGCCGTATCCTACATTAGCGGAGGCACTGCCTCCGCGCTCCCCTCAGCCCGCAGTGTATGCGGTGTCAACAAACCCGATTTCTCCTCTCTAATTGGTGGCAGTACTCTCTCGTGCGCTATTGCAGCGGCCTGCGGTGTACAACTACGTTCGCAGTGTGAGCGGCGTCCAATTAGTGTGATGGGACCCCCGTCAGGATTGCTTCATGTCAGATTCTAATATTGCCTTTGTTTTCCCCGGTCAGGGGTCGCAAGCAGTCGGTATGCTCAGCGAAGCCTACGAACAATTTGCTGCGGTGAGAGATACCTATGCTGAAGCAGCTGACGCCTTAGGCTACGATGTTTGGAAGCTCGTTCAAGATGGGCCTCAGGAGTCACTCAATCTTACCGAAACCACGCAGCCGGTTCTGTTGAGTTCCAGTGTTGCTCTTTGGCGAGCCTGGCAGGAAGTTTCTGGGGCGCAGCCGAGTATTATGGCAGGCCACAGTCTGGGTGAATTTACGGCGCTGGTCTGCGCGGGAGTTTTAACATTTGCCGACGCAGTACAGTTGGTGCGTAAGCGCGGTGAGTTTATGCAAACTGCGGTACCTGTGGGTGTCGGTGCCATGGCGGCAATCATTGGTATCGAAGATGAGCAGATCAATCGTATTTGCCAAGAGGTGACCGCGCAGCATGAGGGAGTAGTCGCAGCTGTAAACTTCAATTCCCCTGGGCAGGTCGTTATTGCAGGACACGCAGAAGCTGTGGAAACTGCCATAGTGGCGCTCAAGGAAGCGGGGGCAAAACGTGCCCTGCCGTTACCTGTAAGCGCACCTTTCCATACCGAATTGATGAAGCCCGCTGGTGATCAACTGGCAGAGGTCCTGGCGAAGGTTGAAATTTCAGCGCCAAAAATTCCCGTGGTGCACAACGTACATGCAGCGCTGGAGTCTGATCCAGAACAGATTAGAAAATTGCTCGTCGAACAGATTTATAGTCCAGTGATGTGGACGTCTTGTATCCAGACTATGATCAGCGCAGGTGCACAGCACGTGGTTGAATGTGGTCCGGGTAGAGTATTGAGTGGGCTCAATCGTCGAATTGATAAGAGTTTGAAGAGCTATTCTCTGGAGCAGCCTGACGCTCTTACTTCAGCCGCCAGTGAATTAAACCAGATTTAGGGAGTTCACCATGAGTGATGACATTAAGGTAGCGCTGGTGACGGGTGCTAGCCGTGGAATCGGTAAGGCGATTGCGCAACAGCTAGCCGCCGATGGCTTCCGGGTTGTGGGCACAGCTACAACCGATGGCGGAGCTGAAGCGATTTCGTCGTATCTCGCAGGCGCGCAAAACGCTGGCTGCGGCATGAAGCTGAATGTGGCGGATCAGGAAAGCGTTACAACGGTATTGAAAGCTATAGGCGAGCAGTTCTCAGCGCCATTGGTGGTTGTGAATAACGCTGGTATTACGCGCGACAATATCTTGATGCGCATGAAGGAAGATGAATGGTCCGACGTGATGGACACAAATCTCAGCGCGCTTTACCGAGTGAGTAAAGCGAGTCTTCGAGGCATGACCAAAGCGCGATGGGGCCGAATCGTCAATATTACTTCTGTTGTGGGTTCTATGGGCAACATTGGCCAGAGCAATTACGCGGCGACAAAAGCAGGTGCGGAAGGTTTTTCGCGCGCACTCGCCAGGGAATTGGGCTCCAGATCTGTCACGGTAAACTGTGTGGCACCAGGCTTCATTGATACGGATATGACCAAGGAGTTGCCGGAAGAGCAGCGCGAGCTTCTGCTGAAGCAGATACCGCTGGGAAGGCTTGGTGCACCGCAGGAGATAGCGGCTCTTGTAGGCTTTCTCTGCAGTGACGCAGCGGGGTATATTACAGGCGAAACAGTGCATGTTAATGGCGGTATGCACATGGGATAACTAGTTGATTAATATGTAATAAAACAGGGTCTAAGTGTGCAGCTAAAAAAAATTTATTACTCTTTCAAAAAACAGAGTAAACTGCGCGCACAGGCCGTTTAAACCGGTTCGAAGAAGCATTAAAACCTAGGAGTGACATACAAAATGAGCAGCATTGAAGAACGTGTAAAGAAGATTGTGGCAGAGCAACTCGGCGTTAAAGAAGAAGAAGTGCAGACCGAGGCTTCCTTTGTGGAAGATCTGGGTGCAGATTCTCTGGACACGGTCGAGCTGGTGATGGCTCTGGAAGAAGAGTTCGAGACCGAGATTCCCGATGAGGAAGCGGAAAAAATTACTACTGTGGCTTTGGCGATTGGATACATCAACAGCAATCTTGCCTAATTCACTAGCTTGATCTTGAAAAGCCGCCTCTATTAAACATAGAGCGGCTTTTCTTCTATATAAACGTCCCGGAAAGTTTCCCATACAGGAGTTAGTGCGTTGATAGGCAGAAGAGTTGTTGTAACAGGCCTCGGCATGGTGACCCCAGTGGGCCACACGGTTGCAGAAACCTGGGACAATATTCTGGCGGGGAAAAGTGGTGCCGCCATAATCGATGCTTTTGATGTCTCGCCTTACAGCACTCAGTTCAGTGCGAGTGTCCGAAATTTCGATATCTCGGAGTACCTGACTCCGAAGGAAGCGCGCAAGCTCGACGTCTTTGTGCAGTATGGTATGGCAGCGGGCATTCAGGCGATGCAGGATAGCGGCATTGAAGTCACTGAGGAAAACGCTGCCCGTATAGGCGCATCGATTGGCTCTGGCATCGGTGGTATTGGTCAGATTGAAAAAAATGCCGGTATCATCAGCACCTCCGGTCCTCGAAAAATATCGCCGTTTTTTGTGCCGGGTTCCATCATCAATATGATTGCTGGCAACCTCTCTGTAAAATATAACCTGCAGGGACCTAATCTTGCGATTGTAACGGCCTGCACATCTGGCACACATAATATTGGTATTGCTGCGCGCCTAATTGCTCTGGGTGATGCAGATGCGATGTTAGTCGGTGGCGCCGAAATGGCGACTACTCCTGTTGGTCTTGGTGGCTTCGCAGCAGCCAGGGCATTGTCTACAAGGAATGATGATCCCGAGCGGGCTTCCCGTCCCTGGGATGCAGATCGAGACGGCTTTGTACTGGGTGATGGGGCTGGCGTATTGATGATCGAAGAGTACGAAACAGCCAAGGCACGGGGTGCCAAAATTTACGCCGAACTCGTTGGTTTTGGAATGAGTGGTGATGCCTATCATATGACTCTGCCGCCTGAAGATGGCCGAGGTGCCGCTACTTCAATGCGCAATGCGATCAAAGATGCCGGTATTGACCTCGAGAAGATCAACTACATAAATGCCCATGGCACTTCAACGCTAGCGGGCGATGTAGCCGAAAGTCGCGCAGTCGAATCGGTTTTGGGTACAGCGGCTGAGAAAGTCGCAGTCAGTTCGACCAAATCGATGATTGGTCACTTGCTAGGCGCGGCTGGCGCCGTAGAGGCGATATTTTCTATTCTCGCTCTGCGCGATCAGGTCGCTCCGCCCACAATCAACCTCGACAAGGCCGATGAAGGCTGTAATCTGAATTATGTACCCAATACGGCTCAGGAACGAGAGATCCACGCGGTCTTGTCTAACTCCTTCGGTTTCGGTGGAACCAACGGCTCCCTGCTGTTCACGAAAGCTGATTGATCGGCCGACCGGTGCCCGACAACCCTGCGATTTGGATTGATGGTTCGCCCCTAGCGGCTCTGCCACTGCCAGACCGCGGCTTGGATTACGGCGACGGCTTATTTGAAACTCTGCTGCTGCGTCGCGATGTTCCACTTTACCCAGAACTTCACCTAGCGCGTTTAAAGCGCGGCTTACAGGCGCTTGCCTTTCCAGATTGCCTGGAGAAGGTTCAGGTTCAGCTCGAGTCGGTTCTTGGTTCCATGAGTAACGCCTGCGATTGGTCTTCTCTGCGGCTGAGCGTGACTCGCGGCGGCGGTCGTCGGGGATACGCTCCGCCTGTCACCCCTCAGCCTCGTATTATCATCCAAATTGCTCAGATTGAGCGCGATTGTTCATTGATGAGCGAGCCTGCCTCTGTATCCGTGGCTAAAGTTAAATTGGCGCTCCAGCCAATGCTAGCCGGCGTCAAGCATCTCAATCGCCTGGAGCAGGTTCTGGCTGCCGCAGAAGGGCAGACGCAGGGTGTGGATGAAATGTTGCTTCTGGATCAAGCCAATACCGTCAACTCTGTTAGTGCCGGAAACCTTTTTGTGGTGCGCGAGGGTAGATTACAGACACCCGATTTATGTAATAGCGGTGTAGCTGGGACTCGTCGACAACTGGTTATTGAGCGTTGGGCACCGGCTCTTGGTTTGGAGGTGAGTGCTACTGAGTTGACTCTGGAAGACCTTCACAATGCTGATGAGATCTTCTACAGCAGCAGCCTGTTCGGTACTCGGCCAATCTTATCGCTGGATAATCTACGCTGGGAAGAGCACAAAGTGTGTGCAGCTTTGTTCGAGCAATTTCAATTGGATTTACTGCAATGATACGGGTGTTTTTACTAATACTCGTTCTTGGGGGGCTTCTTTTTGTCGCTGCTGGAGAGGTTCGTCTGAGGTGGGAGGCGCCGCTGGCGATTCCCGCCGAAGGGCTTCATCTCTCGGTGGTGCAAGGTGACTCCCTTCGGGCGGTAGTACAGAAACTGCATGACACTGGAGTGGTCGAGCACCCGCAGTTGCTGATTTACTATGGCCGTTGGACCGGATTGGATCAGCAGATCAAGCGGGGTGAGTATCTACTGCCGCCGCAAAGTACTGCAGAATCCTTATTGAGGCTGCTGCAGGCTGGTGATGTCATTCGCCATCAGTTAACACTACCTGAGGGCATCACACTAGCGGCGGCGCTTGAAATCATGTGGCGGCAAGCAGACTTGAGCCGTGTGCTTGAAGGTAGCAATGACGCAAGGATAGTCGAACTGACTAAGCTCTATGCCGTGCCTGAGGGTCTGTTTTTTCCCGACAGTTATCAGTACGAACTGGGTGATACTGATTGGGATATCGTACAGCGCGCCCATAAAGCGATGACATCGGTGCTGGCCCAGGAGTGGAGCCAACGTAGCGCTTCATTACCCTATAAGAATGATTACGAGGCCTTGATTATGGCATCAATTATTGAGCGAGAGACGGGACTAGCCAGCGAACGAGCAGCGATTGGCGGTGTATTCGTACGTCGCCTGCAGAAACGCATGCTGATGCAGACGGACCCCACCATTATTTATGGTCTGGGCGACGCTTTTGACGGCAATCTGAAAAGGCGCCATCTTACCGATTCCAGCAATTTGTATAACACTTACAGGCATCGTGGTTTGCCACCATCTCCCATAGCGCTGCCTGGCAGAGCCGCGATTCACGCAGCCCTACACCCACAAGACGGCACAGCCTTATATTTTGTTGCGCGTGGAGACGGCGGCCATGAGTTCTCTGCAACGCTTGCCGAACACAATCGTGCCGTGCGTAAATACCAACTTCAGCGTAGAGAAGACTATAGTTCCATGAAACGGAAGCAGAACTAATATGAGTGAGCGTGGTTTATTCATCACCGTGGAAGGTGGCGAAGGCGTGGGTAAGTCTACCAACATGCTCTGGTTAGAAGATTTTTTGCGGAAAAACGGCGTCGACGTGGTGGTTACCAGAGAACCCGGTGGGACGCCGCTGTCTGAGGAAATTCGCCAACTCCTATTGCTAGTACGCGATGGCCAGATGGGCTCCATGACTGAATTGCTGTTGATTTTTGCCGCTAGAGCGGAACATATAAAAGAGGTGATAGAGCCGGCATTGGCGGCGGGCAAGTGGGTGCTATGCGATCGTTTTACCGACGCCACATACGCTTACCAAAGTGGCGGCAGGGGTGTATCAGCTGACACCGTAAGGCAACTGGAAACGCTGGTTCAGGGAGAGCTGCGACCAGACTATACGATATTGCTGGATGTGCCAGTGGCAACAGGAATGGGCAGAGCCCGTGACAGGGGAGAGTTAGACCGTATCGAGCAGGAAACAATGGATTTTTTTGAGAGGGTACGGCGCAGTTACCTCACACAGGCAGAAAATAGTAGCGGGCGCTTTCGAGTGGTTGATGCGAGTGTTCCCTTGGAGAAAGTACAAAAGCAGTTGCTTAAACTGGGAGCTGAGCTCTTGTCTTGCTGGCGTGTGAGGCAGTCTGAGGAATGATGATTTTGGAGAATTTGCCCGAAGTCAGCCTACCGCTCCCCTGGCATGCAGAGTGTTGGACGCATCTCGGCGAACAACTAGCAGCTGGTAGGCTACCCCACGCATTATTATTAACCGGAGAGCAACATACAGGCAAATCTCAACTGGCGCTGTCGCTGTCGCGCTTACTATTGTGTGCATCGCCGATCGGCGGTCTAAACTGTGGGAAATGCCATGCCTGTGAGTTGAGCGCCAGCGGTGGGCACGGAGATTTCAGCTGGGTGCAACCAGCTGAAAAAAGCAGGACAATAAAAATTGACCAGGTTCGGGGTCTTGTGCAGTTTACTACCATGACCGCCGGATTTGGGGCGCGCAAAGTCATTGTATTGGCACCGGCTGACAGTATGAATGTAAATGCGTTTAATGCATTGCTGAAGTCGTTGGAGGAGCCATCGGCGGATACTTACCTGCTGCTTGTCTGCCATCGCCTGCACAATGTACCCGCGACTATTCGTTCACGCTGCCAGTTGGTGCGCATGCCATTACCTGCGCAGGATGACAGCTTGCGGTGGCTGGACCAGGTTACAGGTCAAAGGCCAGCGAGCGAAAAGCTATTGTCACTGGCAGAGGGAAGGCCACTGTTCGCTCTGCAACTTTACGAAAGCGATGCGGCGGAGGAGTTCGCGGCGAGACGAACCGGCATTGCTGCTCTACTCGATGGCCTGGTGACTGTACCCCAGGCGGCAGGCGCATGGTCGGATGTGGATGCGTTGGAACTACTAGAACAACTTACGCAGGAAATTCAGGGCATAGTGAGAATGTTGAGCGTGCAGCAACTGCAATCGAAAGCCGGGAGAGCAAGTTTCCAGATCATGGATGAATTGGGGCGACTACAGAGGGCCGTTACTGCAGGTGCAAATCCCAACAAGCAACTTTTGGTGGATTCTATCCTGTCAAAAATGGATAGACTCTTGGGTGGTGGCCAGCTTGGTGATAACATTCAACGCAAAGTAGGGGACAGCAGCGTATGAACGACTCAAGACATAACAGCCGCAACGGTATTCTGTCGCTGACGATTAAGGATAAGGCGGTGCTTTATTCTGCCTACATGCCCTTCCTGGAAAATGGAGGTCTGTTTGTCCCCACCAACAAGACTTACGATATTGGTGATGAAGTATTCATGCTACTCACGCTGATGGACGAATCAGAAAAAATTCCAATTTCGGGGCGCGTGGTATGGGTGACACCCAGAGGAGCGCAGGGTAATCGCACGGCGGGAATAGGTGTGCAATTTAGTGAGCAAGATGCGAATGCCAATGCCAAGATAGAAAATCATCTAGCGGGATCGTTATCTTCCGACAGGCCCACGCATACAATGTGAACGGCGATCCATGCTCCACTTCGAGTGACGCAAGCAGCTCGTTGAAAAGTAAGAAATCAGGGATAAAAAAAATGGGTCCCGAAAGGGACCCACCAAGACCATTAGGAGTGAAACATAAAGGAATTGCTTCCAATATGGGGCATGGGTATGCCCCGTGTGACTACCTGTTAAATCTAGGGGATAGGCAGTCACGGACTAAGTATCCCTGAAAATTGGTAATTTTTCACAGTTAGTTGCCCGCCTTTTAATGTATTTAGCTATATAAAAATAGCCTTTAATTCTATTAATGCATAAAAAACACCCCATATGAGTCCCCCTAAAACCTTCCTAAGCGGCGTCATTGAAGGCTTTTACGGCCGTCCGTGGCCTCACGAAACGAGACTGGCCTACATCGACTACCTTTCGGAGGCCGGACTCAATACCAGCCTCTATTGTCCAAAATCTGACGCGATACTGCGCAAGCAATGGCGGCTCGATTGGCCGCAGCAACAGTGGCGGGAATTGGTCGAATTGGCGAAAGCGCACCACAGTAGGGGGCTTCAATGGGGGGTGGGCCTATCGCCCTTTGAATTGTATCGAAACTACCAGCGCCCTGAGCAGGAGCAGCTGAGGCGTAAAGTCGGCTACATAGGCGAGCTTGGGCCGTCGCTGCTGGCAGTTCTGTTTGACGATATGCCGGGTGATATTGATGCCCTGGCAAGGCGCCAGGCAGAAATCGTCAGTGATATCAGCGGTTGGCTGCCCGAGGTTCGAGTGATTGTTTGCCCAACTTATTATTCTTTTGACCCGGTTCTACCACAATATTTCGGCGCTATGCCCCAGAGTTACTGGCCCGAGTTAGGCGTAGAACTGCCATCTGACGTCGAGATATTCTGGACCGGCAACGAGGTGTGCTCGAAGGAAATTGCAAAGGCAGACATAGAGGCTATTAACGTGCAGTTGGGCCGATCGGTAACGCTCTGGGATAACTACCCGGTGAACGATGGTGTGCAACGCAGTAACTTTCTCTATACCTCTAAGCTGCCGGGCAGGGAGCCATCGATCAAGCCCTCATTGGCGGGGCACTTGTGTAACCCTATGAATCAAGGAGTGTTGTCCCTGCCTGCTTTGAGTGGCCTCGCAGAAATGTACGGCAGCGGCGCATATACCCAAGAGACGCTAGCGCGATTTCTTGGGTCGCAAACGTGGAAGTGCCTATCGAGAGACGGAGGTATTTTTGAGCAGGAGGGTTTATCGGGCATGGGGGAGGCCAAATGCAGACAGTTGGCCGAGAGTTACAGTGTGCTGCCAGGCGCTGCAGCTGCAGAAATAACGGGTTGGTTACAGGGTGAGTATCAGTTTGATCCGGCTTGCCTGACGGGCTAATTGGGCTTTCTAGCGCGCCACAGACCTAGCTTCCTGCGCTTAACTTCAAATGATTCGCCACAAGCCCCGTAAATACTGGTGTAGAAGGGCTTTCGATGGTTGAACCGTTGTCACCTTTGTGGCAGTATTTGCGCCCTTGTAACGGCTCCGAATCCCAGAGTTTCTGATCAGCATTATTTCTATGCAATCAAAGGGTTATAGTGGAGTGCTGTGGTTGACTCAGTTCAACTGCACGGGTTGTTTTCAATGCGGGAGTGGCGAAATTGGTATACGCGCTAGATTTAGGTTCTAGTGCCGCAAGGCGTGAGAGTTCGAGTCTCTCCTTCCGCACCATTTAAATGACAGGGTTCCAGCCGGCGGCAGACTGCCCCGGGATGTCCCAATGACAGCGCTGCGGCGCTGTACAGCAAAGTTAAGATGAGGAAATACCATGCAGGTTTCAATTGAAACGACTTCTGGCCTGGAACGGCGATTGACAGTGGGCGTACCCGCAGAGCGAGTTGATGTAGAAGTTAATAGCCGCCTACAAAAGGCTGCTCAAAACGCTAAACTTCCAGGTTTTCGTCCTGGCAAGGTGCCAATGAAGGTGATGCGCCAAAAGTTTGGTGGTGGTGTTCGTCAGGAAGTTCTGGGCGAGGTGATGAGCCAATCTTTTCAAGAGGCCGTGATCCAGGAAAAGCTGCGCCCAGCGGGCCAGCCCAGCATCGAACCCAAGAGTATGGAAGAGGGTCGGGATCTCGAGTACGTTGCGATTTTCGAAGTATTCCCCGATGTTAATATTGTTGAGTTGACTGATTTCCCAGTTGAAAAGCCCGTTGCCCAAGTGAAGGATGAGGATGTCGATAACATTATCGATGTTTTTCGTAAGCAAAAGGGAGATTGGGAAGCCGTTGAGCGTAAGGCCGTTGAGGAAGACAAGGTTAATATCAACTATGTCGGAACCAAAGAGGGTGAAGCGTTTGAAGGCGGTAGTGCCGAAGACAGCGAGCTGGAGTTGGGTTCAGGCCGAATGATTCCCGGTTTCGAAGATGGCATTGTTGGTATGACTGCCGGAGAAGAAAAGACGCTGCAGCTGACTTTTCCCGAGGAGTATCACAGTGAAGACCTGCAGGGTGCTGCTGTAGAGTTTAAAGTCACACTCAATAGCGTGCTTGAATTGACACCCGCACCGCTGAATGATGAATTGTTCTCGCAATACGGTGTAGAGGATGGCGGTGAAGAGCAGTTCCGCAAAGAAGTTGGCGAGAACATGACCCGTGAGCTAAAAAATGCGGTTGAGGCCAAAGTTAAGCAACAAGTTATGGATGCGGTATTAGAAGCGCACCAGTCGGTTGAGGTGCCCAGGGCACTCATGGATCAGGAAATAGGCGCAATGCGCAATCAAATGTTCCAGCAGTTCGGTGGCATGGGTAATCAGGATCTGGATCTGAATTCTCTGCTACCTGACGAGATGTTCAGCGAAAATGCAGAGCGCCGCGTTAAGTTAGGCCTGGTGATGGCAGAGTTTGTCGCCAAGCATCAACTTAAGGCTGAGGCCGACAAGGTGCGTGCTGCAATTGATGAAATGGCGTCGACTTATCAGGACCCACAGGAAGTCATTGATTACTATTATTCCAACCAGCAACAGCTAGCTGCGGTGGAATCTAAAGTTTTGGAAGACCAGGTGGTTGAAAAATTGCTTGAGAGCGCCAATATAATAGAGAATGAGTGCAGCTATCAGGACGCCATCAGTCAGGATAAAGAAGAAGTCTGATTGTTCGGCACTGATGCTACAACGATGATTGTAAAATAAAGGGCGGCGCCAGCGCCGCTTTTATCTACGCATAATACGTATCGGGGACAGTGCAAATGGCATTTGATTACGAAGGACAGGATAAGAATAGAGTTGATAGCCTGGGTCTGGTTCCCATGGTGGTCGAGCAGACCGCCCGTGGTGAGCGCTCTTACGACATTTATTCAAGACTGCTGAAAGAACGGGTGATTTTTTGTGTCGGGCAGGTAGAAGATCAAATGGCAAATTTGATCGTGGCGCAGCTTTTATTCCTGGAATCAGAAAACCCTGACAAAGACATCCACCTCTACATTAATTCTCCAGGTGGCTCAGTCACTGCGGGCCTGTCAATTTACGACACCATGCAGTTTATCAAGCCCGACGTGAGCACCATGTGCATCGGTCAGGCCGCCTCGATGGGCGCATTCTTGCTGTGTGGCGGTGCCAAAGAGAAGCGCTTCTGCTTGCCCAATGCCCGTACCATGATCCACCAGCCCAGTGGTGGCGCCCAGGGTCAAGCTACCGATATCGATATTCAGGCGAAGGAGATATTGATCATCCGGAAGCGTCTGAACGAACTGATGGCGGGGCACACTGGCCAGACGCTGGAAGCGATAGAGCGGGATACCGAAAGAGACCGTTTTATGGATGCTGAGCAGAGCAAAGAATACGGCCTTATAGATGAGGTTGTGAACAAGCGCTCAGGCCCTGAGGAATAAGTCGGAATAACGTGATTTAGTTCCTATTGGGACTTGCAAATAACGGTTAAAAACATCATCTTAGAACCGTAAGATGATGCATCAAGTACTTTTTTGGGGACGTAGGGCGATAGGATGAACGATGAAACCACTAATGCGGGCGATGACGGCGGAAAGCTGCTGTATTGCTCATTCTGTGGCAAGAGCCAGCACGAAGTTCGGAAGCTAATAGCCGGTCCCTCGGTTTTTGTCTGCGATGAGTGTGTCGATCTCTGTAACGATATTATTCGTGAGGAGGTTCAGGAGAGCAGTTCCAGTGCCTCGGAGGATCACCTTCCCGTGCCGCAGGAAATCAATGCCATTCTCGATGAGTATGTTATTGGCCAACAGCGCGCGAAAAAAGTTCTCTCAGTAGCCGTCTACAATCACTACAAGCGTCTGCGCCACCAAGCAGGGCGCGATGAAGTTGAGCTGGGTAAAAGTAATATTCTTCTGGTAGGTCCAACGGGTAGTGGTAAAACACTGCTCGCGGAGACTTTGGCCAGACTCCTCGATGTACCTTTTACTATCGCCGACGCCACTACGCTCACCGAAGCTGGATATGTAGGCGAAGATGTAGAAAATATTATTCAGAAGCTTCTGCAGAAGTGTGACTACGATGTGGAAAAGGCCCAGGTGGGTATTGTCTACATTGATGAAATCGACAAAATTTCGCGCAAATCTGATAACCCTTCTATCACCCGTGATGTTTCTGGAGAAGGCGTACAGCAGGCATTGCTGAAGCTGATAGAGGGTACTGTTGCTTCGGTTCCACCGCAGGGTGGTCGCAAGCATCCTCAGCAGGAATTCCTGCAAGTAGACACCTCCAATATCCTGTTCATTTGCGGCGGTGCATTTGCCGGCCTTGAAAAGGTGATACGCAATCGCTCTGAGAAAGGCGGCATTGGATTTGGTGCTGAAGTGAAGAGCAAGGACGAGACCAAAAATATTGGCGAGATGCTCTCTCAGTTGGAGCCAGAAGATCTTGTTCAATACGGTCTCATACCAGAATTTGTTGGACGTCTCCCAGTTATTGCTACATTGGAAGAGCTGGATGTTGGCGCATTAATTCAAATCCTTACGGAGCCCAAAAACTCCCTGACCAAGCAGTACAGCAAACTGTTTGAGATGGAGGGCGTTGAAGTGGACTTTCGTGAGGACGGGTTGCGTGCAATCGCAGAGAAAGGCATGGAGCGCAAAACAGGGGCACGGGGCTTACGCTCCATTCTTGAAGGCGTCTTGCTGGACTCCATGTATAACATTCCCTCCCGGGATGATGTTAGCAAGGTGGTAATCGACGAGTCTGTGATCCGCGGTGATTCCGAACCTATGCTGGTATATCAAAACACCGAGCCAACTTCCCGCGCCGCTGAAGACTAAAGGCTGGCGCCGCTGGAGAGTCGCTGTCTCGGTAGATTCAGCGAACACGGTCAAAGAAAGCGCTAGCTTGTACGGTTGACACAACTACAGGGGGTACTAAGCCCTCTGCTGCCCACCACTTCCTCAAACCCGGAGATTTTTATGGGTTCTTCCCCAGACACAAAGCTTCCACTACTTCCATTGAGAGATGTAGTGGTCTATCCGCATATGGTGCTACCGCTTTTCGTGGGACGAGAGAAGTCCATTGAAGCACTGGAAGACGCCATGGCCAACGACAAGCAGGTTTTGTTGGTCGCTCAGCGCAACGCGGCCGATGACAACCCGGAAGCAGACGATATTTATCAGGTTGGAACAGTCTCCAACATATTACAGCTACTCAAATTGCCCGACGGCACCATCAAGGTACTTGTTGAAGGTAGCTACCGTGCTGCTGTTGCCAATGTTGAAGATGAAGGCGCGTTCAGTGTAGCGGGTGTACGCGAGATAGAGAGCGAGGATATTCCCGAGGAAGAAGTTGAAGCGCTGCTGCGATCAACCATTACGCAGTTTGAAAAATACGTCAATCTTAGCAAGAAGGTTCCCGCGGAAGTTTTGACGTCTCTCACCGGTATTGATGAGCCAGGCAGATTGGCGGACACCATCGCTGCGCACATGAGCGTTGATCTTGAGGAAAAGCAGCACATTCTGGAGATGTCAGGTATTCGAGCCCGGTTGGAACACCTGATGGGTTTGATGGAAGCTGAAATCGACCTCTTTCAGGTCGAGAAACGTATACGCGGCCGCGTTAAGAAGCAGATGGAGAAGAGTCAGCGCGAGTATTATCTGAACGAGCAGATGAAAGCGATTCAGAAAGAATTAGGCGATATGGACGAAGCGCCCAACGAATTGGATGAGCTGCAAGGCAAAATCGACGCTGCCAAAATGCCGCAGGAGGCACAGGATAAAGCGGTGTCTGAGCTGGGCAAGCTGAAGATGATGTCGCCCATGTCCGCTGAGGCCTCCGTGGTGCGCAGTTATATCGATTGGATGGTGAGCGTACCCTGGTCGAAGCGCAGCAAGGTAAAGCACGACTTAAAGCGCGCCTCGACCATTCTTGACGAAGACCACTATGGTCTGGAAGAGGTCAAGGATCGCATTTTGGAATATTTGGCGGTGCAGAAGCGCGTTCGCAAGGTAAAAGGTCCCGTATTGTGTCTGGTTGGTCCTCCAGGGGTTGGTAAGACGTCTCTGGGCGAGTCCATCGCCAGAGCAACCAATCGTAAGTTTGTCCGTATGGCTCTGGGCGGTGTCCGGGATGAAGCGGAAATTCGAGGCCACAGAAGGACTTACATTGGTTCTATGCCGGGTAAGTTGCTGCAAAAGATGTCCAAGGCCGGGGTGAAGAACCCCTTATTCCTGCTAGATGAAATAGACAAAATGGGCATGGATCACCGTGGTGACCCTGCATCTGCCATGCTCGAAGTGCTGGACCCAGAACAAAATCATGCTTTCAATGACCACTATCTGGAAGTCGATTACGATTTATCAGATGTGATGTTCGTATGCACATCAAACACCATGAATATTCCCGGTCCACTACTGGATCGAATGGAAGTCATTCGAATCCCCGGTTACACGGAAGACGAAAAGCTCAATATCGCGCTGCGCTACCTGATTCCTAAGCAAATCAAGCTGAATGGCCTCAAACCGAAGGAATTGGAGATCGCTGAGGACCTGGTTACCGGAATTATCCGCTATTACACGCGCGAAGCCGGTGTACGGTCTCTGGAGCGAGAGATTGCGAAAGTCTGTCGCAAAATGGTGAAGGCGTTCACGCTGGGCGAAATGACTTCTGGCATTACGGTTGACGCAGAAACATTGCCCGATTTGTTAGGCGTGCGGAAGTACAATTACGGTATTGCGGAGGAGGAGAACAAGATTGGTCAGGTTACCGGCCTTGCTTGGACCTCAGTGGGTGGTGAATTACTGACGATTGAGGCTGTGGCAGTGGCGGGTAAGGGCCGGCATGTGAAGACGGGCTCTCTGGGCGACGTGATGCAGGAGTCGATTCAGGCAGCTACGACGGTAGTACGTAGTCGGTCACAATTGCTAGGAATTCCAGCAACTTACCATGAAAAGCACGATGTCCATATCCATGTTCCTGAGGGGGCGACGCCTAAAGATGGGCCAAGTGCTGGAGTAGCGATGTGCACTGCTCTGGTTTCGGTCCTAACAAGCATCCCAGTACGGTCCGATGTGGCGATGACAGGTGAGATTACCCTGCGTGGTGAGGTGCTTCCAATAGGAGGTCTCAAAGAGAAATTGCTGGCTGCCAGGCGCGGTGGAATCAAAACTGTGATTATACCCAAGGAGAACGAGCGGGACTTGAAAGAGGTGCCAGATAACATCAAAGAGCACCTCAATATTCGTCCTGTAAAGTGGATCGATGAGGTTTTGGGTATAGCATTGGAATCGATACCGCAACCTCTCAGTGATGAGGAGTTTCTGGCGGATTCAATCTCAGCGGCCGCAGAAAACGCGAATGACGAAAAAAATCGAATAAATACGCATTAACCGGCTCTATCATCGTTGACCGGCATTCATGCCTTGTTATACAGTCTGGCGACTGACCGAGTTTAGTTGCAGGGCTGTAGGCAAAGCTCGCTGGGGTCAGCATTAAAATGAAATCGGAAACATAAGCTCGTCGTTTGAGTTGTTTCTTGTTGCCTAGGGGCAACAAACCAACTTCCGCAGCAATAACTTTCAAGGGGATTACAAGAGTGAATAAAACTGAACTGATTGATGCAATAGCCGCGGCAGCTGACCTGCCTAAAGCCTCTGCTGGTCGCGCGTTAGACGCCGTCGTGGATAGCATTACTGATGCCCTGAAAAAAGGTGATCAGGTTGCTCTCGTGGGCTTCGGCACATTCCAGGTAAAGCACCGTAACGCTCGTGCTGGCCGTAATCCTCAAACCGGTGCTACCATCCAGATCAAGGCATCGAATGTACCCAGCTTTAAGGCCGGTAAAGCCTTGAAAGATGCGGTAAATACCTGATCAAGTAGTAATTACCGGCCTGGCTAGCTAGTCAGGCTTACCTTTGGGCTCGCCGCGTGGTGATGCTCGACAACAAAGAGGCGCACGCTCCCGTGCGCCTTTTTTTTAGTTTTTAGCGAGTAAATTCCATGCTTCAAGATATCCGTCAGAACGTTAAGGGTACTGCCGCCAAAGTCATTGTGGGCATCATTGTGCTTAGTTTTTCGCTTTTTGGTATCGAGTCCATTCTGTTGGGTGGTGGTAGCAATGCAATCGCCGAGGTCAATGGAGAGGAAGTTACGCCACAGGAGTTGCAGCGATCGCTGGATAGCCAGCGCAGGCGCCTGATCTCGATGATGGGTGAAAACCTAGATCCGGCCATGTTGGATGATGATCGTATGACAAGTCAGGTGCTGAATAGCCTGATTAATCGCAAATTGTTGATGCAATCGGCCCAAAGCTTGGAGCTGGCAATTTCTGAGCGCGAGGTGGGTACAGTCATCGGAAATATGGAGCAGTTTCAGGTGGACGGTGTGTTTTCGGCTGAGGCCTACAAAAGTGCCGTGTCAGGCGCCGGGTATACGCCAAGCTACTTTAAGCAAAGCATACGTGACGATTTGTTGACGAATCAGGTTCGTAACGGCTTGGCTGGTAGTGACTTTGCCACGCCATCGGAGCTGGCCCTCAACGCGCGTATCGTCTCAGAGCAGCGTGATATGCGTTATCTCACAATACCGCGAGAAGGATTTGCGGTAGACGCCGATCTTTCCGAAGAGCAGATTGCCGAGTTTTACCAAGTTAATGAAGTGATGTTTCTGACTGAAGAATCAGTAGATCTCGATTTCATCGAATTAAAACCTGACGATTTCGTCCAGCCCGTCGACGAAAAAGCGTTACTAGACGCCTATGAGCTCGCGCAGGATGATTTCCTCTATAAAACCCAGAATCGCGTGTCTCATATTTTGTTTGAAGACGTTGGCGAAGAGTCGATTGCTCTAAGGGTCGCCAAAGCGCAGGAAAAGCTTGCTGTTGGAGCGGAATTCGCTGAGGTTGCTGAGGAGTTTTCTGATGACGTGGGTACAGCCAGCCGTGGAGGAGATCTCGGTTACTCTAGCGGTGAAGCATTTCCCCCTGAAATGGAGGAGGCGTTAGCACAGTTAGAGTTGGGTGAAGTTTCCTCGCCGGTAGAATCCGGCGCGGGAACTCACCTGATGATCGTGACGGAGCGCAATAAACCTGAGATGCCCAGCCTTGAGGACATGCGATCCGATCTCGAAGAGTCTCTACAGACCGCTGAGGCGAGGGTAGCGCTGTTGCGCGCAGTAGAGTCCCTGAAGGACCTGTCTTTCAACGCAGACGATTTGAGCATGCCAGCCGAGGAGTTGGCGCTTACGGTACAACAGATAGAAGCAGTCACACGCAGCCAACTTGAGGGGCAGTTTGCCCATCCAGCATTGCAGGCCGCGGCTTTTGCTGATGATGTGCTTGGCGAGGGGCATAACAGCGAAGTGATAGAGCTGGCTGGAGATACGTTTATTGTTTTACGAGTGCGTCGGCACAACGAGCCAGAAGTGAAAGCATTGGAGGATGTACGAGGCAATATAGTCGCGGTCATCAATGAAGAGAATGCTCAGCAGGCATTGAAAGAGGAGGCTGATCGAGCGTTGCAAGCGCTAAGCAGCGGCGGCTCTATTGAAGAGTTCGCTCTCTCTGAAGGCTATGAGTGGCAAGTGGAGCTGGGTATCGATAGACGCAACCGGACACTGCAACAAGAGGTTCTTGCCCGTGTGTTTGGATTGCCAGAACCGCTGGAGAAGGGTGTTTCGGCCGATGTTGTAATGACTCAAAATGGCGATGCGGTGATCGTGCAGCTGGTGCGCGTCACTGCAGGAGACTATGCCAGATTGGACGAAGCCCAGCAGCAGCAAATAGAGCAACTTATTAGTGGTGAGTTCGGCGGTCTTATAGACAATGAATTTCAGCGTGGCCTGCGCCAGAACGCAGAAATCAATATTTTGTAACGTTTTTTTGAGGTAGACATGGCTAGACAGGTATTAAGGCTAAATCAAATATCACTGAAGGGATTAGATCGGCTGCCACGCGATAGCTATGAAATTGCGAGTGAGTTTTCTCACCCGGAAGCCATTTTTTTGCGCAGCCACAAATTGCAGGCCGACGATATTCCGGACTCCGTGCGTGCAATTGCGCGGGCTGGTGCAGGCGTTAATAATATTCCAGTGGCAGCCTGTACCGCGCGCGGTATTCCTGTATTCAACTCTCCCGGCGCCAATGCAAATGCGGTGAAGGAGTTGGTGGCGACGGGTTTATTGTTGGGCTCCAGAGGCATTGTTCAGGGCGTTGAGTATGTGCGTAGCTTGTCTGAGGTTAAAGACGAGGCAGAGCTCAATAAAATGCTGGAAGCCCAGAAAAAACAGTTCAAAGGTAGTGAGCTAGTAGGCAAAACACTAGGCGTGGTTGGCCTTGGAGCGATTGGTTCGCTTGTGGCAGAGATGGCGCTGACTCTGGGTATGGAAGTAGTTGGGTACGATCCTGCACTTTCTATTGAGGCGGCTTGGCGCTTGTCTAGCCAGGTGCGCAAAGCCGACACCTTGTCTGCGCTATTTTCCCGCTGTGATTACATTAGCCTGCATTTGCCTGTTCTGGATTCCACCCGCGGTCTGATAAATGCGGAGTTGTTGGGGGCTATGCAAGCAGGCACCTGCTTGTTGAACTTTGCCAGACAGGAAATTGTTAATGAAGCCAGCTTGATTGAAGCGCTCGAAAACGGACAGCTACGCACTTACATTGCCGACTTTCCGAGCCCTGCACTCATTGGTCGCGACGATGTTATTCTCATGCCACATATTGGTGCGAGTACGGATGAGGCGGAAGACAATTGCGCGATTATGGCGGCGGACCAGCTGCGGGACTTCTTGGAAAACGGCAACATCAAAAACTCAGTTAACTTCCCCGCTCTACAATTGGAAAGAGTCAGTGGTTGTAGGCTGTCGGTGACCAACGAAAACGTTCCCAAAATTCTGGGTAATGTACTTTCAATCCTGGCGGACGAAAACATCAACGTAATCGACATGCTCAACAAAAGTCGTGATGAGATCGCTTACAATCTGATTGATGTTGGTGACACAGTTTCTGATGGTGTGCTTGCGCGAATGCGTGAGATTGAAGGCGTCATCAATGTACGCCTGATTGGAGATTGCGCTTAGGTGAGGCGATCTATCTCTGCGAGTAGGTAATCTACAGATTGGCTTCTCACTTGTTCTGTTCCATATCCGTTGTTAAGTACAAACCTTTCTCTTCCTGACTTAGCTCAGCTGCTCCCCGCCAGGGGAGTAGGCTTTGCTGTGCGTGCCGGTCTATATCGAGGAATGGATACTTGATGATGTCGAAGTAAGGAGAATAATCGAAGTCGCTGGGGGTGCACAGCTTGGGGTTGCGCATGAATAGCTGGACCTCGCCGCCCTCAATTCGTTTTACCAAGGGAAGAATTGGAAAGTGAATATGGCCAAAGGCCTCAGCAATCATCGTAGAGCATACCGTGTGGGTACTCTTGCCGGCGTGGGTGCTAAACAAAGTTGAGCGCCAACGACGCGGCATAATAAGCCAGGGAAAGAGAAAGCGCGCCAGATCAAAAATTTGCCGAACGTCGTAGGCGGTGCCCAGCCTACCAATACCGTAGGCGATGACATTTTTGCTGTCAGTCGATTCCAGCCCGCGGGGTCTACATATACGCAGGTGCTCTTTTTCGTAGACGGTGAGTGGGCGCACGACCGTTCCCAGTCCCAGCTCGCTCTCAATGATAAGCTGTGTGTCGATATCGCCGTGATAGTGCTCCCTCAATTGCTCTCGTAGCACCTCTTCTTCAATATCGCTCACTGGGCCTATGTACAATGCTGCATGAGACCAGCTGCTCTGGGTGATCAGTTTGATCACTTCGCTCACTCTCGATCGACCCTCGACAAGCACTACATCGCAAGGCTTCAATTCTTGCTGAATACGGGCAAAATCGCTTAGGGGCGTGAGCGGCAGTGGCTTATTGTGTGTGAGCCAGTTGACAACTGCGCTGCGAATCCAGTTAATCATACTTTCATGAACCTTAAAAAATCGTACGTTTATAACGCAGTGCGCTGCAAGAAACCAGAGGAATGAGAATGGACAAAACACTGGCAGACATTGAGGCACAGATCACGAAGAAGCGAGATTTTGATTCGCCACCGTTGCATCTGTGGGATCCACCTTTGTCAGGGGACATCTCTATTAGGATCACTGCAGATGGCACCTGGTTTCACGATGGCAGCAAAATAGAGCGAGAGGCTCTGGTGCGGATGTTTGCCAGTATTTTGCGGCGTGAAGATGATGGCGAATACTATTTGCTGACGCCTGTTGAGAAATGGCGGATTGAGGTGGAGTTGCACCCCTTGATGGTCACCGATGTCGAGACTGTGGCCCACGAGAAGGGTGAACTGCTTCGGGTTACACTCAATACGGCAAAGCAGTTCAATATTGGGCCAGAGCACCCCTTATTTTTAGAACCAATTGTCGGTGGAATAGCCGCTGTGGAGTTGCCTCACGGGCTCTCTGCGCTGTTTACCAGAGCTGCGTGGTACAGGCTGGTGGGAATGGCTGATGATGGCGCAGGCAATGCCTGCGTTCATTCAGGGGCCTACAGCTTCAGTCTGGAGAGTAGCTAACAGTTCTGAGCAGTTTTGGAGTGCCGTGATCTCTTGCGCTGCAACGAAAAACGGCTGCAATTCTGCAGCCGTATCGACCTTGCTTCTACCCTGTGAGCTATAAGCTTTACATATTTGGGTAGTTCGGCCCGCCAAACCCTTCCGGAGCAACCCATTGAATGTTCTGTGCCGGATCTTTGATGTCACAGGTTTTGCAATGCACACAGTTCTGCGAGTTGATCTGGAACTTGGGGCCTGACTCATCTTCGACAATCTCGTACACGCCTGCCGGGCAGTAGCGTTGCGCGGGTTCATCGTACATTGGCAGGTTCTTGCTCAGCGGTATATCGGGGTCGATTAACTTCAGATGGCAGGGCTGGTCTTCTTCATGGTTGGTATTGGACAAAAACACAGACGACAGCTTATCGAAGCTCAACGTGTTGTCTGGCTTCGGGTAATCCATTTTCTTGGAGTCTGCCGCGGGTTTTAACGTTGCGTGATCCGCCACAGTGTCATGCAGGGTCAGCGGTATCTTGCCGCCAAAAATAGTCTGCTCTATCCACAAAAGGCCTGCACCTATCAAGGTGCCAAATTTGTGCACCCAACCTGTGAAGTTACGAGACTTGTAGAGCTCATCCTGCAACCAGGAATTTTCGATATTGGAGGCATAGGCCGCGAGATCTGCCGGCGCCGAGTCACCTTGGCCCAGTGCGTCGACCACTGTTTGCGCTGCCAGCAGGCCGCTCTTCATGGCGGTGTGATTGCCCTTGATTTTAACGCTGTTCATGGTGCCTGCGTCGCAGCCGATCAAGAGGCCACCAGGGAAGTGCATTTTCGGCAGGGAATTGAGGCCGCCTTTAGCCAGTGCCCGGGCGCCGTAGCTGATGCGCGTACCGCCGGTCAGGTATTTACTAATTTTTGGGTGGTGCTTCAAGCGCTGGAATTCCTCGAAGGGGCCCATGTGCGGATTGGAGTAGTTCAAATCGATAATCAGGCCAGCATACACCTGGTTGTTCTCAGCATGATAGAGGAACGCACCTCCAGTAGAACTGGTTTCATCAAGAGGCCATCCCAGCGCGTGCACGACTAAGCCTTCTTGATGCTGTTCGGCTGGAATTTCCCAGACTTCTTTGATGCCGATTCCATAGTGTTGAGGGTCTTTTCCCTCATCAAGGGCGAAGTGCTGAATTAGCTGTTTACCAAGGTGCCCGCGGCAGCCTTCGGCGAACAAGGTGTACTTGGCGTGCAATTCCATACCTTGTGTATAACTGCCTTTGTGCTCGCCGTTAGCGCCTACGCCCATGTCTCCGGTGGCAATGCCTTTGACCCGGCCATCGTCGTGGAACAGAACTTCTGATGCTGCAAAACCAGGATAGACCTCCACACCCAAGCCTTCCGCTTGCTCTGCGAGCCAGCGGCAGACATTGCCCATTGAGACAATGTAATTGCCTTCATTGTGCATTGGTGTGGGAATGAAAAAATTGGGGACTTTGACTGAGGATTTCTCACTGAGTAAAAAGAAGAAATCGTCGCCCTTAACCTCTGTTTTGACAGGGGCGCCCATTTCCTTCCAGGTAGGGAATAACTCATCGAGAGCATGGGTTTCCAGGACTGCGCCAGAAAGCGTGTGAGCTCCCACTTCTGAGCCTTTTTCAACCACACAAACGGTGATTTCCTGCTCTTTTTCCTGCGCCAATTGCATGATGCGACAAGCGGCAGATAGGCCTGCAGGGCCTGCGCCGACAATCACCACGTCAAATTCCATCGATTCACGTTCCACTGCGATATCCTCTTGTGCTGTTTGCTGGATTCGGGTCTTGGCCCGATACTTGGAAGCGGCGCAAGTATATAATTTTCAACGAATAATTTCTATAAATCTGGCCACTTATAACTGCCACAAAACGACCCCCAGAAGGCAGTTCTCAGGGCCCCTAAGACTATTGACCCGAGCCCTAATAGTGGGCAAGATACCCCGCCATAATGCTATGGGTGTAGCGGGAATCATGCTGCTACGGCCATTTTAACCCACCTGAGAAATCTATGGAGAATCCATGAAGGTTCTTGTTGCTGTAAAGCGCGTGGTTGACTATAACGTCAAAGTGCGCGCTAAAGCCGATGGTACTGATGTTGATCTAAACAACGTCAAAATGGCCATCAACCCGTTTTGTGAAATTGCTGTTGAAGAAGCTGTCCGGCTCAAAGAAGCAGGTATCGCTACTGAAGTGATTGCCGTATCAGTTGGTAATAAGAGCTGTCAGGAACAAATCCGCACAGCCCTTGCATTGGGCGCCGACCGTGGCATCCAGGTAGAAACTGAAGGTTCAGTAGAGCCATTGGTCGTTGCTAAATTGCTGAAGGCTGTGGTCGACAAAGAACAGCCGCAGCTGGTTATTCTTGGTAAGCAGTCGATTGACGGCGACAACAACCAGACTGGTCAAATGCTGGGCGCACTGGCAAATATGGGTCAGGGTACGTTCGCGTCTGAAGTGGTTGTGGATGGCGACAAAGTAAACGTGACCCGGGAGATTGATGGCGGGATGCAAACTGTCCGCCTGAACCTCCCAGCAATTGTTACCACCGACTTGCGCCTCAATGAGCCACGCTATGCTTCTCTGCCTAATATTATGAAGGCCAAGAAAAAGCAGCTCGATGTCTACTCACCCGAAGATCTGGGCGTAGCGATAAGCTCTCACCTGACACAGGTGAAAGTTCAGCCACCGGCTGAGCGTAAGGCTGGTATCAAGGTTGATGATGTCGATCAGCTGGTTGATAAACTGAAGAACGAGGCAAAAGTAATCTCATGAGCACTCTAGTAATTGCAGAACATGACAACAGCAGTCTGAAGACTGCTACTCTCAATACAGTCGCCGCCGCCCAGGCGATGGGCGCTGATATTGATATCCTTATAGCTGGAGCTGATTGTGCTGCCGTGGCAGAGGCCGCAGCAGCAGTGCCAGGTATCGGTAAAGTGCTGGTAGCGGATAACGCAGCCTATGCACATCAATTGGCGGAGAACGTTAGCCTGTTGATCGCAGAAGTCGCAGCGGGCTATGACAATGTGCTCGCACCTGCAACTCCGAACTGTAAGAACTTTATGCCGCGCGTTGCTGCTTTACTAGACGTTGCGCAGATCTCTGAAATTACATCCGTTGAGTCTGCAGATACTTTTCAGCGTCCTATCTATGCCGGTAACGTGATAGCCACAGTGCAAAGCAGTGATGCCAAGAAGGTAATCACTGTGCGTACTACTGCCTATGACGCTGTCGCGGCCGAGGGTGGTTCGGCTACTGTTGAGGCTGTTGATGCAGTGCACGATGCTGGTATCTCAGCATTTGTTGAAGAGAAAGTTGCAGTCTCCGATCGCCCAGAGCTTACTTCAGCTTCTGTGGTTATATCCGGCGGTCGCGGTATGCAGAACGGAGAGAACTTTAAGCTTCTCGATGGAATCGCTGACAAACTAGGCGCTGCTATCGGTGCTTCTCGTGCAGCCGTTGACGCAGGTTTTGTGCCTAACGATATGCAGGTCGGTCAGACAGGTAAGATCGTCGCTCCCGATTTGTACATTGCTGTTGGTATCTCCGGCGCGATCCAGCACCTTGCTGGAATGAAGGACTCGAAAGTGATTGTCGCAATCAATAAGGACGAAGACGCGCCTATTTTTCAGGTGGCGGATTATGGCCTTGTTGCAGACCTTTTCGATGCTCTGCCAGAGTTGGAAGCCAAACTCTAAAACAGCTAGCCTCACGAAAAAACCGGCTCTTAAGGCCGGTTTTTTTTCGTCTGGAATAAAGTGTAAAGGTACTGTTAGCTAGTCGCGACGTAGTCTGTCCGATATCGCGATTGGCGTGGGATAGTTCAAAACAACAATATAGGAAGAGGCCACTAGTGTAATGATAGTGGTGGCTTGAATAAGCAGGGAGGCCTGTTCTGAGATCAAGGCACCGCCAATAGCCACGTAAGCTATTAGGAGGGAAAACTCACTGGCCTGACCCAGTCGGAACCCAAGGTTCCATGCCAATGTGCGGTGTTCACTCACGCCTTTCAGAAGGAATCGATAGACGACAGGCTTCAAGCCCAATACCAATGCAGACAGAAGTATCGCCGGTGCCAAAACCTGACCGAGTACAGCGAGGTTGAAGCGCGCTCCGACTGAGAAGAAAAACATTATGAGAAAAAAATCTCGTAATGGTTTTAGGTTGACGGCGATGTACTGACTGATAGGGCTGGTGGCGATGGTAATTCCAGCTATAAATGCGCCAACTTCTGCCGATAAACCCAGTGCTTCGGCAGCTTCTGCCATTCCCATGCACCAACCGATGGCGAGTAGAAAGATATATTCATGGAAGCGATCGAATCGAGTAATCAAGGGCAGCAGAACATAGCGCACCATGAGTAGTGCGGCACCCGCCAGGAATGGCAAGCTAAGCATTGAGCGCGCCAGCACGAATCCCATGCTGTCGGTGCTGCCATCGGTGGCGCTCATCAGTACTACAAGCACGATAATGGCCAGTAAATCCTGTAGTAACAGGAGCCCAATCATCAATTCGCCAATATGGCGATGGTGCAATACTGTCGTGGGCAGCAACTTGATGCCTATGATAGTGGATGAAAACATCATGGCCGCGCCAACAATTAGCGCATCCATCAGTGAGTAACCGAATAAGAAACAGACGCCAAAGCCGATGCCCAAAAATAGCGCGGAGCTGGCAATTGCCACCACGGTAGATTTACGCAACGTAGACCACAGCGCCTGTGGCTGCATGTCCAGGCCGAGAAGGAATAGCAGAAAAATAATGCCTACGTTGCCAATTTGCGATAACAGATTTAAATCGGGAACGAGGCTCAAGCCGTAGGGGCCAATACAGGCACCCAACGCTATATAGGCGATGATGAGGGGCTGGCGAGTGTAGAGTGCGATGGAGGCGAATATCGCCGCGCCGCTAAAAATCAGAAAGAAAGAGAAGGTGACGCTACCGATTTCCATGAGCTAGAAGTTTCCCCAGGGCAAGGGCTGAGTGTAAACAAGCTTGGCCCTGTTGGATACTCAGTCCTTTACCTATTCGCGACGGCGGAACAGAGGAAGAGGTTGATCAACAGCAGCCTGATAAAACTCAGTGAAGCTCCCTAGGCTGGAAAGTGCCCCTTCCAGTTGTGATTCATCCTCCAGAGCGAACGCATTGAAACCCACTCGCTCCAGGTAGGTCATCTGGTCGCGAATAAAGTGACCGCTTGCGCGAAGCTCGCCTTGGTAGCCGCGTTCGCGTAACTCGCGACCGTAAGAAAATCCGCGGCCATCGGTAAACACTGGAAAGTTGATAGCAATAACCGCGATTTCTTCCAAGCTTTCAAACAGCGGGGCAGGGGGCTCATCGGCTTCGAGTAAGACCGCACTACCGCCCTTGTCAGACAGTTGCAGCCATTGCGCCAGAGTGCAGATTTGTCCTTGTACACTGCTTTGAGCATCTACAGTGATCCACTGATCATCTATGATGCTGCCGTCTTTAA
The DNA here is from genome assembly GCA_047611225.1 of Halioglobus sp. Lineage (GTDB taxonomy): Bacteria > Pseudomonadota > Gammaproteobacteria > Pseudomonadales > Halieaceae > Marimicrobium. The sequence continues at coordinate 27,088 of JBLFWP010000044.1, forward strand.
TCAGCTTTGGCATATACGCTCTCCTTAAAAGGGTCGATGCCGACGCGTCGGTAAGTGTCGAGGAAGTTTTCTTCTTCGTTACGCAGCGCTACGAATGTCGTGAGAATCTTGTCGATAACCTGAGGCATATCGACCTGCTTGAAGGAGGGGCCGAGGATTTTCCCTATGGATGCATCCTTTGCCTGACTGCCTCCCAGGCTAACCTGATAGAACTCCTGGCCTTTCTTGTCCACACCCAGAATGCCAATGTGTCCTATATGGTGATGTCCGCATGCATTCATACAGCCGCTGATATTCAGTTCCAGCGGACCGAGATCATATTGGTAGTCCATATCCTCGAAGTGTACTTGCAGCGCCTCGGCCACGGGCAGAGATTTGGCGTTGGCCAGCGAGCAGTAATCGCCGCCGGGGCAGCAGATCATATCTGACAAGTAGCCTATATTGGCCGTGGCCAACCCCGCCGCCTGCAGTTGTTGCCACAACTCATTGAGGCTCTCACTGGGCACGTCGGCCAGCACCAGGTTTTGCTGATGTGTGCTGCGAATTTCTCCAAAGGAAAACTGATCCGAGAGTTTTGCTAACAGTTGCAGTTGCTCAGCCGTAATATCGCCAGGTGCATAGCCTGTTGCCTTGAGGGAGATTGTCACAATACGGTAACCGGGAACGCGGTGGTCATGCGTATTCCGCTTAACCCAGTTGCCAAAGATCGGCTCCTGCTCGCACTTCTGCTCGAGTGAAGATTGTGCCGCAGCTCCATCCAAAGTCTGGTAATTCGGAGCAGTGAAAAAGGAGCCAGCTCTTGCAAACTCTTCATCCGTTAAAGTTGCCGGGCCATCCTTCAGGCTGGCCCATTCCTTGTCGACGGCTGCGCGGAATGCTTCAACGCCCATCGCTCTAACAAGTATTTTTATACGCGCCTTGTATTTATTGTCTCTGCGGCCATTCTGGTTATAGACCCGCAGAACAGCTTCCAGAAATGTTAGAAGGTGTTTCTTGTCCAGCCATTCACACACCACTGACCCAATGACGGGGGTGCGGCCAAGACCGCCGCCAACGATTACTTTAAGGCCGATGACGCCTTCTTCGTTTGGCACCAACTCGAGTCCAACGTCATGGGCGTGGATCGCGGCTCTGTCTGTCTCTGAACCGCAGACAGCAATTTTGAACTTGCGTGGCAGAAAGGCAAACTCAGGGTGAAGCGTTGACCATTGACGAATGATTTCGCAATAGGGCCTTGGATCGACTAGCTCGTCGCTGGCCACGCCTGCAAATTGGTCGGTTGTAGTATTTCGAATGCAGTTTCCGCTAGTCTGAATAGCATGCATTTGTACCGTGGCCAGTTCCGCCAAAATAT
>JBLFWP010000045.1:0-28020 GCA_047611225.1 Halioglobus sp.
CAGAGCAATCCCATGAGGTGACGAGGGTAAGATAGCGAGGCATGCGGAAGTTCAAGTCAGTCCGTCAGGCGCAGCGATTTTTGGGCGCTCATGCTGCCGTCAGTAATTTATTCAATCTTGGTAGGCACTTGGTTAGCGCTGCACACTATCGTGATTTTAGGATAAGTGCGTTCGATGATTGGAGTAGGGCGGTTGCCTGAGGTTGGGTGGCAGATTTTTTTGGTTTCTAGGAGTTAACTTGTCAAAACCCTCATGCTGCCGTCAGTAATTTATTCAATCTTGGTAGGCATCTGGTATCCGCCAACCATTATCGAAATCTCAGGACAACTGCGTTTACAGATTGGGAAACGGCGGCGGCTTGATTCTGGGGATCAATATTTTCTGACCCTGAAAAGCTAACTTGTCAGTACCTGCTGGAGGATGGACTCTAATTCTTCTGGTAAACAATTTTTCCGCGACTAATCGTTTGATCAACGACGAGATTAATCAATTCGGCACGTGGAACTTTTAGAGGGTTAGCATTGAGAATCACAAGGTCGGCTTGCTTTCCTGCTTCCAGACTTCCCTTGCTGTCCTGTTCAAAGTGCTGATAGGCTGGCCAAATTGTCATTGCGCGAAGCGCAGTGTAGGGATCTACGCGTTGATCTTTTCCGAGAATCTTTTTGGTTCGCGTTGTTCTGTTCACTGTTGCGTCCAGCACTCTGAAGGAACTCGGTAGTGCGACGGGTGCATCATGGTGAGTGCTGAACATGAGACCAGCCTGGCGCACTGCATGAGTAGGAGATATGAAAGCGGCACGTGACTGGCCAAGGACAGATTCAGCATGCCAATCACCCCAGTAAAATGTGTGCATTGGGTAAAGAGAGGGGAAAATATCCAGATCCTTCAGGCGATCGACCTGATCTTGCCGCATAGTCTGGCCATGGATGAGCACAGTACGTCGGTCTGCCTTGCCGTGCTTCTCGATCGCACCCTCCACCGCGTTTATAAACTGCTCAATGGCAGCATCACCATTCGCATGGGTTAGTACTTGCCAATCATTTTCAAAGGCTGTCGACATGTATTGGTTAGCCTGCTCGTCAGTGAAAGTAGGATAGCCGGCATATGTCTCTGGTTGGCCGTTGGGAGGTTTGAAGTAGGGCTCAGTTAGCCATGCCGTCTTTCCCTGGGGTGAGCCATCAAAGTTTAGCTTTACTCCCCCCAAACGAAAGCGGTTTTTGTAATTTTTGCTCAGGAAAGGTGAGGCCATTGTTTCACTGCTGGAAACCATGTCGACATACGCGACAACGTCGAGCAACAGGCTCTCTATTTCGGCCGCGCGTGCCATGGTGTCATATGCCTGCTTGCTTGCTCGCCCCTCCTGGACGGTGGTGTATCCGAATTTTGCATACAGTTGCTGACCTGCTTTCAACATTTCATCTTGTAGTTGGTCATCAAAGCGACTCATCATTGTGAACAGCATGTTGAAATGCGCATTCTCTTCCAGGACACCGTTGGGTTCCTTCGAACCAGGTTTACGCCTTATCAGTCCACCCTGCGGGTTTTTGCTGTCTGCGGTGATACCAAATAATGTCATCGCAGCGTTGTTAATTACGCTCAGATGACCAGAGGTGTGGATGATGACGACAGGTTTAGTTTTGCTGACCTTGTCAAGATCCGCTGCCAGGGGGTAGCGGTCTAACTCGGCGTCATCGTAGCCAAATCCAATGATAATGCCTGTGCTTTCCATAAAAGGCATATAACTGGAATCCGACTGAGCCTCTGAGAGCACGCGGACTATATCCCCTACGGTCTTTGACTGGCCATCGGGTGGTGGCAATAAATTGGCCACCATGGCCTGCAGTCCTACGCCATAGACGTGACTATGTGGATCTATGAATCCAGGAAGCAGTGTTTGACCGTTGAGGTCAATGAGCTTGGTGCCATCGTCGGCAAAGCTTAAAGAGGCTTCCTTATCGCCGACAAAAGTAATTTTGTCGCCGCTCACCACGAGCGCCTCAGCATATTCGGGCTTTTCGCTGCCCATGGTCAGAATGTCTCCACCATAGAAGATAGAATCTGCTTTGTGTTGGTCCAAGGGCGAGGTCTCAGCATTTGTAGCAGCAGAGAAGCCCAATGTCATAGAGACTAATGCTCTGAAAAGTGGCATGAAAGTCATAACGTGATCTCCAAATTCGCAAGTTCTAAGTGCCAGATAGCGGCTTTATTACTGTAACCGAGCTACATATATCCTATACGCGCCGTAAGAGACATTGGACTGTTCTGGGTATCGCCAAGTTAAGTCTCCATAATTGATAGAATCTGGCGATGAATACATACAAACGCCACCGATTCCCGCCAGATACCATTTCCTACGCCGTCTGGCTTTAGCTCCCTGTAAATCATCGATACACCCACCGACCCCTGCCTGTGAGTCACTACCCATAGTCGGATGCTCGCTCGAGCTATAACTCTATGATTTCTATAAAAAATGGTGGGCCCAGAAGGATTTGAACCTTCGACCTGCCGATTATGAGTCGGATGCTCTGTGGTGAAGCGGGCAGTAAGCTGAAGAAAGGTAACGGAATTTCCTGATGGTGTGGGGCAGGGTAGCCGAAACCGAACCTATGCCGAACCTGGGGTGGGTCGGTTTGGCAGGTCGGTTGGATTAAGTGGAAGAAACTTAAGTAGTTTTCCTGACCGAACTTCCGAGTTGGGGGCGACCTGATTTGCCTCGAAAAGCGGTTATACGCCACCCACTACTTCTAATAGAGTGCGTTCTCTACCGCTCCAGCGAGCACCCACGTCAATGGAGGCAGCAACCCAAACAACGCGACCTTCTGGATGTGGCTGGCGATCGGCCACTCCCAGCGAGACTCTACGAACATCTGCAGAGTAACTAGCGCATCCAGGCTGTCGGCAGAGCCCCGCTCGCCCGCATGTAGCGCCTTTATCCGGAAACGCAGGTCTGCCAGTTCCCGCTCCTTTTCGGCACGAATCTTGTTGCGTAACGCATAAACCGGCCGCATGAACAGTGCCAGCAATCCAGCCAGCACGAGCAAAATTGCAATCACAAATAACAGGGCCGAATAGGTCACGTTCGGCGCGATTTCTGAATAGGGGATGGTGACCAGAATTAGAAAACTCAGGAGAATCATACCGCCCATCACTACCCGTACAGCGGCATTCGACACGCAGTTGTATAGTGCCAGAGCGTACAATTCTACGTTCAGCTCGGCTACAAGTGACGCCAATGTCCGGGCCTGCAATAAGACCTGCATGGCTGACAGGCTCTGAAGACCGATAACCAGAGGTATCAAAACAAACCAGTTCAGGCTGGGCCCCAATCCATCTGAGAAAAAGGCTGCCGCCCGCTCACTCGCTGTAGCTTCGAAAGCCAACATGTCGCTATAGAAGAAAAGCGGGAGAATAACCACGGCATGCAAAAAAAGCAGGCCAATAAAGGGCCGCCACTGGAAAGCCAGCACATTCAGCTGTTGTTCTAATTGCGGCTGATGCGTCAGTAGCTCCGCAAGATCTTCGTCAAACAGTCGGGCCATTGTGATGGTGACCATACCGTATAGTCCAATTACAAATAGAAACATGGCGCCAATGGTTTTGATCAGTCCAGGCGCATAGTCCGCACTGTACATCGGTAGAGCGGTATTCACATCCGACAGCAGCGGTAGTGACAGCAGCCAGAGAAAACCACAGCTAGCAATAGCGAGTAACAACAATTTCCAGGTTGTGTAGCCAGTACTATCTATCCATTCAAGTCCCCAGATACCGCTTAAGCCACGGGCTGCCATGATGACTCCATTGTGCTCAGAAAAAGCCAGTGTAGGCGAGAAATTGCATTTGCTCTAGTAAAGAAGGTTATCGCTGAGTTGACTGTCCGAAATTGATAGGCTCGGTTGATGGTGTTGCTGCGAAGCGCTTCTTTAGACGCTTGCTTATGTCACATGGTACGGAACCCAGGAAGATCGTGACAGATAAATTGCGAAGCTATGGCGTCGCCCATAGAGAACTGATGCCCGAGACGATCCACAGTACCAAACAGTATGAGAATAACCGGGCAGAGCAATCGCACGAAGCGACCAGGGTGAGAGAGCGAGTGATGCGGAAGTTCAAGTCAGTTAGGCAGGCGCAGCGATTCTTGGGCACTCATGCTGCTGTCAGTAATTTGTTTAATCTTGGAAGGCACCTGGTTCGAGCTGAGCACTATAGGAATCTCAGGATAAGTGCGTTTACAGAATGGGAAAGAGCGGTTGCTTGAGCCTCGGGCGCTGGAGTTGCTTGGTTCCGAGGAGTTAACTTGCCAGAACCAGATTTCGAGATGGTGGCACCTATTGGAGCCGATCACGGGAGATAAGAAATTTGGTGGATACCGTTCATTTTGCCCATTCACATCATAGCCGAATGATTCAATTGGCGGACATATTTGTGTATTGCATACAGTTTTTTCGTAGCGGGAAAGCGGAATCGTGGATGCGAAAAGCGCTGATGGATTTCATTAGGAATGAATCTGGTCTGACTTCAGGCTGCAATATCCGGAGCTGGCCTACGCAAAAGGCTTGGTACAGTGACGCTGGGATAGTGGTATGACTGACGCCCGCGGGCTGGAGTAGGCCGAGACCTTCACTCTGGCAGTCACATCGCGAATTCTACCTGACGACTAATCGAAAAGCACCTTGATGGCAAAAAGCCCCCGCCGACTCCCGCCGAGAAACCGTCTCACCGGCATAGTCGGACCAGTATCTAAGGCCATCTCCCATCCAGCGCTTCCAGGAACCCCGCCAGATCACCCCATTGCTACCACCATGCTCCGCCCGAGATTTGCCGAGAGGTGGGCGGTCCTCCTGCTCAACTGAAGCACGATGGATTGCGCCATCGGGGCTGTACTCGGTCTCCTCCTAGGGTAGTCTAGGAGAATAAGTCCCACCGGAATCCAATAGTGGGCACAAGAAAAATAATGGGTAGATCGTATGGAAATGCTAACGGACATTGGCAAGTGGATCTCAGAGAATGAGGCTGTGCTCAGTGGTGCCGCGGCAATTATTGTCCTGCTGAGTGTAGTGGCCTCCCTGCTGGGTTTTCTATACCGACGGATATCGGAAGCGTCAAAATCAAAAGCCCCAAACGCGCAGGAAGCGAAGGGCCAGCGGTTCGAAAAAATTACGCTTAAAGACCTAAGTGCCCCTGCCCCGTATCCCATCCAATTCGCAACAAGTGACGGGCTAAATATTGCTTATGCCGTCTTCGGCAGTGGTGCCCACGATATCCTGATGGCTCCTGGGATAATCAGCCATCTAAATATTCAATCGCATATGCCGTCTATACGGGATACGGCCGCAGCTATCGGTGCCTTCTCCCGAATAATTAGTTTTGATAAACGTGGCCAAGGTTTGTCCGATCCCTCAGTTAGTGTCCCGACTTTGGAAGAGCGCGTACATGACATCAAGGCCGTCATGGATGCCGCTGGCGTGGATCAGGTGATTCTCTATGGCATATCTGAAGGAGGGCCTATGTGTATGCAGTTTGCCCACGATTATCCTGAACGAGTAAAAGGCCTGATTTTATTGGGTACCACCGCGCGCTGGCTGCAAAGCGAAACTTATCCAATGGGTATTGAAGAACGAGTGCTTGACGCTATGCCCCAAGCATGGGGGACCGGTGTGCTGAGAAATATATTTTTCCCGAGCGTTTCTCGTGAACAGATGGATGATGAAACCTACAAGGGATTTGAGCGTCTGATTGCGACACGTCAATCGGTCAGGCAGCTTGTTGATTTTTTTAAATTGACCGACGTTAGAGATTTGCTCCCGAATATCCACTGTCCGACATTGGTAATCCATTTCACCGGGGATATGGCTGTACCAATTCGTTTGGGCAGGGCAGTAGCTGAGGCCATTCCTAATGCGGATTTCTTTGAGGTTGCCGGTACGGACCACGCTGATTTATCTCAGTCTCCGGAGGCTGTCGCAAGAGTCCGCCAATTTGCAGACGGACTGAATGCCTGATTTAAAGCCTCCCGCGTCTGTCAACGAGTCAGAATCCAGAGTCGGACGCTCTAAAAATTATAACTCTATGATTTCTATAAAAAATGGTGGGCCCAGAGTGATTCGAACACTCGACCTGCCGATTATGAGTAGCAGGTACAGTGTTGAATCTACTCAGTAAGCCGAAGAAAGCTAACAGGTTTTTCAAGTAGAGAAGGGCAGTGTGACCGAGACCGAAAGTATGCCGAAGCTGGATTGGGTCGGTTGGTGAGTTCGACTGGACTAAGTCAAAGATTCGTAAGTAGCTTCTAGGACCGATCTTCCGAGCCGGGGCCGAGCAGATAAACTATTGAATATCCTCGTGAATAGGTAATTCGCCATGCACAAGGGCAGTTGCGTGAACGGGGAAGCCGGATTTGCCTGGCCCCAAGAAGTTAACGTGCCAGTACCATTCTGGCAGCGTGTCAGGTTCACCCTGGGGTTTGCCATCCGCGCTGCTTGTTACCCTGTATTTACCTCAAACTAGAGCTTCGCCTCTTTTGCCATCGGTGCTTCAGTCAGATCAATAGTGACCTTGATGACCTTCCCTGAGAACCGTCCATCAACAGAACCATAATTCTCTACGACCGGTGTCGCGCCGTCCACGCCAACATCTGCAGTCTCATCCATAGAGAAAACAAGCGCTTGTGTACGACCAATTCGCGCCGTATCGACCTTATCTCCATTGACAAATAGAGTCCCGGTCGCTCCCTTTCCAGCGCCGCCGCCGTCATAGTCAAAATCCAGTTTGATGGTTGATTTTCCGGCTCGCAGCTTGCGGTTAGCAGCAATCGTCGTGCGCTCTTGGTTAAGAAAATTATAGGTGTAACTTGGTTTTCCGTCCTTAACGTAGAGGCTCCAGCCACCGAACCGACCGCCTTGCGCCAGAATCACGCCATTGCCGCCATTTTTGGGTATGTCAATTTCGGCAGTGATCGTATGCGATTTATTCTTTACATTGATGAAGGCATTTTCACCCATGTCTCGCATGCCATCGCTCAAAGTAAGTGAGGTCCGTCCTGCCATGAGATCTGGCCGACCGGCAATTTCAGCATTCATGCGCTCAAAACTACGATCGTCGATAGGCAGAACATGGTTCACCGATGCTTCTTTCATGAATAATGCCTGCAGCTCTTCGAGCCTTGCCGGTTCCGCCGAAGCCAAATTATTGGTCAGGCTGAAATCCGAATCGGTATCGAACAACTCCCAGGTATCGTTTTCGAGGGTCGTGATCGGTTCGCGGCCCCACGGCGTCTTATGAATTGTGCGAGCAAGCCAGCCTTCATGGTAGATAGCACGGTTGCCGAACAATTCAAAATATTGAGTTGTATGTCCCGTTGAGGCATCGGCATCGACGAACGTGCTGACAAGACTTTTTCCCTGGATTGGGACTTGAGGGACACCATTCACCATAGTCGGTTCAGGTATGTTGGCCGCTTCGAGAATTGTGGGCACGATGTCAATGACGTGCGCGAACTGACTACGCACCTCGCTGCTGTCCTTAAACTTTTCTGGCCAATGAATCACCATTCCGTTACGCGTGCCACCAAAGTCGGAAGCAACCTGTTTGGCCCAGGTAAACGGCGTATCACCGGCGATAGCCCAGCCGATGGCCATGTGCGGGTAGGTCATCGGACTGCCCCAATCGTCATAGTTCTCGAGCATTGCCTCTAACGACTCCGGGACACCGTTAATGGATGTGTACTCATTGGAAACACCGAGCGGACCGCCTTCGGCGCTTGTTCCATTGTCACCGGCGATGTAAATAACGAGTGTATTGTCGAGTTCGCCCATTTCTCGCAGGGACTCGACTAAGCGGCCAATTTCCGTGTCGGCATACTCTGCGAAAGCAGCATAGACTTCCATTTGACGAGCGAGCAGGCGTTTCTCATCAGCAGTATGTTCGTCCCAATCTTTGACTCCGGGTGGTTTGGGGGCCAACTGTGTACCGACCGGCACAACACCAAGGGCAATCTGTCGAGCTAGAGTTTCTTCTCGTACCTTATCCCAGCCCTGATCAAATTTACCTTTGTATTTAGCAATCCAGTCTGCCGGCACATGGTGAGGGGCGTGCGTTGCGCCAGGGACGAAATACAAGAAAAATGGTTTATCCGGAGTTAAGGCTTGCTGGAAACTGACCCATTCGATGGCCTTGTTCGTCATGTCGGTCATAAAGTTGTAGTCTGGATCGTCGGGCAACTCGACAGGTGTCATCCCATCGTAAACTAGCGGCGCCCATTGATTCGTCTCGCCGCCAAAGAACCCATAAAACTTGTCGAATCCTTTGCGCGTGGGCCATCTATCTGTAGCCCCTGATGGACTCACTTCCCACGCGGCTGTCTCATGATTCTTGCCAAATTGCGCCGTACTGTAACCATTAAGGCGTAGCACATTTGAAATCGGCGAGATGTTCAGCGGAATGACTCCGGTATTCCCAGGGAATGCCGTCGCCATTTCGGTGATGGACCCCATGTTATTCATATGGTGATTGCGACCACTAAGCAGTGCAGCGCGAGTAGGACCGCACATAGCTGTCGTGTGAAACCTGTTATAGCGAAGACCGGCTTCCGCCAGTCCGTCCAGAGTCGGCATTTGAGCTGGCCCACCAAAAGTACTTGATACACCGAAGCCCATGTCATCGATCATAATCAAAAGAACATTTGGCGCGCCCTCTGGTGCCGTGACTTCGAACCGAGCAGGTGGCGTCGCGTTTCGCGCAGAGAGTTCAGTATAAAGGGCCACTTTGGGCGGATGGATCGGTAGCACTGTGCGGTCGAGATCCTGCGCAGCAAAGGCTGCAGGTCCGTATCCGGTAAAGATTGCGCCTGCGATTGCAGAAACGGCAAGAATTGTGTTTTTCACTTGATGCACCCTTTGTTAGTTCTGTCGACCAGTAGTTCATTTTTGATTCTTCCCTGTAGCCACCATCGGGAGCCGGTTAGTTGACCACGCTTACTCAATGACGTCTAATGCATAAAATATATAATAATAAGACGTAAAGCGCATAATGATCAATCATCGGCAGCTAGTTCACGCGTTGACCTTATCCAAACACCGTAATTTCACTAGGGCAGCAGAGGAAACGAACATTTCCCAGTCGGCTTTTTCTCGAAGCATTAGCAATTTGGAGGAGAGCGTGGGTGTGCTTCTCTTCGATCGAGCCGCGAATAGCGTGACACCGACCCGATATGGCGAAATCCTGTTGCACAAGGCTGAAGCTATCATTGCTGACGCCTATGAATTGCAGCGAGAAATTGACCTGATGCGAGGCCTTGAATTGGGTCGCTTGCATATTGCTATGGGTATTTACCCGGCTGAGTTTTCCGGGAATCAGGCATTGGGAGAAATGTTGCGCGATTATCCGAACCTTTGGTATCGCGCGTTCGTGAGTAACTGGGAGGCTGTGACTGAGCGCGTCTTATCGAGAGAGGTTGATCTGGGGTATGCGACAATCGAAGCGGCAGAAATCGACGAGCGACTGACTATCGAGCAGGTGTGTAGCCCAGAAATGGTCCTGTACTGCCGTAAAGGGCATCCGTTGGCAGATTACAAGGAAGTCACAAGAAGCGACCTTGCCCCGTTCCCGCTGGTTTCGATACGGGTGCCAAGCGCACTCGCCGATGCCATACCTGGGAAGGCAGAGATAGATTCTGTGACTGGCGACCTGATGCCTGCCATAGAAATCGATGATTTTGCGACAGCCCGGAGCGTAGTCTCTAGTAGCGATGGATTTGGAGCTGCAGTACCTGCACAAGTACAGGACCAGCTGGTGTCGGGAGAATTCAAATTATTGAAGTATCAAAGGCCATGGTTGAAGCCAGTTTTTGGTTTCATTCTATTTAAGAACCGGGCAATCAGTGCAGCCGCGGAAGTGTTTATGGAGAAGGTTATTACGCTGGAGCAGGAAGCCAGCCGCAGAAACCGGGTACTGATGGAGGAATATCTTGGGTGAAGGCACAGACAGCTAAGAGTGCCGCCAAGTTAACTCACCGAAAGGATCTGGATGACTCTGGGTCAGGTTGCTATGGGTAACAAACAGAAAAGCAGAAGGACTTCGCTCCGCTACAGTCGGACGCTCTAAAATCTATAACTCTATGAAAGGTACCGACAAGTTAAGTGCCCGAAATTGATAGAATCTGCCAATGAATACTTACAAGCGCCACCGATTCCCTCCCGACATCATCAGTTGCGCTGTCTGGCTCTATTACCGATTCAATCTGAGCCATCGGGATATTGAAGACCTATTGGCCGAACGAGGCATTACTGTCACTCGGGAATCAATCCGTCTCTGGTGTATCAAATTCGGTGCTCTGTACGCCAGAAGATTGAAGCGAAAGCACCGTGGCAATGGCGATACTTTTTACATCGATGAAGTCTTCGCCGGTGTGCCGAACCATTCAGATTAACGGCAAACAACATTATCTTTGGAGAGCCGTTGACCAGGATGGAGAGGTCGTTGATGTGTATCTTCAAGCAAGGCGCAATGGGGCTGCAGCTAAGCGGTTTTTCAAGCGCTTGCTCAGGTCGCATGGAGGAGAGCCTAGGAAAATCGTGACCGATAAGTTGCGAAGCTATGGTGTTGCCCATAGAGAATTGATTCCTGACACGATCCACAGTACGCAGCAGTATGAGAATAATCGAGCCGAGCAATCCCACGAGGCGACCAGGGTCAGGGAGCGCGGGATGCGGCGATTCAAATCCGTCAGGCAGGCTCAGCGATTCTTGGGTGCTCATGCTGCCGTCAGTAATTTGTTCAATCTGGGTAGGCACCTTGTGAGGGCGCAGCACTATCGAAATCTGAGGGTTAGTGCGTTTGCAGAGTGGAGCAGCGCAGTAGCTTGAGAATCAAGGTCGGATTACGGCAGCCCTAAAAAGTTAACTTGCCGATACCCGATTTAGCGCTCGCGATACTTGTCTTTATTCTTACGGCCCATGGCATATAGTTTGGGTCGCATGCGCTTTCGAAGGCCGGGGAAGAGATAGCTGAGCGTGGTCATGCGTCCAGAGATGGCGGGCAGGCATATCTCGGTTTCCTCGCCAAGCGCTACCGATAACACGGCTCCAGCAACTTCGGCTGCTGTGCTCATTGGCTGGGAGAAGACGATGTCTTCAACTTCGTCGATCTCATCCATTATAAAGCCGGTGTCGATGGGGCCGGGAGAAACCAGTCCTACATGAATGCCGCGCTCGACCACCTCGTCTGCGAAGCTGTAAGTGAAGGAACGCAGTCCCGCCTTGGTGGCGGCATAAGTCGCAGCACCCTGCATGGGAGTCCGTCCAGCCAGTGATCCCACCATGACAATGGCGCCACCACCGGCCTCCTCGATATAGGGCGTAGCCAGGGCGCTGAGCACAAATGGCGCGCGCAGGTTGACGTCCACCATTGCAGCTATTCCTTGGGCGCCCACCGTAGAGACATCACCGCGGCTATGCATGCCCGCATTATTGACCAGCACGTGGATGGCGCCGAAGCGGTCGCGGGCACTCTCCAGCAGTGCGGCACAGGCTGTGTCATCGGCTACATTCATCGACTGGGTGAGTACTTCTGTCTTACTTGCGAGTTCCTTCCCGATTTTATCCAGCGCCTCCTGGCCTCTGGCGGCTAGTACGAGGTTCGCACCCTCGTCGGCGAATGCATGCGCACATGCTGCCCCCACTCCCGCCGAAGCGCCGGTGATGATGACTGTCTTGTTGGCAAATGTCTGGCTCATGCGTACTCCTCGAATCGGCTCGCCGCAGAGTGTCACCGCCGGACATTGAGTGCAAGCGTAGTAAATGGGAGGACAGACCACGGTTACCCCTTCGCGGCTTACTGCAGTCTTTTTCACGATGAAGTGCGCGCTAAGGTGTTGTGGCAGAGTATGATTTTCCGTGGGTAGTTGGTGAGGCTTACATCTGATCTGGCCAAAAGCGTGGTCTGTCCCCGGTTGAATGGGGCGGGGCGGCTGCTTGCTTTAAGCCCAAGCGTGAATTATGGTGCGAAGTGCTTGGAATGATCATGACTAAACAGTCAAAACAGGGAAACACGATGAAAATAACTAGCCGCTTTTTTCTCCTGGCTATGGCCGGACTTTTGACCAACCCAGCTGCTGCAGGAACAAACACTATAACCGTTAGTTGGTCGCCCCTATCGGGAGCCGGTATCCCCACGCTGGGTACCTATGGCACTATCGCTCTGGCGATGCTGCTGGCTATTGTCGCATTTCGAGTAATAAAGGCTCGCCCAGTCGCCGCTAAATATTTGGTGGTGGCAGCCTTATCCCTGACAGTTTTGGCAACGGCCGTTTTGATTCCCCAGGTTATTGCTAGCGCCCCTGTCATCATCCCTTTAAGCAGTGGCTGCGAGGCGGGCTCTGCCACTTACCCAGATACTGATGATTCTGTATCATTTATCAATGAGTGCGACGTCGTAATGCAAATACAATTGAATTTTGACAACGCCCGTTGCAATGAAAGCCAAGCGGTGTTCCCCTTCAGCGGTGACCAAATTGAACCAACTGGTGAAGAAGTACCAAAAAGACTTCCCTATTGCGTACTCGTATTGTGAAAGTAAGGACGTGTTAAACCTCATGAAACCTGTGAGCTGTCCGTCGGCATAGGATCTGGCACCCATCGGAGCGTTTTCCAAGAGGTGCTTTTTTTTACACGTTGTTCCTTGAGTCTAGCGTGCTAATCGCAGGTAGTGCATTTCCTTCAGGTGATGGTTTTAACTTTCACAAGAACGCGTTGATCCGGTTTCTTAATTCTCCTGCGTTCAAACATATCCGCAGGTGTGACATTGACCGGAGATATCCCGATATCGTTCGTAATTGTAATGATCAGCCTATTCCGCGATGGTCTTCTCAAGGGCCCACAGAAAGAAAAAGTGCTCCAGCATCACCACGTTCTTCATCGAGCGATAATACCGCTCAATTTTGCCCTGAGTCTTTAGGTAATTAAGGTGCACCCCCCACTGGGTTGTCACGGCGATCACGTACCCTATAGACTCTTGCAGTAAATGTAGCACTAGCCTGAGCAGGATAGTTTGATGAGAAAGATAGCGGCAATTTTAGCGATTGGATTGGGGCCTGACGCTACATGATTGAAGCCGGCCCCAGCTTCTACATCGATTTCACCCTCGTAACGCTCGGGGTGTTCATCGTTGGCATGATACTGGAAATGCTATTGCCACTACGTGACACCGTAATATCGGTTTCGCGATGGTTCAATAACGCTGCGCTGGCGATATTAACCTACGTATGCAGCCACCTTTTCGGGACGTTTGTAGCAGTCGCCATCTTATCCGACCTCCCTTCGGGCACTGGATACAGCTTGGCCAGTTTGCCCCTATGGCTGGATTTTGCAGTTGTATTTCTTGTACTGGAACTTGCCCGCTATGGCATTCATGTCGCCATGCACAAGATCCCATTACTATGGCGCCTTCACGCAGTGCACCACACCGACAGCACCATAGACGTCTCTACCGCCTTCAGGCACCATCCGATTGAAGCCGTTTTCAGCGCCGCCCCAATTATTCCCATAATCTGGTTACTAGATAGTGCGCCTGAGGCCCTGATTATTTATCGCGCCCTTGACTTAACAATGGCGGTGTTAACTCACACCAACGTTGACGTCAACGAGCGCCTGCAGCGCGCGCTACGCTCTATAGTTATTACTCCCGCCTTTCATCGCACTCACCACTTTGCCGAGAAGCGTTTTACCGACTCGAACTACGGCGCCATGACCCCCTGGTTTGATTACCTTTTTAAAACTTATCAGCCGACAACATCAGAGCAACAGAAACAAGCGAAACTTGGACTGGATAGCCACACAATCAACGAACAACGTATAGATGGCATGCTCATCGCACCATTTGTGGCGCCGCTAAACGGCCGGGCTCTTGGGGATTGATTGTGCACCCGAGAGGGTGCCGACAAGTTAACGGGCAAAAAATGATAGAATCGGTGGAGAGCCTGCCCCGCTTTATCGGGTATGAAAACCTATAAACGTCATCGATTCCGGCTAGGCGCCCCCACCCGATATTATTTCCTATGCCGCACCCAAAGCACTTCGTGGGGCAGGCTCTCTGGCTTTGCTATCGCTTCAACCTGAGTCACCACGATTATGAATGAAAAAGTTGAGAGTAAGCCGTCACTGGCCAATGTCATTAAGGTAGAGGTCATTATAGTTGGCGCAGGTACAGACAAGTTAAATACCCGATATTGATAGAATCGGCCCATGAACACATACAAGCACCACCGATTCCCGCCAGATATCATTTCCTACGCAGTCTGGCTCTACTATCGTTTCAATTTGAGCCACCGCCGGTGTGCCGGACCATTTCATCGAAGATCTCCTGGCCGAACGCGGTATCACTGTCAGCCGAGAAGGGATCCGGCTTTGGTGCATAAAGTTCGGCGCCCTGTATTCAAAACGATTGACAAGAAAGCACCGAGGCTACGGCGACACCTTCTTCATCGATGAAGTGTTGGTCAGGATCACCGGCAAACAACATTATCTATGACGAGCAGTTGATCAGGATGGCGAAGTTGTCGATGTCTATCTCCAGGCCAAACGAGATGGAGCGGCAGCGAAGCGCTTCTTCAAGCGTCTGTTGCGGAATCATGGCGGTGAACCCAGGAAGATCGTGACTGATAAGCTGCGAAGTTATGGCGTTGCTCATCGAGAGTTGATGCCTGATGTGATTCATAGCACGGAACAGTATGAGAATAATCGAGCAGAGCAATCGCATGAGGCTACACGTGTAAGGGAGCGAGGGATGAGACGGTTCAAGTCAGTGAAGCAGGCACAGCGATTCTTGGGTGCTCCTGCTGCTGTTAGTAATTTGTTCAATCTAGGTAGGCATCTGGCGCGGGCGCAACATTATTGGAATCTTAGGATCAGTGCGTTTGCAGATTGGGAAAGTGCGGTAGCCTGATTGTCACAGGCTGAATTTACTTTGTCTCAATCACTTAACTTGTCAGAACCCAAGAAAGGTATCGGGTTTTTCTGATGGAGTAGGGCAGGGAAGCCGAGACCGAACGTATGTCGAGCCTGGGGTAGGTCGGGTTGCGGGGTGGATGGCAGTAAGTTGATGAAAGCTAAGCGGTTTTCCGGACCGAACTTCCGAGCCCGGGCCGAACAGATAATCTATTGAATCTCCTCATGAATTAGTAATTCGCCATGCACTGGGCCGGAAATAGGTTACGGAGACACTTCCGGCAATGGCTCGCCCACTGCTCCCGAGGGCGCTTCTACGTCGAGTTTATTGGCCAGAGTCGTAGCGATATCGTAAGGCGTAATGGCGCGACTGACAGTCTTTGAAGCAATGCCGTTACCAGCGAATATCACAGGTACGTGCCGGTCGTAACGCCATACTGAGCCGTGGGCTGCTGCGACCTCCAGCCCATCGAAATCATTGATAAATGACCCCGATTGGAATACCACGTAAACATCACCAGATCGTTTGTGCTGATGATTGGCACTAACCATCGCAGCGATGCTGTTGTCGGTCACCAGCCCCTGGGTAATGTCGCTGGCAGCGAATGCGTAAGCAACGTCTGAAAACTGCATCATTACCTCAGTCAGTGCCCGTTGTATTGTAGCCAGCTCAAACTCTGCCTCCTCAATCTTGTTTCTGTCCAGATATACGTAGGGGTGAAAATAGGTTTGTACCATATCCACCTTCACGCCCAACTTGTTTTTAAGCCGCTTATTCAGCGCATCTGCGGTGAACAATTCGGGATCGACATTATTAGCCTCCTGATGCAGTTTCTGCAGGTAACCCGGTGCCTCGGGACCACCATGATCAGCCGACAGCACGATAAGCGTGTGTTCAAGCCCCACCCGTTCGTCGATAAAGCTGAACAGGTCTGCCAGAGTGCGATCCAGACGTATCAGGTTATCCTCCATTTCGAGACTGGAGGAGCCGAACAAGTGCCCGACATAGTCCGTAGAGGAAAAACTAATGGCCAGGTAGTCCGGAATCTCATCCTGGCCCAGTCCCTCGGTCTGCAGCAGGGCCTTGGCGAAATCCAGTGTCAGTTCATCGCCCGCAGGGCTGACGGTTAGCAAAGTCGTAAAGTACTTGCTGTCACGAGGGCCCCAGGGGTGTGGGAAGGTGCGGCCATAACCAGGGAAGTCGGTTTCCCAGGCATTGTCATCCTGTTCAATACGTTGGTAACTGCCAGGTTTATTGGACAGTTCCCAGGAGTGGTCGGCATAGGCATCCAGCTTTCCCGCTTTATTCCAGTCGAGGACCCACTGTGGATAGGCATCGTAGTAATAGTTGGATGTGACGAACTCGCCAGCGGCCTTGGAAAACCAGAATGCCTTGCCGCTGCCACCGGCCAGGGGAATAGCTCCCCGGTCTTTTACCGATACACTGAATACCTTGCTTTGTCCGGGGTAGCGAATAGCCAGTTCGTCGGAGAACGTGGAACTGAGAAGGGCGCGTGGTGATCGGCCATCACTATTTGCAACGCGTTGGGTTGGGTCGATTTCGTTCGCCTTGTCTACATCGGCGTTGGAACTGAGCAGGCTGTAGCGAGGATCTTCCACGTTATAGACCAGCTTATCGGTGTCCCGGTCCAACCAGACGTTACCTATCATGCCGTGGATGGCGGGCGTAGCACCTGTGGCTAGGGAGGCATGCCCAACAATTGTCTCGGTGTTAGCGTGTTGATAATTGGCATTGGTATACCAGACACCATTTTTTTTGAGGTACTTGAACCCGCCTTTGCCGAATTGCTTCATATGGCGCAAGGGCAGATCACCCCGTAATTGGTCCACTGTGATTTGTAGCACCAGACGAATATCAGATTCAGCAGCAGATACATTGCTCAGCGTGACCAGTAGCATGGTCAGAAAGGCTCTACGTAGTTCTATCTGCATTCTTTTTGCCTTTTAGGGTGATATTGGAAGATATTAGGACGCAATATAGTAGCGCGCGAGTAGTACAAGAAACCTATCGAGTAATGGAAAATACAGCTTTTCTGCGACTCAAATTTAGAACATGGTTCAAGCAAAAAAAAGCCCCGGCCTAAATATTAAACCCGGGCCATTGCTCTCTGAGAGCCTAGTTTTGCACTGATATATCCATCAACTTTTTGAGGCCACCCAGTGCTTTCTGCTTTTCGAGTGTGCCGTAGCCGATATTGCTGGCACTCAAAGAACCGCCTGGTTGGAACGGATAGTCTGCAATCGTATCAAAGAAACTCTGTACGAATCCCTGTGCGGGAACCATCAACCACATGTTGTCAGCGTACCACCGCACATACATACCCGACTCGCGTGAAGCGCTTTCGAAGGGGTCAGCTCTGAGGTTAGTGATCACTGGCCACGCAGGTGTTTCTCTATATGCCTCATTAATCGCACCCCTTTCAATTGCAAATGAGACTTTCCAGTCGTCTACCCGTATCGCGTTGAGCATGCCGCTGGCCGCAAAGTACATGATCTCTCGTCGTGGCCCCTTCTTCTCCGTACCCTCAAAATAGGGTTTGAAGTTATAGCCATCGAGGTGCACACGAAACTTCTTGCCGTTGGCCCGATACCCATTTCTTGATGCCAGTTTTTCTTTCACGTCAGGAACGCCGGCAGCGGCAAGTAAAGTGGGCAACCAGTCTTCCTGGCTCATGGTGTCGTTAAAAATCGAGCGAGGCTTGATGGTACCAGGCCACTTGACCATTTGTGGCACTCTCATTCCACCTTCCCAGGTCGTGCCCTTTTCACCATGGTATGGCGTTGCGCCGCCATCGGGCCAGGTAAATTTCTCAGCACCATTATCGGTCGAGAAGATGACAATGGTGTTGTCGTCCACGCCAAGAGTTTTGAGTTCTTCGAGGAAACTGCCCACCATGTCATCGAGTTCTACCATACCGTCAGCATAGAGGCCGATGCCGGTAATACCCTGGTATTTTTCCTGCAAGCGGGTCCACACGTGCATACGGGTGAAGTTCATCCACACGAAGAACGGCTTATCCGCTTCAACCGCTGCGGCCATAAACTTTTTGGCAGCGCCACCGAACTCGGAATCAACGGTTTCCATGCGTTTTTTAGTCAAGGGACCCGTGTCTTCAATCTTGCCATCGGCATAGGCATGAATCACGCCACGCGGACCAAACTTTTTGTGAAATGCCGGATCTTTCGGGTAATAGTACGTTTCAGGTTCCTCTTCGGCATTAAGGTGGTAGAGGTTGCCAAAAAATTCATCAAAACCGTGATTGGTGGGCAGGTGCTTATCCTGATCACCCAGGTGGTTTTTACCAAATTGTCCGGTCGCATAACCCTGTTCTTTCAGCAAGTCACCGATAGTGGGGGCCCAGTCGGGAATACCCTGGTCACTGCCCGGCATACCAATAGTCAACAAACCTGTGCGGAAGGGCTGTTGGCCCAGGATGAATGACGCCCGGCCAGCCGTACAAGACTGTTGCGCATACATATCAGTAAATAAAGCGCCCTCATCTGCAATTGAGTCAATATTGGGCGTTTTATAGCCCATACCACCCCGGTTATAGGCACTGGTATTCCAAACGCCTATATCATCGCCCCACATAACAAGAATATTGGGT
Source organism: Halioglobus sp. (assembly GCA_047611225.1). Taxonomy (GTDB): domain Bacteria; phylum Pseudomonadota; class Gammaproteobacteria; order Pseudomonadales; family Halieaceae; genus Marimicrobium. Next base: position 18,566 of record JBLFWP010000045.1, read on the forward strand.
TTTTTTGCTGCCATTGCAGTGCTGCTTAGCATCAACAAAGCGAGCGACCAAATTCTCAAATTCCCTTTTTTTAGCATGTCGTTCTTCCGTAAGTTAAAAGATTAAATAAAAATATTTTGGATAATCTCAGGTTCTAAATACCAACTCAATAGTTTGTGCTCGAAACCGAATCGGATACCGTTGGGCAGTATAGACGGTACCGACAAGTTAACCAGCCCATACTGGTAGAATCTGGCGATGAATACCTACAAGCGGTACTGACAAGTTAACTTACTTTTACTCGAAAAGTGGAATTTCAGAGCGACCAAATCATGGTAGTGCGGTTCAAAGTGGGGGCTGATGACGAAGTTCAGGTCACTCAAGCCCAGATTGTGTAGCTCCAGCCCATAGCCTTAAGTTAACTTGTCAGTACCCTTCCATGGCGCGTGGTGTATCCTTAAATAAAACTAATTCAATAAGAGGCCTCACTGTCCCGTTGTGAAAATCTGGACACTCATTATCCTCCTTCTTATTTCCGGTTTCGCCTACTCTCAGGAAGAGGATACTGATACCCCTGAAGAACCTATCAACTGGGTGGACGACAGTCACGTCTATGCCACAAATCGGGCTCAGGCCCTCACCCAATGGATGGATGATTTCTTCGGCGACCCGCTAAACGATCTGGAGCAAGCCGAATCTTTTTTGCGCATGCATTTCATCGACGACTGGGACGGTGACGATGGCCACGACTTTAAAGTGCGCTTGCGGGGAAAAGTTCAGCTGCCGAAAATTTCCCAACGTCTGGACCTGGTGTTCTCGGGCAGTGAGGAAGAGCACGTAGACGAAGATGAGCGAGAGGACGAAGACAGCCTCAGCTTGCAATACAATTTGTCGGAGGGAAGTAAATCGCGCTTCGATCTCACTCTGGGCTGGGCCTCCAGCAATGTTCGTCCCGGTGTGCGCTACCGCAATGAGGGGTCGATTGGGAATGTTTCCAGCTACCGTTTTTTGGAGCGCCTGCAGTGGGAAGACGGCGAAGGCGTCTTCTCCACAAGCCAGATCGACCTGTACCGTGTGCAGGCCAACGACGATTTATTGCGCTGGAGTGGCCGCATCAAGTACGGAGAGGAGACTGACGGCATCGAATGGCGCAGTAAATGGGCCTTGAGCCAGCGCTATCTCGAAGATACCAAGCGCCCCATTGCCACCAACACTTTCCTGACTATCAATGGCGTAACGCAACGCGAGGATTACACCAAAAACTACAAACTAGGCTTTCTCTTCCGGCGTCAAATGTACAGGGATTTCCTATTCGTAGAATTGGAGCCAGCGTATAACTATCGACGGCTAGAGTACGAAGATGAGAGGGCGGGCGTGTGGAGTCTGGTAGTCAGGCTGGAAATCGTGCTGGAAAAAGACCTCCGGCGGCGGAACGCCGATTCTGACGAAAGTGCTCAAAGCAAGAAGACGACGGATGTTGTGATTGAGTGACGTCTTGAAAGACACGCGTTGTAAGACAGAACAAGACAGTTTGATTTACCGCCCTATTTGATTGAGAAGGCACTGACGATCTATTGCAGGTCAGGCAGTACTGCCAAGTTAGCCCGCCGAAATTGATAGAATCTGCCAATGAATACTTACAAGCGCCACCGATTTCCGCCGGATATCATTTTCTACGCTGTCTGGCTCTACTACAGATTCAATCTCAGCCATCGCGACATCGAGGATATCCTGGCGGAGCGAGACATCGTTGTCACCCGGGAATCTATCCGGCTCTGGTGTATCAAATTCGGCGCCATCTATACACGCCGGTTGAAACGAAAACACCGAGGCTACGGCGACACCTTCTACATCGGTGAGGTCTTCATCAAAATCAACGGCAAGCATCATTATCTGTGGCGAGCCGTGGATCAGTACGGTGAATTGGTGGATGTGTATCTCCAGAAAAGGCGATATGGGGCTACGGCTAAGCGTTTTTTCAAGCGATTACTACGAAGCCATGGCGGCGAACCCCGAAAGATCGTGACAGATAAACTGCGTAGCTATAGTGCGGCGCATCGCGAGCTGATCCCCGAGTCGATTCACAGTACGAAACAGTATGAGAATAATCGGGCAGAGCAATCACATGAGGCTACACGTGTTAGGGAGCGAGGCATGCGTAAGTTCAAATCAATGCGTCAGGCTCAAAGATTCCTGGATGCGCATGCTGTGGTGAGTAATCTATTCAATCTTGGAAGGCATTTGATTAGGGCTCAGCATTATCGGGATCTCAGGATAGGTGCGTTCGCAGAATGGAGCAGCGTGGTTACTTGAGACTAGAGTCTAGTTTTTGCCGGTCTGGAGAAGTTAACTTGTCGATACCGAATTCTAAGCGGTTTTCCGGACCGAACTTGCGAGCTGGGGCTGAACGGCCAATTCATTATTTTTATGAGTGAATTAGTAATTCGCCATGCACACGCACGCCAATAACAAGCGCGACCTCTTTTTTGACCGTAGCATTAATCCTTCAAATGTATCTCATCCCAATGATCAAGAACTACTTTCGTCACTGTATCGTGCTGTACCGGGGTCAGTTTCTGTGTGTTAGCCAGCAGTAATCCTGGTACGCAGAAGGTTTTCACCGCGCGCTCATGTTCAGCCACACCAGACTTTACTTTCATCGCGTGATAAACGGGCGCCTTATCTGCTGTGCCCTGAGTAAAGCGTTTGTCGCTGAGCTCGACAAAACGAAATTTGTCGGGATTGGCGGCAACCATCGCTATTTCCGGCGAATTTGCGTTGGTCCCATGAACGACCATTACAGTCCTGTCAACATTTGTCTTCGGATGGGCAAATTCCGTCATCATCTCCACAGTATCGCCATACATAAGCGTGGTATTGCTCCAGAGCTCCGGCACCAAGTGTGCCATGTAGTAGAACGTCACCCATATACCGCTCTTGGGGCTTCTGATACCCATGTTCAATCTTGCCGACTTCTGAAGATCTTTGTCCGAGGCTATATTTCCATCTTTTTCACTGATGATAAATACACACTCTTCACCGATGGTTTCCAGTTTTTCAAATCGGTCAGCCGCCGCGGGGTTGTCATTGAGAAAATACTGCAACGCGTCTGCCTGAACAAATGCCAGGCTCACGGGACTTTCCTCACTGTAGAGTCGATCGAGGCTGAGACGAGAGCCTGAACTCACGATGCTTTCAACAGTTAGGCCCGAACCGCTCGCCGCCGCTGCCAGTCGCTCGCCCGCATTCCAGTAGCCGCCGCCCTCCAGACCTGTGCTGATAACGACTTCAGTGACTGCCGAATCTGTAGCCGCTTGTGCATAAGCAAACTTTGCAGCTGAACCCAATAGGCAAGCCACAAATACCCCGACAAACAATTCTTTCATGTGTTTTCTCCTGCGCGAAACTCTGACTGTGTCGCTCAGATTATCAGATTCAGGCGAACAGACCACAGTGAACTACCAAGTTAAGTCACCGCCATTGGTAGATTCGGCCCATGAACACCTACAAACGCCACCGATTTCCTCCCGATATCATTCCCTACGCGGTCTGGATCTACTACAGGTTCAACCTCAACCACCGTGATATTGAGGATCTCTTAGCTGAACGCGGCGTCACCGTTAGCCATGAGTCCATCAGGGTACTGCCAAGTTAAGCTCCCGAAATTGATACAATCGGTGGAGAGCCTGCCCCGCTTTATCGGGTATGACTACATATAAACGTCACCGATTTCCCCCAGACATCATTGCCTACGCTGTCTGGCTCTACCATCGCTTCAATCTAAGTCACCGCGACATAGAAGATCTCCTGGTTGAGCTAGGCATCACCGTCACCCGCGAATCAATCCGCCTCTGGAGCATCAAATTTGGTGCGCTTTATGCTCGTAGGTTGAAGCGAAAGCATCGAGGCTGCGGCGACACCTTCTACATCGATGAAGTATTTATCAAGATCAACGGCAGGCAGCATTACCTCTGGCGAGCCGTAGACCAAGATGGCGAAGTCGTTGATGTATATCTTCAGGCAAAGCGCGATGGTGCAGTAGCCAAACGCTTTTTCAAACGTCTGCTACGGAATTGTGGAAGCAAACCCAGGAAGATCGTAACTGGCAAGCTGCGCAGTTATGACGTTGCCCACCGGGCGTTGATACCGGATGTGATCTACAGTACTCAGCAGTATGAGAATAATCGAGTGGAACAATCGCATGAGGCGACCCGGGTAAGAGAGCGAGGCATGCGCAAGTTCAAATGGGTCAGGCAAGCTCAGCGATTTCTAGGTGCCCATGCTGTTGTCTCCAATCTCTTCAATTTGGGAAGGCACTTGATCAGAGCTCAGCATTATCGTGATCTGAGGGTGAGTGCGTTCACTTAATGGAGTAGAGCTGTGGCTTGAATTGCTCAGGCAGGGCTCTCTTCGCATTTGGTCTTTAACTGGTCAGTACCAGTAAGACAGGTCTCAACAAGTTACAGAATGAGGCCATACAGCCAGTGAATGACCGTATTCGATGGAACAGCGGTAAAGTGACACTTGTATCGAGCTGCCCAGCCAGCCAGAATAACACCGCATAAGCAAATCTTACGGACAAAGTGAGTACCTAAGTGAGTAACATTGAGCCAGAATCAGATGTAACTCCAGTAAATACAAAGGATTAGAGCCACTGTGCTAGAAATTTTTAACAAATGGTATCGCCGTTACCTGTTCGAAGAGGAGTCTGTGCTCTTACTCGTGTTGCTGTCACTTTCGGTGTTCCTGCTCATCACCATTGGCGATATTCTTACGCCGCTGCTCGCGGCGTTGGTGCTGGCCTTTCTCAATCAGGGCTTGTCGTTGCGGCTGCAGAATGCTGGTTTCCCACATTGGTTAGCAGTTGGCATCTCCTATCTGGTGTTCATCGCTATTTTCTTCGGAGTCTGCCTTGGCTTGTTGCCCTTGGTGTGGCGTCAGCTATTGAGCCTTGCCGCAGAAGCGCCGCGCATGCTGGAACAGGGTCAGCAGTTTCTCAACGTGCTGCCGGAGCGCTATCCAGATGTCTTTACGGCGCAGCAAATCAGCGACATTGTTTCTATGGCACAGGCGGAGCTGGCGGGCATGGGGCCGGGCGTAGTCACACGTACCTTCGCTTCAATTCCAGGTCTACTCACCGTGATGATTTATATGATCCTGATTCCCATGCTGGTGTTTTTCTTTCTCAAGGATCGCCAGCAGCTAGTCGATTGGTTTGGCGGTTTTTTACCCACTGAGCGCCCGCTACTGGACCGTATCTGGAGTGAGATGAACGTACAGTTCGCCAATTACGCCCGCGGCAAAGTTGTTGAGGTGGTGATCGTTGGTTTAGTGGCTTACTTTACTTTCGTGTGGCTGGGTCTAAATTACGCTGCTCTTCTGGGCCTGTTGGTGGGCCTGTCGGTGATCATTCCTTATATTGGCGCAGCGCTGGTGACCTTCCCGGTGCTCTTCGTTGGTTTTTTCCAATGGGGCCTGAGTAACGAATTTTATTATCTGTTTGGTAGCTATTTCATCATTCAGGCATTGGATGGCAACGTACTTGTGCCGTTTTTATTTTCCGAGGCGGTGAATTTACACCCCGTGGCCATTATTCTGGCTGTCCTCTTTTTTGGTGGAATTTGGGGTATCTGGGGAGTGTTCTTTGCTATCCCGCTGGCGACTCTTATCAAGGCGATTATCAGCGCATGGCCCACTCCGGCGCCCGTCGCGATTTCGGCTGACGAACAACTGTAATTTTACTGGAGTAGTAGATGTTCTCGCGGTTTTCTTTTAGCGGGCGCAAGCCCTTAATATGTCTTTCTTTGGCGACGCTTATGGTGGCTTGTGCCACTACCTCTGTGCAGGAAGGGCAGCCGGTAAAAAGCCAGAACGATGACTATCAGTATCGACTACTGACTCTCGACAATGCTATGGAAGTGTTGCTGATCTCAGACCCTGAATCGCCCAAGGCTGCCGCGTCCCTCGCGGTACGGGTAGGTAGTGGCGATAACCCGGCTGATCGCGAGGGCTTGGCGCACTTTTTGGAGCATATGCTGTTCCTGGGCACCGATAAATACCCCAATGCGGCGGAATACGAACAGTTTGTCACGGAGCACGGCGGCAATCGCAACGCCTATACCAGTTTTGAACAGACCAATTATTTCTTCGATATAAACGCTGCGCACCTGCCAGAGGCGCTTGACCGTTTTGCGCAGTTTTTTATCGCGCCGCGTTTTGATGCCGAATACGTGGACAGAGAGAAAAACGCGGTTGAAGCAGAGTATCAGGTGAGTTTGAAAAGCGACCCTCGCCGCGGTCTGAATGTGCTGCAGGAAGTGATGAATCAGAATCACTCCTTCAGTCAGTTCAGTGTGGGCAGCCTGGAGACACTGGCTGATCGGCCTGACGCTTCTGTTCGCGAAGACCTGCTGCGCTTTTACGCCAAGCACTATTCGGCCAATGCAATGCGCTTGGTAGTATTTGGTGCACACACATTGGATGAGCTGGAAGCGATGGCGATACCTATGTTCAATCAGGTGCCGAATAAGTCGTTTGAATATGAACCTATGGATGCGCCGATTTTCGAGCCCGGTAGCCTGCCTATGGTGGTGCAGGTTAAGCCCCTCGCTACGGCTAGAAAAATGGAGCTGTTTTTCCCCATTGCCGATTACCGCAAAAACTACCGCGAGCATCCGCTGATCTATCTGGGCAACTTGATAGGCCATGAGGGCAGCGGCAGTTTACTTTCTCAATTCAAGGCAGAGGGCTTGGCGGAATCGTTGGCTGCCGGAGTTGGGCTGGGCTGGCGTGGTGGAGCTCTGTTCAGCGTGGATATATCGCTCACCGAAAAAGGCATAGGAGATCCGGACCGCGTGCTGCAGCTTCTGTTTGCTTATATGGATATGGTGCGAGCCGAAGGCCCTCGCGATTGGCTCTATGAAGAGCAATCGAACCTCGCCAAACTGAGCTTCCGCTACAAAGAACAGGGCAGCCCTATGCGCTACGTGAGCGATCTTGCCAGCGGCATGCTCGACTATGCTCCACAAGATACCCTGCGCGGCCCCTACATGATGGATCGCTATGATCCGCAAATGCTCACCGAAGTGACAGCTGGTATTCGGCCTGACAATGCGCTGGTTGTATTGAGCCATGCGTCGGCGGCAACCGATACAGTGTCTGAGCTTTACTCGGTGCATTACTCCAAAGCGCCATTGGACGTATCAGAAATTTCCATCGCGGCGGACGACCCTGGTGCTAAGGCGCTGCATTTGCCTTTTCCGAATGAGTTTATCGCTGAAGATGTCTCGCTCGTTCGCCTGCCCAGAGAAGTGCCTGAGATCCCTGAGGTAGTGCTGGAGACCGCGCGACAGCGGATTTGGTTTATGCCCGACGACGAGTTCCGGCTGCCAAAAGGTGGGACTTATATTAATTTTCGATCGCCAGACATCGGGCAAAACGCGCTCAATTCAGCGCAAGCGGCGCTATACGCGGCAATGCTGACAGATCAGGTAAACGAATTTTCTTATCCTGCGCGGCTGGCTGGTCTGAGCTTCAGTTTTTATCGGCACTCCCAGGGAATCAGCTTGAAACTACGGGGCTACAACGATAAGCAGGCCTTGCTGCTACAGCGCTTGTTGGACAACGTTAAAGCCGCTGATTTTGACCCGCAGCGATTTGATAATATTCGCAACGACATGATTCGCAGTCTCAAAAACAGTGTGGCCAAGCGGCCCAGCAGCCAGTTGATGGATGACCTGGGAGAGGCTCTGGTGTATGGAAGTTGGGGCGAGCAGGCTGCCATTGCAGCGTTAGAGGAGACTGACCTGAACGGCCTCAAGCAGTATGTGGCTGAGTTTTGGGACAATGCTTCCGCTGAGGTGTTGCTACACGGCAACTACGAGCGTGGTGCCGTGGATGCTGTTTCCGATATGTTGGCGGCGCTGTTGAGCGATGAGCCGGCACCGGTTATGCCGCCACTTAGACTGACGAAACTGGAATCTGGCGAAGCTGCGCTGTATGCAGTGGATATTCCGCACGACGATTCAGTGACCGCGTGGTATCTGCAGGGCAGGGGATTGAGCTGGACCGATAGGGCTGCAACTTCGCTGACCGCACAGATTATGACCTCTGGATTCTTTCAGCAGTTACGCACCGAACAACAACTAGGCTATATCGTAAGCGCATTTTCCTGGGCCAAGCTGGATGTGCCCGGCCTGGTGCTGTTGGTGCAATCTCCGGTGGCCGATGCTGGCGCAGTCACGCAGGCCATGGAAGTCTTTATGCAGGGTGTGCTGCCCAGCCTGAATGAAGCGCAATTCGAGCGGCACAGGGTAGCGTTGGTAAGTGATATTTTGCGGCCGGATAAAAATCTCGCACAGCGCTCTGAGTTCTATTGGCAATCAATTGCCCGCAAGCATTGGGATTTCGAGCAGCGTCAGCATTTGGCTGATGCAGTGGGTGCTCTCACACTAGACGATTGGACAGCCTACTATCAGCAGGTTTTTCTGCAGCAACGTCATTCCCTGCGGGTGATCTCACCGGGGCGCTGGAAGACATACCCTGAGGCCGAAGCCAAAACCAAAACCTTCAACAGTGCGGACGATATCAAGGCTTCTCACGAAAGTTACGAGCTCCAATAGGATGGTGCAGCGCTCGCTGCGATGTTCTCCTGACCAATAGAGTTTTATAGGCCTGGCACCCTGGCAATGACTGCCGGGGCTTCTGCACTGTCTCTTCTAATTAAAAGTTCCAATATAGAACTAAATAGTATAGTAATCCCTTGTCAGTTATAGTGAGCTTATTGACGGCTATCTAATCGTGTCAATCGTCCCTCGAATGTCACATAGAGACAAGTAAAAACAATAAATATCAAATACATAGAATTTAGTTCTTTTATAGAACTAACAATACGAAACAATCCGGTCATGGACGATCGCTCAGGAGCATTGGTACTGGTATGAACGAAGATTCGAACCCTCTTGAAACCCGCGAGTGGCTGGATGCACTTGATGAAGTAGCCAAATACGAAGGTCCTGAACGGGCCTCTTTCCTGCTGACTGAGCTGGCCAAACATGCCATGGAATCGCGCATCAGTTTGCCTGCGGCGACTACCACTCCTTTCTCAAATACCATAGCGCCCAGCGAAGAAAAGATGATGCCCGGCGACCTGTTCATGGAGCGGCGCATTCGCTCTCTGGTGCGCTGGAATGCGCTGGCGATGGTGATGCGGGCGAACGACAATGACGACGGTCTTGGCGGCCACATCTCTAGCTTCTCCTCCAGTGCAACGCTTTACGATATTGGCTTCAATTACTTTTTCCGCGGCACTGACGCCGGCCACCCGGGTGATCTGGTGTTCTATCAGGGGCACATTGCGCCGGGAATTTATGCTCGTTCCTTTCTGGAGGGGCGTTTCAGCGAAGATCAGTTGGACAATTTCCGCCGTGAGGTTGATGGCAATGGTCTCTCCTCATACCCACACCCTTGGTTGATGC
>JBLFWP010000046.1:0-27847 GCA_047611225.1 Halioglobus sp.
CGTGGTTGGGGTCGCAACAGCATCTCCGAGCAAACTGGTCGTGGTTGGGGTCGTAACTAGACACTCCATCTAGAAAACGCTTCGATTAAAAGGCGCTTATCGGCGGGGAGCCTTCCCCCGCTAAAGCGTCGTTTTACTTATTATTAGCCTAAAACTTCCCGGGCAAGCAAGCTTACTCCTAGATACAAAACCCCTTATACCGTAAACTAGCCAAAATCTACTGGCCACTAAGCACATCTATGAGACTTTGGATTTTTGTCATAGTTTTTCTGCTTACCCATGCATCCAGCAGCCTAAGTGACCTTCCTCGTTCAGAGACCAAAATCAATTTCCAGCTTGCGGTCTTTTCCGACAAGCTGACTCAACGGAATGTAGGCCAAGCCTTTCAGGATTCCACCGGGGCCCTGTGGCTCGTCACGCAGGAAGGCCTAAATAAGTACATCGGACACGAATTGGAGAGCTACCGCTTCTCTCCTACCAATCCCAGCTCATTGCCTGATAACAATATCTCTCGGATAACAGAAGATCTCGAAGGTAGATTGTGGCTTTCGACAAGAGAAAGTGGTCTAGTCCTCTACGATTCGATCTCAAATGGCTTCGAAGCCCTCTACGCTGACCCGAACAATTTAAACACCCCACTATCAAATGACGTCAGGACCATTTTTTGCGACAGCGATGGAAATTTGTGGCTTGGTTATGTAGATGGCTTCAGCCAGTTTAATCCGCAGGATCGTTCCTTTCACCATTATAGGTCTGGAACAAATGGTATCGAGCATACAGGGGTAGTAAGTTCATTTGGGCAAACCCGCGATGGAACAATATGGGCAGCAACTGAACGGAGCGGACTGTTAGAGATTCACCCGCCTACGAAAAACGTTACAGCTCATACCTCTAAAGCTGGGAACATTAATTCAATTGCCGCAGGCTGGCTCTACCGCCTTGAAGTTGATCGCCAAGACAACATATGGATCGCATCAACAGAGAATGGCGTAACGCGTTACAACGCCAAGCGCAAAGAGGCGATCAACTTCAAACACAGCGGGGATAACACCAGGTCGCTGTCCTCAGATCAGGTCTCAGACATATTTGAAGATGATAAAGGGGCCATATGGGTTGCCACAATGGAGGGCCTAGACCTATACCTACCGGAAACCAATAACTTTAGTCGCTACTCTAACCAGAATACCGGACTACTCGAGGATCGCGTAATCAGCGTCTATCAATCTCGAGAGGGCAAGTACTGGGTGGGTACGTCTTCAGGTTTGGCATCAGGTATGAAAACCGATTTTCAGAAATACGATAATTTGCAGAGTAATCTATCAAATAACATTGTAAATGCATTCACAGAAACTACGGATGGCAGTATTTGGGTTGGCACTGATGACGGCCTGAATCGGCTCAAGCCTGGCAGCGAAAGGTTCATTTGGATCAACGATTACAGTGAAACCTCCATAGCTGACCCGAGAGTTATGAGCCTTCTTGCGGAAGAGGATACATTATGGGTCGGGACATATGAGAGCGGACTACAAAGAATAAGGCTAGATACAAATGAGGTCATGCATTACAAACATAGCCCTCTAAAACCCTCCAGTATCGGCGGAAATGGAATAACCTCCATGCTCCGTACCTCGACAGGAGAGTTGCTTGTAGGCACTTACGGCGGGGGAATGAGCATCTATGAGGCGGAAAGCGATAGTTTTGTAACGGTCACAAATAACATTGATGACGCCTCCTCTCTCAGTAGTAACATGGTTCTAGCAATTTTTGAGGACTCCCTAGGCTATATCTGGATCGGGACGGAGAATGGTCTAAATCGTTTTGACCCAACTACTCGCCTGTTTGAGCGGTACTTCTCAGAGAGAAATGATCCCAATGGCCTCTCCAGCAATATTCCCTGGAGTTTTTACGAGGATATCGACGGTACCTTGTGGATTGGGAGTGCTGGCGGCGGGCTAAACCTCTGGCCTCTCCAGGAAAGAAAACGGCTACGAATGAATGTCCGCCATTTTTCGGAGGACATCTCACTACCAAGTCTCAACATCTACGGGATACAAGGCGACAACAATGGCTGGGTATGGGTTTCCCATAATCAAGGTGTTACTAGAATTCACCCAAAGTCTCTGGAAGTCCATCAATATGGAGTTAGGGATGGCCTACAAGCGACAGAGTTTAACTTTGGCGCATCCTTCAAATCCAGATCAGGCCTCATCTACTTTGGAGGCATTCGCGGCTTCAACATAATTGACCCTCAGTTTTCTGAAATAATCAGAAAACCACCGGAAGTATCCATCTCACAAATTAAAGTAATGAATCAAAGGCGTGAATATGATGTTCCGTACCAGGATCTTAAGGTCATAGACCTCGGATACGAAGACCGAATTCTTTCAATTGAATTCTTTGCCGCAGATTACTCAAATCCCGATCTCATAAATTACGCGTATAAATTGGAAGGTGTGAATCCCGAATGGGTTATATCTCCCGATGCAGTGGCTTCCTTCACAACCCTTCCCGCTGGCACCTACAGCCTAAAATTAGCAGCGGCAAGTCCGAATGGAACATGGAACTGGAATGGCCTTAACATTCCTATCAAGGTCGCGCCCCCTCCATGGCAAAGCCCCATAGCCTATGCATTCTATGCAATGTTTGCCGCCGGAGTAATAGGATTCTTTTTCTATCAACAAGCCCGTAAGGCTCGACAAGCTTTGGAGATACAAAGGGTACTGGAACAAAGAGTAGAAGAACGAACCACTGACTTGAAGGAAGCGCGGACAATTGCTGAAGAGGCCACCAAAGCCAAGTCAGAATTTCTAGCCACCATGAGCCATGAAATCCGAACACCAATGCATGGCATCATTGGCATGACCGAGCTACTCCTACACACTAATCTCAACGACCAGCAAGAACAATTCGCCAATGCCGCTCGCAACAGCGGAGAGTCATTGCTCTCCTTGATTAACGAAATTCTGGATTTCTCCAAAGTAGAAGCCGCCAAGGTTGAACTGGAAGAAACAGAATTCAATCTAACTGAGCTTCTCGATGATATTTGCTACCTGCAGGCTGAGCCGGCCAACAAGCGAGGGCTCTCGCTAAACAACATTTGTGACCCATCCGTACCATCTACTTTGATGGGAGACCCAACCAAAATTCGCCAGGTAGTAATGAACTTGGTAAGTAATTCGATAAAGTTTACCCATGAAGGCAATGTAAACGTACGCGCATCCTGCAAGGTAAGCCAATCGAACCTAGACCAAACCGTCATTCATGTCAGCGTGGAAGACGACGGTATAGGCATGGACGAAGCCACTCAGAGCAAAGTATTCGAAGCCTTTACACAGGCAGACACAAGCACCACTCGCGAATACGGTGGAACAGGCTTGGGGCTAACAATCTCTCGGCAATATATTGATTTAATGGGTGGGGATATCGTTGTCCAGTCTGCCGTAGGTAAGGGAACAAAAATTACTCTATCGATACCATTACAGATAGCCATGGATGACACGAGTCAGCAAGATCAGTTTAGCTCTCTCCAGGCACAGATAATTGCATCTAACCCTTCTACATACCAAATGATAGAAAGCCATCTCAACCTTTCTGGTATCACCTGCACACCACTGACAACCGCAAGGGAGGGAGGCTTCAGCACCCTACAGAAAGGCATTCTGGTTATTGATTTTGAGCCCTCGTTAGACCTTCGTGAAATCGCTGCAGCGGCCGAAAAAGCGGACATCAGCCTGGTGATTTTGTTAAGACCGCTTTCGTCAGAACACCTGCCCACACCGCCTAAAGCTTGGGTTAACCTTGCAAAACCGATCACTTCCAAGAACCTTACCAAAGCTCTCGTTGATGCTCTTGGAAGAGGCGACGCCCCTGAAAACATAGAGACCACTAAAATAAACAGGCCCACCACCAGAAAGAAAAATATACTTGTGGCCGAGGACGTAGTAACCAATCAAAAAATTGTCACTGAAATGATTCAGCTATTAGGCCACGATGTCTCTATAGCCGAAAATGGCGAAGCGGCCATCTCGGAATGCCTATCAAATAGTTTCGATTTGATTTTTATGGATTGCCAGATGCCTGTAATGGATGGCTATGCTGCTACTCGTAAAATCCGAGAACTCGAAGCAGAAAATGAAACACCGCCGATTCATATTGTTGCGCTTACGGCCGGCATCAGCAAAGAAGATCGAGAGCGTTGCAGGCAAGCAGGAATGAACGCATTTCTAACAAAACCATTTACGCTGTCAGACCTTGAAGCCCATGTCGGCAGGCTTTCTGTGGATAGAAGTCCTCCAGTGGAAGTCATCCCTGAAGTCCCCAAGAAAGTAGAAGAGCCTGACAAATCTGAAATACTGAACCTCTCTGCCATAGAAAGCATTCGGGATGTTGAAAGACAAACCGGCAAACCGATCTTACCCTCCATCTTCGAAGGGTATAAAGATCAAATGGACGAGAAACTGGAAGAATTAGCCGCGCAGATCGCGAGTGCTGACAGTGACAATACGTATAAGACAGCTCACGCAATCAAATCCATGAGCGCCAACATGGGGGCAAAGCGCATCACGGCTATCGCCTCTCAGATGGAAAGTGATGGAAGAAAGCAGGATTTGAATTCGATGCCGGAGGAATTGGAAACACTCAAAAGTGCCTATGTCGAGTTCGTTCACAAATTTGAAGTGGAATTTGTAGATTAACTTCTACAGAGTTTGATTATTAGAGATTGGTAACCACCAAATTCTTCACTGGAAAATATGAGCTACAAGCTGCATTTACCGTCAACTCATCCTCAACTTGTCGATCCTACAATCTCGTCCTATAGTTATCTTCAATGCGCTCATTCCTTCCAGCCAATAATTTTTGATGCTATGTATATTTGGGGGCAAGATATTTTGTATCCGCATCAGCACCTTCACTGAAGGCTCATTGTGAAGCGATTACTGATGGCGTGTATTTTCGCCACACTACTGTCAACAATACACCCTTCCTTTGGGATACAACCAAAGCTAACAACAGCTCCCCTATCCAACCTGACAACTCAACCTCCGATCATGGAGATATTTCAAGACAGTAGTTACAACTTCTGGATTGGAACTCAGAACGGGCTGTTTAGGTTTGATGGAATTCGATTAGAAAAATTCAGTTCTGGAGAGCCCAGCCCAAATTGGATTCCCTCTTCAAACATCACCGATTTAGCAGAAGATGCCTCCGGCTCAATCATCGTTACAACGAAAAGCGGGGACATTCTCAAATTACAAAATAGATCAGATGGATTTCAGCCCATACTCGGAAATCACGCCCCTTCTGACTTCCTTGCTCTTCAAACTTTTATTGCCGACAACGGGAACATCTGGGTCAGCTCGAAAAACGGAATTGCTTTGATTAACAACGAATACATAGTAGCTCGGGAGTGGTTCATAGACTCTGACTTAATTAAAATCACGGGGTCGTACCCGATCATTATCGAGAATTCGAATGGCCAACTAATTATCGGGGGAAAATCAGGACTCGCAAAATTGAACCCTCAGAACCACACCGTAGAAAATATTTATATTGGAAAACCGGGACAAAAAGAAAATTCCAGAGTGACAGCCATGGCTATGGCCAATGATGGAACTTTAATTATTGGAACAGATTTGGGGGAAGTTTTAAATTTGGACACAGATAGTGAAACTATCGTCGCCCGACGAAGCATAGATGGGAGAATTTCTGGAGTTATCAATGATCTCCTCATTATCGACGACCAGATTTACATCGCATCAAGCCTTGGATTGTTTAGTTCTGCCATGGATCTGTCACATTTCAAAGACTTCAGCCTAGGTTTATCTGACCCCACGGTTGAGAGTGTTCACTTCGACGGAGCAAACATTTGGATAGGCACTCATCGCGGCCTCGATATTCTGTCCTTTCCTGTTCTAGAGCGATTCAGTGAATTCGAAGCTGGGTCAGTGAATGAAACTCTGGCGTTTGAAGAAGACTCGTCGGGCCGGTTATGGCTAGGCACCTACAGTGGGCTTTTCATTTATGATGCGGAGAGAGGGTCCCATGAAAAATACCGTCCACCCGCGAATGGCATACCGCTGGCCGATCATCGCGTCACAGCTCTATTTCGCAAAGAAGAAAAAATCTGGGTGGGGTTCTATGGGGGCGGACTCCAGGTTATGGATTCGCTCTCCGGCGAAATACAACGCCTCGACTTTCCCATCAGCGGTAATGTCGGCGTTACTTCTATTCTGGAAGACGGTGAATACGAGAATATTTGGGTGGCGACTTACAATCATGGATTGTATCGCTATGACGGAAATTCGTTTTATAGTTATGCCAGTAAACCAAAAGGACTCCCCGAAAGCGCAATTACAGTTCTCCACGTCTCCGATAACGGAACTCTACTTGCGGTGGCACTCAACAAAATTTATCGGTATGTACGCGACAGGGATAGTTTTGAGCTACTAAACTTTGATTTTGATATCGAAGGTAATTCTCCACACATCTATTCACTAGCGGAAAACGATCAGGGAGAGCTTTGGATAGGCACCGAAAGTAATGGCGTTTTTAAATGGTCATCCGAGTATCGGACCAAGGACGATTTTACGCTGCAGGCAATTGGTCGTGGCGAAGACACAGCTTCCGCAACAATCTATAGAATCGAAATTGACAGTGCCGGATTCCTTTGGTGCTCCACTCAAAATGGAATTGTAAAATTGGACAACCATGGCAGGTTCATCGAGAGGTTTTCCTTAATAGACGGTCTTCAGGACACTGATTTCAGCTTTGGAGCTTCTTTAACTAGCAGTTCCGGACATATTTATTTTGGTGGCCCAAAGGGATACAACAGATTTCACCCTTCCGAAATCAAGACTAGGAGCCTCGCCTCCAAAATGCGAATCGTTGGGCTGGAATTCCCTGGAAACGAGCAGTTACTTGACATTGGGGCCCACAAACCCACCACACTCCAATTAACCCACAAAGACAGCTACATAACCTTCAAATTCGCCGTCCTAGACTTCCTGGAACCCGACAAAAACCAATACCGCTACACTCTCGAGAACTTCGACCCCGAATGGATCGAAAGCGGTCGTAAAAATACAGCCACGTATACCAACCTTCCCCCGGGCGAATACGTATTTCGTGCACAAGGCGCGAACTCTGCCGGGATCTGGAACCGCGAGGGTGTGTCTATCAAGGTTCAGGTGCTGCCTCCTCCCTGGCTTATGTGGTGGGCATTTTGCACTTACGCAGGGGTGTTTGCGCTGATGCTGTGGGGCACTCATCGTATCTATCAAAGCTATGCTATTGATCGCCGGGCTGCCGAGATGGCGATTGAGATGCATGCGGCGGAAGAGAAAGCAGATGACGACATGCAAGAGCAGCTGGAGTTACAGCAAGATTTGGTACGCTCGGCGTATGAACACAATGTTTCGACGCTTTCACTGGTTGGTGGCTTCATTACCAATGAAGCGGAAGATCGAAGCGATGGCTCGGCTACTCCCGACCGCTGCACCAAACGCGTGGCTGCTCTGGCTCACCTGGGAGAGTGCGTGTACTTCCAAGCGGGGGGCTCGCTCGCGAACATGCATGAGTATGTCGATCTCGTGATGGCTGATTTGATCGCACAATCGGAGGTAGACCCGGAAACCATTATTACGATTAACGATGTCCCTTCCAGAATGATACGGGCGGAAATCGCTACCCCCCTAGCGGTGGTGATCTATGAACTAGCCCAGAACTGCCTTCAGCATGCGTTCTTGCCGGAGTCAGAGGCGAACTACATAACCATCGCTCTGAAAGGCGTGACCGGCGACGAGTCTTATGTGATCGCACAAAAGCTCGTCATTCGCGATAACGGCGTGGGCGCACCGGCCAATATTGTAGAGGCGGCGAACGAGAGCTCCGGTACCGGCGTTGTGCACTCCCTCGCTGCGACGATTGGCGGTACCGTGGTGTACGCGATGACGAGTGGTACAACAATCTCAGTGACCGTCCCAAGCATAGAATTCGACTAACCCCCCCTCCCCGCACCATCAAATCTAGTCACACCACCACCTACAATGTTACATTGATCCCCGCTGGGGCAAACGATGAGCGTATAAAAGAAGCCGCGTTGCACTGGTCTGGCTACTAGTAACGGTGACGTCTAAATCAAACACATGGAAAAAAACGAACTGAGGCTACAGGCTTTCGGCAGAGCCTGCCATATCGTCGTCGAGAACATTGACGGTGGCGGCAAGGCGCTCCTGTCTCTATGTCAGGAAGAGATGGAAAGGCTGGAAGGAAAATTCAGTTCCTACCACCCCGACAGCATCACTAGCCGCATCAATCAGGCTGCAGGCACCGGTGCAGTCGTCTCACTGGATGCTGAGGCACGCAGTTTATTCGCGTATATCAACGCACTGTGGAAAGAGAGCAAGCACATCTTCGACCCCACCACCCGTCTGCTGCAAAACTGTTACGACAGCTCAGGCAAATTGCTCGCCTCGCCCGATCAACTGCAAGGGATGATCAAATTAGTAGGCTGGCAGTATCTGGAGCTGAATGAAGCGGGCGCGCATCTGTCGAGAAAAGGCATGTTGGTTGATCTCAACAGCTGTATTCGGCCTTATGCGATAGATTCTCTGCGCAAGCTGTTGATCAGGAACGGCGCCAATCATGCGCTGATAGAAATGGATCAGGACATCGCCACCATCGGCAAACAGCCCGATGGTGCCAACTGGATGGTGGGTGTGCGCTTTCCCAAGGGCAACCGCATCGCTATCGCTCGCTTGAAGTTGAATAACAAAGGCTATGCCATGCGTGGCGACTACGAGCAGGCTGCACTTTACGACGGCGAGCGTTTTGGCCGGGCTTTAAGCCCCGTGGATGGCCAGCCCATTCCAGGATTACTTTGCGTAGCCGTCATTGCCGAGAATTGTCTCACCGCCTGCAGCGCAGCAAGCGTGGCGCGCTTGAAAACCGAAGCCAGCGGTATCAAGTGGCTGGAGAAGCTAGGCATGCCGTGGATGGCAGTAGACAGGCAGTTAAATTGCCACGGCCCGTTATCACCTGCCAACGCCGCGGGTTAACGACCTTTAAACTGCGGCTCCCGCTTCTCACGTTTTGCCGCAAAGCCTTCCTGAATATCTTCTGAATCCAAACACATCTTGGATAAAGAAGCTGCCCTCTCTACATCCACATTAACTTGCGCAGCCTCCTGCAGAATGCTCTTCATCGCTTGCACTGCCAGTGGCGCTAGCCCGGCAATACGCTGAGCAAGTTTCTCTGTCGCCGCTTCCAGCTCTGCAACAGGCACCAGGTGATCGAGCAACCCTATCTGCAGCATGGTATCTGCATCGAACTCTTCCGATGCCACGAGAATGCGTTTCGCGATGTGCGGCCCAAGGCGCGCTACAAACTGCTGAATGCCTGAAAGGGGATAACACAAACCGATCACCGCAGCGGGTACGCGCATTCGGCTACCCTTCACGCCTATGCGAAAATCACAACTCAATGCCAATTCAACCCCGCCACCAAAAACATTGCCGTTCAGCGCGCAGATGGTAGGTATCGCCAGCTTCGAAAAAGCCAGAGTCATTGCCTGAAACGCATCGTCGCCTATTTCGCCACCGCTGAGTTCCTGTAGCGAGGCACCGGCGCAAAACGTCTTTTCGCCGTTGCCCGTTAACACCAATACGCGAACTTCTTCATCGTCCGCCACTTCTTCCAGACAACGTTGAATGCCTTCAAGCTGTTCGCGTCCCAATGCATTGTGTTTCGCTGGGTTATTCAGGATTAATCGGCCCACGTGGCCTGATTTTTGATAAACAATAGTATCGGTCATTGAAGGTTCGCCGCTGTTCGGGGCGGATAGTTTGGCACAGCAGAAAAATGGCTGCCACTGCCTTACGCAGCCGCACGCTGTTGAACGCTTTTGCCGTATGGATGCCGCATGGACACCCACACAGACGCCGCCCATAATGATCTTTTGGAGGCAACATCTATGAAAACTCGCTGTTCCTGGTGCGGTGACGATCCGCTGTACATGGCGTACCACGATGAAGAATGGGGCGTGCCCGTACGCGATGACCAAACGCTATTTGAGTTCCTGATTCTCGAGGGAGCGCAGGCTGGCCTTTCGTGGATTACCATTTTGCGCAAACGTGAAGGCTACCGAAAGCTGTTTGCTAATTTCGATGTTCAAAAGGTAGCGCGCTATACCGACAAAAAGCTAGACAAGCTCCTTCTGGATCCAAGCATCGTGCGCAATCGCCTCAAAGTATACGGTGCGCGCAAGAACGCGCTGGCCTTTCTAGAGGTGCAGGAGTCCTTCGGCAGCTTTTCGGAGTACATCTGGGGCTTTGTAGATGGCGAACCCCTACAGAACAAACCAAAAAGCATGCGTGACGTGCCGGCCACCACTGCAGTGTCAGATGTGCTCAGCAAAGATATGAAAAAGCGCGGTTTTACCTTCGTAGGCTCCACCATAATGTATGCACATATGCAGGCAACGGGCATGGTCAACGACCACACTGCCGACTGTTTCCGCCATAAAGAGTGCGCCAAACTGGCCTGAGCCACCAAGCGCGCCGCGAAAATGGTAGAATGGGTCTCCACTAGTAGGATTCCCACTTGTCCAGTTCACAGCCATCGAGTCAATCATCAACCAACTCCCGTGTTTGGCAGTTGGCATGGCCGACTATTATCTCGAATCTGCTGTTCACTACGGTAGGCTTTATACACATTAAGATCGTTGCCCAGTTGGGCACCTCTTCCGTGGCTGCCGTCACTACAGGGCACCGGGTATTCTTCCTCGTACAAGCCATCCTCATGGGCGTTTCGGTCGCCACCACCGCTATGATCGCCCGCTCCTGGGGTGCAGGCCATATCAAGCAGGCGGAAATCGTCAGCTGGACATCGATCGCCATCGCCATTTGCTTGGCAGCAATGCTCAGCGTGCCGGTACTGGTCATGCCCGAAGCGATCGCAGGGCTGTTCGGGCTTGATGAAGAGACCACCGCACTGGCCGCCACCTTTATCTTCTGGCTTGGCCTGTTCAACATATTCGCGGCTATCAACATGATGCTGGGCACCGCCCTGCGTGCGACCGGCGATGTGATCACGCCCCTGTGGTTCCTGCTGGCGAGTTCATCACTCAATATAGGCTTCGCCTACATGTTGGCCTTTGGTATTGGCCCATTGCCGAAGATGGGCGTTGCAGGGGTATCTCTGGGCGGCAGTTTTGGTGCCGCGCTCATTACTATCGTTTTTGTTGCTGTCTGGTGGCGGGGGAATTTCAATCTACAGCCCGTCAAACGGCTCAGTATTGATATGCCCACGGCACGTCAAATGGTGAGTATCGGCGCTCCCTCCGTTTTGGAGCAGGGGATTGTACAAGTCGCCTTTCTCGCCTTCTTTGCCATCATCGCGCAATACGGCACCGAGGCCTATGCCGCTTATGGTATCGGCATTAGCCTGGTGGGGTTTTCCATCGTGATCGGTTTCGGCTTTGGCATTGCGACTGCCACGCTGGTAGGCCAGCAACTGGGAGCGGGCGAACCGGAGCAGGCCATGTTGGCGGTATCACGTTCTCTTCGTATGGCATTGGCCGCAATGACTTTTTTATCCATCCTGTTGGCCTGGTTTGCGCAGAGTCTGGCGGAATTCATGATTGATGACCCCGTGGTTATCGAACTCACTGTCAGCTTCATCTATATGATTGCCGTCGCCCAGCCACTCATGGCCTGCGAGTTCACGGTGGGAGGCGCCTTAAGAGGCGCAGGCGATACACGCTTCCCATTGATTGCCACCTTTTGCGGCATTATAGGGGGCCGGCTGATTCCCGCCCTGATCTTCCTCTGGCTGGATTTCTCCGTGTATTGGATATTCGGGGTCATGCTCCTCGATTACAGCATCAAAGCCGCCCTCCTCTTCGGTCGCTATCGCTCGCGCAAGTGGCTTGACGTCAAAATCGACATGTCTCAGTCCGCGATATAGCAGTCTTGTGTGGACAGCGACAAAAAAAATACTTAAAGTTGGAATCTTAGAATTAACAGTAGGTTAGGTGCCCCGCGCTTACGCGAGCACCCTCGTATGGCGACAGATACCCCCCCACATCAAGGCGGTGATTCCTCCCCTTTCAATCGCACCGCGCAGCACGATGCCAAGCGCACTGCCATTTTGTCGCAAGCCGCCAAACTGTTTAACTCCAAGGGCTCGCGGGCTACCACCCTCAAAGACATCGCCGAAAGCCTGGGGCTCACCAAAACCAGCCTGTATTACTACGTAAAGACCAAAGAAGAGCTTATTTATCAGTGCTATATGGCGGCGCTTGATCGCCATCACCACAATCTGGACATCATTGAGCAGAAGCATTCCGGGCCTATGGAACGCGCTTCTGCTTATTTCCTGCAGCACTTCGAAAGCTGGCTGGCGGCCCAGGAAGGTAGAGAACCGTACATCGCTGTTCTGTTGGAAATCGCAGCCCTGAAAGGCCCACACCGCGAAGATGTCGAGCGGCGCTACATTGAATTGTTCAAACGCATTCGAGAGTATATTCGTCAGGGCATCGCCGAAGGTGCTATACGTGAAGTAGACCCCACCTCCACCACCCTCGCGCTCTTAGGCTCTGTCGACTGGACTTTCTCATGGCTGCACACCATAGAGCCGGACCAGGTTAGAGCGACAGGCAAAGAAGCACTTTCCATGTTGGCCAACGGTATCTATGGTCGTGATGGCGCCTATGTACCCGCTGACATCACCGGCGCGCAGGAAGAAGTAACTGATCTGCAGGGCTTCAACCGTGAGGAGCGCAACCGGTTAAAGCAGGAAGCATTTTTCAAAACCGGCACGTGGTTCTTTAACAAACAGGGCTTTAACGGCACGTCATTGGATGAAATCGCCGAGCAATTGAACGTATCCAAGGGCGCCTTTTATTACCACATCAAAAACAAGGAAGACCTGCTCTTTCATTGTTACAACCGCTCACTCGATGTGATGGAAACGATTCACACGCAAGCAGCTAATACCCAGAGCGACGGTTTTGACAAAGCGGAATTCTCCTGTCGGCGCACTTTCACCGTACAGAACTCTGACGAAGGACCGCTCATCCGCTACAACTCCATCACTGCAATGGATATGGACCGCCGAATACAAATTTTGAACCGCACCAAAGAAGTGAATGACCGTTTTGGCGCCTTCCTGAACGAAGGTATTAAAGACGGCAGTGTTCGCCCCATCAACACCTACGTAGCACAACAGCTCGTATCGGGCGCCATTAATGCGGCCATGGACATCACCATGTGGCGCACGCTGGACGACATCGACACTGCCGCCATCGAGTATTTCGATGTGTTCTTTAATGGCCTTGCACCGCGCAAGCCGGCTTCGGCCTAATAGAATTTTGGAGAATCCCTAGTGAAAAATGACCTGGATAAACTACTCCAGTTCCTGGAAGTCGAACAGATCGACAAGTATCTGTTCATCGGCAAGAGCCCTAAAAAGCCCTCACGCGTTTTCGGCGGCCAGGTTCTAGCCCAATCCCTGAACGCCGCCATGAGAACTGTAGAGCCGGACCGGCTCGCACACTCCATGCATGCGTATTTCCTGCGACCCGGAAACCCCAAGAAACAAATCGTTTACGATGTAGAGCCCATTCGCGATGGCAAAAGTTTTACCACTAGGCTGGTCATCGCCAAGCAGGACGGCATTCCGATTTTCAATACATCAATTTCATTTCAGGTTGAAGAGAGCGGCTTGTCACATCAGATTACAGCACCGCAGGTTACACCCCCTGAGGAACTTGAATCAGACCACGCATTCTGGGTAAAACTGGCAGAGGACAACCCCGGCAAAATCGATCCGCCCACTGGCAACCCCATCGAGCGCAAACCCGTGAATCGTCGCGATTACATGAACCCCGAGCCACAGGAACCGGAGCAACAAATCTGGTTCCGTGCGTTGGGAGAAGTGGGCGAAGACCGCACACGGCACATGACCCTACTGGCCTTTATGTCTGATTTTGCACTACTGGGCTCCGCCCTACTGCCCCACCCTTACAATGGCATGAGTAAGAAATTACAAGCGGCTAGCCTTGACCATGCCATTTGGTTTCACCGCCCTTTCAAAGCGGACGAACACATACTGTACGTGCTAGACAGCCCAAGCTCAGAAGCAGCTCGGGGCTTTAGTCGTGGCAGTTTTTATACGCGTGAGGGTGTGTTAATTGCGTCTACGGCGCAGGAATCTTTGATACGGATACGCGAAGACTAGTTAACGTGGGTTTTGATCTGCTTGCCCAGGGCCACTAGCTCCAAGCCATCGGGCGTTTTGCGCAGATGCGTGATAGAACCGTTGTCAGGCCAACAGCACAATGTTTCGGGCTTCCCAAGCAACTGGCCTACCACCGCATTGATCACCAGAAAATGTGTGAACACTACCGTGGGCTGGGTGAAGGCGAGTAGCCCTTGTGACGTAGCGTCGCGCCAGCCAATTAGATCTTCCCCTTGCTCGTCCCATTGCTGTGCCATAAATTGGCGCAACCAATCCTGGCGTTGTTCCAGAGGAACCGGTGAAGGGACTTCCCGAAAGATATCGCTAATCCCTACGCTTTTTTCCAACACGCGCGCGAGCGGTAACGCCGTTTCCTGCGCCCTGGCAAGCGGACTACTCACCAATTGCGTGCTCCCGGAAAGTTGTTCTGCAAGCGTACGGCCAACTGCTTCGGCCTGCTCCACACCTAGCTCACTTAAGCCCGGGTCGGGCGATTCGCCCCAACTGGCCGCTGCTTCACCGTGTCTTACTAAATAGATATCCATTGTTGGCGTCTTTTCCTTCTCTCTTCCACTCGCAATCGCACTATCACTATCACTTTTACTATCGCCTTCTCCATCACTTTGAAAATCAGCGATAAGTGATGAGCTCTTCGCCTTTTTGCTGACCTAACACGCGCAGGAAGGAACAGTCATTGAAGTAAGACAGGGATACTTTGTCGCCGCTATAAAACAACTGCGTTACCGAGCAGTTCATAATCGGCTCGTAGAGTTGGTAGGTATCTTCGCCGCCAAGACCAATCACTTGAGCGACAAGCGTAGCCAGCGTGCCGCCAGAGGTGAAGATGCCTATGGTCTTGCCACTGCCCTGCTCTGCCATTACTTTGTGCAAAGCGTCGCGCGCTCCACCGGAGAAATCGGCCCAGCTTTGAATTTTGGGTTCATCGCATTCAGGGGAGACCCAGAAATTGAACACTGCATCAATAAGCTTCTGGTAGTCCTTGCTCGAACTAAAGCCCTTAGCCACTAGTGCCCGAATTTCAGGGCTGCGCTCAAGCACCTGTGGCATCAGGTATTCAATTTGCTCTTCGTTTTGAATCTCATTGAACCTGGGGTCAACCGTATGGGAGACCTCTCCCGGCTGGCTGGCCAGTGCACGTTGAGCCGTTTCATGCTGTCTGGAAAGATCACCGCTATAAGCTGCGTCCAGATGGATTCCACAGTCACGCAAATACTCGCCAACAATATCAGCCTGTCGGCAGCCTAGTTCGGAGAGTTTGTCGTAGTTTTCTGATCCAAAGGAAGCCTGACCATGTCGTATCAGGTAAATCGTCGCCATTAAGCGGTCTCCGCTATTAGTTCTAGTTCGCGATCAAAGCGCAGTTCGCGTCGGTAGGGGAAAAAGTCTTCAACATGGCCCAAGAGTATCTTCTCTTGCAGGCCTTTCCAGAAGGAAGCCTCGTAAATATCACTGTGCTGTTGGTCAAATACTTTGCGCGCGCGTTGATTACCCGAGAAAAACAGCGAAAACTCTTCCGGGAAAATGTCATTGGTGCCAACGGAGTACCAGGGCTGGCTGGCCATCTCTTCCTCCTCGTTTCGAGGCGGTGGAATTTTGCGGAAGTTACATTCCGTCAGCGGCAGAATCTCATCGTAATCGTAGAACACCACACGACCGTGCCTCGTAACGCCGAAGTTTTTCAGCAGCATATCGCCGGGGAAAATATTGGCCGCCGCCAATTGCTTAATGGCGTTACCGTACTCATCCATCACCGCTACAACTTGTGTGTCCGTGGCGTTTTGCAGGTAGAGGTTCAGCGGCGTCATACGGCGCTCAACATACACATGCTTTATCACAAGAGCTCTTCCGTGCTCTTCAATCATTGAGGGGGCGACCTTCTTTAGCTCTTCCATCAATTCATCTGAGAAGCGGTCACGGGCAAACGCAAGGTTGTTGAACTCCTGCGTGTCTGCCATGCGCCCTGCTCGGTCCCAGCGCTTTACCAGCGCGTACTTCGCCTTCACTTGTTCGCGCGTCATGTCTTTCGGCGGTGTGAATCTGTCTTTGATAATTTTGAATACAAAATCGTAAGACGGCAGCGTAAACACGCTCATAACCATGCCCTTAATGCCGGGGGCGACGACAAACAGATCGTCAGTTTCCTCCATATGCCTTCTAGCGCAGCGATGGTAGTAGGTTTTACCGTGCTTGTAATAACCCATGGCACTGTAAATTTCTGAAATAGGTTTCGCCGGCATTAGCTGCTGGAGGAACAAAACGTACTGCGATGGCACGCTGGCATCCACCAAAAAGTAGGAACGTGTGAAGCTGAACACCACACTGACTCTGTCGGCGCCAAACAAAATAGTGTCGACGTACACCCCACCCTTCGTGTTATGCAGTATGGGTAATACGAAAGGAACCGAATGCTTGCCAGACAACACACGGCCAACAATGTACGCGCCCTTGTTACGGAAGAAATGGTGTTCCAGAATTTGGAACTCCGTTTCTTCCTCTTGCAGATCAAAACGGCTGGCTAAATAGTTGAGGGTCGCCTTTTCGATATTGGCAATGTCCCGCGCCTTGTTTTCATAGGGGATAGAGAAGGCGTAGTCATCAAGCACCTGCTCGAGCAGATCTGGTAGCGACCCGATCATTTTGTATTCCCTGTAAACCGATCTTACGTTGGCAGGTGGCATATCGCCGTGGGGCGAAAACACGAAAGCGTATTCGTCACGCACCTTGCGGTGCTCAAAGGTGGAGCAAAAAACAGAATTAAAAAACGTTTCGGCAATTTCGAAATTATTGTGGCCGGCAATAAGCTCGGCGTAAATTCCGCGGGCTTCTGCCCAAAAGGAGAACTCATGAATCTGATCACCAGCGATCAGCTCTGCATATTCGTAGACTGTACTGGTTTTTTCTTTGTAGATATCAATGCGATCAATGGTTGCCTGGCGCAGGCCAAACCAATCGGCATTTTCAAAACGCGACTTGGCCGCCAGTGTGATGTTCTGGAAATCTGCGAAATAGGACTCAAAGCCATTGAGTATGGTGCGCGCAAAGCGCTCTGCAGTTTTCACCGGCTGTTACAGCCTCATTTGCTTGCAGTAGGCCTTCAAGGATACCAGAAAGACCATAGGATTTGAGCGGGCACGAGTGTGCCCGCATCTCGCTTTACAGCAATTCTTTGGCAAACAGCTCCATAATTGCGGGGTCAGATGCGCCCAGCAGCATAGAGCCCACTTCGCCACGCTTACCGGCTTCTTTCCAACTGCCCAGACGTTCGCGGATTCTGTCATGGGAGCCAATCAGAGACACTTCATCCAGTAACTGATTCGGCACCAATGCGGTTGCTTCCTCTTTGTTGCCGGCCAGGTAGAGATCCTGAATACGGGTAGCAACATCGCCATACCCCAGGCGGGTGGCGTAGTCGTGGTAGAAGTTTTTGCCTTTGGCACCCATGCCGCCTATGTAAAGCGCTATCCAGGGACGTAAGGAATCGAAAGCAGCATCGAGATCATCGTTGGCAGCGACTGTGACGAAAGGCGCCACGTCGAAATCTTTCAGGCTCTTACCATTGCCTGCCTTGGCAAAACCGGCTTCCAAGTGCTCACCAATAATGTCGTATTTATTGGGGTCCATCCAAACAGGGAATACGCCATCTGCAACTTCACCAGCACAGCGCAGGCCAGCGGGAGTGATTGAAGCCGTGTAGATAGGCAAATCAGGGCAGCCGTCCAAAATAGACTTCAGTGGCTTACCGAAACCTGTAGTGCCCTCGCCCTTGTTGGGAAGTTGGTAGATCTTGCCGTCGAACTCAACAGGCCCCTCCCGGCTCATGATCTGACGCATGATTTGAATGTATTCTTTAGTGCGTGTGACCGGCTTGCCGTAAGGCACACCGTGCCAACCTTCTACTACCTGTGGGCCGGATGCACCCAGTCCAGCAATAAAACGGCCGCCGGATAGTTGATGCAAAGACATGGATGTCATCGCGCACATTGCAGGCGTACGAGCGGGCATCTGCATGATGGCAGTACCGACTTTGATTTTCTCAGTTTGGGCCAGAATCCAGGAAGCGGTAGTGACAGCATCGTTGCCATAGGCCTCGGCAGTCCAAACAGAATCATAGCCCATGGACTCTGCCTGCTTGATCAAGTCGATGGGAATGTGAATTTGCTTGCCGGAATACCCCAGTAAAAAGCCTAATTTCATCGCACTGCTCCATTAGTAGCGGCCATTACAACATGGCCTATATTCAATAGTTTCAATCGTTTACACGTGCATTAAGGCCACTAGAAAACGGCCGAAGCGCCGAATAACATCAATTTGACCTTTGAGTATGTTTTTCGTTTTACGGGCGGTACCTTAGCGAGTGGCCGGGCACAAAACAAGGTTAGAAACACTCAGAAATATTGACCGAAACAGACACTTTAGCCACCCGAAATGGGTTCTATTGGCGCCAATTCTGATGCGCCAGCGATGCTCCTTGGTTGCCGCCGCGGCTAATACAGCAAGCTGTACAGCCTACGTTGGTATTCCACTGCCAGTGGATCACCTTTACCCAGGCTGGCAATGGTATCCAGCAGCAACCTTTTAGTAGCGCCGTCACCATGATCTAATTCTTTACTGAGCACGGCTACCAGGTTTTCCATGGCGTCGCGGTACTGCCCGGCGTTGGTATATTGCACGCCCAATTGATGGCGCAAATCGAGATCATCGGGGTTCGCTGCCAATTGCTCTTCGAGTGCTTCAATTTCAGGTGACTTGGCCGCTTCGCGTTTTATCTTCAATTGCGCCCGCAGCTGTTCGTAAGCAGCATCCTGATCTGCCATGCGGATGCCATCGAGTACAGTTTCTGCCTCGTCCAGCCGCAGTGCTTCTATTAAACAATGCACGTAGGCCACGGTAATGTCATACGGCTGGCCGGACTCTTCCCAGGCCTGACGCAACGGCAGCAGCGCCCCTTGGAAATCACCCTGCTCCATCAACTCCTGCGCCTGCAGCAACATTGCGTCCCAGGGTTTGGGTAAATACTTTTCCAGCATCTCGCGCACTTGGGGTTCGGCCTGTGCCCCGGCAAAACCATCAACCGGCTGGCCGTCTTTTATCACCATGACAGTGGGCAGGCTGCGCACGCCAAACTGCTGGGCAATCTCTTGCTGGTCGTCGGCGTTTACTTTGGCGAGCAGAAACGCACCTTGATACTCGTTGGCAATTTTTTCGAGCATGGGCATGAGCACTTTGCAGGGCTCGCACCAGTCGGCCCAGAAGTCTACGACCACAGGGCGCTTGTGGGACTCTTCAATGAGTAGTTCTGCTGCGTTGGTTTGATCGATGTTGACTATGTGTTCGGTCACGGGTGTCTCTCGTGTTCTTTTATTACTGGGTTAGTAGTGAAGTGCCGTCCCTAAAAGTCATTAGGGACTACCAATTTTCTTCGAATTCCCGACCTTAGATGACCCAGGTTTTCTTTGTTAAAGCCCCAATACATCCTGCATATCGTAAAGCCCTGGCTTTTGCTCTCGCAACCAACCGGCCGCTCTAACAGCGCCGCGAGCGAATGACATACGGCTAGAGGCTTTGTGGGTAATCTCTACGCGCTCGCCATCTGCTGCAAAGGTAACAGTGTGATCGCCTACTATGTCGCCGGCGCGCACTGTCGCGAAGCCTATAGTGCTGCGATCACGGGCACCGGTCTGACCTTCTCGGCCGTACACGGCAACTTTATCCAGATCACGCCCCAATGCATCGGCGACTACTTTGCCCATGCTCAGTGCGGTACCTGAAGGAGCATCTACTTTGTGCCGGTGGTGCGCTTCGGATACTTCTATATCAACGTCGTCGCCCAGTACACGGGCGGCCATGTCCAACAACTTGAAACAGAGGTTTACACCGGTGCTGAAGTTAGACGCTTTGCAGATGGAAATCTTACCCGCTGCTTCATCAATTTGCGCTTGTTGCTCTGGCGTGAAACCGGTGGTGCCGATGACCATGGCAACGCCGTTGTCACTGCACAGTGCCACGTTAGCGACGGTTGCCGCGGGAACGGTGAAGTCGATGAGCACATCGATGTCGCCAATCACGTCGGCAAGTGCACCCACTACGGCTACACCATTTTTGCCTTGGCCACACAGTTCGCCCGCATCGGCGCCTACCAAACTGTTGTCTGGCTGCTCGATGGCTGCGGCGAGTGTGAGTTTCCCTTCGGTGAGGGCAATTGCCTCAATCAAAGTTCTGCCCATGCGTCCGGCAGCGCCGGTAATCCCTACTCGTATCGTCATAGTTACATATCGTCGAAGAAGTTTTTGACGCCTTCAAACCAACTGGTCTGCCGTGGAGATTGGTTCTTACCCCCTTCTCCCAGACTGCCGCGTAGGCCTTCAAGCAACTCTTTCTGTTCTTTGTTCAGCTTTACCGGCGTCTCAACAACAGCGCGGCACAGTAAATCACCAACGCTGCCACCACGTACGGGTTTTACACCCTTACCGCGCAGCCGGAACAGTTTGCCGGTTTGCGTTTCGGCCGGAATTTTCAGCTTCACGCGGCCATCCAGTGTGGGCACTTCCAAATCTCCACCAAGGGCTGCGTCCACAAACGTAATCGGCACCTCACAATAAAGGTTTTTGCCGTCGCGCTCAAAGAGGTGATGTTCCTTAACAGACATCTGTACAAATAAATCTCCCTCCGGCCCACCATCTGGCCCCGCTTCGCCTTCGCCCGATAAACGAATTCTGTCGCCGGTATCAACGCCAGGCGGCACCTTGACCGACAAAGTCTTGGTTTTTTCGGTACGGCCCTGCCCATGGCAGCTGTTGCACGGGTCTGAAATAGTTTTACCGCGCCCGCGACAGTTGGGGCAAGCTTGCTGCACTTGGAAAAAGCCCTGCTGCATACGGACCTGACCGGCGCCGCCACAGGTGCTACAGGTGATTGGAGAGCTGCCCTTTTTAGCGCCGGAACCGCCGCAGGGCTCACAGGAACTTAGGCTGGGCACGCGTATTTCTACGGTGGTGCCCTTTACAGCATTTTCCAGGGTGATATCCAAGGTGTAGCGCAGATCGGAACCACGCTGTGGCCCGCCACGGCCGCGGCCGCCTCCACTACCACCGAATATGTCGCCAAATACGTCGCCGAATATATCGCTGAAGTTGCCTCCGCCCATACCGCCGCCGCCCATGCTCGGATCTACACCTGCATGGCCATACTGGTCGTAGGCGTTGCGCTTTTCGCCGTCCATGAGAATTTCATAGGCTTCGGTAGCCTCTTTGAACTTGTCATCGGACTTGGGATCATCAGAATTGCGGTCCGGGTGATACTTCATCGCTACCCGGCGGTACGCCTTCTTGATTTCCTTTTCATCGTCGCTTTTGCTGACGCCAAGAACTTCATAATAATCGCGTTTTGACATAAATCCTTATGGCTCTCTAACCGTTCTTCCTGAAACGACTACGCGGGCACTAATGTCCCGCGTCGTTTTTGCTTATGTTACAGGGCAGACCAAAGCCTGCCCTGATGGAAAAGGCGACTACATTACTTGTTGTCGTCCTTCACTTCTTCGAACTCCGCGTCTACCGCGTCTTCTGCACCATCGGTATGTTCACCGCCGGCATCACCAGCGGCTTCGGCAGCTGCGGCTTCGCCTTCAGCAGCTTGGGCAGCATACATCTTTTGCGCTACTGGCCCTGTCACTTCTGTCAGCTTGGTTGCCGCTGCGTCGATAGCTTCTTTGTCATCTGCCTTGAGCGCGTCTTCCGCTTCAGTGATAGCCGCTTCAATTGCTGCTTTCTCTTCGTCGGTAGCGTGCTCGCCCGCTTCTTCGATGGTTTTGCGTGCTGCGTGAACCAGGCCATCGCAAGTGTTGCGCGAGGCAACCAGCTCTTCGAACTTGGCATCTGTTTCAGCATTTGCCTCGGCATCCGCTACCATTTTCTCGATGTCTTCATCGCTCAAGCCGCCAGAAGCAGTGATGCGAATAGACTGTTCTTTACCGGTCGCCTTGTCTTTCGCACCTACGTGCAGGATACCGTTCGCGTCGAGGTCAAAAGTAACTTCAATCTGTGGCATACCGCGTGGAGCTGGCGGAATGTCTGCCAGATCGAAACGGCCCAGCGACTTGTTGCCCGTGGCTTGCTTGCGCTCGCCCTGTACCACGTGAATGGTTACGGCAGACTGGTTGTCGTCGGCAGTTGAGAAGATTTGCGACTTCTTGGTTGGGATAGTCGTGTTCTTCTCGATCAGCGCAGTGGCTACGCCACCCATTGTCTCTATACCAAGGGTCAACGGTGTTACGTCCAGCAGTAATACGTCTTTCACATCGCCAGCTAATACCGCACCCTGAATAGAGGCGCCCATGGCAACCGCTTCGTCTGGGTTAACGTCTTTGCGTGGCTCTTTGCCGAAGTAATCTGCAACCTGCTTCTGCACCATAGGCATACGCGTTTGGCCACCTACCAGGATCACATCGTCGATCTCTGAAGGCGACAGGCCAGCATCTTTCAACGCTGTTTTAACAGGCTCCATGGAGCGCAGTACCAGTTCTTCAACCAGTGACTCCAGCTTAGAGCGGCTTAACTTCACCACTAAGTGCTTGGGACCAGAAGCGTCTGCAGTGATATAAGGCAGGTTCACTTCAGTTTGCTGTGCGCTGGACAATTCGATCTTGGCTTTCTCAGCAGCTTCTTTCAAACGCTGCAGTGCCAGCGGATCGTTGTGCAGATCAATGCCGCTTTCTTTCTTGAATTCGGCTGAGAGATATTCGATCAGGCGCAGGTCAAAATCTTCACCACCGAGGAAGGTGTCGCCGTTGGTAGATAACACTTCAAACTGGTGCTCACCATCGACTTCGGCAATCTCAATAACTGAAATATCGAAGGTACCACCACCGAGGTCAAAAACTGCAACGGTATGGTCGCCCTTGGCTTTGTCCATGCCATAAGCAAGTGCCGCGGCTGTTGGCTCGTTGATAATGCGCTTAACTTCCAGGCCGGCAATCTTGCCCGCGTCTTTAGTTGCTTGACGCTGTGAGTCATTAAAGTACGCAGGTACTGTAATAACAGCTTCGGTTACTGGCTCGCCCAGATAATCTTCGGCCGTCTTTTTCATCTTGCGCAGAATTTCGGCAGACACCTGTGGGGGTGCCATGCTCTCGCCTCTCGCGCTAACCCATGCGTCGCCGTTGTCGGCTTCGACAATCGTGTAAGGCACCATTTTGATGTCTTTCTGAACAACCTTGTCTTTGAACTTACGACCGATCAAACGCTTCACCGCGAAGATGGTGTTGGTCGGGTTAGTCACTGCCTGACGCTTGGCGCTTTGGCCTACCAGAATCTCGCCATCTTCAGAGTAACCAACGATAGACGGTGTAGTGCGATCGCCTTCACTATTTTCAATAACCTTGGGCTTGCCGCCTTCGAGTACGGATACGCAGGAATTTGTGGTTCCCAGGTCAATTCCAATTATCTTACCCATTATGTGTCTCCAGTTTGATTGGCAGGCGTTACCTGCCGATTTAAATTTGTTTGTTATCTACTTGTCGTCTATTTGCTGTCTAAGCGCGATAACCTTGCTTTATATATGGGTCTTGAACCGCTGGATTCAAGGCCTCTTATTTGTGTTCTGTTAACTGCTGGCCTTACTCACCATCACCATCGCAGGGCGCACCAACCTACCGTTAAGCGTGTAGCCCTTTTGCATCACGGCAATCACGCTATTGGGTTCAACATCATCGTTTTCTATCATGCTCATGGCCTGATGCAGATTGGGATCGAAGGGCTCGCCCTGTGGGTCAACCACCTCAACTTTGAATTTGCCCATCACATCCTGAAAGCTCTTCAGCGTTAGCTCTACGCCCTCGGCGATAGGCGGTACGGTAGCGTCTTGGGCCACTGCCGCTTCCAGTGCTCGCTCCAGGTTATCGATTACGGGCAACAGCTCGCCAGTGAAACGCTCCAGCGCAAACTTACGTGCTTTTTCTATATCGCCCTCTGCCCGGCGGCCGGCGTTCTGAGCTTCGGCCTGGGCGCGTAAGACGTCGTCTTTGGCACCGACCAGCTCTTCTTCTAGCTCCTCTATGCGTTCTTCGGCGGTCAGTTCGACGGCCTCTTCAAGCACTTCGCCAACTTCTGGCTGGGATTGCTCCGCCTGTGCCTGTTCTTCACTTTCGGATTTGTTCTCTTCTGGCTGGTTCTGGTCTTGTTCGGCCACGGTCGCGCTCCATTCAATGGCGTTATATTCGATGCCCTGTGCCTGTTTGTACTAAATGGCTACTGCCACACACAGAGTAAGGGTTTCAGCGGATATGGGGCCGCCAAAACCGATTTCAAGGGTAAAAGTTAAGGAATTTGATCTAGCCTGAAACCAGCGCGCCCACTGGGCTGCAGGAAGGCTGAACGGGCTACTTCGCCAGAGCTGAGCTCAACATGCGCGCGGTAACGTCCACAATGGGAATTACCCGCTCGTAGGCCATCCGGGTGGGGCCAATCACTCCCAGTACACCGAGGGTCTGTGCACCGTCGTTATAAGGCGCTGTAACAACACTGTAATCGCCGAAAACCTCAAAGCCGGCCTCTTCGCCGATGAAGATCTGTACGCCGTCAGCGCGGGTGCAGCGCTCCAGCAAATGCAGTAAATCCTTCTTTTGCTCGAAGGAGTCGAACAAATCACGCAATTTGAGCATTTCTTCGGCTGTGGCGTTACCGATAAGACGGGATTCTCCGGC
Organism: Halioglobus sp.; assembly: GCA_047611225.1. Classification (GTDB taxonomy): domain Bacteria; phylum Pseudomonadota; class Gammaproteobacteria; order Pseudomonadales; family Halieaceae; genus Marimicrobium. The sequence continues at coordinate 24,959 of JBLFWP010000046.1, forward strand.
CATCACGTACTCGTCTTCGCCGGTTTCCTGATCGAGTGCCTGGTTGGCGAGATCCAGCGCGGCCTCCAGGTAGGTGTCGATCTGGCTGCGAGCCTCACGCATTTCGTTCACTATGCGCTCTTTCACCAGCCCCAGTGACTGCCCGGCAAAGCGCTTGTTTATCATGGCGGCAGCATCGCGCAGCTGTTCTTCGGTAAAGGGCCGCTGGGTATGGATGATGCGGTTTTGCACTTCTCTTTCGTTCACCACGAGTATCACCAGTACTCTGTCGCCGGACAGGGGCAGAAACTCTACCTGCCGCAGCTGCGGCGCTTCCTGCCTGGGCAGGGTAACCAACCCGGCCTGGGCGGTAATACTGGAAAGCAGCGACGATGCGGATTGCACCAGTTCGGTAGCGGATCTGTCGGGGTTCAGCTCGGCGCGCAGGGCAGATACGGCCTGGCTTTCTAATGGCTGCACCTGCAGCAGGGAATCAACGAATAGTCGGTAGCCCAGTGCGGTGGGGACTCGGCCTGCTGAGGTATGGGGTGAATGCAGGTAGCCGCGCTCTTCGAGATCGGACATCACGTTACGGATGGTGGCAGCGCTTACGGGCAGGCCTGCTGCTTTGAGCAAGGTACCGGAGCCCACTGGCTGGCCATCTTTGATGTGGTGCTCAACCAGCGTCTTCAGCAGTACGCTGGCGCGGTCTGAGATATCCCCTGACGACATAAAATCCCACTTGAATCAGTTATGACTACGGTTTTATCACACGGGGGCCGGATTACAAAGTTTCGGGTTTATAGAGGTTTGTGGAGCCACCCAAATAGATAACACTTCGATCGACGGAGAATGGGGTGGGTACGTTGTGCCGAGACCCCGGAGCGCCGGCCGCGCCAAAGAGCGCACATCCAGGTGCAGGCTCGGGTGGCGACGCACCCATAAAGCGGGGCAGGCTCTCCGGTCGCCACACGGTCCCGGCACAAGGTACCCACCCACTCTCCTCTTCAGAACGGTGCATTCAGCAAAATCACTTCAGAATTGTGCCACCCACTCGCTTCCAGATGTTTATGCCCACCCCCATCTAAGGTATAACGGTAGAAACCACGAGATGATGTGCCATGCTCAGTCAAATCAGTATCAGCAACTACACAATCGCCTCCTTTCTGGAGATGGAATTTTCTTCGGGCATGACGGTAATTACCGGTGAAACCGGTGCGGGCAAGTCCATTATGTTGGATGCGCTAGGGCTGTGTTTGGGTAATCGGGCGGACCCTAAGGCAGTGCGCCATGGTTGTGAGCGCGCGGAGATTATCGCCAGCTTTGATATTACCGCTATCCCGCAGGCGGTAGCCTGGCTTAAGAGCCGCGATCTTCACACGGGTGATGAGTGTTTGTTGCGCCGGGTGATCACGGCGGAAGGCCGCAGCCGCGCTTATATCAATGGCAGTGTATCTACGCTGCTGGATTGTGCGGAACTGGGCGATATGTTGATCGATATTCATGGCCAGCATGCGCATCAGTCTTTGTTGCGTAAGCCGGTGCAGCGCGATTTGTTGGATGCTTATGCAGGGCATATCAGCCTGACTAAAAATGTGGAGCAAACGGCCTCGGACTGGCTGCGCTGTAAGCGCGAGCTAGAATTGTTGGCGGGTGCTTCTGATGAACGCACTGCACGGGCGCAGCTGTTGGCGTATCAGGTGGAGGAGCTGGATGCGCTGGACCTGCAAGCGACTGAGCTGGCAACGAAGGAGCAGGAGCTAAAGCTGCTGGCCAATGCGGAAACTATTTTGACGGATGCGCACGAGGCGCTTTCGTTGTGTGACGATCAGGAAACCAGCACCCGCAAGGCGCTGCAATTACTTAGCGGCGATGCGCACGCTACTACTGCAGCTTCAGATGCCAGGGAGCTGCTGGATTCGGCGGCGATTCAGCTAGCGGAAGCCCACGGTGAGATTCAGGCCCATATAGACAGTGTAGAAGTAGACCCGGAGCGGCTGGACGATGTGCAGCGGCGGCTGGAGAGTATTTACGATGTGGCGCGCAAGCACCGGGTGATGCCGGAGAAGTTAAGCGAGCGGCATGGGCAACTACGCGACGAGCTGAAGGGCCTCACTGACGGCGGCGAACGGATTGAGCAGCTTAAAGACGAGATGCTCTCACTGGCACAGGCCTATGCGGCGGACGCTGGGAAGCTTTCGAAGAAGCGCGCCAGTGCAGCGAAGAAGCTCATTAAAGGCGCCACTAAAATCCTCTCTTCTCTGGCGATGGAACAGTGCGAACTTGAAATTGCTCTCAATCCCTTAAAGAGTGGAGACCCTCACCCCCATGGCAGCGAGGAGGTGGAGTTTTTGATCAGCACGAATCGCGGCGCGCCTACGCAGCCACTGGGCAAGATTGCCTCGGGTGGTGAACTGTCACGGATTAGCCTTGCCATTCAAGTGGTAACGGCCAGCACGGGTACTGTGCCCAGCATGGTCTTTGATGAGGTAGATGTAGGCATCGGCGGCGCGGTAGCCGAGGTGGTGGGCAGGTTGCTACAGGATATGGCCACCAGCGCTCAGGTGCTGTGCGTGACGCACCTTGCGCAGGTAGCGGCGCAGGGGCATCAGCACTTACAGGTTAGCAAGAACAGCAGTGATGAATCTGTTGAGACCAGCCTCAACAAGCTGGGCGATGAAGACAAGGTACAGGAAATTGCGCGCATGCTCGGTGGCGTTAAAATCACCAAGCAGACCCTGGCTCACGCCCGGGAGATGCTAGACAGCTAAGTGTCTTTCTTACGTACGTACAGTACCAGGGAATGGTCGACTAGCTGATAGCCATGTTCTTCAGCTATCTCGCGCTGGCGCTGCTCAATGATTGGATCGGTAAACTCCACCACGTCGCCGCTGGCGATGCACACCATGT
>JBLFWP010000047.1:0-27654 GCA_047611225.1 Halioglobus sp.
GATATCTATCCGATTTTCTAATTCTGCTCCAATATCAATCCATTAGCCACATCTAGCCTCAACTAACTCAGGGACACATTCTAATTTGTAAGTGTGCGCAGAAGTATTTTTGCAATTGTAAGGTTTCTACGGATGAGAGGATCAAAGTGAAATCAGTACCTTGCAGCAGTGGAGGCACGTCACATTCGATCAAATCGAATGAAAAACGGTCATTGGATTGTCTTTCATAAACGGTTCTGGGATTTTTGGGGATTATTCCCCGCTTCAGGAAACTGCTATGGATGACATTCCCGTTCCTATCCCAAACGAAGGCCGCCGCTTCATTGACGAAGTTCGAGCTGATATGAGGGCGCGTGGATACGCCTATCCTACCGAGCGTACTTACCTTCACTGGATCAAACGGTTTATTCGGTTCAGCAAAAATCGTCACCCAAAGGATATGGGGCGAGCTGATATTGAAGCATTCCTAAATCATCTTGCTGTAGAAGCTACGGTATCGCCTTCAACACAGCGTACTGCATTGAATGCGCTAATGTATCTCTACACCAAATACTTTGGGCGTGATCCAGAGCAACTAAGTTTCAGCTATGCCAAGCCCACCCGGCGCCTGCCCACTGTCTTAACCCACGAAGAAGCAAAGGAAATTCTTAATCACCTATCCGGTACCGCAAGGCTGGTTGCTGAACTGCTGTACGGTAGCGGGTTACGTCTGCAGGAATGTATTACTTTGCGCGTGAAGGATATCGATTTTGCGCTCAATATTATTACGATTCGTCAGGGGAAGGGCGACAAAGATCGCACCACCTTGCTCCCCGCCTCCACCAAGGAGCGTCTGGAGACGCAAATCGATAAGGTTCTGGCCTTGCACAAGCAGGATCTCGACGATGGTTTTGGCGAGGTATACATGCCACATGCTCTGGATCGCAAATACCCTAACGCCCCGCGTAGCCCAGGTTGGCAGTACCTTTTTCCTTCCGCTCGCATCAGCACCGACCCGCGTTCAAATATTAGGCGTCGTCACCATATCCATCACACCGCTTTGCGCCGTCACCTCAAAACCGCCGTCGCGAAGACAAAAATTCACAAGCCTGTGAAAACACACACCTTTCGCCATAGCTTCGCCACCAGGCTACTGCAAAAGGGATACGATATTCGTACCATTCAAAAATTATTAGGGCATGAAGATGTCACCACCACAGAGATCTACACCCATGTGCTGGGCCGTGGTGCCATGGGGGTAATCAGCCCCATGGACGATTAAAACCAAACACTTTCAGCCATCCAATTGACAGATGTAATAATACTGTATATTTATACAGTATATGCAAACCTACGCCGAACTCCACTGCCTAAGCTGCTACAGCTTCCTGCGCAGCGCCTCCCACCCCCATGAGCTGGTGGAACGCGCAGCTGCGCTGGGCTATAGCGCATTGGCCATTACTGACGAATGCTCTCTAGCCGGCATCGTCAAAGCACATGTGGCAGCCAAGGAAGTGGGTATTCAGTTGATTGTGGGCAGTGAGCTGATACTGGAAGAAGGCATACGCCTGGTGGTACTAGTGCCCTCCCGGGCGGCTTACAGTGAACTGTCTGGCCTGATCAGCATGGCCAGGCGGCGCAGCCCGAAGGGTGAGTATAGGGCCACCCTGCGGGATGTGATCTTTCACTTAAAACGCTGTCTGCTGATCTGGCTGCCCGAACAAGATAACGAAACGAGCCGTGCCTATGGCATGCAGTTACGGCGCTTGGTGAAAGATCGCCTGTGGCTTGGCGTCAGCCACTTAATGAGTAACAACGAAATACAACGTTATATGAATCTGCAGCAATTGGCGCAGGGCCTGAACATTCCCATGGTCGCATGCGGTGATGTACGCATGCACATCGCCAGCCGCAAACCCCTGCACGATACGTTCACCGCCTTGCATTACAACACCAGCATCGCGCAACTGGGCCGGCGGCGGCTGGGCAATAGCCAGCAACATCTGCGCTCCCTCGATAAAATTCAACAGCTCTATCCCCCTGCCCTGCTCGACGAAACGCTCTACATCGCGAGCCTGTGCAATTTCAGTCTGGATGAGCTGCGCTATGAATACCCGGAAGAAGTAGTGCCCGCAGGCCACACTGCCAAAAGTTATCTGCGCGAGCTGGTCACACACGGCACCGGCGTGCGCTGGCCACGCGGCGCGCCCACCGAGATACAGCAACGCATTGAGCGCGAACTAGTGCTGATAGAAGAACTCGAATACGAATACTACTTCCTCACGGTATACGACATTGTGCGCTTTGCCCGCTCGCGCAGCATTCTGTGCCAGGGTCGCGGCTCGGCGGCCAACTCGGTGGTGTGTTACTGCCTGTTTATTACCGAGGTGTCGCCGGAAGAAATTTCTCTTTTGTTCGAGCGCTTTATTTCCAAAGAGCGGGATGAGCCACCAGACATTGATGTTGATTTCGAACACGAGCGCCGCGAAGAAGTTATTCAGTACATCTATGAAAAGTACAGCCGCAAGCGCGCCGCCCTAGCCGCCACTGTTATCACCTATCGCTCGCGCAGTGCCGTGCGTGATGTGGGTAAAGCTCTGGGGTTGGACCCGGTCTTTGTGGACGATCTGGCAAAGTCCATGGCCTGGTGGGATCGCACCGCCGATCTCGCCAAACGTTTTGAGGAACAGGGCGTTGCCGGGCACGGCAGGCAGGCAGAACTGTTTTATTCATTGGTGCAGCAAATACTGGGCTTTCCCCGCCACCTGTCGCAACACGTGGGCGGCTTTGTGATCACCCGCAGCCCTATCTCCACGCTGGTGCCGGTTGAAAACGCCAGCATGCCTGACCGCACCATCATACAGTGGGACAAAGAAGACATAGAGTCTCTGGGCCTGCTCAAGGTAGATATACTGGCGCTGGGTATGTTGTCGGCCATTCGTAAAAGCCTGCAGATGGTGAACCGCTACTGCCCCTCGATAAAAACCGTGAGCGATATACCAAGGGAAGATCAAGCCACCTACCGCATGCTGCAACAGGCCGACACCGTTGGTGTGTTTCAGATCGAATCCCGCGCGCAAATGTCTATGCTGCCTCGGCTCAAGCCCAAATGTTTTTATGATCTGGTGATTGAAATTGCCATCGTGCGCCCCGGCCCGATACAGGGCGACATGGTGCACCCTTATCTGCGCCGCAAGCAGGGGCTGGAGGCGGTCACCTACCCCAGTGATGACATCAAAGACGTATTGGAACGCACTTTGGGCGTACCGATTTTTCAGGAGCAGGTGATTAAACTCGCAATGGTCGCAGCGGGTTTCTCCGGCGGAGAGGCAGACCAACTGCGTCGGGCCATTACCAACTGGGGTAAGAACAGTAAGCTGCTCACCTTTGAGAAGAAACTCACTCAAGGCATGATCGAACGTGGCTACGATGATGATTTTGCGCAGCGCTTGTTCGAGCAGATCAAAGGCTTTGGCGGTTATGGTTTTCCGGAATCACACTCGGCCAGCTTTGCCTTACTGGCTTATGTATCTGCCTGGCTCAAGCGCCATCACCCGGCGGCCTTTTTTACCGGCCTGCTCAACAGCCAGCCCATGGGCTTTTACAGCGCCTCGCAGCTGGTGCAGGACGCTCGCCGCCACGGCGTTACTGTATTACCCATAGACGCCAACCACAGCCTGTGGGATCACCAACTGCTGGACAGTCGCTCTCATCACTCTACACATAACTCCACACACCACTCTACACAGCATTCCGCACAACAGAGCCAGCCACCCATGCGTTTGGGCCTGCGGCTGGTAAAAGGCCTGAGCAAAGACGGCGCGCAGCGTTTAGTAGAAGCGCGAGCGCACGGCCCTTTTCGGCAAATCAGTAACCTGCGCCAATGGGCCTCTTTAAACAAACGCGATATGGAAGCACTGGCCGATGCGGACGCCCTCAAATCCCTGAGCGGCCATCGCCATCAATCCCAATGGCAGATCATGGCACTGGAACAGCCAAAACCTTTGCTGCAGGAAGAGCAGTGCCAAACTGCCAGTTACTTCGATGACAATGTACAGCTGCCCGCCCCGAAGGTGGCCGAGGAAGTACTGTCTGATTACCGCGCCACCGGCCTTACCTTGCGGGCGCACCCCATGAGCCTGTTGCGCGGGCGCTACCCATTCAATCGTTGCAAGCGTCATATTGATCTGGCGGCCATGGGCAACAACCGCTTTGTGCGTATTGCGGGGCTTGTCACCTGTAGGCAACGGCCCGGCAGTGCCTCGGGTGTTTTATTTCTAACGCTGGAAGATGAAACCGGCAACAGCAATATCGTGGTGTGGAAAAGCACCCAACAACACTTTAGGCAGGCCCTCATGAACGGCAAGCTGTTACTGATTAAAGGAGTAGTAGAAACCAAAGACAATGTGACCCACATAATTGCCGGCGCGCTGTATGACCACACCAGTGAGCTGCAAGATCTGCACGTTGAGTCACATGATTTTCATTAGGAATTAGGTGGCGCAATCAGGCAGGGTGAAACAAGAACCGGCGGCGCCCCACCCGGAGCGAGCACCGATTCTATTAAAAGGCTTACAGCGGCGAACGCCCCTTGTCAGCCGCAATACGCATGCGCAGCGCATTGAGCTTAATAAAACCTTCCGCATCGGCTTGGTTGTAAGCGCCCGCATCGTCTTCAAAGGTTGCAATGCTTTCATCGAACAGGCTGTCGGCAGACTGTCGCCCCACTACCATCACATTGCCTTTGTAGAGTTTGAGCCGCACCTTGCCGTTAACCACGGTCTGCGAATCGTCGATGGCCGCCTGCATCATCTTGCGCTCGGGTGACCACCAGTAACCGTTGTAAATCATATTGGCGTAGCGCGGCATCAACTCGTCTTTCAAGTGAGCGACTTCTCTATCGAGGGTCAAAGATTCGATGGCGCGATGCCCTTTGAGCATGATGGTGCCGCCTGGTGTTTCATAACAGCCACGCGATTTCATACCCACGTAACGGTTTTCAACAATATCGTCGCGGCCTATGCCGTTGGCACCACCGATTTTATTGAGCGTCTCCAGTACGGTGGCAGGGCTCATTGTCTCGCCGTCTATGGCCACAATATCGCCACGCTCGTAATCCAGCTCCATATAGGTTGCCGTATCGGGCGCATCCTCGGGGCTTACGCTCCAACGCCACATGTCATCCTCAGGCTCGGCCCAGGGGTTCTCCAGAATGTCGCCTTCATAGGAGATGTGCAGCAGGTTGGCATCCATTGAATAAGGAGATTTTTTCTTGGCATTCGCATAATCGACAGGAATGCCATGGGTGTCGCAGTAGGCCATTAGGGATTCACGCGAGCCCAGGTCCCACTCCCGCCAAGGCGCGATAACCTTTATGCCGGGCTTCAGGGCGTAAGCGCCAAGCTCAAAACGCACCTGATCGTTGCCCTTGCCCGTGGCGCCGTGGGAAATAGCGTCTGCATTGGTCTCGTTGGCGATCTCAATCAGTCGCTTGGCGATGAGTGGGCGCGCAATGGAGGTACCCAGCAGGTATTCGCCTTCATAAATGGTATTGGCACGAAACATGGGGAATACGAAGTCGCGCACGAACTCTTCGCGCAGGTCATCGATGTAGATCTCCTTGATGCCCATGGCCTCGGCCTTGGCACGTGCGGGCTCAACTTCTTCACCCTGCCCAATATCGGCAGTGAAAGTCACCACTTCACAGCTGTAGGTATCCTGCAGCCAGCGCACAATAACCGAAGTATCCAGGCCGCCTGAATAAGCCAGGACTACTTTGTTGATATCAGACATTTCGTGCCCCCTCGGGCTGTGTTCAAAAGGCCGCACATTCTACTCCCGGGTGGGCACAATTCCCACCCCGTATTCCCGCGCAGCCCCCTTTACTGTAGCATTCACCCAATGCCGCCACCGGCCTCTCTCGGAACACCGCAACTCGATGCCACAATGCCAGCCATGACCGAACTCACCATCAGCCGCCCGGATGACTGGCACGTACACCTGCGCGACGGCGTAGCGCTGGTCGACACCTGCGCCGATATGGCCCGCTATTTCGGCCGCGCCATTGTAATGCCCAATTTGAGCCCACCTGCCACCACAGTGACAGAGGCTCTGGCCTATCGGGAACGCATACTGGCAGCCATGGCCGGCCTGCCGCGCCAGTTCGAACCCTTAATGACGCTCTATCTCACCGACCAGACCAGTGCCGAAGAGATTCAGTTGGCTGCGGCAACGGATGGCATTCACGCTATTAAGCTCTATCCGGCCGGCGCCACCACCAATTCCGCTGCCGGCGTTGCCCAGCTGGATAGCCTCTACGACACCCTGGCCGCCATGGAAGCCGCCGATCTGCCACTATTGGTTCACGGCGAAGTCACAGACACTGATATCGACATTTTTGATCGCGAGAAGGTGTTCATCGACAGGCATCTGCAGCCAATTGCCCAGCGCTTTCCCAAGCTGCGCATGGTGCTGGAACACATCACCACCTCCGACGCGGTAGAGTTTGTCGCAAGCGCTGGCGATAATGTTGCCGCCACTATCACCGCGCATCACTTGCTACTGAACCGCAATGACATGCTGGTGGGCGGCATTCGGCCGCACTACTACTGCCTGCCGGTGCTGAAGCGTAATACCCATCAGCAAGCGCTGCAGCAGGCCGCTATTTCAGGCAGCCCGAAGTTTTTCCTGGGCACAGATTCAGCACCCCATGGCACTTCCACAAAAGAGAACGCCTGCGGTTGTGCCGGTGTGTACTCGGCTCACGCGGCGTTGGAATTGTATACAGAAGTGTTCGAGGAGCTGGGCGCGCTAGATAAGCTGGAAGCGTTCGCCTCACATTTCGGGCCCGACTTTTATCGATTACCGCGCAGTGACGAAAAAGTCACTCTGCGCAAAGAACCTTGGCAAGTACCTGCTTCTGCAGCGATGGGAGAGACAACTCTCACACCTCTGCGTGCCGGTGAGTCAGTACAATGGCGCGTGCAGGAAGCAGGAGCATAATTTTTTGAGTGACACAGAACCAAACGCGATCAGCGATCGTTTTCGTGGATTTCTTCCAGTGGTTGTTGATGTGGAGACGGGCGGTTTCGTCGCCGGCACCGATGCCATCCTGGAAATCGGCGCTACCGTAATACGCATGGACGATGACGGCCTGCTGGGCGTACACCGCACCCACAGCTATCATGTGGCACCTTTTGAAGGCGCCAATATCGAACAGTCGGCGCTGGATTTCACCGGCATCGACCCCCACCACCCCTTTAGAGAGGCTGTTCCAGAAGAAGAAGCGCTAACGGACCTGTTTCAAGTCATCCGCAAGGAAATACGCGAGCAGCAATGCACCCGCGCAATTCTGGTAGGGCACAACGCGCATTTCGACGCGGGCTTTATCACCGCCGGAGTGGAGCGCTGCAGTATTAAGCGCAACCCCTTTCACCCCTTCTCCTTTTTCGACACAGCCACACTCGCAGGCCTCGCCTACGGTCAAACAGTTTTGGCCAAAGCCTGTGGTGAAGCGGGTATCGATTTCAATAACGATGAAGCGCACTCGGCAGCTTATGATGCAGAGCGCACGGCGGAATTGTTTTGCGACATTGTTAATCGCTGGAAGGAATGTGGCGGCTGGCTGCCGGATTTCGGCTAGTCTTATAGAAAGTTCTTTAGGTGGTTTTATGGCGCTCAAGTTACGACTCTAAGAGTGCGCCCGCCTAGACATACGGTACAGCCAACGTTAGTTCAGCTTACTCGAGACGAGTCGATTTAGACTTATGCCAGATTCCGCAGCCTGCACCACCAACATGCGATGAGTCTCTGGCGGAACTCGAACCATAAATTTCCCGCTGTAACTTTTCAGGGAAATAGGCTCAGGGACAACGTCCCCTGACTTAGCTAGCTCAACAAGAACTTCTTTAACGATTTTTCGGATGCCCGCCAATGCCTTTTCGGGGGAGGAATCGAGCCAGCTTAAGCTAGGAAACTCTGCGCAGAGGCCTACATGCTCCCCGTCTTCCTCAGACCAGGTCAATCTGTACGTATAGCGATCAAGATCTTTCTTCATTTGTCACCTCCAGACGTTCAATTGCCTGCAATACCTGCCTAACTTGGTAAGGTTTTGCCTTTCCCTTAGCCTTCTGAATATTTACTCGGGGTCACCTTGCCATGGGATTTTAAACACTTTATGACTTTATGACTTGATCCCGATTGCCTAGGCTCGCCAAAAAAGTACGCACAAACTTTTGACAGGTCATTGAAGCGAATACCTTTTGGGTTCCGTTTCATCTGTTCGAGAATATCTTCGATATCAGCCATAAGACTATAGTATCAATAATGGTACTATAGTAAATGCATCAAATAAAAGGCAGCGTTGTATGATGCGGCCATGCATTAGTTACTGTAAGAGTCGCTAATCTTCGCCGCTGATCTGGTTCAGCAACACATCCATCTCGTCCATCAACTCGTCGATGTTGTCCAAACACAGCAGTTCGTACTTTAAATGCTCTTCCAGTGGCAACACCTGAATCAAGCCATACCCCACATGCCAAGCATCGTTGTAATCCAGGCGTAGCTTCATGTTCTGTACATGCGGGTGAACTTCCAGAGAACGCAATACTTCTACCAGCGAGCGCCACTCTTCTTTGATTGCAGTGGCAACTGGAGCCGCCTGCTTATTCACCTGGCCCACCAATAGCCCATTGCTACGAGTAGCCGTTTCCACCAACTCGAAGCGCTCACCGCCCTCGATGGAAATGCCCAACAGACCATTGGGTAACTGATCGAAATCTACGATGTGGGCGCAGGTGCCAAAATCACCCAAATCAGGCGAGGCTGCGCCCCTCTCAACGACCTCAGAGCCGCGACGAATCCACACAACGCCAAAGGGGCTGTCTGTCTTCATGCAGTCTTTCACTAAATCCACATAGCGCGGTTCGAAAATCTGCAGTGGCATACGGCCAAAGGGCATCAACACGCCAGACAGGGGGAAGAGTGGTAACTCACTCATAGCCGAACACTCTCTAAAATTTTGCCCGGCAAACTATCGCGCTCCAATTGCGTAAGAAGGCTCAATGCCTGCACGGCGTCGTCACCACAAACCGCAGGCTCAGCGGTAAAGGCATCACACAAGGCTGGACGCCGCGGGTCGCCAAACAGTTGGCAGCTTTTACTGGTATTGAGGTGCACGCACATTATTCCTGCCGGTTTGCCGTCTGGCATGCCATAAAAACCCTGAACAATAGAGGGCGCAATACAACAGGCTCCGCAAGCCTCCCTGCATTCCATTATCGAGGCGTACGGTAGTTGTTCACTGCGTACCCTCTGGGCCCAATGCCTTGAACACAATAATCAACCGCGGCAGCAACAATAGAGCGCCAATCACAGCGGCAGCCATTGCCAGCACAGTGAGTACACCAAAATAAATACTGGGGTTAAAGTTCGACAAGGTCAGCATGGAAAAACCCACCACCACCGTCACCGTGGTGTAGTACAGCGCACGGCCAATGCTTTGATGACAGCGATACATAGTGGCCGTGTAATCCCGGTCTTTAGGAAATTCATGCATAAAGCGATGCACGTAATGGATACAGTTATCCACGCCAATTCCCAACACAATCGCGGCAATGGTGATGGTCATAATATCCAGAGGAATCCCCACCAGGCCCATCATGCCCAACACCATACCTGCCGCCAGAAGGTTTGGCGCCAAAGCAATAAGTGCAAGGCTAAGGGAGCGGAACAACAATAAAAACATAATCAGAATAGCGCCGAAGACCACACCCAAAGTAAGAATTTGCGAGCGGAATAAACTTTGCAGCACGTTGTTATACAGCACCAACATGCCGGTAAGTTCTACCTGCTCGGGAGCAAGGCCGAGTTCAGTGGTGATGTGTTCTCGCACATCAATAAGGAAATCATTGCGGCGCAGGGTTTTACTCGTTTCCTTCACTCGCACATTCAGGCGCACTTGTTCCTTGTCTAGAGAGAAGTACGGGTCGACCATCATTTCTTTAATATCGTCGGACAGGCTCTTCTGCACCAACGCCAGCTCTACACTGCCAACGTCTTCGCCCATCAGATCTTTCACCACAGCAAACACCGTGGATAGCGACAAGACTTTACCGGTCTCGGGAAGTGCATCGATATAGTTGTGCACTTTGTCCAGCTGTCTCATGCCGCCCAGGCTGAACCAATAGCTGGGCTGGAAATCGTCTTCACCCTCGCTGGCAAAACCATCGTCGAAGCCGCCGCCGAAACCGCCGTCATCTGCGAACTCGTCGTCGCCAAATTCATCAGACCAGTCCTCATCGCCCAAGCCCTCGTCTACCGCTAACGCGTCAGCTGTAGAAAAGTCTTCGTCATCCAGAAACGGATCGTCCTCGTCGACGGGAGCTGCATCGGTACTCAGGTTTTCCAAACCTGGTAGGGGGGCATCAAAATCCGGGGCAGAGATAATGATGTCCATCGAGATGGTGCCGCCCAGCTGCGCATCGAGTAATTCCATGCCTTGGTAAATCTCGGTGCTCTCGTGGAAGTAATCGATAAAACGGTTTTCGACCTCAAGACGAGAGATCCCATAAATCGTCGTTACCAACAACAACAGGCTGCCAATCAAAATACTGCCACCGAAACGATCTGCCACGCGGGCGAAGTACAAAGTGAGTGGCGGTGTCTCTTCTTTAGGTGCAGCCGCGTTCCCGTCAGGCCATACCAGCATCAGGCAAGGCACCAACATGAAGGCCATGAACAGCGCGACAACAATACCGACTGTCATCATCAAGCCAAAATCGATCACCGGTTGAATACCAGACACCACCAGCGACACAAATGCCACCACGGTAGTGATACCGGTGTACACACAAGGCACGATCATCAGTCGAACCGTATTCAATACTCGGTCGTGCAATACGCCATCCGGTTCAAGCGCATGCAGCTCCCGATAGCGCACAATCAAATGGATAGACAGCGCCAAAGAAATTATTAACAAAACCGCGACAAAGTTAGAAGAGATTACCGTCATGCGCCAATCCAGCGCACCCAGCAATCCCAACATCACTATTACGGTGGAGTTACAGGTGAGTAGTGGAATGAAAACCCAACGTATCTCCCGAAAGACAATGGCCAGCACCAACACCATGATGCCGAGAATGGCGCCGCCAAACAGTAGAAGGTCGCTCTGTACATAGCCCACCATGTCGGAGGCAATCATCGGCACGCCGCCCACAAACAATTGCGCGTGCTCGCTGTAGCCAGCCACGATGGTTCGCACACTGGCGACCAAATTGCTCTGCTTCTGAAGCGCCACTGCGTTTCTGGTTTTTACCTCGGCTTCTGCCTCTTGCAGCTGGGTAGCTTGCACCGGCGAAAGCCCTGCACCGCTCTCCAATTTGCGCAACTCATCGCGGGTTTGCAGCATGTCGCTGTAAATTTCATCGCGCTCGAGATTAACCTGCACTGCGGTAAGCGTGCCATCGCGGCTAGCCAGTAAGTCGGCGTAGATAGGGCTGGTGGTCAGTTCTTCACGCACCAGATCTAGATCAATTCCCGGCAACTCCAGGGTGGGCAATGGATCGCCCGAAGTGATATCAGACAGGCTGACCGGCGGACTTTCAAGCAGTGGCACATCCCATATGGTAACCACTGAAGAGACTCCCTCCAGCTCACGTAACTCCTCGGCCAGTTCTCTAAGGGGCAATAAAGATTCTGGCGATAACAAATCGGCGTAGGGTTTCCACGTCACCAACACAAATTCTTCGGAACTGTACTCGCGGCTAACCTCACGAAAATATTCCAGCGAAGGGTCTCCCTTCAGCAGCAGTGCATCGGCGGAGGCGTCCAGGGTGATCTTGTTCAACTGCGTGCCAAAGGCCGCAATAATCAGAACAACCAAACCCAGAGTTGCGAAGGGGCGGCCTAAAATTAGGCGGTCGTATAAGGCAGTAAAAGCGTTAAGCATGTGCGGTTTTTTCTTCCAGGGCTGTGAGCAGCAGTTGGTGTATGCCACCGAAACTACCGTTACTCATTATTACAATCTGATCACCGGCTCGAGCTTCGACACCCACGGCGGCCACCAGTTCCTGTACATCTCTATGCAGCGCAGCCTCAACCGGGCTGTTATCTATCACCGACTCCAGTGACCAATCCATGCCTTCAGGCTGAAACCAGTGCACCACGTCAGCGCCCTTGGTAGCCGCCGCAAGTTGATCGCGGTGTTCACCCATGCGCATGGTATTGGAACGGGGCTCTATCAGGGCAATCAACTTGCCCTTTTGCACACGAGCACGCAATCCCTGCAGGGTGGTCGCGATGGCTGTGGGGTGATGGGCGAAATCGTCATATACCGCTATGCCATTGGGGGAACCCAGCAGCTCAAGGCGTCGCTTCACGCCGGTAAATTCTGCTACGCCTCGCGCCGCAACCGCTGTGGGAACGCCCACATGCTTGGCGGCGGCCATCGCCGTCAGCGCATTCTCCACATTGTGCCCACCGCAGTAAGCCCATTCGATGTCAGCGGGCTCCTCACCCTCGCAAATAACGCGAAAGGCTGAACCATCTGGCTGCAACATCTGCGCTCGCCATTGCGCGGTAGAGTCTTCATCAAGACTAAAAGTGGAAGTGGGAGTCCAGCAGCCCTTGGCGAGGGTGTCATCAATTGATTTAACACCCTGCGGATGCACAATCAGGCCCTGTTCGGGTACACAGCGCACCACATGATGAAACTGCCGCTGAATGGCCGCCAGATCGTCAAAAATATCGGCGTGATCGAATTCCAGGTTGTTAATGGTGAGGGTACGTGGCCGGTAGTGAACAAACTTGGAACGCTTGTCGAAAAAAGCAGTGTCGTACTCATCGGCTTCCACTACAAAAAAATCCGACGCTCCCAGGCGCGCCGACAAACCAAAATTACCCGGCACACCGCCTATCAAAAATCCCGGAGACATACCCGCATATTCCAACAGCCACGCCAGCAGGCTACTGGTAGTTGTTTTACCGTGAGTGCCGGACACTGCCAGCACCCATTTGCCCTGCAGCACATGTTCGGCCAGCCATTGGGGCCCGGAGGTATAGGGCATGCCGGTGTTCAGCATGTGCTCGACAACGGGGTTGCCACGCGACATGGCATTGCCCACGACCACGCAGTCCGGGCGCGGCTCCAGATGCTCAGGCTCATAGCCTTCCAGCAGATCAATGCCGGCGGCGCGCAGTTGAGTACTCATTGGAGGATAGACGTTGGCGTCAGAGCCGGTGACCCGAAAACCCAGCTCCCTGGCTAGCAGGGCAATGCCTCCCATGAAAGTACCGCAAATACCAAGAATGTGAATATGGCCTTTCAACTAACGCTCCTTAAATCGAGGGGGAATAGTAGCATGCGCTATACCACTGCCGCAGCTCAACCGGGCAAAACGGTGCCAACTGTCCACAAGATGAAGCAATTCACGTATGATCTTTAATCACTATCAATAATAAAATAATCACCGGGCGTTAAATCCCTCGTATCAGGAACACAACCACCCATGCCGAAGAAAAATGCTTTCTATGCCCAGTCCGGCGGCGTCACTGCTGTCATTAATGCCACCGCCTGCGGCCTTATCGAAACAGCCAGACAACACCGCTCAGAGATTGGCAAAGTCTATGCCGGGCGCAATGGCATCATTGGCGCGTTGACCGAAGATCTGATCGACACCAGCAAAGAGAGCAGTGCCAATATTCGCGGACTGCTCACCACCCCCTCTGGCGCCTTTGGCTCATGCCGCTACAAACTCAAGGGACTGGAGCAAAACCGCGCTGAATATGAGCGTCTCATTGCAGTTTTCAAAGCCCACAATATCGGCTACTTCTTTTACAACGGCGGCGGAGATTCTGCAGATACCTGCCTGAAGGTATCGCAGTTGGGCCAATCCATGGGCTACCCGCTACAGGCTATTCACGTACCCAAAACCATAGATAACGACCTGCCACTCACTGACAACTGCCCCGGCTTTGGCTCGGTCGCGAAGTACATCGCCATCTCTACCAGAGAGGCTGCGATGGACGTAGCCTCAATGTGTGAGACCTCCACCAAGGTCTTCATACTCGAAGTGATGGGCCGCCACGCGGGCTGGATAGCCGCTGCCGGCGGGCTGGCTGCTGAAAAACGCGGGGATGCACCCCACATAATTCTATTCCCGGAAATCGCCTTTGATAAGAAGAAGTTCCTCGCCAAGGTGCAGCAAACGGTTAAACGCTGCGGCTACTGCGTGATTGTCGCCTCCGAAGGTGCACAGTATAAAGACGGCACCTTCCTGGCGGAATCAGGTTTGAAAGACGCGTTCGGCCACAGCCAATTGGGCGGCCTGGCGCCGCATTTGGCCGAGATGGTCAAACAGAAATTCGGCTACAAATATCACTGGGCCGTAGCCGACTACCTACAGCGCTCCGCACGGCACATCGCCTCGCAGACAGACGTTGACCAGGCCTATGCGCTGGGCAAGTCCGCAGTAGAGATTGCCCTGCGCGGCGGCAACGGCGTAATGCCCTGCATAGTGCGCGGCAAAGGTAAACGCTACAGCTGGTCAATCGGTCAAGCACCGCTGGAAAAAGTGGCCAACCGCGAAAAGAAAATGCCGCGCCGCTATATCAGCAGCGACGGCTTCGGTATCACTGCCGCCGCCAGAACCTATCTGGAACCACTGATCGCAGGTGAGGCCTACCCCGAGTACCGCAATGGTATGCCGCAGTACGTAACGCTGAAAAATATTGCGGTGCCGCGTAAATTGAAAAAACGCTTTAAGGTCTAGCGCACTCCCCATCGAGCCGCGCTCATCTGGTTAGCTGGGGAAAGATCACTTTTCACCAAGCGTTAAAATAAGTAATTAGCTCAAAGGGCGATTCTGTGAAGTACATCAAGAATCGAGGGTTTAGCAAGATTTTAACCGCCGTTGTCTGTACAATGCCGCCTCCTAATTTACAGCACACATGGAGATAAATTATGTATAGCGATCGCGACTTTAACCGCTGGCGTCGACACCCTTGGCACGGCCTGCGGGCTCACACAGATGAGATGGCCGAAGACATTGTTCAGGTCTACATCGAGATGACGCCGGACGACACGGTTAAGTATGAGCTGGATAAGGCCTCAGGCTTCCTGATGGTTGACCGCCCACAACGCACCACTTCCAGCCCGCCTTCACTGTATGGCTTCATCCCTCGCACATATTGTGCAGAGGAAGTGGCAAAGCGCTGCCCGGACGTTGATATTGCCGATGGCGACCCACTGGATATCTGTGTTTTTTCAGAGCGCCACATCACTCGCGCAGACATCGTGCTTAAGGCACGCGTCGTGGGCGGCATTCAGATGATTGACGATGGCGAAGCGGACGACAAAATCGTTGCGGTTCTGGATGGCGACAACATGTGGGGCAATGTGCAAGATATTGCCGATCTGCCGAACATTCAAACCGAGCGTCTGCAGCACTATTTTTCTACCTACAAGATGGTTCCCGGTAAAAACATAGACATCAAAGTGGACTTTGTCTACGGCCGCGAAGAAGCGTTGAAAGTAATCGCCGCCTCGCAAGTGGACTACGAAAACCACTTCGGGCATCTGCACAGCGAAGCTAAAAGCAAAGAGTAACTGTTACTGAAAGTGCCGGGCGCTAAATCGCCCGGTGCTTTTTTGTTATTTCCCGGCTCTTAATTCACAACCCTTAATTCCAACCCTTTTCCCTAGCTCTTCTTCCTGCCTGAATTGCCGGCCCAGCCATCATCGGGCACCACCACATAGCGCGTAATCAACTGTTCCAGGTCATTTTCGATTTCAGGGCGCAGCAGCAAAGATTCAGTAACTTCATCGCAATCCCAACACTGTGGCAATAAAGCGGTAGAGAATTGTGCCGCCAGCGGCAAAGACAAGGGCGTATAACTCAGGTGCCAGCGCTCCTGTGCTACCCCGCCACGATCTTCAGCATAAGGCCGAAAGAAACCGTGAGACCGCCCGGCAGCCATTCGCTCATCCAGCCAACAGTGCAATGGATCGAACAGGCCCCCGGCAGCAACTTCCTGCGGTGTTAATTGCACCTCGTAACTTTCAGGCAACGCAGCTGCATCAAACACGTCGAGTTCGGTGCCCCAATGATGCCTAGAGGTTCCAGGAATAGCGGAATAACGCAGAATGGCGTGCAGCTGCTGCTGTGGTGAGAGACCTTCCATCAGCACCGAATTGCCCTCGTCGTCATGCACCGGGCGTTGTGCGCTGGCCTTACCATTCCACAACGTTAACTGGCGAGAAAAAGAGCGGTAACTGCTGGCGATGGCCAATTCGTACCCGACAGCACTTGCATCAGCCTGCAGTGCAGCGAAGGCCTCTGCCGCTTCGGCCTGCAATCGCTGGCCACAGGGCAAGCTCACCAGATGACTTTCATCCAGCCCTGTCAAAAGTCTGCGATTGGCCTCCCCTGTCATGTCCGATGTCTCCCAAACTGTTCTTGTTTTACTTGTGCTGACCGTATTGGCAAAACAGCCTTGATCGCCGCGCCGGAATCGGCACAATACCGCCCTGAGACAAACATCCTAACGCGAAGCAATTCAAAGAAATACAGCATGAGTGTAATCAACAACATAGAAGACATACCCGACAACAGCACCAGCAGTGTTGACTGTGATGGGCGCCTCTTACTAGTGGTGAAGCGAGCGGGGGAAGTTTTCATTTACGATAACCGCTGCCCCCACACTGGCGACACACTGGATCCAATGGGAGGGTCGGTCGCCAGCGATGACGGCTTGCTGATCAAGTGCCAACGGCACGCGGCAGAATTTATCAGTGACACGGGGGAATGTGTTGCCGGCCCCTGCCAGGGAGAGCATCTGGAGCCGGTTGCTTTTACACTCAGTGGCGATGATGTTTATTTAGACTAGTCGTTCGCTCGCGCAATATTGGACAGCGAAACTATTCTGCGTCCACGGAAAAAGGCAGTGGATTCACCAGCTCAATACCCTCAGGACTGACCCGGGCGCGCCATGCCAACACCTCAACGCCTCCCGCTATTGCCTCAATCATCGCTTCGCGATAACGCGGATCAATATCACCCGCGGTGATGACAGTCTCTACACCCTCGTGAAGCACACAGAAAAACAGGACTGCGCGGGTATTATCTTCGGCTGCTACGGCCTGTAGTTCTTGCAAATGTTTCCGCCCGCGCTCACTCACCGCATCGGGAAAGGCGCCTTTTCCACCAGGCCGGCACAGTGTTACGGACTTCACCTCCACGAACACGCGATCGCGGTTGCCGCTGTCGTCTTCTTCGCTAGCGAGCAACAGATCGACACGGCTGCCTTTGCCGTACTTCACCTCTGTCTGAATATTGCTATAAGCCTCAAAATTGGGAATTACCCCAGCGTGAAACGCTTCGCGCACAACCTTGTTGGCCTTCGCCGAATGAACACAGGCCATACCCTGGGCCGTTTCAACCAGTTCCCATGTGTGCGGGTACTTGCGCGTTTTGGAGTCGCTAATAGACAGCCAAACCTTTGAGCCGGGCTCTGCGCAGCCGGTCATTGCGCCGGTGTTGGGGCAGTGCACGGTCAGCACTTCTCCTGAGGGGAACTCCACATCCGCCAGAAAACGTTTGTAACGCCGCAGCAATGTGCCCTCTATCAGCTCATCAAAAAGCACGATTAGCGCAACACCTTGGCGAGGCGATCAACCGCCTGCTCCAGACGGTCCATAGAGGTGGTGTATGAAAAGCGCAGATGCTCCGCGGCCCTGTGGTGGCCAAAATCTACTCCCGGTGTGACGGCGATACCGTGCTCCTCAAGCAGAGACAGACAGAATGCCTGGCTGTCACTGGTGAACCGACTGGCATCGGCATAGATGTAGAACGCGCCTTGAGGCTTGCAAGGCACTTCAAAACCCAGCTCCTGAACGGCCGGCAGCAGGAAATCCCGCCGCTGGCGGAAGATATCCCGGCGCTCTTCCAGTATTTCCCGTGTACCCGACTCAAAACCCGCCAACGCGGCGTATTGCGCCATAGTAGACATCGATATGAACAGGTTTTGCGCCATTTTCTCCATTTCGGCTACCGCTGCTTCCGGCGCAACAAGCCAACCCAGCCGCCAGCCTGTCATGCCAAAATATTTGGAAAAACTGTTGATCACAAAGGCGTCCTGATCCACCTCTAAAACCGAGGGTGTTGGAGCGTCATAGCCCAGACCGTGGTAAATCTCATCAACCAGTAGATAGCCGCCACGTGCGCGTACTGCAGCTGCCAATGCCGCCAGCTCTACCTTCGACAGGGACGTACCCGTGGGGTTTGCGGGAGACGCCACCATCGCGCCAATGGTATCGGCTTGCCAGTGTTTCGCCGCCAGCTCAGCGGTCAATTGGTAGTTGGTCTCGGCGCCGACTGGAACCAATTGCCCGCGGCCTTCTACCAGGCGCATAAAGTGGCGATTGCAGGGGTAGCCCGGGTCCGTCATCAACATGCGGTCTTCGGGGTTCATCAACAGCGCAGCTATCAGCAGCAAGGCCCCTGATGCCCCAGGGGTGATCATGATGCGCCGCGCAGGAATATCCAGGCCATAAGTGTCGTAGTAGTGGCGCGATAGCGCCTCGCGAAGCTCAGGGATACCCGCTGCCCCAGAATAGTGCGTAGCGCCTCTGGCAAGTGCTGCCCTACCCGCCTCTACAATAGGCCCTGCGGTTGAAAAGTCAGGCTCTCCGGCCGCCATATGGATAATATCAGCGCCACCGGCGGCAAGCTCTGTGGCCCGCTCCAGCACCTCTACCACCCTGAATGGCTCAATATCGGCGACCCTACGGGCAAAGCCGCCAGGGCGAGTCGAGTTCTTCTGTGTGGTTTTTTCTTGGCGGGGCATGCAGCGCTCTCCAGATGACAAGCGCGCCATTCTAGCAACTGCCCAATACCCATTGATAGCGGCCCTTGGCAAGTAGAAGGGGTTTCGGGAAAAGAACTATGAGCGTGACTATTAGAAAAACAGCTAGAAGTAAGGGCTTGGGAAATACTGCAAGGAAATACTGGCGTCGATTTCGGTAATCTGGTAGTTTCTCCGCCCTTGGATTTGGGGCACTCTTATTCCCCTGATCCAAGCAACCGTGAGTATTGCCGAATTACCCCTAGTATTCTAAGTAGCCTGGAAAATTAACCATGCCTCAAGCAGCCAAAAAACCAGCTAAGAAGCCCGCCAAAAAAGCAGCCACCAAGGCCGCCGGCAAGGGCACCCCTAAAAAAGCCGCTAAAAAGAAAGCCAGCAGCTCTGAGTTCGTTAACTTCACGCCATATAAGACAAAACGTGGTGAGAAGTACATGAACGAAGTGCAGGGTGAGCATTTCAAAAGCATTCTGCTGAACTGGAAAAGCGAGTTGATGCAGGAAGTAGACCGCACTGTTTCTCACATGAAAGACGAAGCGGCCAATTTTCCCGATCCCGCTGATCGTGCAACTCAGGAAGAGGAATTCAGCCTCGAACTGCGCACGCGCGACAGGGAACGCAAGCTGATCAAGAAAATCGACTCAACCATGGAACTGATCGAGCAACATGATTACGGTTACTGTGAAGCCTGCGGTGTCGAGATAGGTATCCAGCGTCTCGAAGCGAGGCCAACCGCGACTCAGTGTATCGACTGCAAGACCCTGGCAGAGATCAAAGAAAAGCAGGAAATGGGCTAGCACCCACCGGGCACTCATCTTGCCCATTCAAAAAACGAAGTATCGAGGGCGTTTCGCGCCCTCTCCAACCGGCCCTCTCCATCTGGGCTCCCTGATCGCCGCACTCGCCAGTTATCTCGATGCCCGCCACCACCGCGGCACTTGGTTAGTGCGTATGGAAGATCTAGACCCGCCCCGCGAAGAACCCGGCGCTGCTCAAAGCATCCTGCAGAGCCTGCGAAGCCATGGCCTACACCCCGACACGCAGGTGATGTTTCAAAGCAACCGCCTTGCAGCCTACGACGCTGCGCTCGCAAGCCTGCGCGCGGGCCAACATCTTTTTTCCTGCGACTGCTCAAGAGCCATGCTGGGGCCAGAGGGTGCCTGCAACGGCCGCTGCGCTGGGCGCCAATCACAGCTCGCTGATCCAGCGTCGCAGCGCGTGCGCGTACCTCGCGAGCACCAGGTGAAATTCGTCGATCAACTACAGGGGCCTCAGGATATTTCGCTGGGAATAGACACACCCGACTTTGTGGTAAAGCGCAAAGACAACCTTTACGCCTACCAATTGGCCGTCGTCACGGACGATGCCGCACAAGACATCACTCACATCGTGCGCGGCAGTGATCTCTCGGATTCCACCGCGCGACAGATTTTCCTGCAACAGGTATTGGCCCACCCCACCCCCAACTACTTGCACCTGCCGGTGATAACCACCGATGACGGTCAGAAATTCAGCAAACAGAGCCACGCGCCTGCGCTTCATGATGCCGACGCCTGCGTGAACTTGCGTCATTCACTGGCATTTCTCGAACAGGAACCGCCACCCGAAGGGCTTTCCACTCCCGCTGAGATACTGTCGTTCTCTATTGAGCGATGGCGTGCACAACGTATTCCAGCGAAAGAGGCCCTTCGCGCCTCCGATCTTGGCCTGCCCGGCTGAACTTTACCCACTGCTGTGGCTTCAGTAGTATCACGCAATGATAGGAAGGCTAGGGATTAACAGCTTCCACTACAACGGCAATCGCCAGAGGAGCGCTACACCATGTACATCAATCGCGCGCTGCTGCTGGCCATCGGTGTCATTCTGATCTTTTTCCCCGCTATCGAGAGCTGGATGGTCAGCTCCGAAACAGATTGGTACCGCCCCTATCAATTATGGCTGTTGATTGTGCTGGCCACATTCTGGAACCAGCGAACCAGGTATACCGATGAGCTTTAGCCTCGCGCAGATACTGCTCTTTATCATCGCGTATCTCTCTGGCTTATTTGCAGTAGCGTATCTGGCCGACCGCGGTGTTATCCCCGAACGTATTACCCGCCATCCTGCAGTGTATGTTTTATCTTTGGGGGTCTTTGCAGGGGTAATGGCCACCAATGGCGTGATTGCCCTGGCACTGGAATACGGCTACAACTTTCTACTGTACTATTTTGGCGCGGTACTGATGTTCGTATTCGCGAGCTTATTGTTGATGCCGCTTTTAAGATTGTGCCGCGTGTATCAGCTGGCGTCGCTGGCAGACGTGTTAACGTTTCGTTTTCGCAGCCCCTGGGTAGGCGCCGCAATTACGCTGTCCATGTGCATCACCTTGCTGCCGTTGCTCGCGTTGCAGATTCAAGCAGTAGCAGAGAGCATCCACATTCTGGCCGGCGAAGGGACAACACTTTCTTCGGAAGATTCAGGACACAATCAGCTCGCCTTGCTGTTCTGCATCATCATCACTGTGTTTTCCATTTTGTTTGGCACCCGACACGTTTCATCTCAACGCCGCAACTCCGGGCTTGTTACCGCAATTGCTTTTGAGTCGCTGGTTAAACTCACAGCAATGCTGGGACTGATGTTCGCGGCCGTCTATTCCATCTTTGGTGGTTTTCCAGAGATGGAACAGTGGCTACTACAAAACCCACAACTGTCCAGGGCGCTGAACCAGCCCATCCAGGGTGACAGTTCTCGCGCTCTGCTACTGGTCTTTTTTGCAGGTGCAGTGTGTATGCCGCACATTTTTCACATGGCATTTACAGAGAACAATGACAGCCGTGATCTGAGCACCGCCACCTGGGGGCTACCGCTTTATTTGTTGGTGCTTAGCCTGCCGGTCCTACCCATTGCCTGGGCCGGGGTCAAACTGGGACACGACTTCCCCATGGACTACACCGGTCTGGCGATGGGAATCTCGCTGCACTCTGTACCGGTGAGTGCAGCAGCATTTATGGCGGGCTTATCGGCAGCAAGCGCCACTATCATTGTCACTACGCTGGCACTGGCCAACATGTGCCTCAGCCATTTAGTGTTACCGCTGCGACCGCTGCAAATCGACCCTGAAGAAAGCATTTATACGCAGTTGAAATGGCTGCGCCGCACATTGATCGCGGTACTGATTCTTGCGGGCTATATCTTTTTCGTCACCCTGAGCGGCACACAAAGCCTATCGCAACTGGCGCTGGTTGCCTTCAGCGGCACCGTGCAATTTCTGCCGGGCGTTATTGCAACGCCCTACTGGCCCAAGGCAAACCGCAACGGTTTGCTGGTAGGACTGGCCGGGGGCCTTGGTATCTGGTTTTGCTCCATGCTGCTGCCAATGCTCGGCATTGACCATCCGCAGATACTCGGTGATTTGTACACCATGCTGCTAGGTCCCAGTGATGAAGTCTGGTCTTCTGCGACCATGGTCTCACTGGGTTTAAATACCGCGCTGTTCATTGTTGTTTCTCTGTTAACGCGCACCGGCCCCGAGGAAATAATTGCCGCTGAGATATGTTCCATGGACGATTTGGGTCGCCCGACCCGACAAGTGCTGACCGTGTACAGTGCCGCTGAGTTCCGCGAGCGATTGGTCAGTGCATTGGGTGGGAAAACGGCCAATGCTGAATTAGACCGAGCCCTGCGAGAATTACAATTTTCAAAAAACGAAACCCGGCCGTATGCCTTGCGTCGCTTACGGGCTCGCATTGAAGCCAATCTCTCTGGCGCGCTGGGGCCTGCAGTAGCACATCGAATTATTGAAGAGTGCATACCGTTCCAGCCCAGCGAGCATCCAGACACCGAAGACATCCACCAGATCGAACGCAACCTTGATCAAACGAAACCGCATTTCACAGGCCTTGCGGCAGATCTGGACAGTCTACGACGCCACCACCGTGAAACACTGGATAAACTCCCCATCGGTGCCTGCTCTGTAGGCGCCGATAGCGAAGTGCTGATGTGGAACCTCAGCATGGAGCAGATAACTGACATTCTCCCCACGGATGTGCTGGGCTCACTACTCGACGCCCTACCTAAGCCCTGGAACGGAGTGCTGGGTGATTTTTTGCGCGGCGAAGCCGGCTCCAGCCTGAAGACGGAAGTGGTCATTGAGGGTGCGGCATCGCGCTGGATCAGCCTGCACAAAACACGTATCCAGGAAGGCGAAAACGGTGACACCGTCATACTGGTTGAAGACATTACCGATCTGGAAATGCTGGAAAAAGAATTGCTGCACAACGAAAGGCTGGCATCAATAGGTAGGCTGGCCGCAGGCGTGGCTCACGAGATTGGCAACCCTGTAACCGGTATTGCCTGTCTAGCCCAAAACCTTGAATACGAAACCGATAGCGACGAAATCCAATTCATGGCGCAGGACATTCTAAAACAAACGGGCCGGGTCACCCGTATTGTCGAATCCTTGATGAACTTTTCTCACACGGGTGGCGGTTCCGGAGAGAGTAATCTGGCGCCGGCCAATCTCGCCGACTGCGTCGATGAAGCCATTCACCTACTGGGACTGGACCGCGAGGCCAAGGCGGCGCAATTCAACAATCACTGTGACCGAGAATTACTGGTGATGGCAGATAGCCAGCGCCTGCTACAAATATTTGTGAATTTGCTGGGTAACGCGCGAGACGCCTGTGACGAACTGGGAAGGGTTGATATCAGAGCGCATGCTAGGGAAGCTGATGTGACTATCGACGTGGACGATAACGGCTGCGGTATTCCGGTTCAGCTGCAAAGCCAGGTCTTCGAGCCCTTCTACACCACCAAAGATCCAGGCGTAGGCACGGGTCTTGGGCTTGCGCTGGTATTTAGCATCATGGATGACATGAACGGCAAAGTATCCATCACTAGCCCTCTTTCAGAAGGCAGCCAACCCGGTACTCGCATAACGCTGGAGTTACCTCGCACTGAGTATGGCGCCACCTTCGAAGTGTAACCGCAGGCCCCGTATGGGGTGTTGTTACTCTGGCAAATTACCGCCTGTGGTAGTATGTTGAGTAGGATATACACAAAGGTAACGAAGTATGCATAAGATCCTCGTGGTTGAAGATGAGTCGGTTATTCGCACCGCTCTGCGCCGCCTGCTGGAACGCAATGGGTACCATATCAGCGAAGCAGCCTCTGTTCAGGAAGCGCAAAAAAACCATCAACTCAACGATTTCGATCTGGTCATAAGCGATCTACGTCTGCCAGGCGCGCCCGGTACGGATCTGATCAAATTGGCCGGGGATGTCCCCGTACTGATCATGACCAGCTATGCCAGCCTCCGCTCTGCAGTCGATTCCATGCGCATGGGCGCGGTGGACTACATCGCCAAACCTTTCGACCACAGTGACATGGTCAGCGCCGTACAGCGGATCATTGCGGATCACCCAACAGGCAATAGCGACGCCCAAACGCCAGCTGTAGACGCCACTCGCAAAGCCGGTATTATCGGCAATTGCCCGGCGATGCTGACCTTGTTTGAACATATTAAGCGAGTATCTCCCACCGATTCGACTGTGCTCGTATTAGGCGAAACTGGTACCGGCAAAGAACTTGTTGCCCGCAGTGTTCACGAGAGCAGTTTACGCGCCGGCAAGACCCTTATCTCGGTTAACTGTGCTGCAATTCCAGACACCTTAATTGAGTCCGAACTTTTCGGTTACGAGAAAGGCGCTTTCACCGGCGCCAACGCCAGCCGCATGGGCCTGATAGAAGCAGCTGATGGCGGTACTTTATTTCTCGACGAAATTGGCGAATTACCTATGGAAGCGCAGGCGCGCCTGCTGCGTTTTATTCAGGAGGGCGAGATTCGCCGCATTGGCTCAGTGCACTCGCGCAAAGTGAATGTACGACTAATCTGTGCAACGCACCGCAACCTCCCCGCCCTGGCACAAGAAGGCCTATTTCGACAGGACCTCTATTACCGTATCAATGTTTTATGCCTGTCACTGCCCCCCCTGAGGGAGCGCGGCAAAGACATTCTGCACCTGGCAGAACAAATGCTGCAGACTCAGGCAGAGCGTCTGGGTAAAAAGTTGATGCGCTTGTCTCCGCGCGCCATTCAGGCGATCACCACCTACCAGTGGCCCGGTAATGTAAGGGAATTAGAGCACGCACTGGAACGCGCGGTAATTTTGTCCGACAACGAGGAAATAGACAACGAAGCCCTGGGAATCGACCTGGAACTGGTTAATATCAACCGTATTCGGGGTCAGCAAGGCATTGCTATCACTCCCAGAGCCTCACAGACCACCAGCAACGAACCGCAGGAAGACCTCTCACTGGAAGACTATTTTCAACGCTTCGTTTTGGAGCATCAGGACTCCATGAGCGAGACGGAATTGGCCCAAAAACTGGGTGTTTCGCGCAAATGCCTATGGGAGCGACGTCAGCGTTTTGGCATCCCACGCAATAAGGGGGCGATGGGTTCCAGACGAAAAAGTTCCGCCAGCGAGGCAAAATAAGCGTTACCGAAGCCCCTTTCGCCTTCCCAAAGGGGAGTAATTTGGTAACAAACCGCCCTCTTCCCAATTCACATACTGTCAATTAAAAATGTTAAGTCATTCTTTTTATTCGTTATTTTATATATTGGCACATGCATTGCTATAGTCTGGTCGGTACGAATAATAATAATAACGACTTACCACCAATAAAAATAATACGTATCAAGTATGGACCTGGATGGGGAAGTTCACTTCCCCTGAATTTCCGTCTCGCCTGTAGCCGGTTGCAGTATGGATTGTTGCTAGAGCCTCCGCCCGGGAGAGTGGCCATTTGCCAACCCCAATATTGGGCGATGAAATAGAACTAAGATTCTATAAAAGCCATAACAATAAAGACGCTAAGAAATAAAAATAACGCTCTATGTGAGACCTGGATGGGGAAAACTTTGTTTTCCCCATTATTCCTTCTGCCACCCAAAACCCTGAGCGCAGCGCGGACTCTTCTATGCTAAACTCCGCGCCTGTCTAGACACCGCCACAGGCCCTTATTCGCTTGAAAGTCATCCCTAGGGATCAGCACTGCATATCCCGCAAAAATATCAGCGACAGCGCGTTGAAAGTCATGTCTCGTCTACGCAGTCAGGGACACCAGGCTTATCTAGTGGGAGGTGCCGTCCGCGATTTGCTATTGGACGGTAAACCCAAAGATTTCGACGTTGCAACTGATGCCACCCCGGAGGCCGTACACGAGCTGTTTCGCAACTCACGTATCATCGGCCGCCGCTTTCGCATCGTGCACGTGCGTTTTGGCCGGGAAATAATTGAAGTCACCACCTTTCGCGGCCACCACGACAGTAATGATGGTTCGCAAAAATCCTCAGACGGAGACGGCAATCAATCAAGGCAATCTGCCAGCGGCCTGCTATTACGGGACAACGTTTACGGCACGCTGGAAGAAGACGCTGTACGCCGCGACCTCACCGTTAACGCGCTGTACTACGACTCAGGTAACTTTGAAGTGTTTGACCACGTTGGTGGACTGGAAGATCTCGAAGACCGCCTGATTGGCGTTATCGGCGTTCCAGAGCAGCGCTACACGGAAGACCCGGTTCGCATGCTACGGGTAGTGCGTTTTGCAGCCAAACTCGATTTCGATATTGAAGAAGATACTGCAGCTGCTATTCCACGCTGTGCCCACTTGCTGGCTGAAATACCCGCAGCACGTTTATTCGACGAGTTTCTAAAATTGTTTCTGGCAGGTTACGCCGCTGAGACGTTGATCGAACTTCTGGAATTTGACCTACTGCGCTACTTGTTTCCCGAAACCAGTGAGTGCCTGGATGATGATGATTTAGGAAGAGCATTGGTGCATGCGGCCATGGGTAATACCGATGAACGTA
Source organism: Halioglobus sp. (assembly GCA_047611225.1). Taxonomy (GTDB): domain Bacteria; phylum Pseudomonadota; class Gammaproteobacteria; order Pseudomonadales; family Halieaceae; genus Marimicrobium. Next base: position 26,693 of record JBLFWP010000047.1, read on the forward strand.
TCGCCCAGGAAAAACCTGTGACACCTGCATTTATTCTGGCAGCCCTGCTGTGGCCTGTTGTCAGCAAGCTACAACGGCAATATATAGACGGTGGCGATGCCCCCATGGCCGCCATCCATAGCGCCGGGCAAGAAGCTATTGGCAATGCCGTGCAGCACATATCAATTCCGCGACGCTTCAGCCAACCGATGCGCGAAATCTGGGAGTTCCAGCTGCGACTAGAGCGTCGCTCCGGGCGCAAAGCTGCGGAGCTGGTTGACCACCGCCGCTTTCGTGCCGCTTACGACTTTTTGTTACTGCGCGAGCAGGCTGGCGAAGACACCGGCGGACTGGGAGACTGGTGGACCAGTTTTCAGGAACTCTCCTTCGAACAGCGCATAGAACAGGCTGGCTCCTCTTCCCATAAAGGGAAAGGGAGAGGCAATCGGGGCAGGAACCGAACACGTCCTCCAGAAACCGACGCATGATCCCTGCCTTCATTGGCCTGGGAAGTAACCTGCAAGACCCCCTGACGCAACTGCGCGCCGCCGTTCTAGCACTAGAGACAATCCCAAAATCGCAACTTGAACAAGTATCTGGTGTATACCAGAGCGCAGCAGTTGGCCCCGGAACACAACCGAATTATCTCAATGCCGCCGTGCAGCTGCACACCCAGCTACAACCACTCGAACTATTGCGCGAACTACAACGAATTGAAAATGAACAGGGCCGCTTGCGACAGCAGCGCTGGGGTCCGCGGACCCTGGACCTGGATTTGCTGCTGTACGGCGATCAAACAATCGACACCCCCGAATTGAGCGTTCCTCACCCTCGCCTTCATGAACGCGATTTCGTGCTGTATCCATTGCTCGAAATCAGCGACACTACACTGATGTTGTCAGACGGTAAAAGTCTGGAAGCACTACTTCGGGCTTGCCCGGGCAACGAATTAATCAAAACCGAACACAGAATTGACCGCTGCT
>JBLFWP010000048.1:0-27071 GCA_047611225.1 Halioglobus sp.
AGCAGGGATGATAACCCAAAAACTTGGCCCTGCTTCGCCCCTGAATGACACCGCCAAACCATTTGGTTTCTCGTAGGGTTCTGGCTTAGACTACAGCTTAAATAGCGGCAGGAGCCCACCAGATGTCAGCACAACAAGAACCAGCCTATACACCGGATCAGGTCGACGTAGACCCTTATTCCATTCCATTGGAAGATATCGACATAGCCAACCCGTACCTGTTTGGCGCCGGCGCTCACTACGCATGGTTCAAACGGCTGCGCGAAGAAGCGCCTGTACACTATTGCGCCGACAGCTTTTTCGGGCCTTACTGGTCGGTCAGTAGCTACGACGAGATCGTGCAGGTAGATACTTCCCATGACATCTATTCTTCAGAGCCCGCTATCACCATTCGCGATACGATAGAAGAGTTCCCCTTACCCATGTTTATCGCCATGGACCGCCCCAAACACGATGAACAACGCAAGGTCGTGAGCCCTGTGACCGGCGCAGAAAACCTGCGCCACTTTGAACCCATTATTCGTGAGCGCACGATTGATGTTCTGGACAATCTCCCTGTTGGCGAAACCTTCGACTGGGTAGATCGTGTATCGGTGGAACTCACTACCAGGATGCTCGCTACCCTTTTTGATTTTCCCTTCGATGAAAGGCGCAAACTCACACGCTGGTCCGATGTTGCCACAGCCATTCCCGGCCTTGGTCTCATCGACACTGAAGAGCAGCGCCATGAAGAAATGCTCGAGTGTCTGGAGTACTTTACAGAGCTGTGGAACGTGCGCGTCAATGACCTACCCAAGAACGATTTGATTTCAATGCTGGCACACGGTGATGCCACTCGGGATATGTCGCCCGCCGAGTATTTGGGTAATCTGGTACTGCTGATCGTGGGCGGCAACGACACTACGCGCAGCACCATGACTGCCAGCGCTTATGCCATGCACAACAACCCGGACCAATTCGACCTGGTGCGCACGCAACCAGAGTTGATCGACGACATGGTCTCAGAGACCATTCGTTGGCAGACGCCTCTCGCACACATGCGCCGCATCGCCAAAGTCGATACTGAACTGGGCGGCAAGCAAATCAAAGCCGGCGATAAAGTTGTGATGTGGTATGTGTCAGGCAATAGAGATGAGAGTTTTACGGACCGTCCTGACGACTTCAATATACAAAGGCCGAACATACGCAAACATTTGTCTTTCGGTTTTGGCATACACCGCTGCATGGGTAACAAGCTAGCGGAATTGCAGTTGCGAATTTTGTGGCAGGAAATTCTTAAACGGTTTGACCGGGTTGAGGTAATGGAAGAGCCAGAGCGCACTATCTCCGCATTTGTGAATGGCTATACCAGCATGCCGGTACGCTTGCATCCCAAAGCAAGCTAAGCGCTACGAGACAGGCTAGCGATAAAGAAACAAGCTAGCCGCAGCCTGAGACTATCCAATTGTCTCGGGCTTTATTTGGCCTTGGATTTCGCCAAATAAGCATCCAGGGCATTGGCGAAGGCCTGTTTGTCTTTGGACCCCAATACGGGCGGTCCGCCGCCCACCACCACACTGGAGCGCATTGTCTCCATAAAGTCACGCATATTCAGCCGCTGGCCAATATTGTTAGCGGTATAGCGCTCTCCTCTGGACGTGATCACATAGGCGCCCTTTTCGATAACCTCTGCCGCCAGTGGGATATCTGAGGTGATCACCAGATCTCCCTCATTCATTTGCTGCACTATATAGTTATCGGCCACATCAAAGCCCTGCTCTACTTGCACGGCGGTGATATTGGGTGCAGGAGGTACCGGTAAGGCGTGATTAGCGACCAGCGTTAGCTCAATGCCAACGCGAGTCGCTGCACGAAACAGGATCTCGCGGATGACTTTGGGACAGGCATCCGCGTCGACCCAGATTGCAACAGGTTCCGTCATAGAACTGGTTCCTGTGCGTGTGACCGTGAGGGTGAGTTTGCTACCGCCTTACAGCTGCGGTATTTCTGCCAGATCAATTGGCAAATTCGCCTGGCCGATACGGGTAGCTCGAGCCTGCAGTGTCGCTTCAGCTTCTTCCACACGAATCATAATGACGAAGCGCTTGTCGCGAACGCCCTGTAGGCAATAGCGCGCCAGCTCATCTAAATCCTGCATTTCAAGCGTGCCACCCGCAGCCTCAACGGCCACCTTGAAATCCTGCACGGTAGGTACTGGGGCGTAAGGCTTTTCACGCGCGAGGTCTTTAGGACGGTTGCGATCTGTTGTCCAGATACCGGTATCGAGCAAACCGCCAGAAGGATAGAACACAGAGGCCGCCAAGTTAGTGCCTTCACTTTCCAACTGTGCCGCCAAACATTCACTGATGCAGGAGACAGCCGCTTTACTGGAAGCGTAAACAGACTGATATGGCAGTGGAGAAATGCCGCCATCACCGGATGACGTGTTGATCACATGTCCTTCTTCACCGCCGTCTATCATTCTAGGAACAAATGAGCGAATGCAGTGCATTACACCGTAAACGTTTACACCGTGCACCCAAGTCCAATCGTTTGCAGTGGTTTCCCACACATTGGCAGAGGGCGCGGCAACGCCGGCATTGTTGAATAGTAAATGGCAGACGCCGTGCTGTTCGTATACGGCTGCGGCAAAGGCTTCTACCGACTCGGCCTTGGACACGTCAGTGACTACACCGCTCACATCCCCAGCGCTTTCGAATTCAGCCAGCACACGGTCCAACGCAGATTGCTCAACATCACCGATCACAACCTTGGCGCCTGCGGCCAACAATTCTTTCACTATTGAGCGCCCGATGCCGCTTGCCCCGCCGGTCACTACCGCTACTTTGCCGCTAAAATCTTCCATCGCTATCGTAATCCTTAATTCATGTGGGTCCGTTTTATGCCACATTTTTGCGGGCGGTGCCAGCATAGCCACCGCTTTGAAGCGCCCTACGGCACTTTATGTAGAATAGAGGATGGCGTAGGATAAATCCTCGAACCAATATGACTACACAGAACAAGCCATTTATCCAATGAACGAGTGCTAGCGACTGCGCACTGCCCGGAGTTATTGTTGATCGAAGAGCTATCCATTGCGGTACGCGGCCAAGGTCTGTACCCCATTACGCCGCACATTGCGCCAGTCGTATCTACTAGTGGTAAAGAGGAAGGCCTATGCACGCTATTCATACGCCATACCTCGGCCAGCCTGTTGATTCAGGAAGACTACGACGACAGCGCCAGGGTAGATCTGGAAAACTGGCTAAATCGCCTGGTCCCCGAGAACGACCCGATCTTTACCCACACTATCGAGGGCCCCGATGATATGCCCTCCCATATCAAATCCGCCCTTACCGCCACGCAAATAAGCATTCCCTTTCGACACGGCAAACTCATGCTAGGCACTTGGCAAGGGATTTACCTATGGGAGCATCGCCATCATGCGGGCTCACGCAATGTAGTGGTTCACCTATAACAGCTCCCGGGCACTCGCCGCCACTACATCGGTCGCCGAGAACTGCTGCGTCTCAAGCAGCGTGATTTATGCCGTTTCATTAGGTGAAGGTGACATTCGCCAGAGTCACTATTGCTTACACAAAAAAAAGGCCGTGATTGAAATCCATCACGGCCCTGTCCAGCAAAGGTATTACTTCAGATCAAACCTGTCTGCTTGCATTACCTTTACCCATACCTTGACGAAGTCATTGGCAAATCTTTCTTTGGAATCATCATAAGCATAATTCTCAGCAACGGCGCGCAGTTCGGAACTTGAACCAAAAATCAGGTCTACCGAAGTGGCCGTATATTTCACTTCACCTGTTTTTCGATCTGCACCTTCGTAAAGACCTTCAGTGTCAGACTTCTGCCACTTGGTAGACATATCGAGCAGATTGACAAAAAAGTCATTACTCAATGTTCCGGGCCTTTTCGTAAACACACCATGTGCGGAACCGTCAGCATTAGTGTCGAGTACGCGCATTCCACCCACAAGTGCCGTCATCTCCGGAACAGTCAGATTCAACTGATCAGCCTTATTCACGAGCATTTCTGCTGGCGAACGGTAGGCCTTGCTGGTATCAAAGTAGTTGCGAAAAGCATCTGACCTTGGCTCAAGCAGGGCAAACGACTTCACATCGGTCTGCGCTTGACTCGCATCTGTGCGCCCTGACTCAAACGGCACTTCGAGTTTCACACCGGCATCTTTTGCAGCTTTCTCTATCGCTGCTGCGCCACCGAGAACGACCAGGTCCGCCAGTGAGATTTTGTCCTTGCCAAAGTCGGCCTGGATTTCTGTAAGCGCTGCCAACACTTTCCCAAGCTGCGGCGGATTATTGGCTGCCCAATCTTTTTGCGGTGCGAGGGCAACCCGCGCACCGTTGGCACCACCGCGGTTGTCGCTACCGCGGAACGTAGAAGCGGAAGCCCAGGCTGTACCTACCAGTTCGGAAACAGTTAAACCAGAGGTAAGAATGTCCGCTTTAAGCCCTTTAATAGCGCGCCTACTTAGGGGCTTGGCTGCCGATGCAGGAACAGGGTCCTGCCAGATAAGTTCTTCATCCGGCACTTCTGCGCCTAAATAGAGCGCTCGCGGCCCCATATCGCGATGAGTCAGCTTGTACCACGCTTTAGCGAACGCTCTTTGATACTCATCCGGGTCGGCCAGAAATCGCTCTGCAACCTTCCTGTAATCCGGGTCAAACTTCAGAGCCAAATCGGCGGTGGTCATGACGGGAGAATTAAATTTACCCTCAACATGCGCATCTGGCACCGACGCATGCATAGACTCATCCGTTGGAATCCACTGAATGGCACCGGCAGGACTGCGGGTTTGCTGCCACTGAAGATTAAGTAAGTTTTGCAAGTACAAGGTTGTCCATTTGGTAGGAGCCTGTGTCCATGCGCCTTCCAGACCACTGCTTACTGTGTCTTCAGAATGCCCTTTGCCGCACTTGTTTTTCCAGCCAAGACCCTGCTGTTCAATAGGTGCAGCGCCTGGCTCAGGGCCTACACAATCGGCTGGTTTATGAGCACCATGCATTTTTCCAAAGGTGTGTCCTCCGGCAACAAGCGCAACTGTTTCTTCGTCATTCATCGCCATACGACCAAACGCAACGCGAATATTTTTTGCCGAAGCGGCGGGGTCGGGCTTGCCCTTGGGACCCTCTGGGTTCACATAGATCAAACCCATATGCGTTGCACCCAGAGGACGCTCCAATTGACCATCCTTTTCTTCACGATCGCTGGCAAGCATTTCAATTTCCGGGCCCCAGTAAACCAAATCCGGCTCCCAGTCATCCGCTCGCCCACCCGCAAAACCGTAAGTTTCAAAACCCATGTTCTCTAGTGAGACGTTGCCTGCCAGAATCAATAGATCTGCCCAGGACAGGCTGTTGCCATATTTCTGTTTCACCGGCCACAACAGGCGCCGCGCTTTATCCAGGCTGACGTTATCGGGCCAGCTGTTTAGAGGGTCAAAGCGTTGTTGCCCACCATCGGCGCCGCCCAGCCCGTCCAGCGTGCGGTACGTACCCGAACTGTGCCATGACATACGGATAAAGAAGGGACCGTAGTTACCAAAATCTGCTGGCCACCAATCCTGAGACACTGTGAGCAAGGCATCGATATCTTGCTTGACCGCCTTCAAATCAAGTTTGTTAAACGCTTCTGTATAACTAAAGTCATCGCCCATGGGATTTGAACGCGCGTCGTGATCACGAAGCGGAGAGAGATCCAGTTGGTCTGGCCACCAAAACTGATTCGACTTGGCCTGCCCTGCAACTGCATGGCCGCTACCCATAGCGCCCTTCGGTTTTGACATTTCAGCAGCGTTTGCATATGAGGCCGTGGCTGTCGCCAGAATAGCTGCTATGGCTGAACTCATCAGTAGATTACGCTTTTTCATGGTAACTCCGCTTTGGTGAATGCCGCTTCAGCAGCGTTATTTGATTGGTACCCACAATAGCCCTCAACTCTCGATAGTCAAAATTGTTTGTTACTATATGACCGATAGAAGGTCTCAATTGTCACTAACGGACAACCTGGGGCAAAAAAAGGGATGGGAGCTTGAATCTGGTCTGACGACCCGCTTTTACGGCAGAAGATGCTGCGAGATGAGACTGAGCGGAGAACCGCGATGGGCAAACGACCGCTGTGAGTCGATTTCCCCCCCATTTCGCCACTGCAACAATTGGGTGCTCCAGCGACCCGTGAAGGAACATTTAAGTTAGACGGTGTCTGTCAGGTCAACTCTGGTCCATTAAAGTCGGGCATACAGCCAAGCTTAGTCAGGAGTTCCCCGTACTAAATGAGGTTGCTACACTGTCGCGCGGTGCAGCGTCTCCGGCTCCAACTTTCCTGGCACTTTGTTTTGGCGAGTTTAACCAAATAGATCAAAAACCGTACTTTACATTTACTCCATAGTTATTAAGGGCTTAGATCGATGTACGTCGTAGTAACCCAATCGAAAAATAGGGAGCATCGCCTTCATGCTCTCTCACCCCAACTGCTGATTCACCTATGACGGCTCCCGCGCACTCGCTGCCCCCCATCGATCGTGAAGAACTGCTACGCCAGCTGCGGGCCGTACTTAAAGCAGACTGCCTTATCGAAGAAGAAGAATCGCAACGCCCCTATGAGTGCGACGCATTGCCTTTGTACAAAGAGTTGCCCATCGTCGTTGCACTGCCTGAAGACAGCAGCCAAGTGCAACAGGTGTTACAGGTTTGCCACAAACTGGGCGTACCTGTTGTCGCTCGAGGCGCAGGCACGGGCCTCTGCGCAGGTGCCATGCCCCACCCGGAGGGCGTATTGCTGGCGTTGAGCAAACTCGATGCTATCGTCGCGATTGATCCACTCGCTCGCACCGCGCGCGTTCAGCCGGGAGTTGCTAACCTCTCTATCTCGGAAGCTGTCTCCAAACACGGTCTCTATTACGCACCAGACCCCTCTTCACAGGTAGCTTGCAGCATAGGCGGCAATGTCTCCGAAAATTCCGGCGGAGTTCACTGCCTCAAGTACGGCTTAACAGTACATAACATTCTTTCGATGAACTTGTTAACTGTTGAGGGCGATGAGCTCACCATCGGCGGGCTGGGATTGGACAGCCCGGGCTATGACTTGATGGCATTGCTCACAGGTTCAGAAGGCCTGCTTGGCATCGTCACAGAAATCACGGTGCGCCTATTGCCGGCACCGGAAATTGCCAGGGTTGTAATGGCCGGTTTCGACAGTGTGGATGCCGCAGGCGATGCGGTGGGTGCGGTTATAGGCGCAGGTATTATTCCTGCCGGTCTGGAAATGATGGATCGGCTCGCTATCCAGGCGGCTGAGGACTTTGCGCAAGTAGGTTACCCAAGAGACGCCGCCGCCATCTTACTGTGTGAAGTGGATGGCACAGCGCAGGAAGTGGAACAGTATATTGCAGAAGTGGCCCGCTTGTTTGAGAAGCTAGGCGCGAGCTCATTGGTGATCTCCGAGAACGAAGCTCACCGCCAAAGTCTGTGGAGGGGACGCAAAGCAGCCTTTCCCGCTGTCGGTAGATTGTCGCCTGACTACTATTGCATGGACGGCACTATCCCACGCGGGCAAGTCTCCTACGTACTGAATGAAATTTCGCGCCTATCCACGCATTATGATCTGCGCGTGGCCAATGTTTTTCATGCGGGAGATGGCAATCTGCATCCGCTCATTCTGTTTGATGCCAGCGACCCTGAACAGGTTAAAAATGCAGAAGCTTTCGGTGGCGACATTCTGGACCTGTCTGTTGAAGTGGGTGGCTGCCTAACCGGCGAGCACGGTATCGGCGTGGAAAAGCTACGCAAAATGCCCAAGCAATTCAGCGAGCAAGAACTCCATCAACTGGAAGCGATCAAGCACGCCTTCGACCCGGCACTAACCCTGAATCCGGGCAAAGGTATTCCTATTCTCAAACGCTGTCAGGAATATCGCGCGCTACCCGAGCAACACCAGCATGAGTGAAACGACTACCCCGAACGTCGACCGTGATTGCAGTGACGAGATCGTTGCCGCGATTCAACAAGCACGCTCCACAAAAAAGCCACTGTGTATAAGTGCAGGCGGTAGCAAGCGCGATCTGCTGGGCCGCAGCTGTGACGCCGAAGAATTCAACATAGCGCAACATCGCGGTATTATTGATTACCAACCCCGCGAGCTGGTGATTACCGTGCGCGCGGCGACACCGATTACCGAAATTCTCGCCACTCTCGCGACCCAAGAACAAACACTTGCTTTCGAACCTCCACAATTCGGTGGTAGCGCAACCCTCGGTGGCACCCTGGCCTGCAACCTCTCTGGCCCGGCCCGGCCTTTCGCCGGCTCGGTGCGTGACATGGTGCTGGGCGTGCAGCTGATCAATGGTGTTGGGGAATCTCTGGGGTTCGGCGGCCGGGTGATGAAGAATGTTGCCGGCTATGATGTTTCACGTCTGCAGGCAGGCGCCATGGGTACTCTGGGCGTGCTGACACAGATCAGTATTAAAGTGCTGCCCCAGCCAGAGAAGCAATTAAGTCTTAGCTATGAAATGTCGGCGGCTGAGGCCGTCACTGTAATGAATGAGCGTGCCTGCGAGGCCAAACCTCTAACGGGCGCCTATTGGGTAAACGACCAACTTCATTTGCGCTTGGCAGGTGCCGCCACAGCGGTTAACCACACCGCACAGCAATGGGGTGGTGACACAGCGGCCGACGATGACACACACTGGAGCCAGCTGCGAGACTGGACGTTGCCCTTTTTCTCTGGTGACGCTCCGCTATGGCGACTATCCCACTCACCCACTGCACCTGTAGCGCAGACATTGGGAGACACATTGATCGATTGGGCTGGCGCGCAGCGTTGGGTGCGCGGAGAACAAACACCGGGGGCTGTGAAAAAAATAGCGATTGCGGCAGGCGGCCACGCCACTCTGGTGCGTGGTGGTGATCGCAGCGGCGAGGTTCGTTTAGCATTGAGCCCCGTGGAACAGCGGCTGCAACAACGCCTGAAACTCGCCTTCGACCCACAAGGGGTTCTCAACCCTGGTCGACTGTACCGTTGGATGTAGGAGCTCGGATAGAATGCATACCCAGTTACACCCGCGCTTTGCGGACACCACAGAAGGCTTGGCCGCCAAAGAACTTACCAATGCCTGCGTACATTGCGGTTTTTGCCTGACCACGTGCCCAACCTACCTCGATACCCGCGACGAAAGAGACAGCCCCCGAGGACGCATCTACCTCATTAAGCAGCTGATGGAAACCGGCGAAGCCACCGAACAAACTCGCACACACCTAGACCGTTGCCTAACCTGCCGAAATTGTGAAACGAGCTGCCCCTCGGGCATGGAATACGGCCAGTTGGTCGATATAGGCCGCGGCTTGATGGAACAGGAAGCGCCCCGCTCCGCGCCCGACCGATTGACGCGCTGGCTGATACGTTTTGTGATGCTGCGGCCGTCTGTTCTAAACCCCTTGCTCTTGATAGGGCAAACACTGCGCCCACTTTTGCCCAAAGCACTGCGCAATAAAATACCGCCACGCCAAACGAAAACCGTCTTGCCCGCAGAACAGCAGGTGCGCAAGATGCTTATTCTGGAAGGCTGCGTTCAAAGTGCAGCGACACCCAACACCAATGCCGCGGCACGACGCGTACTAAACCAACTTGGCGTGACACTCATAGGCGCACCCGAAGCAGGCTGTTGCGGCGCTTTGAATTACCATTTGGCGGCACACGATGATGGGCTGGATAATATGCGCCGTAACATTGATGCTTGGTGGCCCTTCCTTGAAGCGGGGGCAGAGGCCATTGTCAGCAGCGCATCAGGTTGCGGAGCGATGTTAGTAGATTACGGCAGGCTATTGGCGCAAGACCCAGCCTACTCAGAAAAAGCTGCGCAGGTTTCGGAACTGTGCAAAGACTTGAGCGAAATTTTGGCGGCAGAAGACCTCGCTCCTCTCTCGCTTAACGTCGATATAGGAAAGGTAGCCGTACACACTCCCTGCACTTTAAAAAACGCACTGCATCAGCCTGAACTGGTGGCGAATATCCTAAGCAATGCTGGTTTTCACGTTTGCCCCGACACTCGTCCCACACTGTGCTGCGGTTCTGCCGGTACCTACTCCATTTTACAACCCGCTGCCAGTGAACGGATACTGGGTAGCACGCTTGAAATTCTCACTGCCGAACAACCAGACCTAATAGCAACAGCCAACGTTGGCTGCCAATTGCATCTGCAAGCTGGCGGAGAAGTGCCTGTGGTGCACTGGATAGAATTACTGGACGGTAAATAGTCGCGGCACAAAAAAATAACCCGGCTGCCGCTCCGCCAACTCGCGCAGCGTCTGCTATATTTCAAACATCACTGGAACAAACACGGAAATCACGATGAGCAACACTGAACAAAAACTGCTGCTGGATGCAGTCTATGATTGGGAGAGAACCGCGCCGCACCGTATTTATATGACGCAACCCTTGGGCAATGGCCAAACCGTGGACTACACTTGGGGTGAAACCTTGCAGCAGGCGCGGCGGATGGCAGCGCACTTGCGTTCTCTCGAGCTGCCCCCCAACAGCCACATCGCTTTGATCTCTAAAAACTGCGCCCACTTTATTATCTGTGACCTTGCCATCTGGATGGCAGGCCATGTGTCTATCGCGCTGTACCCCACGCTCAATGCAGACACCATCGAATACATACTGGACCACTCGGATTCTCGCCTGGTGTTCGTCGGCAAATTGGATGGCTGGGATGACTTGAAAAAGGGCATACCAGACGCCCTGCCTAAAATCGCCCTACCGCTGGCACCACCGAACGACTACCCGCAGTGGGATGACATCATCGTGCAGCACGAACCCATCACCGACAGCCCAGTGCCCACCGGGGATCAACTGGCCCTGATGTGCTATACCTCAGGCAGTACTGGCAGGCCGAAAGGGGTCATGCATACTTTTGCATCGGCTTCCGTAGCGGCGCAATTCATCACTGCGGAGCTCGGTATCACGGGTGAGGACCGCATGCTGTCCTACCTGCCACTGGCCCATGTGCTAGAGCGCTCCAATGTCGCTTTTGGTTCATTCTTCAGCGGTATGCATGTGTATTTTTCCGAGAGCCTGGATACCTTTGTAGACGACCTGAGGCGCGCACGCCCTACCCTGTTTATATCCGTGCCACGGTTGTGGCTCAAATTCCAGATGGGTGTGTTTAAAAAATTTCCCGAGAAGAAACTGGCGCGTCTTTTACGTATTCCTATCGTAGGCGGGATTGTGCGTAAGAAGGTATTGGACGGACTGGGCCTTGGTAATGTGCGACTGGCCGGCAGCGGCTCGGCGCCTATACCAGCAGAACTCATACAATGGTATGGCACCTTGGGCATTAAATTGCTGGAGGGTTACGGCATGAGTGAAGATTTTGCCTACTCGCATATGTCGACACCTGAAATGCGCGAAGCAGGCTACGTGGGCGTGAAGTGTCAGGGTGTAGAAACACGCATCAGCGACAGCGGTGAACTGGAGATTCGATCACCGGGCAATATGCTCGGCTATTACAAAGCGCCTGAGCTAACCGCCGAGTGCTACACCGAAGATGGTTTTTTCAAAACAGGAGACCGGGGCGAATACTCCCCCAAAGGCCTTTTAAAAATTACCGGCCGCGTGAAAGAATTGTTCAAGACCAGCAAAGGTAAATACGTAGCTCCGGTGCCTATCGAAAACCTGCTTAACTCAGACAGCCTGATTGAACTCTCCTGTATATCGGGCTCTGGCCGCCAGGCTTGCTATGCCACCATACAGCTCGCTGAAGATGTGCGGCCCAAATTGAACGACCCCGCCTTTCGAGAGGAGATCACACCAAAACTTACTGCGTTGTTAACAAGTGTGAACACGCAAATTGAAGAGTTTGAAAGTGTGCAGTTTCTCGCGGTGGTCGCAGACGAATGGGATATCAGTAACGACTTTTTAACTCCCACCCTGAAGATCAAACGCAACGTGGTGGAAGCCGCCTACGAAGGTGAACTTGACGCATGGTACGCCAGTGGTCAGAAAGTGATTTGGCCCACCTGAGGGTGGGCAGTGGTCGCTAGGTTTTCTTGACGAACTGAGACTTCAGCTTCATCGCGCCTATGCCGTCAATTTTGCAATCGATGTCGTGATCCCCCTCAACAAGGCGTATGTTTTTCACCTTGGTGCCCACCTTCACTACCGAAGACGAGCCCTTCACTTTTAGATCCTTAATCACGCTGACCGTATCGCCATCCTGCAGCGGATTACCGTTGGCGTCTTTGATACTTAACCCATCCTCGGCTTGGGCACCTCCATCACCAGACCACTCATGAGCACACTCCGGGCACACGTATAAGTCCCTGTCTTCATAGGCATATTCACAGCTGCACTGGGGGCAATTGGGGAGGTCACTCATCACTTTTCCTTGGTCTTAAGGTGCACATTGGCCCACGCCATATCACGCTGGACAAAATCTGCCTCTTCGGACAAAATTGTAAATAATTCACACTTTGGTTATATAAACTCGAGCGCTCAGAACGAAACAATGTTCGACTTCCAGCCGCGGCTCTGGTTTTATTAAGGTGTGTCTGGCAAGCGCCTTTGGGCATCTTGGATGCACCAAAAGGAGGCCTGCAAAGGGCACGATACCAGTTAATCTCAGCCCCCGACAGCCGGCCCATTCGTGGCCGCGACGATCAGGGGCTACCACAGTTCGCCGTGGAGGCAACCGTATGAAAAGACAGAAACGTGATATGAACTCCAGAGCATTTGACCGAGGCTACCAGGCCGGCGTTTCAGGACGCAGCATTGATTTTTGCCCGCACGAAGAAGAAGAGCATCGACAAAATTGGGTATCGGGTTGGCGCGAAGGACGCTCCGACCAATGGGATGGCCTCACAGGTGTTTCAGGCGTTCACAAACTACGCGCTGTCTGACCGACCGACCGACCCTAAAGCAAGACCTAACGCTAGCCCCCCCCTACCTCCCACGGCTAAAAAGCCGCTGGGAACCGCATAGTATTACGCTTAGTGGCAGCTACCTACTTTTTCTACCCCTCGTATCCCGGGGCAATAGCTGTGTGAAATCTAAGACCCGACCCTGTGGTTACCGAGTAAACTCAAGGCGTGTAACCACGGCGTACAGACGGACACAAGCTACTAGTCGAGTGACACCTGTCAAAGACGATTCAAGATTGACATAGGATGAAGTAATGAAAGAAGCCCCAAAGCCCATCTACGTTGTTGTCAGTGGAAGAGTCTTGCAACCGAAAAAACTAGCCCCCTATGCAGCCGCTTCGGGTCCACTGGCTGAAGCAGCTGGCCTGGAATTTCTAGCCAACTCCAAGCCCGTTCTACTTGAGGGTAAATGGCCTCATGAAGAAGGTACCGTGGCGGTAGAGAAGTTTTCCTCTAAGGAAGAACTGGAGAAATTCTGGAATTCAGATGCCTATCGAGAAGCAAAGAAGCTGCGGGATGGGGTGGTAGATATTGATTTTATTATCGCGGTGGAAGTACCCGAGGAAGAGCAGTAAAGGTTGCCAATAATTATGACCTTTAAATTGAAACTATTACTCGTTATCTACATTGCTAATATCATTTTTATGATAGTAACCGGCCTCGCATTTTAATTTAGAAGCGAATTCATGTCGTTTCATTCTGATGTGATTCAAACAGACTGGCAGAACGTTGATTCTCAAGCTCAGATTCTTTACTTAGGTATGATGCGAACCGAAGGCGCGGGTTCTTAGCGGCCGCCACCGCACTTACGGTTCTATTGTATTTCCCGTTTAAAAAGTTTGCGAAATGGTCTTACTGGGCTATGACAACCATTGGCGTAGTTGAATATTTTCCTAGCCTGCTTGCCAACTATCACATCTCGTCAGTTACGACAGCATCGTCACCCTGGTTGCTGATACTATTGCTGATCTTGACATTATTTCCAGCTTTCATTCTTGCTAACATTGGCCATAGTGAACGATAGAAGAAAGTGAGCCCTCAAGTCACAATATGTAGCGAACAAAATCTAGTGGAGTAAAGGGGCAGAGCCCTTTTCGTGAAGGACCCAGCCCCAGAAATATACTTGAGAGAGCTGTGCCTTTGATTCGCTCGATGATCCAATGTTTAGAATGCGCTAAAGCGCGCCACAGCTCGAAGTATTAGGTCCCAAAATGATAATTCATACAGTCGCCTTCAAAACAAAGCATGAAAATGATTCGGAGGAAGAAAATAATTTCCTTAAAGCTGGAATAGCGCTTGGAAATCTTCCAATGGTGAAAAATTTTCAATGCTATAAGCAGATCAGTAAAAAAAGCGAGTTCGAGTTTGGTTTCTCAATGGAGTTTAATTCGGAGCAAGAATACGATGCGTATAACAACCATCCAGATCATAAAAATTTCGTTGAAACCAGATGGAAGCCAGAAATTGAAGCTTTTACGGAGATTGACTACGTTAAATACCGAGTCACTTGGCAAGAGTAGGCAATGCGCTCCATATGGTCGCCGGCTGCACATACGGCACATCCACTGACCCAAGCCTTAGGATCCATTACAGATGAAAAAAACTGACAAGAAAATTGATAACTCCGTAAGAGAAGTTCTCACTGAAGTCTGTGACATTGCGCTGAAGGAAGTTCCCGGTTTCCAGTGGATAACGCATTTTTCAAATTATGGGAATTTCCCCGAGTCACTTTCAGTTGTTTGTATATTCGACACAGACAATGATTTATCAAGCGTGTTGAGCAGCAAGCAAGACGAGGATTTACGTAAGCTTATACAAGAAAAATTGGGTACTGTAGATATCCATATCAAGAACATAGAGCAGCATGTGACTTTTGACACTGAAGAAGCCTGTAGAAATGAAAATGGAGGCAAGTGGCATGAACGCTTCAAGGGGCACAAACCTGGAAAGCTGCTCCATTAACGCCCGCGGCTAGACGTATAAAAACGTAGCTCTGCCACAACACCGCCTGTATCACCATTGACGGAGGCACTTTGAGTGCTCAAATAGCCCCGCCCATCTCAGCAAGTCGACATCCAGCGTCCGCCTATAGCTGCTATAGGGAAATTTCAATTTTCAAAGTGCTTGTATTATGCAGGCGCCCACCTACCATCGAGCGCACCATGCTAAAAATGTCCGCTATATGGATACCAACTACAATTCCATCACTCTTTTCTGGGACAAGGTACTGGGCACTTTGCAGCCAATGAAGGATGAAGAGCCTGTGAATTACGGCATCGCGAGGGTTGTGGATGTAGAGAGTTGGCGTGATGTGCAGTTTGGCGAAATGGTCTTGCTGTGGCGTGATGTAAAAACCACCCCTGGCATCAGAAAAAAATTGGGTTATCTGTTCATGCCGCCGGGCTGGTTCCATCTCGGGGAGCACAAAACAGCCAGTGCGCAAAAACGCACTTTGGCCGTCTGAGCAAAAGAACCTTCTTCAGAGGCGGCAGCAATAACATCCACTCGCAAGTCGTTCAGGGTATTAGTGCCGTCGATACTATCGATGTACAGTGGAATATTGTGCGTACAATTGAACAGGCCAGAGAAAAAATCACTGGCCTATTCAATTTGATTCACATTTTGATGGATGTGATCTATGCCTGAGACCCGTAACTTAAGCACTTCTGTCACAACTTAGTCCCTGCCAGGGATTGGCAGACCTGCCGCCCGGTGTCGCACGTGGGGCCAAACCTCCTGTTCAAACAGCTTTAGGCCTTCCCATGCAAATGCCGGATCTATACCCCCTAGCAGCGGTGTGAGAATGTACGTACTCAAATCGTCCAATTCGTTAATCATTGTGATTGCCTGCACAGGTGTCACCACTTGATAGGCGCCACTGCTGCGTAAATCATTTGGGTCTACTCCTTTGGCAAAAGGGCCAGCAGCACGGCCGTATGCTTCCACCGTCCACTCTGTATAGGATTCAACGCAATGGGTTGCGTGGGGCAGGATCTTTTCCCAGGCAGCTTCTACGTCGTAGGTAACATGGGTGTAGATTGGGCCTAAGGCGTGGAATTTCTCACCGGGGTCTGACTTGCCCAGTTTGAGGCGCTCCTCTCTATAGATATGCCAGTTCTCACCGCCGGGAGGAAAGTAGCCATCAGCAATACGGGCGGCCCGACGCGCTACAGCGGGGTGCGCGCCGCCTAACAACAACGGTGGTTTTGTCTCTGGCTGGGGAGTGACAGTTACCTTGCACCCTTTAAAGTCGAACTCTTCCCCTGTCCAAGCCTTGTTCAAAACGTCGAATACTTCCAGATAGCGTTCTTTGCGATCTTCACGGCGAGTACCGAACATCTGGAACTCATAGGGCCTGTAGCCGGCGCCAATCACGACCTGCAGGCGCCCGTTACTCAACAGCTGTATGACGGACAAATCCTCTGCCAGTTTGACTGGCTCATACAGGGGGGCCAACAGCACGTTAGGACGAATATTAACGCTCTGCGTACGTGCGGCAATGGCGGCGCACATAGGCAATGGCGACGGCAAATAACCATCATCTGCAGCGTGGTGCTCTCCCAACGAAACTACATTGAAACCAATTCTGTCGGCCCAAGCACTCATGTCCAATGCCGCGGTGTACAGATCGCCGATTGCTGCACCAAAATCAGGGGCACGCATATCAAAACTGACTACAAATTCCATATTCTCTGGCCTTAGGGTTCTACCCATAGCTGACTAGGTGGCGCCAGTCTATGAGACCTACTAAAAGAATCATTATGCAGCCTATAGGTACTATGCGCGATTGCTACTGGAATAGCGCGTTACAGCGGCCTATTATCAAACAACTATCAGCTACGGGCAGAACCGCAGGGCAAGAGTGTCATGGCAGGGAAAAAACCGGTGACTGATGTTTCAGAGCACATTCATCAGGAAACCAACAAGGGCATTGTAATCAACCTGGTGATCAACGGCGCAATTGCCTACGCCACGATGCACGACCTGACTCAGATGAGTACTTGGGGTGGACGAGGATACGGGTACGACCTGATCACTACCGGATTTTTTTTGTGTGCCATTTTGGCGGGCATTTTTATCCCCCTATATCGCAGCAAGTGCACAAAAAACGAAATCATCCCCGGCGCTAAAGAACGCCAAGCCTTAGCCTGGCTACTCCCCTACAACCCATGGCTTACTGTGTTGTTAATAGCTCTTGCAGGCGGTGCGCTGGCTGCGGTAATACTACTGGTGCTACTGGATGCACTGCATGTCGAATTATTGTCACCTTTGGCCTATGCCGGCATAAAAGCTGTTTGGGCTGCAGTACTGGCAGGCATCGTCATACCAATTACCATCCGGCAAGGCTTGCGGGAACCTCCTTCCAAGGACTAGCCGATCGCAATTAGAACACCCGGTAGCGACGCTGCACGTGCGCCTGTCGCACACCAATTTCCACAGCCCGCTCTGCAGGCGTTAATCTTGGCATGTCTTGCGGAAAATATGCATCCACCTCGTCCAAGCGAATCTTCTTTGCGGTGACAGTAGGAAAGTCTTTCTCATCAGGTATTTCTGAATAGGCCCAGCGGTGAGACAACGAGCCCCGAGGTAGCCCTGTAGTATCCAGCCAGTTCTGTACGCCCGGGTCCTTATGGGACACTAGCCAACGCTGCACATGGTCTTCACCCATGTACATCTGATGCAGATTCATACTGCTCTGGTGATTCGCATAGTCCGGCGATTCACCCCACAGATTGCCCAAATGAACGCTGACATAAACCGGATCTCCAGAGTAGGTCGCTTCAATATACAGCGCCTCGTTTTCGGCCAAATCGAAAAGGCCTCCAGCGTAGACGTTGGTACTCATTCCGCCGCCTGTATCACTGGACGCAACATTGGGCTTGTTATAGCCGTTCTTCTGGTAAAAGTACTTACCGTCTTCAGGGCCACCGTGGCTAAAATTGACATTCAAAAGTTTGTCATAAAAATCCAGCCAGAATCTCATGTGTCCATTAACGATAGAGCCCATCTTACGCAGCTCTTCGGCACACTTTGCCGGCGTAAGTGGTTCCGGGTGACCTCCCACCCTATCCAAATTTGTAATGCTAAGATGAATGGCGTCTTCATTTTCCCAGTCATAGAACAACTGCCGACCACTGATAAAGGATGCATAGCGATCATCGCCGCCTGGGTCCCGCTTGTTGGCGCCCTTTACAGTGCAGATAAAATTTCCGCTGTAGTCATCGGGCTTATCGGGGCCCAGCATAATTTCAAACTCGCCATTGTCATCGATTTTCAGAGTGGCGGTATCCAGCGTACCAAAACCGGTACGGAACCCGGGTGTCAGTTCACGCAAATCTCCACTGTCACCTGACATCGGGCCATTGGCCGTCTCGAAGATAAGGTACTGAGGCGCATAAGGGCCCTGCTCTGGCCGCGCTTCGCCACGCCAGTGGCTGAAATCTTCCGCCTTGCCCTTTACCAGATAGCGATAGCGCCCGTCGATAGGCGCATAAAAGTAAATCGCATCGGCATTCTCGATCGTCGACTTATTAAAAATTGACAGCGCGTTACGAAAGCTCGGGAACTCCGCGCTGCCATGAAACGTGCGCTCGATACCGTGATGAACGAAACCGGCCAGATAGCGATAGCCCTCCGCCAATACTCTACTGGTAGACTCAGGCGCTAGGCGATCCGGGCTGTCGATAATATCTCTAGCATCTTGCAGATTGGCTATCAGGTCATCCCAAGCTGCCCGCAACTCTGCTTTGTCCTGCTCAATTTGTTTCTGTTCACTCATCAATTAGTCCTTAGTTGGGAATTCTTTTGTTATCCGGCGTAGAAGGTCTGTACCGGAGGCAACATACAAGTGAGGAGAGCAATGCAAATAGACAGTTGCTGCTAGATTGTCGGACCAATGTGGCCTCCAGTAGTCATCCAACTTACCAAACCCAGAACTCTTCTATCTACAGAGTATGCGGGTTAACCATAACGCCGCCATCCACATTAAGGGAATGGCCTGTAATGAATGAAGCGCGGTCGGAACACAAATAGGTCACTGCATCAGCAACCTCTTCCGGTTCGCCAAAACGTCGCATGGCGTGGACGCCCTCGGTGTGTTCTTTTGCACCCGGTACCTTCTCAATATAATTGGCCAAAGCACGAGTCAAAATAGCGCCGGGGTTGATCGCGTTCACTCGAATACCCTTCTGGGCATTCTCTGCCGCCGCGGTGCGGGTCAGTGCGATGACGCCACCTTTCGCTGAGCTGTAAGGTGCCTGTAGCGCCTCGCCGCGCACTCCAGACAGAGACGCTATATTAACGATAGCACCACCCCCACATTCCAACATGGCGGGGATTTCGTACTTAAGACATAGCCACACGCCCTTCAGCGTTATGTTGTGGCAATGATCCCAGTGCTTTTCCTTAACCTCTTGGATCGGGCGGAAACCTCCGCCACCTGCGGCATTATTACAGGCGCAGTCCAGTCTTCCGAACGCAGCCACTGTGGCCTCTACCATCGCTTTCACATCTGTTTCGCAGGACACATCTGCTTCAATGGCAATCGCCTCACCACCCATTGCAGTTATCAGTGCCACGGTCTCTTCTGCCGCTTCCATGCGCACATCTGCCACGGCAACTTTAGCGCCGTCTGCGGCAAACATAAGAGAAGTGGCACGGCCAATACCATCGCCACCTCCTGTAACCAAACCAACCTTACCTTGTAACAACATTTTCTTACCCCTTAGCCTGCACTTTCCAGTACACCAATGGTGACCCACCTTTGCGTTTTAGTCTCTGTACACGGCTTTCTAACTCATCGGTGTCGAACACGCTTCCAAACTTCAAGGAATTCCGGAGCATCACTTCGGTGTTTTTCCAAAGCCGCTCATACCCCGTGTGAAAAATCTCCCGCTGCCCATCCATTTTCACATATTGATCGTTTTTACATTTACAACTACAGCTTTACCTTTCCACTCTATGAACTGAGCCTCCCACTTCTAATTCGTTGGAAAATCCGCCGAACCTATGACGGCAGGTTTATCGCCCTCCAGAATTCCACGCATGCGAGCTTCTACCTGCGGCTTGGATCCTTCAGGGTGTGTGAGGATGTAAAACTGGTCGCTGATCACAGCATCGAACACCTGCTCAGCCACGGTATCTGGAGACAAGGCCGTCTTAAAAAAGTCCTCGACCATTTCATCAATTACTTTTTGCTCCGCTAACTGCTCTTCACTCATCTGCACCGACTCTCTGCCGGGACGGTTGCGTTCGAATTTGTAGATCTTCGTGTTGACATAGGAAGGACACAGCACGGACACACCGACATTGGCTCCAGCCTCGTTTAAGTCACCGTAGAGAACTTCCGACAACGCCACTACAGCGTGCTTGGATACTGCATAAGTACTGGTACCTTGCGCAGAAACCAAGCCGGCGATGGAGGCAGTATTAACGATGTGCCCCTCTTCTTGGGCGATCATTTGCGGCGTAAAAGCGCGTACTCCGTTGATAACACCACGCAGGTTGACGCCTAGTACCCAGTCCCAATCTTCCTCGGTCTGCTCCCACAGAGGGCCACCTCCACCTACACCGGCATTGTTGAATAACAAATGTACTGGCCCGAATGCTTGAACGGCTTGCTCAGCCAGAGCGGCCACCGATACAGCATTGGATACGTCGGTAACGACACCCTTTACCTGCCCTGAGTTGCCAAGTTCCTGCAAAGCCATATCCAACGCCACTTGCTCAATATCGGCCACTACAACTTTAATACCTCTGGCCAGCGCTTGCTTAGCCAGCGCAAAACCAATTCCACTTGCGCCACCGGTCACAACGGCGACCTTACCTTCAAACTCTTTCATAAATTTCCTTGTTCCACATTAGACAGCAAACCGTCAAGGGATCATCCATCTTGACCAGAGAACCAAACTTACAGCTATGCGCAAACCCATCGTAAGGCATAACCTTACCAAGGCAATTTCGCGCTTGCTCATCACCTATTTTGGGTTAACCAGTGTAACTAAGCCACGTCAGTCTTTGTTGAGCTGGTCATTGAACACACTCAGCATGCCCGCCCCGTTCACAGCGATCGCTTCTTCAAGCGGCATATCGCGCAGGGCCTTAACGTCCTCCCTGCTCTTTGGCCAGGTTAGCCAACCGGCGTACTTGCCCAGTGCCGACATTGACTCTTCAATACAATCTTCTACCGTCTGGATACCGGCATCTCCCCAGATGGTAGGGTTCTTTGACAAATAGCCTTCTGTTGCAGTTTGGTCTGGCTTAACCACTACCACATCCACGTTAGTGTCCTTGAGCTCAAACCAAAGGGATTCGGTGAGAATGCTGATGAATGACTTAGTAGCGCAATACATGGCAAAGTACGGCATAGCGATCTCGCCGGTGCGCGAGGAGACATTGATGATCGCGCCACGATCGCGCTCGCGCATCAACCTGCCGAAGTAATGACTTAGCCTGGCAACCAACTCCACGTTGCAGTAAATCTGCTTGCCGATATTGCCTTCGCTCAAATCAAGAAACGGAGCAGGCTTACTGAAGGCAACATTGTTCACTAAAAACCCGATCTCCAGATCAACTACAAACTCCTGTAATTGTTCGATCGCTCCTTGCTGCGTCATATCCAGCGCAAGAGTACGGGTTTCAATCCCGAATTCATCTTGCAGTTCTTTCGCTGCCGACTCCAACACGTCGTTACGGCGTGCAAGCATCACAATATTAAAACCTTCCCCTGCTAGGTGTCTTGCAAAGCCTTTACCGATCCCCTGAGAAGAACCTGTGATCAGCGCCCAACCACCGTATTTATCGACTAATTTTGTCATGTCGCCTCTAATCTCCAAACTAGCTTTTTTGGTAGGAGCAATCCTAATGAGATTCCACGCCAGTGCCTACTGGAACGGGCCTATAGCACTCATAAGCAAATTACCTGAATAGGAGCAACGTCCCTTGTTGTAGCAGTAGCTTTAGTTCGCACAGGCACCCTGCACTATGATTGCCTCGTTCTGAACTTCACCTAATTCGGCGCGAACTAAGGGGAATATCTGAGAAAAAAAACCGAAAACCCCGCCAATCTTAGTACGCCCTCCAGCGCTTTTTGATATGCACCTGCCGCACAGCAATTTCGTCGCGACGCTGCTGCGCAGTGACCTGTGGAAGGTCATCTGGTAAAACTGAGGACAGCTTACTCAGTTTTACCAGTACTGCCTCGGTAGTAGGGAATGTCTCTTCTGGAGGATCTTCCCTAAAAATAAAACGCAACGCGTGCTGGCCGTAGTTAAACCCTGTGGTGGCAACCCAACCCTGCACGCCCGGATCTGACGAAGAGATCACATAGTAACGTGAGCCATCGCTGGAAACCGGCAATTGGTGGCCGCTCAAACTACTCACATAGTTTTGCTGATCGGGGCCTTCAAACCAGGGCGTACTCAATTGCATACCAATGTAGTGAGGCTCTATGGGGGAAGTTACCTTGACCACTAGAGCCTCATCCGGCTGCAGATCAAAAATGCCGCTGGCATAGTACTGTCGCGAGCCTGCCACGCCCCCAGCTGTGAAAGGTAATTGTGGTGGATTAACGCCATTGAGCGGTAAGCTGCGGCGGCCATCCCCGTTAACATCGGAGCGCATTTCCAGAGGAAACTCCTGCAACAAATTCCAGAAGCGTATTTGATTGGGCAGCTCTTCACCCATTTTTGTTAGTTTCTCTGCAACAAATACAGCATCGATTGGAGGCTTGGTAGCGCCAACACTGTCCAAACGAATAATGTCCAGATCGAGTGCCTGCTCGTGCTCCCAGTCAGAGAACATCTCCCTGACTGCCAGCCAGCGAGCGCCTTTTGTACCACTCTCTCCTGTCGAGGCGCAGTCCATTCGCTTGCGGCTGAGAAGAAAATTCCCTTTGTATCCCTCGGGCCTTTCGGGGCCTATCAATATTTCAAAGCGGTCACCTTGCAGCGCCAAATTGAACGAGTTCAAAAAGCCCAGTGTCTGGCTTTTGCATTGGGCCATCTCGTCAAGTTCTCCAGTATCTCCTGGCACACCGGTGATTGTCTGGAACGTCACCATTCGGGGCGCCTTGGGGCCCTGCAGCCCTCTGGAGGAATCTCGCCACTCTTTGGTGTCAGTCCCCACGCCGCTGATCTTATAGTATCCGGTGTCATCTATTGGCGCTTTCAGGTACAGAGTGTCTGGATTTTCCGCCGTCCACTTGCGCAGCATATCCATAGACCGATGAAATTCCGGAAATTTTGGATCCATGCGCATTTCAAGTTCTATCATGCGGCTGATATGGCCCAACAGGTAACGATAGCCCTCTGCCAAATTTCGATCACTTGCTGCGGGTGGGAAATCCTCTGGGTCTGTCAGATTGTCCTTCGCCTCTTCTAAGCCAGACATAAAGGCCTGCCAGGAAGTATCCAATGCCTGCTGAGCCTGTTTCGTTTCCTGCTCGGTACTGTGAGTTGTGGAAGAAGCCGCGAATAGGGAAAGTGTCACTGAGAATAAAAAATAGAGTCTGTATTTAGCCACGCGCCTTAATCCCCCTTATCCTTCCTAGTGCAACACGATACCTTTCTACGCTTAAGTGTAGCGTGAGCCACTCCATAGTACGAACCAGCTATAGTCATAACTGATGGACTAGGGGTTAGCATTTATACCAACAGCCGTTAAAGTACAGCACACTCATTTTGCGCGATCATGGGTTGAGCTCTAGCTGCCCCCTCTTCGCTTCAGACCGCTCTCGCCCCTCAACCTCCCTTCCTCCTAATAGTATTCAACCAGCATGTGGATAAACTGAACCACCTAGGGGCCAGGCGCTCGTCGCAGGTATCTTTCTTTTTCATGTGCCCTAAATTAACTCCAGTACGCGACAACTCTATAAGCACCAATAATATATAGCGTTTTGCGGAACGTCTTCGGTGCAGTGATAACCACAATTGATTACTCTGGACGCCTGAGCAAAGACTATTGTTTTCAGGCGGCCTGCGTTAGCCTCAGCTAAGGCATCGTTGTGCAAGAGGAATTCAGTTAATGTTCGGGCACATATATTTTACATGCGGAGTCAGTGGCTTTTTCAAACCGGTCTATGCAATTAGCTGTTAGGTTTCAAATGGAAATAGCGCAAATGTATCAAAGCACAATCCTGGCTCTGGGTGCTATGGCTCTACTGATGTTAGTTCAGTTGCTGTTCGCTGATTTGGTGGGCATAAAATCCAAGCACATACCCGGGGGCTTGGTCCCGGCAGACCATGAGAGTCTACTATTTCGCTCTCCTCGCACCGTAGCGAACACTAACGAGAGCGTAATCATCTTCGTGCTGGCAGTTCTTTTCTGCGTCCTCTCAAGTGCCTCCCCGAGTCTTACTTCGTATGCATCGTGAGGTTTTGTTGCTGCCAGTCTGGCTTACGCTGCATGCTATTACAGTAACCTTAAGTTGTTTAGGTCGGTAACCTTCTGTATCTCATTGTTATGTTTGCTAGCTTTGTTGGTGATTGGGCTCGCAGTATGGGTGTGACGACTAACAAGGGCGTCAATTGCGTTCCGGTGCAGCGCAAGTCCACCGGGCAGGCAAAGCTGCGGACCGCCTGCCACTTACACAAATCTTAGAATGCCGACGATGGTGGAACGGGAAGAATTGAGCAAGGGGTCGATTGAAGGCGCGATCAATGACGGCACCGCAATAGCTGCATTAATGGGTGACTACCAAACAGCAAAGACTCAAATGATCAAGGGCAGCCCAACCTATGCTCTCGATAATGGCAGGCAGACACTGCACGGAAATGTGCTTTACCGCGTATTGCAGGAAAATATTGAGGAGCTTCTGAAACGGCCTGAGAGCGAGGCAAGCTGGTGTTAGCCTCGACGCACACTGGATACTTCACAGCTATCGCATCGACAAAACTATCTGCGCCCAGCTCCCTGCAGCATAGGTCCGATTGAATGAGCCCTCAGCTTATACCACTCGAATTTGAACTCAACTACCCATCATCCAACGTCAAAAACAACCTTGATGGCTCCGGCGGCCCTCTCTGCAGCGACTGCAAACGCTTCGGTGACTCCGTCCAGGGGAAAGCGGTGCGTAACCAGTGCCTTCGAAATATCGGGTTGCCCATGCAGTATCTTTCCCGCCTCTTCAAAATTTCGAGATGGGCTTTTACAGCTATAGCCAGCGGAGGGAATTAACTCGGCTTCCTTGCTGCAAAACGTCTGCTCCAGCGATGCAGCACCCCAGAAAACACCGACTAAGCCAATACGGCCGCGGGGCTTGATTGCCTGGGCTGATTCACTCAGCGAAGCAGAGCTGCCAACTGCATCCATCACTACATCGTAAAGGCCATCGGGATTGAGGCCCGCACCCAATGTTTCAGCGGCAGCTTTTTGATGGCGGTAACGGGCCACGATGTCGTAGGGCATGCCACGTGAGCGCAATACCGCACCCACCGCCAGCCCTATTGGCCCGGCACCGATAATCAATATGCGGTCACCCTCCCGCACTCTGGCGCGATCCAAACTATGGACAGCCACAGCCAAGGGCTCCACCAAGCTGGCAATACGAATATCCAGCCCGGTGGGCAGCTCTACAAGCTTGGCCGCCGGAACGGTGACATATTCCGCCATGCCGCCATCACCCGTTACGCCCATCAGCGTGAAACCTGCCTCACAGTGCACCGGATGTCCCTCATCGCAGAACCCGCACTGACCACAACCCCAAAGAGGCTCGATGGCAACCGCCGTCCCATTTTCGGTAACGCCGGCAAACTCATGTCCTATAGTGTGGTCGCCAAAGACATCCAGCGCCATCATGTGGATGTCTGAGCCGCATATAGAGGACGAAACTACTTT
Organism: Halioglobus sp.; assembly: GCA_047611225.1. Classification (GTDB taxonomy): domain Bacteria; phylum Pseudomonadota; class Gammaproteobacteria; order Pseudomonadales; family Halieaceae; genus Marimicrobium. The sequence goes on from JBLFWP010000048.1 coordinate 25,764, forward strand.
CACCTTTACGCCCTCACCCTTGGGCTCTGGGATATCAACCAACACTGGCTTTTGATCAATAACTTTAACGGCTTTCAGGGTGTACCTCCTGTTTGGGTCCGTGTACTGCTGTTATTCGATTCAAGCACAACCCACTCAATTGCCTGCTAGACACAATCTGCCACAGCCAGCACAAAGCCGATAAGGGCCGCGACGCGCGAAAATGGTGACAATATCAGATCTTCCTCATTTCATGCCATTAGACACTCTGTACAGAATTTTCATGCTGATTTTCTGTGCTCGTCTCTGGTAGCATATAGGCCTTAAATCTCAGACAGACTTCGGACTCACTGCCAAGTCGCTTATCTGCTTATACCGCCACAATGAGCGTTAGCCACTAAAAGGCCACAAAATGGAACGCAAATACATATTCTTTAACACAGCCAAGGCTGCGCTCTTTCTATTCTACGCCTTAGTGCTGCTTTTCTTTTCTATTTTTTACGCCGCGCAAACTCTGGATATCCCAAGAGAAAACCTCGTAGGAGGCATCATCCTGTACTTGCCAATTGTTGTTTTCTATTCACTGAGTATAGATCGCCCCAAGCGCGGCCTGTCTCAGTAAATGTAAGTGACCGGAACATCGCCCTGGCACCTTAGCTTGATCGCATCCCAACCCTACGGCCTCTAGTTGCGGAGATAACTAGAAATGAAACCGTTCCTGATCATCGCTTTAACAACTTTTCTCATCGCCTGCAGCAACAAACAGATTTATACCGCGGTGCAGGAGAACCAGCGGGCAGAATGCGCAAAGCTAGCTAGGCAGCAAGACCAAGGGTGTATGCGAGAACTCGAGACCTCCTATAAGGACTACGAGAAGGACCGACAGGACTTATTGAACGATAAACCAAGGTCACAGGAATCCAGCCTCGAGCTTTTGTCTTAATCGACTGTCATGGCAAAAATACTAATACAGTACAAAGGAAAGGAAAAATGAGCACGAATAATGAAAGAGATATCGAGAAATCTTACTCCACTTCTGAATTTGTCGCCAAGCTGAGACGCCTTGCAGACTCACTGGAAAGCGGAGAAAAGTTTGAGATTCAGATCGCCGGTGAGAGAATCTATGTTCCTGTTCGCGCCGATTACAATATCGAGCACGAACGAGAAGGTTCAGAAGAAGAAATTGAGTTTCAGATAAAGTGGTCGGACGAGTAAGTGCGAACCCATTGGAGCCCTGGCTTTGAGTGATTTCTCCAGAAATATTGCTCCTTATGTAAATGGCGAACTAGAGAGAGCGAGCCCGCAAAAGATACGGACGATTATACTGCG
>JBLFWP010000049.1:0-26604 GCA_047611225.1 Halioglobus sp.
GGTAAATTTTCCAATCCTTTCTATAGGGTACAAAAGAGTGGCCTTATTTGGGATGGTGACTTCCGCCCTGAAGGTCTGGCGTTTGGCTGGCAGAATGACAATTTTTTTGCCACTGCGACCTATAGCTTCATTGAGAGTGATAGCAAGGCCGATGACGAGGCCATCTGGGGCGCGCAGATTGGTGCCAAGTTCGCCCTGGGGGAGGGTATTAAGCTGACAGCAGCGGCGAAGTACCTCGATATCCCAACACGAGGACGTGAGGCGATTTTTGACGAAGACTTCTTCGGCAACTCATCGACCGTACAAAATGGTGTCGAGGTCTATGTATTCGACTACAACGTGTACAACGCGTCGGTAGACCTTACCTTCACGGTAGGTGAATTACCTCTGAGCTTTTATGGCGATTACATCGAAAATGATGGTGCCAGCGATCTCAACACCGGCTACCTGGCTGGTGCAAAATTGGGTAGCGCAAAGGCCAAGGGGAGCTGGCAGCTGCAGTACCAGTATCAAGACCTTGAGGCTGATGCGACGCTTGGGCTAGTGACTGACTCTGACTTTGCCGGTGGCGGCACTGATGGGGAAGGGCACAAAGTCTCCGGTAAGTACGCTATAGATAGTAAATGGTCGGTTGGAGCGACCTATTTCGACACCAAGCGAGGTGTAGATCTGGGTGAAAACCTTGACTACCAACGCCTGATGCTCGAAACGATCTTCAAATATTAGCCGTGCTAATGACCGGATAGCAATTGTGGGCCGTGTGTTGGCCCATTTTCAACGCGTAATTAACTGCCGCGGTATTTCCATCCAAGCTTAGCTTGGGTACAATGTCGCGGCTTTTTGGTATCGCCTCACGGCGCGCGAAAAAGACTTGCGTCCCCTTCGTCTAGTGGTCCAGGACACTGCCCTTTCACGGCGGTAACAGGGGTTCGAACCCCCTAGGGGACGCCATTATTTAGCAAAGCCCGGTTCCGTCCGGGCTTTTCGCTTTCTGCAGAAGTCACGGACCCTAAGGGCCGCGACGAGGTCGGGCATATTGTGAGTCGTTACTGGAGTGATTTAGTCAATACGCTGACACCCTATGTTCCGGGTGAGCAGCCCAAGCTGTCGCAGCCAGTGAAGCTCAATACCAATGAGAGCCCATATCCTCCTGCGCCTGGCGTACTGGAGGCCATTGCCGCGGTAACCGCCGACCAGCTCCGTCTTTACCCGGACCCGGAGTCAACAGGCCTGCGGCAGGCCTTTGCGGCGCTCAACAAGCTGCAGGCGGAACAAGTGTTCCTCGGCAATGGTTCAGACGAGGTGCTCGCACTTATCTTCATGGCACTGCTCAAGCACGAAGAGCCCCTGTGTATACCCGATATCAGCTACAGCTTTTATCCAGTGTGGGGACAGCTAGCTGACGTTACGATTCAGAAAGTTCCAGTAGGGTCCGACTTTGCGATCAACCCCGACTCTTATCCCGAGAAAAATGGCGGAATCATCGTCTGTAATCCGAATGCGCCTACAGGCATGTTGCTGGGCCTGGATGTATTGCGTTCGCTGCTGGTAAGAAGTGCAGGCTCTGTCGTTGTGGTCGACGAGGCCTATATAGATTTCGGCGGTGAGTCCGCGGTTACATTGATCGATGAATTTGACAATTTACTGGTGGTACAAACTGTCTCCAAATCCCGAGCACTGGCGGGCCTGCGAGTTGGTGTGGCGATGGGTAACGTGGATCTTATTGAAGGCCTGAATCGTGTTAAGAATTCTTTCAACTCTTACCCACTGGATGTTGTCGCGCAGCACGCAGCGCTCGCCTCCTTACAGGATGAAGAATATTTTCAGACAAATTGTCAGAGAGTGATTCGCTGTCGCGACAACTTAAGTACGGGAATGACGGCGCTGGGTTTTGAGGTTTTGCCATCAGCAGCAAACTTTGTTTTTGCCACTCACCCGCAACGGCCTGCTAGAGATTTGTTCGCCGCCCTGCGTGAGCGAGATATCATTGTGCGCTATTTCGACAAGCCGAGAATTAATGAGTATCTGCGTATCAGTGTGGGTACTGAGGCAGAGTGTGAAATTCTACTGACTGCGTTAGGGGAATTACTGGGCTAGAAGGGGGCTTTCTATGCGGCGTTCGCCGTTAGACCTTTTTTAGGATCACACTGCCGATACTGTAACCCGCCCCAAACGAACACAACACGCCCAGTTCACCGCTGTCAAAATCACTGCGATGTTTGTGGAACGCAATCACAGAGCCCGCTGAGCTGGTGTTAGCGTATTCATCCAGGATGATGGGCGCTTCTTCTGGCAAAGCTTCCCTACCTAGCACGCGTTTTGAAATAAGCTGGTTCATGCTTAGATTGGCCTGATGCAACCAAAGGCGTTTGAGTTGCTGCGGTTCGATTTTTTGATCATGAAGCTGCTTCGAAATTTGATTTGCAACAGCAGGGCAGACCTCTTTGAAAACCTTGCGCCCTTCTTGTACGAACAATTTGTCGGTTGTACCCACGCCAGATTCGTCACCGCGGTTTAGAAAACCGAAGTTGTTGCGAATGTTATTTGAGTAGATTGTCTGTAGCTTGGTATCTACGATGAGATATTGGTCGTCGCTGGTAGCGGTTTCTGCTTTCTCCACGATTACTGCGGTGCAGACATCGCCAAAAATAAAGTGTGAGTCACGGTCACGGAAGTTAAGGTGGCCGCTACAAATCTCGGGGTTTACCATCAGTACACAACGGGCGCTACCAGTAGTGACAGCGTCGCGCGCTTGCTGAATACCAAAAGTCGCGGAGGAACAAGCGACATTCATATCGAAGCCAAAGCCGTAAATGCCTAAAGCATCCTGGATCTCTACTGCGATCGCCGGATAGGCCCGCTGCATATTGGAGGCGGCGACAATGACAGCATCAATGTCAGCTGCAACCTTGCCAGCTTGGGCCATCGCTTGGGTTGCTGCAGCTACAGCCATCTCGCACTGTATGGACTGTTCTTCGTTTGGCCTGTCCGGCAGGTTGGGCACCAGACGGTTGGGGTCAATTACGCCATCTTTGTTCATCACATAGCGGGATTTGATGCCGGACGCTTTTTCTACAAATTCAGCCGAAGAAGGCTGCATTGCGACTATCTCTCCTGCTTCAATCTCTGCCTGATGCTCGGCATTAAACATTTCAACATAAGCGTTGAAAGATTCAACCAGCTCTTCGTTGCTGATGGACTCCGGTGGCGTAAACAGCCCCGTTCCGCTGATGACGATGTCGGTCATGATAACGAGTTCCAGTAATTGGCTGATGCAGGAGCTAACGCTCCAAAAGTAAGGCCGCGATGCGGCCTTACTTTATGATAATCGTATGTTATTTGCTGCGCTTATCAAGCGGTACAAAGTCGCGCTGGGCGTGGCCGGTATACAACTGGCGTGGACGCCCAATGCGGTAACTCCCGCTAATCATCTCATTCCAGTGTGCAATCCAACCTACTGTGCGGCCTACTGCAAAAATAACCGTGAACATACTGGTGGGAATACCGATAGCTTTGAGAATGATGCCTGAGTAGAAATCGACGTTCGGGTACAACTTCTTCTCGATGAAGTAAGGGTCGCTGAGTGCAATTTCTTCTAGCCGCTTGGCGATGGCAAGCAGCGGATCGTTTTCAAGGCCCAGTTCAGCCAATACATCGTCTGCTGCCTCTTTCATGACCTTGGCTCGGGGGTCAAAATTCTTGTATACCCGGTGACCAAAGCCCATCAGGCGGAAGGGGTCATTTTTGTCTTTGGCTCTGGCTACGAAATCATCGATATTGGAAACATCACCAATTTCTTCCAGCATTTCCAGCACTGCCTCATTGGCGCCGCCGTGAGATGGCCCCCACAGAGCCGCGATGCCAGCTGCGATGCAGGCAAAGGGGTTGGCGCCGGACGAACCCGCAAGTCGAACAGTAGACGTGGATGCGTTTTGCTCGTGGTCAGCATGCAACAGAAAGATACGGTCCATGGCTTTTGCCAGAACCGGGCTGATATTACTTGGCTCACAGGGCACGCCAAACATCATGTGCAGGAAGTTCTCGGCGTAGCTCAGGCTGTTATCGGGGTACATAAAGGGCTGGCCAATCGAGAACTTGTAGCTCATAGCCGCCAGCGTAGGCATTTTCGCAATTAGCCGAAAAGCGGCGATTTGGCGGTGTTGCTCATCAGATATTTCCAGAGAGTCGTGATAGAAGGCCGAGAGCGCGCCTACTACGCCACACATAATGGCCATGGGGTGTGCGTCTCGGCGAAAACCATTAAAAAAAGTGTGGATTTGATCATTTACCATGGTGTGACGGTGCACGGTGTTGACGAACAGTTCTTTCTCCTCTGGAGTTGGGAGCTCGCCATAAAGGAGTAAATAGCAGGTCTCGAGATAGTCAGAATGATCTGCCAGCTGGTCAATCGGATAGCCACGGTGCAGAAGAATACCCTTGCCACCGTCAATATAGGTTATCTGGGATTCACAGGACGCGGTTGAAACAAAGCCTGGGTCGAAGGTGAACATGCCCTCTGCGGTTAAACCCCCAACATCGACGACGTCCGGTCCCAACGTGCCGGAGTAGATTGGCAGCTCAATCGGCTGGTCTTTCCCGTCAATTTTCAGAGTGGCCTTTTTGTCGCTCATACATGGTCCTGGAGTGTGGTTCTTTTGGGGGGCTCCACTATAAAGTTTCCGCGCTTTTTGTCAATTGAACAGCTGGGAATATACGTTGATATACCGGTATTTTCGTCGATTTTCGCACTTTGAGATCGGTGCAGTTCGCTGTAGTTTGCAGTAGATCTGAAATAGCCCCTTCAGGTTTGTAATTCGAGTCGTAACTGCCTATAATTCCGCGCGTTTAACGGACTTGCCTAAGGCGCAGCAAACGCTCATCAGGTACTGTTCCGAACCCTGAAATCGCCCTGGGTGGGGCGTCAATGTAATGGTAATCAATAGTGAAAGATAAACGTCCTGTTAATCTGGACATCGGTACCATGCGGCTTCCCATTACCGCGTGGGCATCCATTACGCATCGTGCCACTGGCGTGTTCATTTTTGCCGGTGTTGCGGTGCTCCTGTGGATCCTCGATGAAAGCCTCGCAAGCCCTGAAAGCTTTGCCTCTTTGAAGAGCGCTTTTAGCTCGCTCTGGTGCAAGCTGTTGGTATGGTCGGTTATGGCCGGTCTCATTTACCACAGTGTCGCTGGAGTAAAGCACCTGATAGCTGATTTCGGTTTCGCTGAGTCGATGGCTGGCGGTATTCTCGCGACCCGTATTGTAATCGCAGTTTCCGCGGTACTCATTCTGTTGGCAGGAGCATGGATATGGTAACTCCTATAACGAATATGGGGCGTTCTGGCCTTTATGACTGGCTAATACAGAGAGTCACTGCGGTTATCCTGCTGGCCTATTTTGTCTATGTGGGCTGCGTTGTGGTCTGCGGTGTGGATTACGCCAGCTGGAAGGAGTTGCATTCACAGACATGGATGCGCGTCTTTAGCCTGCTGGCGCTACTGTCTCTGGGCGCACATGCCTGGATTGGTCTGTGGAGCGTGTTTACTGACTATTTGACGGAGCGAATGATGGGCTCCGTGGGCAATATTCTTAGGATTACTGCGCAATTGGTATCCGGTCTAATTATGTTTACGTATGTTGTCTGGGGCATCCAGATTTTGTGGGGTTTATAGAATATGGCTGCTCTTCGTACAATTTCTTTTGACGGCGTAATCGTCGGTGGTGGTGGCGCTGGAATGCGTGCCGCGCTGCAACTGTCACAGTCGGGTTACAAAACGGCGGTGATTTCCAAGGTATTCCCGACACGCTCTCATACCGTTTCCGCACAAGGTGGCATCACCTGTGCAATTGCCTCAGATGATCCAGACGACGATTGGCGCTGGCATATGTACGACACCGTCAAAGGGTCGGACTATATCGGTGACCAGGATGCCATCGAGTACATGTGTAGTGTTGGCCCGGAAGCTGTCTATGAGCTGGAGCACATGGGCATGCCATTTTCTCGCACAGAAGAGGGGCGCATCTACCAGCGTCCTTTCGGCGGGCAATCCAAAGATTACGGTAAGGGTGGCCAGGCCGCGCGAACTTGCGCAGCAGCTGATCGAACAGGCCACGCGCTACTGCACACCCTTTATCAGGGCAATATGAAGAACGACACAGTGTTCTTCAATGAGTGGTATGCCACAGATCTTGTCAAAAACCAGGACGGCGCCGTTGTCGGTGTAATCGCCATCTGCATGGAAACGGGTGAAACTGTTTACATTAAATCCAAGGCGACAGTTTTAGCTACAGGTGGTGCAGGCCGCATCTACGCCTCTACCACCAATGCACATATTAATACAGGGGACGGTATTGGCATGGCCCTGCGTGCTGGCTTCCCAGTGCAAGACATCGAAATGTGGCAGTTTCACCCTACCGGTATTGCCGGCGCTGGCGTACTCGTCACTGAGGGCTGTCGTGGTGAAGGCGGATATCTGGTCAATAAGGATGGCGAACGTTTCATGGAGCGTTACGCTCCCAACGCCAAAGATTTGGCCGGGCGTGATGTTGTAGCGCGCTCCATGGTGCTGGAAATTCTCGAGGGCCGTGGCTGTGGCCCTGAAGGCGATCACGTTTACCTGAAGCTGGATCACCTGGGTGAAGAGGTTCTGGAGAGCCGCTTGCCAGGCATCTGTGAGTTGTCTCGCACCTTCGCTCACGCAGACCCAGTCAAAGAGCCTGTGCCAGTGGTGCCCACCTGCCATTACATGATGGGCGGTATTCCAAGTAATGTTGACGGACAAGCCCTGACTGTTGATGCCAACGGTAAGGACCAAATTATACCCGGCCTGTACGCCTGCGGTGAGGTAGCCTGCGTTTCTGTGCATGGCGCCAATCGTTTGGGGGGCAATTCGCTGCTGGACCTGGTGGTTTTCGGACGCGCTTCTGGTCTCCACATAGAAAAATCGTTGCGCGAGGGCATTGATATGCGTGATGCCTCCGAGAGTGACTTGGAGCAAGCCACCTCGCGGCTGGATAAGTTGAACAACTCCACTGGTGGTGAGAACGTAGCGAGCCTTCGCAAAGAACTGCAAAATACAATGCAAAACCATTTTGGCGTATTCCGCAATGAAGAGTTTATGCTCGCAGGTATTGCCAAGCTCGCCGATTTACGTGGCCGCATAGAAAACGCTGAATTGGCTGATAAGAGTCAGGCATACAACACCGCGCGAATCGAGGCACTGGAGCTACACAATCTGTTTGAGGTTGCAGAGGCAACCGCGATAACCGCTGAGGAGCGCAAAGAAAGTCGAGGCGCTCACGCCCGTGATGATTATGATTCACGCGACGATGAGAACTGGCTATGTCACTCCATGTACTACCCAGCAGACAAACGGGTTGGCAAGAGAGATGTAAACTTTGAGCCGAAAACGGTGGATACCTTCCAGCCAAAAGCACGCACGTACTAAGGGGCCCTAATCATGTTGCAAGTCAGTATTTATCGTTACAACCCCGAGACCGACGCCGAACCGTATATGCAGGACGTAGAGGTGGATACACAGGGCAAGGATCTAATGGTCCTGGACGTTATGGAATTGCTCAAGGGAACAGACACTACCCTTTCTTATCGTCGCTCTTGCCGCGAAGGCGTTTGCGGATCCGACGGGGTGAACATAAATGGCAAGAATGGCCTCGCCTGTGTTACAGCGTTATCTGAAACCGTTAAGAACAACAAATTGGTTCTGCGTCCGTTACCAGGCTTGCCGGTTGTTCGCGACCTTGTAGTCGATATGACTATGTTCTACACCCAGTATGAGAAGGTTCTGCCTTACCTTTTAAACGATACCCCAGCACCGGCGATAGAACGGCTGCAGTCGCCGGAAGAACGTGAAAAGCTCGACGGTCTCTATGAATGCATTCTATGTGCCTGCTGCTCCACTGCATGTCCCTCTTTTTGGTGGAATCCAGATCGCTTTATTGGGCCCGCTGGTTTGCTACAGGCCTATCGCTTTTTGGCAGATACGCGCGATACCGCCACGGAAGAGCGGCTGGCCAGATTGGATGACCCTTTTAGCGTATTCCGTTGCCACGGTATCCAGGCTTGCGTCAATGTGTGCCCCAAAGGTTTGAACCCAACGCGCGCTATAGGACACATCCGAAACATGCTCCTCACAAGAGCCACCTGACATTAATTTCTGGTTCTAATTTATTGAATATTAAGGATATTACTAGGTCATAGAGGCTGGGGAGCGAATCGCTGCCCAGATGATCCGCCGGAGAGGCAAGGCGCGACCGTCGCACCGAGACTCATGGCGCTACACTCATCGATAGCAGGCCCGCTCCTAGCCCTTTTGACACCCCGTGTCACAAGCTCACTGGAAAATTTGTAATGCAAGAAAGCTCCATGGAATTGTTGTGGCAGAGCTCCCATATCTCCGGCGGCAATGCCACCTATGTGGAGAATCTGTACGAGTCCTACCTCAAAGATCCCAACGGTGTTCCGGAGCAGTGGCGAGACTACTTTGATCAGCTTCCCATGGTGGAATCTGACATCGTTCAGATCGAAGAGGTCCCTCACTCGGTTATACGAGATCGCTTCGCCCAAATCAGTAAAATGCGTGTACGCACCGAAGCGACTGTGGCGCACGATTCACAGGCGACAGAATACGAGCGTAAACAGGTCCAGGTTGTACAGCTAATTTCAGCCTACCGGCAGCGTGGACACCAGAAGGCTAACCTTGATCCCTTAGGTTTGGCTGAGCGCGATCCAGTACCCGATTTGGAGCTCAGTTTTCACGAATTGTCCGAAGCGGATTTCGACACGGTATTCCAGACTGGAAGTATGCATATTGGCAAAGCCGATGCCCCTCTAGGCGACATCTACGACGCTCTGGAGAAAACCTACTGCAACACTATCGGCGCAGAATTTATGCACATCGTCGATACCACCGAGCGCCATTGGGTTATGCAGCGTATGGAGGCCGTGCGTTCTGCGCCAGACTATGGTGACGAAGTTCGATTGCACCTACTGAATCAACTGGTGAACGCTGAGGGATTGGAAAAATCTCTGGCCTCAAAATACCCGGGCACTAAACGCTTCGGTCTGGAAGGCGGGGAAAGCCTGATACCGATGTTGTCAGAAATGGTACAGCGTTGTGGCTCCCAACAGGTGCAAGAAATTGTAATAGGCATGGCCCACAGGGGCCGGCTCAATGTTTTAATCAATATTCTCGGTAAAAAGCCTTCAGAATTGTTTGCCGAGTTCGAGGGCAGGGCGGAGTACGAAAGTTCAGGTGATGTGAAATACCATCAGGGCTTTTCATCCAATGTGATGACTCCCGGCGGAGAAGTGCATCTAGCACTGTCGTTCAACCCATCACACCTTGAGATTGTCTCGCCAGTCGTTGAAGGCTCTGTCAGAGCCCGCCAGGAAAAGCGCCTTGATGAAGCGGGTGATTTGGTTGTGCCTATAGTGCTACACGGAGATGCAGCCTTCGCCGGCCAGGGCGTGGTGATGGAAACCTTCCAGATGTCCCAGACTCGCGCGTACACCACGGGCGGCACCATCCACATTGTGATCAATAACCAGGTGGGCTTTACCACGAATAAACGTGAAGACGTGCGCTCAACAGAGTACTGCACCGACATCGCGAAAATGGTGCAGGCACCTATCTTTCACGTCAATGCAGATGACCCGGAAGCTGTATTGTTTATCACGCAGATGGCGGTGGACTATAGAACCGAATTCAAGAAAGACGTGGTAATTGACCTGATCTGCTATAGGCGGCGTGGTCACAATGAGGCGGATGAACCCTCAGTCACGCAACCCCTGATGTACAAAAAAATTCGTCAACTGAAAACCACGCAAACCATTTATGCACAGCGTCTTATTGATGAAGGACTCATTAGCGAAGAAGAAGTTCAAGCTATGGTCGATCGTTACCGCGATGCGCTGGATGCCGGTGAGCCGCTGGTCAGTAGCCTGGTGTCAGATCCTAACAAGACTTTATATGTGGATTGGTCGCCCTATTTAGGCCATGAGTGGACTCTGGAGTGCGATACACGGGTAGATTTGATTACGCTGCAGGCCCTGGCGCAGGAATCCAATACGGCACCTGATAACTTTCCGTTACAGCGCCAAGTCGCAAAGATTCTTGAAGACCGGCGCAGAATGGCAGCGGGAGCGATGCCCATCAATTGGGGCTTTGCTGAGAATCTCGCCTATGCGACGATTTTGAAAGAAGGTTATCCCATACGCCTTACCGGGCAAGATGTTGGACGCGGTACTTTCTCGCACCGTCACGCGGTTTTGCACAATCAAAAAGACGGCCGCGCCTATGCACCTCTGCAGCACCTGAAGGGAGACTCGGCCAGCTTCGCTATCTACGATTCTCTTTTGTCAGAAGAAGCGGTCCTTGCTTTTGAGTATGGCTACTCGACAACCTTGCCACAGGGCTTAGTCGCCTGGGAGGCGCAATTTGGCGATTTCGCCAATGGTGCTCAAGTGGTAATTGATCAATTTATCACCAGTGGCGAAAATAAGTGGTCGCGGCTTAGTGGCCTGACCATGTTGCTACCCCATGGCTATGAGGGGCAGGGGCCTGAACACTCTTCCGCCCGGTTGGAACGTTTCATGCAGTTGTGTGCCGAACACAATATCCAGATTTGCGCCCCCACAACCCCGGCGCAGGTATTCCATATGCTCAGGCGCCAAGCAATCAGACCATTGCGTAAACCCTTGGTAGTGATGTCGCCGAAGAGTCTTCTGAGGCACAAAGAAGCCATATCCACCATTGAAGATCTCGCGGAAGGGCGTTTTCACAATGTACTAGACGAAACCGATGATCTCGACAAGTCAAAAGTTGAGCGCATCGTGTTTTGCAGCGGCAAGGTATTTTATGACCTGCGTGCGGCGCGGCGTGAACGCGGTATTGAAAACATCGCGATTCTGCGGTTGGAGCAGCTCTACCCGTTTCCAGAAGCTGAACTGTTAGATCTGCTGCGTAGTTCTTATCCCAATGTTAACGACACCATCTGGTGCCAGGAAGAGCCTATGAATCAGGGCGCTTGGTACGCGAGTCAGCATCACCTGAGACGCGTGATTCATCGGCACAAAGTGGAAGTTTACCTGCGTTATGTGGGCCGCTATTCCTCGGCTGCACCAGCTGCTGGATATATGGCATTGCACACTGAGCAAATGGAACGATTTATTGATGAAGCCCTTGGTGATACACCTTGGGGTCTCTAAAAACAACTGACATTTCATAAAGGAAACGAAATGGCTATCAAAATTAAGGCGCCAACTTTTCCGGAGTCCATCGCTGACGGCGAGGTTGCTCTGTGGCATAAGGGCGAAGGAGAGACGGTTTCTCGCGACGAGCTTATCGTTGAGATTGAAACTGACAAGGTAGTGATGGAGGTCGTCGCACCAGAAGATGGAGTGCTTGTCACGATTCATGTGCAGGCCGGCGAAATCATTGAGAGCGAGCAACTATTGGCGACGTTTGAGCCAGGTAAAAAGGCCAAGCCTGCGGCCGTCGCGCCAGAAACTAAAGTGTCTGAAGCACAGGGTAATACGAGCGGCGCCGACGTGTCGGACAAGCTGGGCCCAGCAGCACGGCAGCTGGTAGAAGAGCATAATTTGGATGTCAGCAAGATATCCGGTAGTGGCAAAAATGGGCGTATCACCAAGGATGATATTGTTAAATTCATGAAGAGCAAAGAAGCAACGGCGCAGACCAGCCCGCCTGTTGCCGCTGTTCCTGCGACACCCGATAGCGCACCATTAGGGCCATCCAGTGAGCGCGTCGAGAAGCGCGTTCCTATGACTCGAATGCGTTCAAAAATTGCCGAGCGCCTGCTAAAAGCGACTCAGGGAACAGCAATGTTAACCACCTTTAACGAGGTGAATATGGCTCCTGTGATGGCACTGCGCAGCAAGTATAAGGAGCAGTTCGAAAAGACTCACAACGGCACCCGGTTGGGTTTCATGGGGTTTTTCGTCAAGGCGGCTTGTGAAGCTCTGAAACGATACCCAGCGGTGAATGCCTCGATTGATGGCAGCGATGTTGTCTATCACGGCTATCAGGATATCGGCGTGGCAGTTTCCACAGAGGGAGGCCTGGTGGTTCCTGTCATGCGCGATGCAGATTTTATGAGTTTGGCGGATGTCGAGGCAGCGGTTAGGGATCTTGGGCTGCGCGCGAGGGACAATAAATTAACAATAGAGGATATGACAGGCGGCACCTTCACTGTCACCAATGGCGGCGTATTTGGCTCGCTACTTTCTACCCCTATTCTTAACCCTCCGCAGACCGGTATTCTCGGTATGCACAAAATTCAGGAGCGCCCCATGGCGGTCAACGGCGAAGTGGTAATACAGCCGATGATGTATTTGGCTCTATCCTACGACCACCGCTTGATCGATGGAAAAACCGCTGTACAATTTTTGGTTACTATCAAGGATTTGATCGAAGACCCGGCGCGAATTCTGCTGCAGCTGTAGACTAGATTTTCGAAGAAAGACACAAGAAAAAGCGACACAAGAAAAACAGAAAGAACAATCCCGTGAACAGATTTGCCGATGCACTGGCGCAGCTGTTTACTGAATATGACTTGAATCGGGAAGATCGATGTCTGATAAATATGATGTAGTAGTAATTGGAGCTGGCCCCGCCGGCTACGTAGCGGCAATCAAGGCAGCGCAGATGGGATTCAAAACTGCCTGTGTTGAACAGTGGCTGGACAGCGAAGGAAAGATACAGCTGGGAGGTACCTGCCTGAATGTCGGCTGTATTCCCTCCAAGGCACTGTTAGATAGCAGCCAGAAGTACAAGGAAACAAAGGATGGCTTGAGCGTTCATGGCATTAAGGTTGAAGGCGTCGGTCTCGATGTCCCAGCCATGATAGCGCGTAAGGAACAGATTGTTTCTCAACTGACCGGCGGGATTGCCGGCCTGTTTAAGCATAACGGAGTGACCCCGATATCAGGGAAGGGCAAAGTAATTGCCGGTGCCAAAGTCGAGGTCACCGACAGTGATGGCGAAGTTCAGATCATCGAAGCTGGTAATGTCATCGTTGCTGCGGGCTCTTCCCCAGTGAATATTCCACCAGCCCCGGTGGATAATGAATACATTATTGACTCTACAGGCGCGCTGGAATTGACTGAGGTCCCAGCGCGGCTTGGTGTTATTGGGGCGGGCGTGATCGGTCTGGAACTCGGTAGCGTATGGCGTCGGCTGGGCTCGGAAGTTGTCATGCTGGAAGCGTTAGATGAATTCCTCCCCATGATGGACATGCAGATCGCTAAAGAGACTGCAAAGATCCTGAAGAAACAGGGCCTGGATATTCGCCTTGGCACTCGGGTAACGAAGGCTGAAGTGATCAAAGGCCAGGTAGAAGTCACCTATAGCACTGCTGATGGCGACAAGGTAGAGACATTCGATAAGCTGATTGTTGCAGTGGGTCGCAAGCCTCGTTCTGAGGAATTGTTTTCGTCCGATAGTGGCCTGACTCTGGACGAGCGCGGGTTCATTTATGTCAACGACTTTTGTGAAACTGAAGCACCCCATGTGTATGCCGTTGGTGATATAGTGCGCGGCCCGATGCTGGCTCATAAGGGCTCCGAAGAGGGCGTAATGGTCGTTGAGCGAATTGCAGGAAAGCAGGCTCAGATAAATTATGAGTGCATACCTTCGGTGATTTACACCCATCCGGAAGTAGCGGCAGTGGGCAAAACCGAACAGGAGCTGAAAGCTGACGGTGTGGATTATAAAGTGGGTACATTCCCCTTTGTAGCCTCTGGTCGGGCTCTTGCAGCTAATGACAGCGAGGGTACTGTCAAGTTGATAGCCGATTCGGAAACAGATCGAATTCTGGGCTGCCACATTGTTGGACCGTCTGCAGCTGATCTAGTGCAGCAGGTGGTTATCGCTATGGAGTTTGGAGCGAGTGCCGAAGATTTGGCATTGACTGTGTTTGCACACCCTACATTGTCGGAAGCTGTACACGAGGCAGCATTGGCCGTCGATGGGAAGGCAATACACATCGCGAACCGAAAGAAGAAAAAGTAGATTTCACCCAGCTGCGTACAACAAAAAACGCAGACGCAGCAGGGCTCACGTGGGTTATTTCAAGGCGTTAGTAATCGCCAGACAACCTTAAGCAATGAATCAGTAAAAGGGCATCAGGAAAGCACATGAACCTTCATGAGTATCAGGGCAAACAACTTTTAGCAGAATATGGTCTCCCGGTATCAACTGGCTATGCAGTAGATACCCCGGAGGAGGCCGCTGCAGCGGCAGATAAAATTGGTGGTGATATGTGGGTTGTAAAAGCCCAGGTACACGCCGGTGGACGAGGCAAGGCCGGTGGTGTGAAGCTGGTAAAAACCAAGGAGGAGATCTCTGCGTTCGCCAGCCAATGGTTAGGTAAAAATTTAGTCACCTATCAGACTGATGAAGGCGGCCAGCCCGTTACCAAGATTCTGGTAGAGACCTGCACCGATATCGCTGAAGAGCTTTATCTGGGCGCTGTGGTAGATCGCTCCTCACGTCGAGTGGTCTTTATGGCTTCCACAGAAGGCGGTGTAGAAATTGAAAAAGTAGCAGAAGAAACGCCGGAGAAGATTCTGCGTGCCATTATCGATCCGCTGACTGGTCCGCTCCCCTATCAAGGGCGTGAACTGGCATTTCAGCTGGGTCTTGAAGGCAATCAAATCAAACAGTTCGTGAAGATCTTTATGGGTCTGGCGCAGATGTTTGTGGAAAAAGATCTGGCGCTTATCGAGATCAATCCGCTGGTGATTACAGAGCAGGGCGACTTGCACTGTCTTGACGCTAAAATTGGTGTCGATGGCAATGCCCTGTATCGCCAGAAAGCTCTGAGCGAAATGCATGATCCAAGCCAGGACGACGAAAGAGAATCCCATGCTGCCAAGTGGGAGCTCAACTATGTCGCACTCGATGGCAATATTGGTTGTATGGTCAATGGTGCCGGCCTTGCCATGGGTACTATGGATATCGTCGCACTGCATGGCGGCTTTCCTGCCAACTTCCTTGACGTAGGGGGCGGCGCAACCAAAGAGCGAGTCTCTGAGGCATTCAAAATTATCTTGTCAGACGATAAGGTAAAGGCCGTTCTGATCAACATCTTTGGCGGCATCGTACGCTGTGACCTGATCGCAGAGGGTGTCATCGGTGCTGTTGAGGAAATCGGCGTTGAAGTTCCAGTAGTTGTGAGACTGGAAGGTAATAACGCTGAATTGGGACAAAAGGTATTGGCGGACAGCGGCTTGAATATTATCGCTGCCACCAGTCTGGCGGACGCTGCTCAGCAGGCTGTCACTGCTGCGGGAGGAGCTGCGTAATGAGTATTTTAATCGACAAAAACACCAAAGTAATTTGTCAAGGTTTCACCGGATCACAGGGTACATTCCACTCGGAGCAGGCCATTGAATACGGCACCCAGATGGTTGGTGGTGTAACACCAGGTAAAGGCGGGCAGGAACATTTGGGTCTGCCGGTATTTAATACTGTTGCCGAGGCCGTAGCAGCAACAGGTGCTCATGCATCAGTGATTTATGTACCAGCACCGTTTTGTAAGGATTCAATTCTGGAAGCCGCGAATTCCGGCATTCAATTAATTGTTTGCATCACCGAAGGCATTCCCACTCTGGATATGCTCGAGGCGAAGGTGGTCTGTGACAATTTGGGCGTGCGCTTGATTGGCCCTAACTGCCCTGGAGTCATTACTCCTGGACAATGCAAGATCGGCATTATGCCTGGACACATTCATCTGCCAGGTAAAGTCGGTATTGTCAGTCGCTCCGGAACACTGACATACGAAGCCGTAAAGCAGACGACTGATGCCGGTTACGGCCAATCCACTTGCGTGGGTATTGGTGGTGACCCCATTCCTGGGTCCAACTTTATTGATATTCTGGAGATGTTCCAGAACGATCCGGCTACAGAGGCCATCGTTATGATCGGTGAAATTGGCGGAACGGCTGAGGAAGAAGCTGCTGCGTATATCAAGGCTAACGTGACCAAGCCTGTTGTCTCTTACATTGCCGGTGTTACTGCACCCAAGGGTAAACGCATGGGTCACGCTGGCGCGATTATCTCTGGCGGCAAGGGTACAGCGGACGAGAAGTTTGCAGCATTGGAAGATGCGGGCGTTAAAACAGTTCGCAGCCTGGCAGAGATCGGCACAGGGTTGGCCGAAATCACTGGCTGGTAAAACAGTGTAAGAAGACCCATAAAAGGCCTATCTGCGGATAGGCCTTTTTTTTCATCGCTGTGCTGCTGTCCAGTACGTATTTCGGTACCGAACTCTGAATAAATGGGCCGATATAGCCACTCGCACCTTGAATTTCCCCAGCGCTGTCCCCATATGTAGGGACAAGCAATAAATTCATTAAAATCAATATGTTAACTCCTGAGGCTATTATGACCGTCGAAGCGAAAAAAGAGACTCTAGGCTTCCAGACCGAAGCCAAGCAATTACTGCACCTGATGATTCACTCCCTGTACTCCAACAAGGAGATTTTTCTGCGGGAGCTTATCTCCAATGCCAGTGATGCCATCGATAAACTGCGCTTTGCCTCATTGGCTGACGAAAGTTTGTTGGAGGGGCAGGGCGACTACGAAATTCGGGTAGAGGTTGATGCACAAGCCAATACCATCACTATCAGTGACAACGGCATCGGCATGAACCGCGATGAAGTGATCGAGAACCTGGGCACTATCGCTAAGTCCGGAACGGCGTCCTTTCTGGAAAGTCTCACGGGCGACGAGAAGAAAGACTCGCAATTGATAGGCCAGTTTGGTGTTGGTTTCTATTCAGGTTTTATTGTTGCCGATCGAATGCAGGTTCATACGCGCAAGGCCGGTGAAGCAGCCGAAGATGGTGTTGTTTGGGAGTCTGAAGGCGAGGCTGAATTTTCCATAGAGGGAATGGATAGGCAGAGCCGCGGCACTACCATCACCTTGTTTCTGAAACCGGACTGCAACGAATTCGCTGATGACTGGCGCGTACGCAGTGTTATTAAAAAGTATTCGGATCATATCTCTGTCCCCGTGTTAATGGAGAAGCCTCCTGCACCTCCAGTGCCAGTAGAGGAGGGTGCCGAGGAAGAGGTTGTAGTCGCGGCAGAGATCGAGTTTGAAGCGATAAACGACGCAACTGCGTTGTGGACGCGCAGCCGCTCTGACGTGAGCGACGAAGAGTACAAAGAGTTCTACAAGCATGTATCACACGACCATGACGATCCGTTGACGTGGAGCCATAACAAAGTTGAGGGCAAGCTGGAGTACAACAGCCTGCTGTATATACCCGCACGTGCGCCTTTTGATATGTGGAACCGCGAAATGTCCCGCGGCCTCAAACTCTATGTACAGCGCACCTTTATTATGGATGAGGCGGAGCAATTTTTACCGCTGTATCTGCGCTTTGTGAAAGGTGTAATAGACTCCAACGATCTGTCGCTGAACGTATCCCGCGAAATTCTACAGCAGGACCCCGCGGTCGATTCAATGCGAAGTGCTCTCACCAAGCGAGTGCTGGATATGCTGGGTAAGCTCGCCAAAGGTGACGAATATGCAGCGTTCTGGAAAGAGTTTGGCGCGGTCATAAAAGAGGGTCCAGCGGAAGATACGAGCAATTCGGAGAAGATCGCCAAATTGCTGCGTTTCAGCACCACGCACACAGACAAGGAAGATCAGGATCAATCGCTGGAAGACTACGTTTCACGGATGCAGGAAAGCCAGGAAAAAGTCTATTACGTGGTGGCTGAGAATTTCAATACTGCAAAGAGCAGCCCTCACCTGGAAGTATTCCGCAAGAAAGGCATTGAGGTGTTATTACTCTCAGATCGTGTCGACGACTGGTTAATGAATCACCTGCGTGAGTTCGATGGCAAAGAGTTTCAGGATGTAGGACGAGGCGCACTTGATCTGGCCACGGACTCTGAAGAAGATAAGGCAGAGCAAGAAAAAGTTGAGAAAGAATCTGAAGCATTGGTAGAGCGCATCACCAAGGTGTTGGAAGAAAAGGTCAGTGAAGTTAGGGCAACACACCGCTTGACTGAATCCGCGGCCTGTCTGGTGGTTGGCGATTTCGATATGGGTGCTCAGATGCGCCGTATCATGGAGGCTGCTGGCCAGGAAGTCCCTGTCACGAAGCCTATTCTGGAGATAAACCCAACACACCCCCTGTCCAAACTGCTGGATGGCGAGGCTGATGAGGATCGCTTTGCGGATTTGGCAAACATAGTTTTCGATCAGGCCAATCTGGCGGAGGGCGGCCAATTAGAAGACCCTGCAGGCTTCGTCTCCCGCCTGAACAAACTGCTTGTACAGATGAGTCAAAGCTGATTGTTGGGTCGCTAATTTGCTAGACTGCGTGCCACAACAACACCCATAAATCGTTGTGGAGACTCCAATGCCCGATTCACATGCCGTCGCCGTTCTAGGCGGCGGTAGTTTCGGTACAGTAATCGCCAACATTATTGCCACCAATGGCCATAAGGTTCGCCTGTGGATGCGTAATGCGCAGCGCTGTGAATCCATTACCCGTGAACGGCAGAATGTGGATTATCTCCCGGGTTTTGCGCTGCATGAATTTTTGGAAGCAACCACTTCCCTAATTGAAGCTGTTGCTGGAGCTGACATCGTATTCGTCGCGGTGCCGAGTAAGTCCTTTCGCAATGTCGTGCGCAAGATGGTGCCACATCTAAAGAGCGATGCACTTGTCATTAGTTTAACCAAAGGAATAGAGCCCGGCGGTTTTCGACTAATGAGTGAAATACTCGAACAGGAATTGCCTGACAACCCTAGAGGTGTGCTCAGTGGCCCGAACCTGGCGGGTGAGATTGCAGCGGGTCAGATAACCGGCTCCGTTATTGCCAGTGCCACCCCGGCTATCAACACCACTATTCATGACTTGCTGCACAGCGAGACCTTCCTTATATACAATTCTCATGACATGTATGGAGTGGAGCTTGGTGGAGCACTCAAGAATGTGTATGCCATTTTGTCAGGCGTAGCAGCTGCACTGGAGCTAGGGGAGAACACTATAGGCATGCTGTTGACCCGCTCGCTCGCTGAAATGTCGCGCTTTGCAGTTCACATGGGAGCCAATCCTATGACCTTCCTTGGCTTGGCAGGCGTTGGCGATTTGTTTGTTACCTGCTCCTCCCCTTTGTCCCGAAACTACCAAGTGGGCCTTGCTTTAGGCAATGGTCAGCCCCTCGATGAAATTCTCGGTGGAATGGACCAGGTTGCAGAAGGGATTAACACACTGGCGTTACTTAAAGCAGAGGCAGAGCGGAGGGAGGTACACATGCCCTTGGTAAAAGGCCTGTATGCAATACTCTATGAACACCGTCCTGTTGCTGAGGTCTTCGATGATATGATGCATACAGAGCAAGCGCAGGATGTCGAATTCGTAACTCGTTAGAGGGTGGGCAAGGGATCGAAGATGATGGAATGGCAATGTTAGTAACAATCTGGCGACACGGGGAAGCAGGCGCTGCTAGATCAGATCGTGACCGGGCATTAACGACTCGAGGGGCCAACGATATCAAGCACGGTTGTCATCAATTTCAGGCTGCTTGTGAGGCCAAGAATTTTGGCCGTCCTCAGGCCATTTTACATAGCCCCTACACTCGTACTGTGGAGACGGCCAATATACTTGCCAGCAACTTCAAGGGTGCTTCAATAAAGCCTCTGCGAGTTCTTGAGCCGGGCAACGATGTTGCCGGCGTAGAAGCGGCGCTGGACGAACAATTGTTGCAGGGCAAGGCTGCAGATCACATCATACTGGTCTCTCACCAGCCTCTGGTTTCCTATCTGTTAAATTACTTATTGGGTGAAGCGGGCCGTGTACCTTCATTGTCGCCGGGAGCCCTGGCGACAGTCGAGCTTGATACGACAGGGCAGGGTTGCGCTTGTTTAGCATTCTGGGCCATGGCACCCAAATACGAGGTCGGTCATTGAGTAAAGCACTAACAAAGGTATTCAACGCCGGCGTGCCACTCACTTGGCAAGTCAATGGTTTAGAGCTGCATGGCTTGAGTTGGGGCGAGGTGGGTCAAAACCCAGTGCTGGCGCTGCACGGCTGGCTAGACAACGCGGCGAGCTTTGCCCCGTTGGCACCCATGCTGGAAGGCCACTATGTGGTAGCTCTGGACCTCACCGGTCACGGGCACAGCGCAATGCGCTCGGATGATGCCAGCTACCAGATTTGGGATGATCTACCAGAGATTCTCGGCGTCGTTGAACAATTGGGCTGGGACACCTTCGACCTTGTGGGGCATTCCCGTGGCGCTATAATCTCCACTTTGCTGGCCAGCGCCTGCCCGGAGCGCGTTCGTCATCTGGTGTTGTTGGACGCTGTCTATCCACCTCCGGTAGTTGAAGAAAATTTTTCCCTTCAGATGCGCAAAGGCCTCGATGAAAAGCCGCGAATGATGAACCGCGACAGCCGCATTTTTCCGACTATTGAAGATGCGATGCAATCGAGACTGAAGCAGGGCCTGTCGACAGCCGCAGCACGTCTAATAGTGGAACGTAATTTGCGCCCTTATACTGCAAGCGACACCAGCGAGAAAGGTTATACGTGGACCACGGATGCCCGTTTGCAGGGAGCATCGCCAGTGAAGCTCACTCTTGGACAGGTTGAAAGTGTACTAAAGGCCCTCACCATGCCTACGCTATTATTACTGGCCAAGGATTCCTCTTATCGAGCATCTGGTATGGCCGACAATGCGCGGCGACACATAGCGCAGCTAGTAGTAGAAGATATGGAGGGTGGGCACCACTTTCATATGGAAGGTGCCGCAGCCGAAACTGCGCAACGCCTTAGAATATTTCTGCAAAACGCCTCACAGCAAGGGAAGACATGATTAAACTACTCCGCCTCTACACTTTAGCGCTACCGCTCACCCTGTGGGCATGGCTGCCGAGTCAGGCACAGGATACGGGGGCGTTTGAAGAGGCGCTAAATAGCATAAGCGACTCTCCTCATACCCGAGTCATCGAGATGCAGGAGTCTGCAGTTAAAGACCATGAAATAGGCCTAAGCTCAATCAAGAAAGTACGTGGTGTGTGGAGTTTCAAAAAAAGTGAGCGTGTCGATGGCGAGCTTGTTAGCCGCACCTGGCAAATTCTCGATGGCTTCGACTCCAGTGCAGTAATGGAAGATTTACTGACTAATTTTAAGGTCACAGAGCAAGCAGAATTACTCTTTGGCTGCGATGGCCGATCCTGCGGGCAAAGCGCACAATGGGCGAATCGCATTTTCGGGCAACGTGTTTTGTACGGCAGAGAAGATTTACAACAATACCGGGTGTATGCCCTACAAAGAGATGCCGAGTACCGGCTGGTCGTTTATAGCGCGTCGAGAACAACTGAGCGGCAGTACCTCCACGCAGACCTGGTGCAGCTTGATGATTTGGTCCAAGCGAATTTAGCGTCGCCCGAGGTGGACTAGCGTCTAAGCTGAAGCAAGGACAGAAACTCATCGCGGGTTTTTTCTTCGCTACGAAATGTTCCCAGCATACTAGACGTTTTCATTGAAGAGTTTTGCTTCTCCACGCCTCTCATCATCATGCACATATGCTGTGCTTCCACGATAACGCCAACACCATCTGCATTCGTCACTTCCATTATGGTTTCAGCGATTTGCGAGGTGAGGGATTCCTGAATTTGCAATCGTCGGGCAAACA
This sequence comes from Halioglobus sp., assembly GCA_047611225.1. Classification (GTDB taxonomy): domain Bacteria; phylum Pseudomonadota; class Gammaproteobacteria; order Pseudomonadales; family Halieaceae; genus Marimicrobium. Next base: position 21,708 of record JBLFWP010000049.1, read on the forward strand.
CATCCACTATGCGCGCAATCTTGGACAGGCCCAGAACTTTGCCGGTAGGAATATAAGCAACGTGACAACGGCCTATGAAAGGCAGCATGTGGTGTTCACACAGTGAATACATTTCGATGTCCTGCACCAGAATCATTTCGCTGGATTCTGAGGGGAAAAGGGCGTTGTTAACAACCTCTTCTACAGACTGATTGTAGCCCTGTGTCAAAAACTCAAAGGCTTTGGCAGCGCGCTTGGGTGTATCAACCAATCCAGGGCGCGTAAGGTCTTCACCAATCGACTCGATTATATTTGCCCAGCTATCTTCCAAAAGGTCACTCCATACCGAATGCGGTCAGGGATTAAAAGGGGCTGCGATAGTAACAATCCCCTGCATTCAAGGCAATATCTGGTCTCTGTGGATAGGCCAGCGCGCCTGCTGTCCTAGGCCTTTAGCTATCGGTTACACTAGCGCCATGAATACTGACAACTCAATCTATTCGGCGCCGACCACCGTCGCTGAGGCTTTGCAATACGCCAATGAACTGCTCTGTAACAGCGATGTTTACTACGGGCATGGAACGGACAACCCTTGGGATGAGGCGGTGCAATTGGTGCTATCTGTCGCAGGATTACCGGTCGATTCTGACGATAGCGTCTTATCGCTGCCCTTGTCGTCAGAAGCCGAAGTACGCATGAAAAGCCTTCTTGAGCAGCGTATTACCCAGCGTATTCCGCTCCCGTATTTACTGGGCCGGGCCTTTTTCGCCGGGTTGGAGTTTCGATGCGACCAGCGGGCTATTGTGCCGCGCTCACCCCTGGCCGAGCTGATCCTGGGCCAGTTTCAGCCGTGGTATACAGGGGAGGGGCCGGACCAAATCCTGGACCTGTGCTGTGGCGCTGGCTCCATAGGTCTGGCGGCCGCGCATTATCTGCAAGACGCCACAGTAGATCTCCTGGATATCGACACCCAAGCGCTGGGTCTGGCTCGGGAGAACACCAAATTGCTGGGGCTAGAGGATAGGGTAAATATCATCGAGTCTAATTTGCTGGATAGTGTCCCAGACACCGGCTACGACCTGATTCTAAGCAACCCTCCGTATGTTGATGCCAATGACCTCGCATCCATGCCCCCGGAGTATCACCATGAGCCCGAGCTGGCACTGAGTTCTGGGCCTGATGGGCTGACCCTCACCCATCGCATTCTCGCCACCTCAGGTGCACTGCTAAGTCCCGAAGGACTTTTGATTGTAGAGGTGGGGAACAGCTGGAACAGCCTTGAGGAGGCTTACCCCACTGTGCCTTTCACATGGGTAGAGTTTGAGCAGGGCGGCCATGGGGTCTTTATTTTAACCGCCCAGGACTTGCAAGATTACAGCGCATGCTGGCGTAGTTAGCTTTATAATAGCCATTTTTATAGACGGTAATTGAGAGCAAGATGGCGGGGAACACAATAGGTAAGCTTTTTTCGGTCACCAGTTTCGGGGAGAGCCATGGGGCAGCCCTTGGTTGCATTGTGGACGGCTGCCCTCCAGGCCTGGCCCTTGAAGCCTCCGATTTGCAGCGCGATTTGGATAGGCGCAAACCAGGTACTTCCCGCTTCACTACACAGCGTCGTGAGGATGATGAAGTCCGTATCCTCTCTGGTGTGTTTGAGGGCGTCACAACTGGCACACCCATTGGCCTACTAATCGAAAACACCGATCAGCGCTCGAAAGATTACTCCAATATCAAAGACACCTTTCGTCCAGCACATGCTGATTACACTTATACCCAGAAGTACGGCTTTCGCGACTACCGCGGTGGCGGACGCTCTTCAGCGCGGGAAACCGCCATGCGGGTTGCCGCTGGCGCTATCGCAAAGAAATACCTCGCAAGCCGCTATGGCATAGAAATTCGTGGCTATCTGGCGCAGTTGGGCCCCATCGTTGCACAGACCATCGATTGGGGCGTGATAGAGACCAACCCGTTCTTCTGCCCCGATGCGAGCAAAATTGGCGAGATGGAAGAATACATGGCGCAACTGAATAAGGCCGGCAATTCCATAGGCGCGCGTATTAACGTGGTGGCCACCGGTGTGATGCCGGGTCTTGGTGAGCCGATATTCGACAGGTTAGATGCTGACATTGCCAGCGCCATGATGGGCATTAACGCCGTTAAAGGGGTTGAAATCGGGGCAGGCTTTGCCGCTGTTGAGCAGCAGGGCAGCGAGCACCGCGATTTGCTGACACCCGAAGGTTTCATCGGCAATAACGCAGGCGGTGTTTTGGGGGGTATTTCCAGCGGCCAGGACATTACCGTAAGCCTCGCACTAAAGCCTACTTCCAGTATTAGACAAGAAGGCGCCACCATTACTACTAGCGGTGAAGCCACCGAAATTGCCACCCACGGGCGTCACGACCCTTGTGTAGGCATTCGCGCCACGCCAATAGCCGAGGCCATGTTGGCCATCACTTTAATGGACCATGTACTGCGCCATCGCGCGCAAAATATGGATGTACAGTGCGATACACCCGTATTGCCTGCTGCTGCCCCTGACAACGGCGCTGAATAAGCCTGATGCGACTTTATTGAGGCCTCAATGAGCAAGGCATCCCGACGCTATCTGCGAACAATAATCCTGGGTGTGGCGGCTATGGGCAGCCTCATCTGGGCGGCTATGGATCAGTTCGGCATTTCCCGGGAGGAAGTGCTGGGCTTGTTCTACAACACACTAGCAGCCATGGCGGTACTCATCGCCACTGCCGCTGTGCTGACCATAGTCTGGATTGGATTACGAAAATTGCTACTGCGTATAAAACGCTAGAGTGTGCAGGGTCTCATACGGTTGAATTAGTCGAGGTCAATTTCCAACGTCATCTGGTTGCCGATATCATCCAGTGAATCCGACAGATCGCCCATATCCGCGGTTTCAGGTATTCGGGCCTGAATACGCGCCTTGAATATCATTTCCGCGCTCATGGGAGCGCTACTGACTTCGCTGTCCATTTCTACGACGTTGATATGCCGCTGGGCCAGGGCGCTGGAAATTTCCCGCACAATTCCTGCACGGTCAGCACCGAGTACGGTCAATACTATATCTCTGCCAGGAATCGCCGCTTGCGCCACCCCTGTGGGTGTTACCCGTACATTGAGTTCACCGGATGATAGCGCCTGCAACTGGGCCGCGAGCGCATCGCCATTAGCGGCGGGCAAAGACACATGAATCAGCCCGGCAAACTTGCCACCCAGCTGGGATAGGCGGCTCTCATGCCAGTTGCCGCCGCTTTTTTCGATCTCGGCGGACAGTTGTTCGACCAGACCGGGTCGGTCATCACCGACAAATGTCACGATGTAGGAAGTTTCCACGTAGTTTGACTCCACTTTCACAGGCTCAGCCCGTATATTAACGCGCATTCATCGCTATCAGAAGGAGTAGGAGAGCAGCATGGCACAATTTATTACCGTGCCGCCGGATCAACTACAGGCGGAAGTCCTCAATTCCCTTCTGGAAGAGTACGCAAGTCGCGATGGTACTGACTACGGCGAGCAGGAAGTTGCACTGGAGCGCAAGGTGGCTTCACTGTTAGGTCAACTAGAACGGGGCGATCTAAAACTGCTATACGATTCCGACAGTCAGGAATGGGATTTACTCCCCAGTGAACAGGCGGACCTACTACTCGACAGCTGATATTATTCAACTATGCTCTCAATACCTGACCATATACTCGATGCCACCGGCCTACTGTGCCCAGAACCGGTGATGCTGCTGCACAACAAAATTCGCGATATTGCCGTGGGCGAAACCTTACAGATTCTGGCGACTGACCCTTCCACTGAGCGAGATATCCCGAAATTCTGCGCTTTTTTGGGCCATGAATTAATTGGCTGTGAGCACGACGACAAGCAGTACCGGTATTTGCTGCGTAAGGCTGAGGCGGACTGATGATTGCGCTGGCCTGTACAGAGAACTCCACCGCAAACGTACACGACGCGCAGCGCCTGGAGCGTGTCTTCTACGACTGTTTCTACGCTTCGTGCAATACGCAACTTGAAGGTGGCAAAGACGAGCCTCTGTATCAACCCACTGCGCACGCAGGAGAAAGCCACCGCCTGTACTTTCGCGCAGACTATTTCGCCAGCGCACTGCACGAAGTTGCGCATTGGTGTATCGCAGGAGCCGCACGCAGAGAGCAAGTTGACTATGGCTATTGGTACGCACCCGACGGACGCAACACCCACCAGCAGAACGCCTTCGAGGGCGTGGAAGCAAAGCCTCAGGCGCTAGAATGGTTTTTTGCGCGAGCCTGCGGCCATCCGTTTAGAATAAGCGCGGATAACCTTGATCCGGTCAGCGGTGAAGTACCTGACTTAGCTGCATTCAGCCATAAAGTATTTGAACAGGTATTGCGCTGGCAGGTGTCGGGTCTGCCACAGCGCGGCGCGAAGTTTTTTGATGCCCTGTGTGGCGAATTCGGTACTGCGACAACCTCGCAAAGTCTGCACTTTTGCCTGGAGGAGCTAAGCCAATGAACTCTGAGCGAGCCTGGCTTATCGACTCCTCGATTTATATTTTTCGAGCGTGGTTTTCAATGCCTGACAACTGGCATACCGAGGATGGTTTTCCGGTTCAGGCAGTATATGGTTACACCAAGTTTCTACTCGATTTTGTTGAAGATACCGGCACTACCTTTTACGGCGCCGCTGCTTTTGATGAAAGCCTGGGCAGTAACTATCGCAATGATTTCTACCCGGGCTACAAGAGTAGTCGCGAATTACCTGACGAAGCGTTGGCCTTCCAGCTGGATGCCTGCCGCCGAGTCACCCAGTGCTTAGGCCTTGCCTGCTTCGGCGGCGAACGCTATGAGGCTGATGACTACCTGGCGGCAGTAGCAGCGCTATTTCAGCAACGAGAAATTCCGGTAACTGTCATTACGCG
>JBLFWP010000050.1:0-26285 GCA_047611225.1 Halioglobus sp.
CTCATCAGGCTAGAGCCGCCGTTGCGAGCGTGGCGCCTTATCTGGCGCAAGACTGCCAATTGCTGTTGCTAGTCAACGGCATGGGCCTGGCCCAGCAAATCAAAGAGGATTTACCAACGGCAGACATCTACTGCGGCACAACGACCCAGGGCGCTTTTCGCATCAAGGCCCACCATATTGAGCACGCTGGCCGCGGCGCAACCAGAATTGGGCAACAGGGCCGTCCCGAACCGCCGCTCTGGTTTGATGCATGGTCGGCTGGCATAGCCGATTGCTCGTGGGATGCAGATATCGATACTGCCCTGTGGCAGAAGCTGGCTGTCAACTGCGTTATCAATCCTCTGACTGCAACAAACAACTGCCTCAATGGTGAGCTCGCCAGTCGCGCGGATTTGGCTGCACAGGTCGAACAGTTGTGCGAAGAGGTGGCAAGTATTTGTGCAGCGGCCGGTTTCCAGGAAATCGCCCGCGGACTGCACGAACAGGTGTTGAAAGTAATACGCGGGACTGCGCGCAACCGCTCTTCTATGCTGCAGGATGTGCAGAACCAGAAAACCACAGAAATAGATTCGATCACCGGCCACCTACTCAGCGTAGCGGCACAATATGCAATAGACGCACCCATGAACACGGCTCTTCTACATAAAGTTCAAAGCTATGCTGTCTGAATCACTGCCCTTAACGATTGTGGGTGGACCCTTTCTGCTGTCAGCTGTAGCAGTGATGGCTTTGGTATTGAGTGACCTTAACGAATCCCGAATGGGTCGATTTCTGTTTAAGCCATTGGCAGCTGCAGCCTTCATCTGGCTGGCGCTGGCACTGGATGCCACAGCCACCCCCTACGGCAGCTGGCTATTGGGCGGGCTTATATTCTGCATGATGGGCGACTTGCTATTAATGCCCGACGGCGAACTCACCTTTCTCGCCGGCCTGGGCGCCTTTTTGTGCGGGCATCTTCTTTTTGCGATAGCGTTTATACAGTTGCCCCTGAACTTAACGGGCTTGCTGGTCGTTATCCTTCCGGCTCTGGCACTACTGATATTCGCAGGGCGCTGGTTACAACCTCATGTACCCGCGAAAATGAAGCTGCCAGTCGTGCTCTATATAACGGTGATTACAGCAATGTTGATTTGCTCTGCGATGACCGCAGGGCAGCCCGCCGCCACCTGGATTATCGTGGGTGCCTGGGGATTTGCGCTCTCGGATCTAGCCGTGGCCCGCCGACAGTTTATTGATCCGTCTCGAATGAACGCGCTATGGGGTACGCCCCTGTATTTTTGCGCGCAGATGGTATTGGCCTGCACCATCGCCTTTGTCTGACTATGGGTACAGCGACTGAGTCGTAACTCGCACGATGTCCTGCCATTGTTGCAACGACATATCAGGGAACAAAATACCTTGCCCGTGATACTGCGCGCCAGCGTGATCACGACTCACGGCGAATACACAAAAGGTATCACTACAGCGCAGCGTCGTCTGAAACGTCTGCTCGGGGTACTGCGGCAAAAGCGCTGCAGCAGTTTGGGAATAGAGTGTTGTTCCAAGCCCCGCGCCTATGGGGCCGATGACATGAAGCTCTCCCAATTCCTCGCTGATCACGGACTTCACTTCATTCAACAGCCAGCTCCGGGATACCTCTCGCGGCAATTTAATCGCCGCATGAAAGCTTGTCTTGGGTTCCTCAAAGGCTATAGCAGTAGCACGATTTTGCACCGCGACTACCACTAGGGTAGCGATTAAGGTCACAACCGCCAGAGAAACAGTAGCGCGAGCAGGCCTACCCAGCAAGGAGAATTTATGCCACAACCAAGCGAGCCGCCCTTTGCCACGCAGCAGCTGGGAGCGACCTTGCTGCCCCAGTCCGGCGGGAATCTTGAGTGGAATATCTTCTGGCAACTCCTTGCGAAAAGAGGGTCGCGCTTCGCGTAATAAGCTGTTGCTGGCAGACAGTGGAATATCCCGGGAAAGATCACGCAACACCTGCCGGACTCTGCGCGTATTGGGCGGGCGCAGCTGAGGATCCTTTTGCAGTAAATCGTCAAGCAACTTCATCAGTGCTTCTGGTGATTCCACCTCCCCCCCGACGATTTCCTTCAGCGGCCTATGCGGTTGCCGCAATAACAACTCAGCGTTTAATTTTCCGTCGCGACAAAACGGGTGTTCACCGCTCATCATGCGATATATAAGAACACCCAACGCAAACAAATCTGTTCGATTGTCCACGCTCTGGCCAAGATACTGCTCAGGCGACACCGCCGACGGGCTGCCTGCAGTAAGCCTCCATCTTATATGGCTATCACTGACCCTTGCGATGCCAAAGTCTGTCAGTACTGCGCGCCCTTGCTCGTTGATCAGTATATTTCCGGCCTTAACATCACCGTGAACAATACGACGCTGCTTTGCAATTGCCAGGGCTCCTGCCACATCGGTGGCCACTGTAATAATGCTGGCTAAAGAGGGCCGCACCGTCTGCAATAACTGTTCCAAGTTACATCCCGGGACATACTCCATCACCATAGCCAGATGGGAACCAGAGGCGATCACATCATGAATTTGAACAACTTTTGGGGATTGTGCGCTGGCCACCAATCGCGCTTCTTGCAGCAATTGATTTCTAGTGCTGCGAGTGCGTGGAAGATCATAAATTTTTATCGCTACTCGGCGGTGCAGTCGTTTGTCAAAACCAAGATAGACACTGCCTTGCCCGCCTCGATTGATGAGCCTCACTATCCGATAAGGGCCTACAAAGCTGTCCATTGGTGGTTAGCTCAGTGCCATTCAACAGTCAGTTTTTGCAAACGCTTGCGCAAACTGTTGTGTGAAACTCGCAGCTCGCTGGCGGCCACCACACTATCGCCGTCGTGGCTGGCCAACACATCCTGCAGTTCAGATTGATCAATCGCGTTAACCAAACGGTAATGCTGAGTAGCCTCTATTCTGCGATAGACCGCGGCACGGGACACCTGCAATTGCCGAGCAACTAGAATGATTTCGAAGCCATTGGCTGCCATCGCAGCATGAAAGGCCTCATCGTCAACATCGTGCAGACTACGCCGCTGCGCATCAGGTTCAGCCTTGCTGCGCCGCAATGCTCCTTTAGGGGAAGGATGTGAAGCGTGCCTGGCAAGAATCGACTGCAGTGCGTCGCTCAGCCCATCGTTCAGTCCATCACCAATGTCGCAGGCGAGCACAGCTTGCTGGCTGACATTCGCCACCTCCCGCACATTACCCGGCCAACGATAACAAACCAGTTTGAAGAAAAAACCCGCCCAGATCGCAATATCTATAGCGGGGCTGTCGCTGCAAGGCAGGCAATGATCCCGGTCGGTGGCTGCCGCACTATTCTTTAGAAAATAGATCAGCAGCTCCCCTATGTCTTCAGGATGTTCGCGTAAAGGCGGCATGACAATTTCACAGGCGGCCAGCCTATACCGAAGCGCCGCTTTGAAATCGACAGCCTCATCATCCAGTAGAGCATCCGTCGCGGAGATAATTCTGAGCTCGACCTTTTTAATCTCACCACCAACAGCTTGTATTTCCCTTTGCTGCAAAGCTCTCAATAACTGCGGTTGAACCTGGGTAGATGCCTCACCAATTTCGTCAAGAAACAAAGTACCGCCCTCGGCCTGCTCAAAATATCCCGTATTACTTTTGTCAGCACCGGTATAGGCTCCACGCGCACTACCAAACAGTGCTGCGGTCGCAAGATCGGTGGGAATAGCTGCCATGTTGACGCTGACTAAAGGGCTGTTAGAACGACGACTGGACTGGTGAATCGCGGTGGCCACCAATTCTTTACCGGTACCCGTTTCTCCCAGTATAAGAACGTCCATATCGCCAGAGGCGGCTCGCGTGATTTGCTCTCGCACCCTCGCTGTACTTGCGCTGCTGCCACGCAATACATCCCCTCCGTCAGCGTCACACGCAGCTGCGCTGGGGGCTGTATCCATGCGCAGCATCAGCACGATGGAATGACCTAGCAATAGGGGTATGCCTTCGGCTAGCTGATCCACATCCAGCTCGACGCTGGCAGTTAGTTCTTTCTCGCCGAAGCGACAGCGGCTCGCGCCCTCAAAACGTCGCACAGTGAGTATTTTATCTTCATAAATGAGCTGCAGTGCCCGGCGACTGACATGCCGGTCATCCAAGGCGTAAGCCTCCTGGTCACCCAGCCGGCAAAACGAGGGGCTGTAGCGACCGAGAACAAAGGGCGTGGTGCCCTTCTGACGGGTGACAATCGCGCGCTGTCCAATGCGCGAGGTATCGGGGTGGAAGACTATTGTCAGTACCAGCTCTCGGTTTTTATTTTTATAGGCACCGCGACCGGAAGAGACCAGTGAAGGTAAGGTCAGGTCAATATCTTGAGTGTCCAACATAGGAATTACAGCCCCGTCACTCTGGCAAGCGTTGATCGTCTTAGCCTAAAGCTTAGCAGCCGCGAGGAAAAACGCCGCACGGAGTGGGGGGAGTCGGATTTGATGAAAAATTGAGACTGATGACTAGCTGCTATCAGCCAGTTCTTTTCGATAGCGCTGCCAGCTGAAGGCCGGGCCGGGATCAGTTTTTCGGCCCGGCGCAATATCACTGTGGCCGACAATTTTTTCCGTAGACATGGCGGGATAATGATCGATTAATACCCCTGTGATTGCAGTGAGCGTTGAATATTGCACTGCGGTATAAGCCTCGTCGTCAGTGCCTTCCAACTCGACGCCAATGCTAAAGTCATTACAGTTATCGCGGCCGTGAAAGCTGGACTGTCCCGCATGCCAAGCCCGTTCAAAGAAATTAACGAACTGCACAACTCCGCCGTCACGCTGTATCAATAAATGAGAGGAGACCCGCACACCCCGAATCTCTTCAAAGAAAGGATGCTCGTCGCAGTCCAGGCAGTTGGTAAAAAATCGTTCAATAGAATCCCCTCCATAACTTCCCGGTGGCAGGGAGATGTTATGGATCACCAGTAGTTCCGGTTCGCACGCCTGGGGCCGCAGTTCGCGATTGGGCGATTCGACCCGCCTCGCCTGCTCCAGCCAACCCCCCTCTATGGTATATGCCATATTCACCCGCAATGTCTAAAAACTACTCGCCCATCTAACGCTGAATAGTCTAACCTGAATTGGAGCATTGCAGGAGTCTACCCTCCAGCGCTAGCGACCAAATACCCGCCGCCAACATACATACCAGCCCTACAAGAGAACTGCTACAATCGCCTGCGATTTTAACTGCTTGATCATCTGAACGCCGGACCGAACAACTCATGACCAACACCGACCCCAGCGAATTTCCCCCTGACGCCGCCGTAGTACTTGCCAACGTGCAAGCGGCCCTCGCCGAAGATATAGGCAGCGGCGACATTACCGCTGCATTGATCGCCGCCGACGCTAACGCTAGCGCGCGAGTAATCACACGCGAAGATGGCGTGCTCTGCGGCAGCGCTTGGGTCAATACCGTGTTCGCAGAGATAGACAAAAACGTGACGCTGCAGTGGCAGGTAACAGACGGCCAGAAAATTGCCGCCGGCGACACATTGTTTACCCTGCAAGGCTCTGCGCGCAGTCTGTTGACGGGCGAGCGCGCTGCACTGAATTTTTTACAGCTTCTGTCTGGCACGGCTACTAGCTGCCAAACATACGCTGACCTGATCGCTGGCTCCCAGACAAAGCTTCTGGACACCCGGAAAACAATTCCCGGCCTGCGCATTGCACAGAAATACGCCGTGCGTTGTGGCGGCTGTCACAATCACCGCATTGGTCTCTTTGATGCCTTTCTCATCAAGGAGAACCATATCAATGCCTGTGGCTCTATCGCTGCCGCCATTACTTCAGCGCGCGCTTACGCCCCTGATAAACCGGTAGAAGTGGAGGTTGAGAGCCTGGCAGAACTGGACCAAGCTCTGGACTCGGCAGCGGACAGAGTGATGCTGGACAATTTCTCGCTGGAAGATTTGCGTGCCGCGGTGACCATGGCCAAGGGCCTGGTTGAGTTAGAAGCCTCCGGCAATGTCACCACCAAGACGCTTGCAGATATCGCCGCTACCGGCGTCGATTTTATTTCCATCGGCGCTCTTACCAAAGACTGCAAAGCACTCGATCTGTCGATGCGCCTGTTGTAATCGTGCTTACAGCAGGGATCGCTTACTGACGATTACGCCGTTGTTGTCCGCGTAAATGAAATCTCCAGGCGACAATGTCGCGCCTCCTATATGAAGATCTATATCCCGCTGGCCCACTCCCAACTTTTCGGTTTTGAAGGGACAGGTACCCAGCGCCTTCACGCCAATCGCCGTTGCACGAATTTCGTCCACATCCCGAATCGCACCCACTATCACCAGCCCACTCCAGCCATTTTTTGCGGCTGTTTCAGCTAGCATATCGCCCAGTAAAGCACGGCGCAGCGAACCACCTCCGTCCACCACGATGACACGACCCTCCCCCTGCTCGCCCACGCAGGCCTTTACCAAAGAGTTGTCTTCATGGCACTTGATGGTGACCGCCTGGCCACAGAATTGCTCAATCTGCCCGTAGTTATTGAACTGCAACTCTATGGCCACGGCCTCGGGGGCATCATCGGTAAGGTCTGGGGTGGAGATTTTCGTCATTTCGACTCCTGTAGGGTTCTATAAAGCTCTATTAGTGGCTGATTATACTGCAGCAATGCCCCTTCAGACCCAAATCGCACTTACTCAGGGAAAAGTCTCTATGTGACTGACTCGTCAGATGCCTTGCGTTGCATCCCTCGAGCCTCGGTGGTGTAAAGCCTCTTTCGGTTGGAACCCCACGCCCTTATGAGGCTTTACACCACCGAGACTCGCTACGTTGTAGGAAGTCTGTAAAACCGTGAATAAAGGAGCTGTCCGGTAGGCAAGGTCCACTAAAGGGCGTGGGGTTCCAACCGAAAGTGGACCTTGCCTACGGGACAGCGGGTTCGAAGCACCTTTGTGGCCAGGTTTACGTAGGTGCCATTCACCTCACACCCGACTGTCACTTGGAGTTTTCCAAAACCGCACACGCAGAGGATTGGCAAATCCGGCGATACGCGTATAATTCCCCAGAGCTATAGTTTAAATATTTTTCATTCACCCAGTGAATGCTGACGGCGTCAGTAGATAGGGAGTGGCACTAAACGTGAGTCGAATCGACCTCAACCTGCTGGTTTATCTGGATGCTCTGCTGCGCGAGAGAAATGTCACCCGCGCCGCCCATCAACTCAACCTGTCACAGCCCGCTATGAGCAATGGCTTGCGGCGCCTGCGGGAGTTGTTCGATGATCCGATACTGGTGCGTACCAGTGAGGGTATGACACCCACAGAAAGAGCCCTGGAGCTGGAACCTGTGGTGCGCGAGGTCCTCAGCAAAATCGATCACGCGGTACAACCACGTACCGCATTTGAGCCTGAAAATGCCCACCGAGTGTTTCGCATCATGGCCAGCGACTATGCTGAGTCCACACTTTTTCCTGCTGTACTGGGCAAACTCAGAGAGCTGGCACCGGGCCTCACACTGGATATTATGACGCCTTCTGACGTTAGTTTTCTCGACGTAGAGCGCGGCAAGGTCGATATGGTCATCAACCGATTTGACGCCATGCCCCAGTCCTTTCATCAGATACACCTGTGGAACGATAGCTTCACCTGCGTACTGAGCCCGCAAAATCCGGTACTAGAAGACTTCACCCTGGAAAACTATCTGAAAGCCAACCATGTCTGGGTTAGTAAAACCGGGATGGGCGTGGGAGTGGGCGTAGACCCCGACGATGTGCAACGACTGGGTTGGGTGGATGTGGCCCTCAACAAGCTTGGCAAGAAGCGCCAGATCCGGGTGTTCACACGCCACTATCAAGCCGCGATGACACTGGCAGAGCAGAACGACCTGATCGTGACGCTCCCTACCCGGGCGGCACAGCTAAAATTGGATAACCCCCGTGTGGTATTGCGTGACCCGCCGCTAGAGATTCCGCCGCTGGAGCTAAAGATGGCCTGGAGCCCTCTTTTGCAGCACAACCCGGCCAACAAGTGGCTGCGCAAGCTTATTGCAGACACTGCAAGAGAACTTAACGGTTTAGAGGCCACGCTCTGAACTTCTTTTGGGCCTGTGCAGCGGGCGATTTATATTCACCGGCCTGATGCCGGTGATAAAAGCTATAAATTAGCGGAATTTAGGTCCACGCGGCTAAAATTACGCCATTGTGGCTGCGGCTCCACCGCAGCCTGTTGTATTTAGAGGAGTTAGATCATGAGTGAGCGAATCCAAGAGGGCGGTCTGCAGATTGCACCCGTTCTTCATCAGCTTCTGGAGCAGGACATCGCCCCTGGGACGAGTATCGAAGCGAGCCAGTTCTGGCAGGCGCTGGAAGACATCGTCAACACACTTGGGCCTCGCAATCGCCAACTGCTGCAAATCCGCGAAGACCTGCAGGCAAAAATCGACGACTGGCATCGAGCCAACCCAGGTGCCGATTACGATAAGGCCGCCTACAAAGCTTTTTTGCAAGAAATTGGCTACCTGCTGCCAGAGGGCGAAGACTTCACCATCGGCACACAGAACGTTGATGATGAAGTGGCAATATTAGCGGGGCCGCAGTTGGTCGTACCAGTGATGAATGCGCGTTACGCTCTCAACGCAGCCAACGCTCGCTGGGGTAGCCTGTATGACGCTTTGTACGGTACCGATGTAATCTCCGAATCCGGAGGCGCAGATCGCGCCGGCGCATACAACCCTGTGCGTGGTGATAAGGTTATAGCTTACGCGCGAGAATTCCTCGATCGGAACTGCCCCCTTACTTATGGCAGCCACAAAGACGCCAACATCTACTCTGTCGTTGACGGCGCCCTGCAAGTGAACATGGCCAGTGGCAATGACGTTGGCCTGGTGGAGCCATCCCAGCTCGCTGGCTACAGCGGAGAAGCGGGCGCACCAACCAGCATTTTGTTGTGCGACAACGGTTTGCACATCGAAATTAAAATCGATGCAGCTAGCCCTATAGGTGCAACTGACTCCGCCGGTGTAACAGATCTGGTTCTGGAAGCCGCTATCACCACCATTGCGGATTGTGAAGACTCCGTCGCCGCCGTAGACGCCGAAGACAAGTCCATCGCCTATGGCAACTGGCTGGGACTGATGCGTGGCGACCTCCAAGACAGCTTCAACAAAGGCGGCTCTACTCACACCCGCCGCCTGAACAGCGATCGTACATTTACGACTCCCGATGGTGGCTCTCTGGTACTACCCGGCCGCAGCCTATTGTTCGTGCGCAACGTTGGCCACCTAATGACCAACCCCGCCATTCTCGATAGCAACGGCGACGAGATTCCAGAAGGCATCATGGACGCAATGTTTACCGCCTTTATCGCCCTGCACGACTTGAACAAGCCCAGTGGCACAGATCGCAATTCGCGCTCTGGCAGTGTGTACATCGTAAAACCAAAAATGCACGGTCCTGAGGAAGTTGCTTTCACCTGCGAACTGTTTGATCGCATTGAAGATGCATTGGGCATGACTCGCAACACCCTCAAAATGGGCATTATGGATGAGGAGCGCCGCACCACGATCAACCTCAAAGAATGCATACGCGCTGCCGGTGACCGACTGGTGTTTATCAACACCGGTTTTCTGGATAGAACAGGCGACGAAATTCATACCAGTATGGAAGCAGCGGCCATGACCGCCAAAGGCGCCATGAAGCAAGAGACCTGGATCGGCGCCTACGAAGACTGGAACGTAGACGTTGGCCTGCGCTGTGGCCTTCTGGGCAAAGCACAAATTGGTAAAGGCATGTGGGCCATGCCGGACCTGATGGCAAACATGATGGAAACCAAGATCGGTCACCCCCAGTCGGGCGCCAGTACTGCTTGGGTACCCTCTCCCACGGCCGCAACATTGCACGCCATCCACTACCATGAAGTCAACGTTGCGCAGCGACAAGAAGCCCTGGTCGGCAAGCCCAGAGCCAGCATTGACGACATCCTCTGTATTCCGCTCAAGGGTGCCCAAGGGTTGGACGAGAAAGGTATCCAACGTGAACTGGACAACAATGCGCAGGGTATTCTGGGCTACGTTGTTCGCTGGATTGATCATGGCGTTGGCTGCTCAAAGGTACCCGACATCAATCATGTGGGCCTAATGGAGGACCGCGCGACCCTGCGTATTTCAAGCCAGCACATCGCAAACTGGTTGCGCCACGGTGTCTGCACAGCTGAACAAGTTCAGGAGACTCTGGAACGCATGGCGGCGGTGGTTGACGAGCAAAACGCCAGCGATCCCGGCTATAGGAATATGGCACCGAATTTCACCGATAACATCGCATTTCAAGCAGCCTGCGAACTGGTCTTCAAAGGTGGCGAACAACCCTCGGGTTATACCGAGCCAGTTCTGCATGCCCGACGCAGAGAAGCCAAAGCGGCAATTAAAAACTGAAAAAATGCACAGCTTGGTCGCTGTTAATTTCCAGTCAATAACCCTAGTCTTGTTCACACTGTCGGCACCTCTTAACGGGTGCCGTTTATCGATGAACTAATGCGCACAGTTGATGCGCAAAACCGACATTCCTTAAAGACAGGGCGAGAGTGACTTGAGACCATCCTCCGCGATAGCCGTCGCCCCGCCAAGCGCCCTAAACCACGCGTTCGTCTGCTGCCTGCATCTTGCACTCCTGCTTTTGCTTTACTTCCAGACTTTCTCATTTGATTACGTTTATTTCGATGACGCCGATTATGTCATCGAGAATCCCGGCGTGATGGGCGGCCTGACCATCGATGGGATTCGCTGGGCCTTTACCAGCTTCTATATGAGCAATTGGCATCCGCTGACTTGGCTATCCCACATGCTGGACGTTTCATTGTTCGGCCCCGCACCCGGCTGGGCTCATTTACACAACGCAGGCTTGCACCTGATAAACAGTTTGTTGGTTTACGCACTACTGTTGAAATTGTCTGGCAGCTGGATAAAGGCCTGTATCCTCTCTTTGGTTTTTCTCGCTCATCCTCTGCATGTTGAATCAGTGGCCTGGATTGCCGAAAGAAAAGATTTGCTGTGCGCGTTGTTTTTCCTGCTCGGGTTGTTGCGTTACGACAGCTACCGCGCCCAAAAAAGCGCAATAAACTACCTGAGTGTTTTACTCTGTTTTGTGCTGGCACTACTGGCGAAACCGATGGCTGTGACCTTCCCTGTAGTACTAGTCCTACTGGATATATTTGTCTATCGAGAAAATATCCAAAAAAACTCCACAGGGTACACGGCGTTTATTTTTCGAGCTCTAGTGGAAAAAATCCCGTTTATTTTATTGTCAGGCATCTCCAGTGTTGTAACCATTCTCGCGCAGAATGCAGGGGACGCGGTCGCCTCACTGAAAAACCACACAATCACCGCCAGACTGGAAACTGTTTCCAGCGCCTACATTACTTATATAAAACAATTTTTGGCGCCCGTGAAGCTTGTCATTTTTTATCCGGTCAGCACCAGCTTTTCGCTGGGAAACCTGTTTATCACAACAGCAATATTATTGTCGGTGGTGCTATTGCCCTTCACTGTCAGAAAGCGTCTGCCGCTGGTTACTCTGGGATTTTGCATTTTTCTGGTAACGCTACTGCCGGTTATCGGATTGGTCCAGGTGGGCAGCCAGGCACATGCAGACCGCTATATGTACATTCCCTCTGTCGGCTTGTTAATAGCTTGTGTCTACCTCCTCCCAGAGCGGCACGAAAAACATTTCCAGTTTACGACTCTACTAGCTGCTTTGTTCGTGCTATTCCTGACGCTATTGTGTTTTTGGCAGGTCAGTTACTGGCGCAATGAACATACTCTGTTCAGTCGAGCACAAGAGGTTTCTGGCCCCAACTATTTGTCGCACCTTCATTTAGCACAGTTTTACACGCGGCACAGTAAGTTTGATGACGCCAGCCAACACAGCCTCCAAGCGATGACACTTGACTCTGAAAGACCAGAGGCTTATCAAGCATTGGGTAACATCGCGCTGGCACAGCAGAACTTCCCCCTGGCCGAAAAGTTTTACACCGAGTCCTTAGAAAAAGCGTCAGCCGAGGCATGGATGGTAAACAATCTGGGAATCATATGGGCTGAACGCGGAGAAATCGAGCGCGGTATAGCGGCATTCGAAAAAGCACTGGAAATGGATCCGTCTCTGCACGCCGCGCAGCAGAATATCGAGCGCTATCGCACCAAACGGCCTAAGTTAATTCCGCAATGAATTCGGAAATAGTCAAATATGGTGTATGCGGAGGACTGGCCTTCGCGGTGGATTTCACCGTGCTATACAGCTGTACCGAGTTTCTGGGGTTTCATTATCTCATTTCAAACATCCTTGGATACGGCAGCGGGCTAATGGTTGCGTATCTTCTAAATACACGGTGGGTATTCAGTTACCGGCGTTTCAAAAGAACCTCGCAGGAATTTTTGATTTTCAACGGGATTGTCCTCCTTGGTCTTGGCATCAGCGAAGCCATCATGGCGCTGTTGGTAGGGGGCTGGGGTATCCACTACCTGGCATCCAAGGTCGTCGCCGCCTTTTTCGTCATGATCTTCAACTACATGGTGAAAAAACGTGTTCTATTTACCCCTGCTGCTCAGGATGTATAGATTCCAATGGTAGATGTTTGTCACAACTGCAGTCATAGCGGGCTTAATCACCTCTACAAAGCTTCCTCCTTTGACGCACCGAACAACGAAGAGGGACAACAGTTTGGCATCGCTAGATGCTCGCATTGCGCAGTGGTCAATACCACGGGCATTAACGCCGCAAATGTCGGGGCCACCTACACTGGGGAATACTACGGCTCTAGTTCGCAAAAATTTTTGCGCATCATTGAGAAAACCGTTGCTTTAGTCAACGCCAGACGAGCCCGAAGTCTGACTAAAGCATGGCGTGGTGCAATGGCGCTAGATGTATTGCCAGACGTACTCGACATCGGCTGCGGCAGAGGCCAGTTACTGCAAGCTTTCCAGGATGAGGGCGCAAATGTACTGGGCCTGGAGCGCGATGAATTCCCCTCCAGTGATGGCTCTGAAAGTTTTGTTCGGGTTGGTACTCTTTTTGATGCCCAGTACAGTGACCACAAGTTTGATATTGTCATTCTGTGGCATGTGTTCGAGCACCTTGATTCACTGGAGTTGCTATTGGATAGCGTCACCGACCACCTTAAGGACAATGGGCAGCTGGTCATTGCGGTTCCCAATTTCAGCAGCCTACAGCAGCGCCTGTTTTCTCGTTACTGGTTCCATCTCGATCTGCCGCGTCATCTGGTCCATATCGAAGCGAACTGGTTGTTACAAAATATTGAAAAGCGGGGCTATACCATTGAAAAGGTCAGCTACATGGATCTACTACAGAACGTGTATGGATTCATTCAGTCAGCACTGAACGTCCTGGCGCCCCAGCGATTGAACCGCTACTACCGCCTGTTGAAACACGGCCGTTCGGCGGACGACAGCAATGTGCTACCTATTCTCGGCTGGAGTGTGTTGGCGCTGCTATTGCTACCCTTTGCCGTGCTGGATAGTGTCGCAGGATCACTGCTGGGCCGTGGTGCCACAGTAGAAGTAGTCGCTAGACGAGGAATGCCAACGTGATTAACAATAAGAAGCTGGTTGTTGTGATGCCGGCCTATAACGCAGCGCTAACACTGGAAAAAACCTATCGCGAGCTGCCCTTCGACGTCGTAGATCACGTGATACTGGTGGATGATGCAAGCTCGGACAACACTCGCGAAGTCGCTAATTCACTTGGCATAGACCATGTACTGATTCACGATAAAAACCTGGGTTACGGTGGCAATCAGAAAACCTGCTACCGCGCGGCACTGGCTCTGGGTGCAGATGTTGTCATCATGGTTCACCCTGATTATCAGTACACACCAAAGCTTATTCGTACGCTGGCCGCAATGATCGCCGACGAGGTGTTTGACTGTGCATTAGGCTCGAGGATTTTAGGCGTTGGCGCGCTAAAAGGCGGGATGCCTATGCACAAATACATCGCCAACCGCTTCTTGACCCTCATTCAAAACATGCTGGTAGGCTACAAACTGTCTGAGTACCACACCGGGTATCGCGCATTTTCGCGAGAGGTACTGACTACGTTACCCCTTGACCTGAATTCCGACGATTTTATTTTTGATAACCAAATGTTGCTGCAAATTATCGCCAGTGGTTTTTCAATCGGCGAGGTAACCTGCCCTACCCGTTACACTGCAGATGCATCATCCATCGCCGGCTGGCCTGTTATCCGTTACGGCTGCGGTGTATTAATGGAATCGCTGAAATATCGTTGGACCAAAAAAGGCTGGGTGCAGAGCATTTACAGCCGACCGTAATTGCCGGCCAGCTGCCAAAACCAAGTATGACCCCACCCTTAACCGGAGCGTCTATCGCCCGCGTTAGAGGTATCTTTGAATTGCAGATTGGTCAGTTGCTCTGACAGAAGGCCTATCAAAAACATGATGGCCCCAGTCAGAATAAGTAGGGTTGTACCATTGCTAAAACGCCAGCCCGTGTTCATCACAGTAACAACATAATTGAGCACGCCAAGGCCCGATGTGAGCAGTGCCGCGGGAAAATATACTTTGAGCGGCGAGTACAGCGTTCCGATTTTAAAAATTATCAGGAAGAAACGTACGCCATCTTTAGTCAGACTGATATGGCTCTTGCTCAGGGTTTTAGCCACCTCAATGGGCACAAAACCAACGGAATATCCGGCCCGAAAAAACGCCATAGTTGACGTGGTGGGATAACTAAAACCATTGGGCAGCAGGTACAGAAAACTGAGAAACTTCCTGCGGTTAACGACGCGAAACCCCGAAGTTAGGTCTTCGATTTTGCGGTCTACCATCCAGCTGGCAAAAGAATTGTAAAACGCATTGGCACTCCAACGCGCTATGCTGGCCTGGGCACCGAGGCCCTTGCGAGCTCCAACTACCAGATCATAGCCCTCGTCCATCTTGGCTACTAGCTTGCCAACATCAGCAGCGGCGTGCTGCCCGTCACCATCCATGAACACCACACAATCACCCGTGGCCGCGCGCGCACCGGATTTGATCGCCGCTCCGTTACCCTTGGGATAGGGGTGCGAGATTACATCCACGCCTGCGTCCAGACAAACCTGCTCCGTATTGTCCTGGGAGCCATCGTTAACCACGATGATTTCAGCATCAGGGTAACTGGCGGACAGCTCCGGCAACAAAATGGCGAGACCGCGTTCTTCGTCTTTGGCCGGTATTACGATGGAAAATTTCAAGGTTTACTTCTCCAGATACAAGGCCAAGTTTTGTTTTTCAGCGACGGTTAACTTACCGCGCCCATCCAGCGCCTGCATTGTGGCAACTATCTCGGTAACAACATCTTTTCGACCCAAAGCGGTCGCAAAGTGGAGCTTCATTAGCATCGCCCGCTTATCACCGGGTGAAGCCGCTGTTACCTTGTCCACATAGGCATAGGCATTATCATACCTTTCAAGTGCATTCTCCAGAACCGCCAGACTGGAATATATTTGCATCGAAGCGCTGCGCTTCACCTCTTTATTCAAATAAATGTCCGCCATCTGGTCTGCAAAGCGAATCCTGTCGAATTGGGGACAGCCATTTTCCTGTAACAAACGCACCAGGGTGAGCAGAGTCGTCACCGAGCTCAGCGGTCGCCCGGCTTCTTCTTCACCCAATTCATCAGTGAGTTCCGGCGCCGAGGGTGTGTTGGCAATACAATGCAGTGCCATATTGCGGATAAGGTAGTCTGCGTGCCGCTCGTTGGTCGCTGCTTTATTAGCGCTGGCCAAAAAGGAGCGGTGTGAATAGCGCAATGCAGCCTCTATCTCACCATGGCGAGCCAGCTGTACCGCCATATCGTTGTTTGCCCGGGATGATTCAGGGTGCCCATTGAGGTGATTGAGAATCAATACTGATCGATTGGACCAGATCTGGACCTGCGAACTGGTCTGACCCGACAGATACACGCCCCAGATTGCCATACACACCAACAGCGGCACGGCCGGCTCAGGCCAGCGCTTTACAAACGCTGAGTAAGCCGCGCCAATCAAAAACACCAAGCCTATCGCTGGAAAATAATTGCGATGCTCAAAGTAGATTTCCAACGGTAGAACACTGGACTCGACACTGTGGCCCGCTAAGAACCAGGCAACGCCCACAACCAGCCAGCGTCCGGTCTGCCAACGTAACGCAAGGCCACAGACGAGCGCTACTAACACCCAGGCCCCGACGGCATACACCGTGGTGCCAGGTTCCCACAATGATTGCGAAACGATCACATCATCGTGATACAGACCCATCCTATCAAGCTGAGGAATAAAAAATTGCGCGACGTAATCCCACAACACTCTGGCCTGAGTCAGCAAGCGCTCGTCCAGCGAGAAGGGCCGTCGCCCGAACCGCGCAGCCAAGCCATCGTAATCAAAAAACAATACTCCGGCTGCCACACCTATAGCGCCGGCAATCAATGTGTAGCATAGGCGCTGCAGCCACAGAATCGGTTTACCATCTGCCCCGACAAAGCGGAACCACAACGCCTCCAGCAGCAGCAGTACAGGCACCAGCACGATGGCATTTTCTTTCGCTAACAGGCCAATGAACAACAGCAGGGGTACCGGCAAAAAACGCAGCACGCCCCCCTTACCTGCCATCACGCTTTGACGCCAATAGACGTAGCACACCGAAGCCGTAAGTATAAAAAAGGTGACCAGCATGGCCATACGCTGAACCGCATACAAAACAGTACTCACGAGCAGAGGATGCAGTAGCCAAATACCACCCAGCACAATGGCCAGCCACCCAGCCGCGGGGACAGCTTTTAAGCGGAACAACAAACTAAGCAGCCAGATCACCAATCCGCCATTCAAAGCGTGCAGGATGATATTGACCTTTTTATTGCCACCGATACCTTCGTCGAAATACATCTTCTCGAGTACAAAGGTGGCCATCGAAACAGAGCGACCGAAAATACCCGAGTTGTCACCGAAGATGTAATCCATCGCCAATTCGGGGTGTGCGCGCACGTCTCCTATCACCAACACGCTGGAGCGGTCATCCAATAACTCAGGGCCAGAAATTCCGGGCCAGTAAATCCAAACACTGCACAGCAATAGTGCCAGCGTCACTATCAACTGCGCCACGAATGCACTACCTGATGCCACTTTATGTTGTTGGGTTGTCGTAGTCATCAGTCTTCAAAAATCGCGCGAATAACAGCAATTTCCTTGCGTTTTACATCCCGACGCAGCCACTCACGGACAGCCTCGTAGGTGCGAGCGAGATCCTGATTCCCGTAGTATTGCGCGAGATAGGCAGCTGCCTTTCGGTTGTTCGGATTGAGCGAGTTACTGCGCTCAAGCGCGTTTTGCAGCCGCTCACCACCAACTTCCTGATTGTCCAAAAGACGATAATACTGTGACAGTAAGTCCATGCGTTGAGGATTTTTTTCTAACAGCCCCTCCAGCATCACTGCAATTCTGCCCGCATCCTCTTTGCCCACAGGAGACATAGCTACCCCTACCAACGCGCCCAGAGCAGCACGGTCCGAAGGTTGCAAGCGTCTAGTCTTGCTCAATTCTTCCATTACACTCAGCCAATTATTTTGCTCGGCCAACACAGGAAAGCGCAATGCATCGAGCTGGTACAACATCACCAAGGCGGCAAAATCCCGCTCATCGAAAGCGTGCATGCGTTCGTAATAGATACGGGCTGTAACCACCAGGGCGCGTACCTCATCGTCAGATAGACCCAATTCTCTGGAACTTTGGAAGCGTTTGAATTGTGCATTGGCATAGAAAAAATTAGCACGCGGTGATTGTGGATGATTGACCACGTTGAACCTCGCCAGCTTCAGCTCATCGGACCAGGCATCAGTCCTCACCCATAAAAGAGAAGCCAGTAAAACAACAATAATCACTAGAGCTGGGCCTGCTTGCAGCCAGGCTACGCGATTGGCTAGCCACACCAGGCCCGCCCCTACAAAAATAAACACCCCGACACTGGGCAAGTAATTGCGATGCTCAAAGACCATTTCCAGGGGCAGTATTGAAGACTCCATACTGTGGGCTACAAGATAAAAGAGCAGCGCAAAGGCAAACAGTGGGAAGCGTTGCCGCAACAAAACCCCTGCAATCAACACCGCAAGCCAAGCGAACAGTGACAGACCGGTGGTCAGCGGCATCCAAAAGCTTCGGGACAGTGGTATATCGTCGTGGAAAAAACCCATATCCAGAATATTCGGAACGAGCAACCAACTCAGGTATTGCCACAGCACTCTTCCTTGAGTCAGCAGTCGCTCCTCGGGGGAGAATTCCCGACTGCCATAACGGCCTATCAGTGTTTCGGGTAAGAAGACATACAGCAGCAAAACCGCCAGCAGCGGCAGTATAAGCAGTAGCCAGCCAAGAGATCGCAAATCCCGCCGTTCTCGACCGGCCCACGCTCCGCCGAACAAAGTCACTTCGATGACTGCTATTAGCCACGGTAACAAAGCGCCGTTCTCCTTGGACAATACCGCGATAAATCCTAAAATACCCAGCCACAAGGCTGCCGCCATCAGTTCGCCAGCAGTCGCTCCCACTTCAGCCCAGCGCAAGCGATAGCGTAAAAAGAGTATTAACCCCGCAACCGTGAACACAGTAGACAGCTGCGCCATTCGCTGCACTGCATAGAGCACCGTGGATACATGAATGGGATGTAGCAGCCAGATTGAAGCCGCTATCAGTGCCACCATCGCACGCTGCCCGGGGTTGCTGCGAGCGGCAATCACGGGAGCTGTTAGTAACAGCAGCGTAAACCAATAACACAAAGCGCCCAGTAACAAGTGAATGCCGAGATTGGTGGTCTTTAGGCTGAAGCTTGTGAAATCGCCTGCGGCGACATAATTTGCAGCGAAGGTAAACATCGTAATGGGACGGTGCAAATAGCCTGATGTAGAACTGATGCTCGCCCGACGCCAGTCATCAAAGGAGGAGCCGGACACTCGCGCCAGATCGTTTTCTACGAGGTTAGGAATATCATCGAAAAAAAGTGGGCCGTTCAGAGCGACGCCATAGACCAGAACACAGATGAGCAATACCACTGCCCCTATTAAATAGCCTGCTCTGCCGTCCGGTTTAACACCGCCCATTGAGGAATCCGTTTTTGACCCTGATATCGAGTACAGGTGCTTTATAAGTGTACGGTACTAAAATTTGTAAATGGAGGGTACCGAGTTTGCATGGGGTAGGCTAGCGAACCCTGGCAATACCGCTATTACGCACAAAAAAAAGCCCGGCATACACCGGGCTTCTTCAAATCGCGTACTAGATATCAGGAACCGCGACAGTTAGCAGGCAGATATTTAGTGGGTATTTCGTTATCGCCACCATCATCACCAGGGATGCAAGTCCAAGCCATCGTGCCATCACTGTTAGTAGAGCCAGACAGCTGGAAAGACAGGAAGGAGCTATCGTTACAAGTAGAACCGTCCCAAGTACACAGCGCTACGTTTGCTACTACACGAACGGGTTCGCCAGCAGTCGGGGTTTCGAGAGAAAGATTTGCAATTGTATCACTCGAGGGACGATCAGCTGTGTTAATACCGAAAGATGTAGCACTAGTCGGGTATCCGCCGTTAGCTGCTACGTACTCAGCTACGGTTGTCTTGGCTTCAGCCAGAGCAGCCATTGGCTCAGACATCTTGGCACGAACGATATAGTCCTGATAGGCAGGCAATGCAATTGCCGCCAGAATACCGACGATCGCAATAACGATCATCAGTTCAATGAGGGTAAAACCCCCTTGTGATTTCTGTTGTAGTTTCATGTTGCTTCTCCGCTTAGATATTTAAAACATGCTTGTTGCCAAATCATAAGACCTGAGTCTGTGTTCAGAACAATACAAGTCGCTTGCCCAGTAATTAATGCAGGGAATGTGCCAAGCTCTGCCCACAACCTATAAATATTTTATTTATTGTTAAATAACAATGATTTATAATATTTTTGCTTCATGAAATTTGCCAAGCAGCCACTCTTCGCAGCCCCTGCACACCTACAAAGTCGGTTGGTTTGTGACAATTTTTGTCACCCTAGGGCGGGGCCTGCCCTTTTTCATCACCGAGCATTGATACGCTCTGGCCAGCTATGCAGCCCTAGCCAAAATCTGAGGCTAGGCTGCATAACTACTACTTTACTGTTCCTGCTCGCGCATGGCCGGCGTCCTAAATCGTGCGTCTATATACCATCAACCAAGAGTGGATTTTCGCCTGGGCGTCAAAGCCGCGCAACACCCGGCAGGTGGGTACGACGTCCTACGCTGATCGAACCTGCCACCCATTCGTGTCATTTCTCTATCGCGCCAAGCACAACATTTGCTACCGCTGTGCTGAGCTATCGCGACCAAAAGTCATGATAGGGCAGGCACTAATTCACAAAAAGGCACGAATTGGCCGGTACTCCCCTGAGGTCACTTGCCGCTTTCTATAGAGTAGTTTAGGCTCGCTCAAGATCTTTCTTTAAGCGGGACAGGACATGGACAATCGTCGTACAACTATTGTCATAAACAAGAAGTTTCAATACCAGTATTCGCTGCTAATCGCAGCGGCCGCAGTTTTGCTGGTGAATGGCTTCATCATTCTCAGGATGTTATTTCCCGGCGAGCAACCTCTGGAATTATCCGTTGGAATGGCCCTGGGACTGGCAGCGATCGAATTTGTACTGATTTTAAGCATCTGGTATGCCTGTTTGAAGGCCAGTCACAAAATAGCAGGGCCGGTCTACGTGTTTACCAGAGAAATTTGCAAGCTCGCTGGCGGAGACCTCACCGCCCATATCGCGCTGCGACAAAAAGATATGTTCCAACCGGAAGGCATCGCGATAAACAGGTCAATTACCGCGCTGCGCGACCGGGTGGGCTCTGCCAAACGCTTAACGGAAAAATTAACACAGGCACAGGATCAGGGTGCTGATGTTGGCCCGATAGTAGCGGAACTAGCTAAGGAAATGGCAGCATTCAACACCGAATTCGATAACTAAACGACAACCGTCGACTCTCTAACAATCGAGGGCTGGCAGCCATTGGATAATTGGCGAAATCCCAATAGACTCTTCGTTTCAGGCTCAGGGCCCACCGGACACCGCAATGAATAAGAATATAGGCTTTACTATAATAGAACTCATGGCGGTAGTTGCAATTGTGAGCATCCTGACGGTAATCGTACTTGCTGTTTACGGTGACTATGCCATTCGTTCCAAAGTCTCAGAGGGTATGGCCTTTGTAGGCGAAGCGCGTACATCCGTCAGCGAGTATTATTACAACAAGCAGTCCATGCCCGGAAATAATAGCCAGGCCGGTCTTTCAGACCCCGACGAATACAATCAATTTGAGTTCATTAAGCGCCTTGAAGTTTCGACCACACCGACCCCCGGCACCATCACTGTAACCTTTAAACTCGCCGGCACAATAGCCGATAACAAAAAAATGCAATTGATACCCTCGACCAGCGGCCGCATTGTTTACTGGACATGCTTGGCAGCAGAGGATGACGGCGTGAGTGTGAACCATGTGCCGCCCAACTGCCGTGGCTAAGGTCAGGTAGGCCTGCGCAGCTACACGGCGCTTAAGGACCTTATAGGCAATCCCCCGCGCCCGCCCCACCTTCCACGCTTCATCTACAGCTCCTACGCTTTGGCAACACACTCCCGCCCCATCGCTACGCCCCATTCGCAAAACACCCAAATTCGGCAAATATGTATAATTTGACCTGAATGGGAGGCTGTCTGAGCCTTTTTAGGTGGCTATAATCGACCTTCTAAGTAGAACTTGTTATGGGTCAAATCTCACGACAGCAGGAGTTGGGCTAGGATGAACGATAAAGTAATTGGGCAACTCAGTGGCCTGGCCGGCCGGCTGGTGGCAGAGACCTTGCTCAGCGCCCAAGAAGCTATAGAAGCTCAGACACAAGCTTCCATCGAAAAAATGCATTTCGTTCAGTATCTGGTACAAAAGAAAAATGTCGACAGCGTACGACTCGCTGAGGTGGCTTCCCACGAGTTTGGCGTCCCCCTGCTTGATATTTCAGCATTGAATTCCGACGTAATCCCGCTGGGCTTGGTTGAACCTGCACTGGTCACAAAGCACCACGCGCTGCCAATTTATCGCCGCGGAAATCGATTATTCATTGCCGTATCAGATCCCACCAATCTGGCGGCACTGGACGAAATAAAATTTCACACCGGCATCAATACTGACGCTGTTCTAGTAGAGGAGAATTCACTCAACAAGGCATTGACCGAGTGGGTAGAAACACAGGATTCCTTATCAGATGGCCTGGATGATCTGGACGCGGCCGATCTAGACGATATTGATATCAGTGGCGGCCATAATACTGGTGACGCAGAGGAAGGCTCAGAGTCCGTTGATGAAACTCCTATTGTGCGTTTTGTAAACAAAGTACTCATCGACGCCATCAAACAAGGCGCATCGGACATCCACTTCGAACCCTATGAACACAGCTATCGCATACGGTTTCGCACCGATGGCGTGTTACAGGAAGTGGTAAAACCGCCGCGCAATCTCTCCGCTCGCCTTGCCGCCCGTCTGAAAGTTATGTCACAGATGGACATCTCGGAGCGGCGTGTTCCACAAGACGGCCGTATTCAAATGAAGGTGTCCCGCAACCGGGCTATCGACTTTCGCGTCAACACACTACCAACACTTTACGGTGAAAAAATCGTACTGCGTATTCTGGACCCCAGTAGCGCTCAGATGGGCATCGATGCATTGGGCTACGAGCCCGAACAAAAAGAAATGTACCAGAAAGTACTAAACCAGCCTCAGGGAATGATCCTCGTTACCGGTCCAACAGGCTCAGGTAAAACGGTATCGCTCTACACGGGCCTCAACATTCTGAATACAGCAGAGCGCAACATCTCCACCGCGGAAGACCCAGTGGAAATAAACCTCGAAGGGGTCAACCAGGTTCACGTGAACCCGAAAGTGGGACTCAATTTCGCCGAGGCGCTGCGCTCATTCCTGCGCCAAGACCCAGACATCATTATGGTGGGAGAGATACGAGATCTGGAGACAGCGGAAATCGCAATCAAGGCGGCGCAGACGGGTCACTTGGTTCTTTCAACCTTGCACACCAACAGCGCCGCGGAAACTATTACTCGCCTGCTCAACATGGGCGTACCCGCTTTCAACGTGGCGTCATCGGTAGATTTGATTATTGCGCAGCGCCTTGCAAGAAGACTGTGCCCAATATGTGCCGTGCCAGCAGAGGACATTCCTCACGACACCCTGTTAGAAGAGGGGTTTACCCAGGAACAACTGGAAGAGGCAAATATTATGACGGCCGTGGGGTGCGATGGATGCCTCAATGGTTATAAGGGACGTGTAGGAATTTATGAGGTCGTTAAAATCACACCCACAATTGCCACGCTCATCATGGAAGAAGGCAATTCCCTACAAATTGGCGCGCTAGCGCGCAAAGAAGGTTTTCCCGATCTACGCTCGGCTGCCTTGAGAAAGGTTGCCCAGGGGATGACCAGCCTGGAAGAGGCCAACAGAATTACAGTCGATTAAGCGCGACGAAATTGAACTACAGGGTTTAGCTGGGACAGCTTTACACAGAACAGACCCAGAAAGGGACGGATATAACAATGGCTACAGCAATCAGAAGCGACATCTTCACTTGGAGCGGCACCGACAAAACCGGGCGCTCCAGCAAGGGCGAAATACACGCAGTCAGCCAGGCAATGGCAAAGGCGCAATTGCGGAAGCAGGGTATCAAGCCCAAAAGCGTTCGCAAGAAGCCCAAGGCTTTGTTTGGCGGTAAAGGCAAGCCGATCAAACCTGCCGATATCGCGATATTTACAAGGCAATTGGCGACTATGCTCAAGGCCGGTGTACCCCTGGTGCAAAGTTTTGAAATTGTAGAAGACGGTTTGGAAAAGCCACGTATGCGGGAACTGATCGCCAGCATTCGCAACGACGTGGCCTCAGGTAGTGGCCTCGCTCCCTCACTGGCCAAATACCCACGTCAATTCGATGACTTGTTTTGCAGCCTCGTCGGTTCCGGTGAAGATTCAGGTACTTTGGAATTGATGCTCGACCGAGTGGCCACCTACAAGGAAAAGACAGAGCAACTAAAGGCCAAAATCAAAAAGGCCATGACCTACCCCATCGCTGTTGTCTGCGTCGCCCTCATTGTCTGCGCGATTTTGCTGATCAAGGTAGTGCCGGTCTTCGCCAAGACGTTCCAGAATTTCGGTTCCGAGCTGCCAGCCTTCACTCAGTTTGTATTGACCATCTCCAATTTTGTTCAGGATTGGTGGATCATTATGTTTTTGGCGATCATAGGGCTTATTATCTCCTTCCGAGAGATCAAATTACGCTCGGTGAAGTTTTCAGAATTTCTCGATCGCGTGGCACTACGTTTGCCAATAGTGGGCGGCATTGTGCACGATGGGGTTATCGCGCGTTTTTCACGAACACTGTCCACCACCTTCGCCGCCGGTGTGCCACTGGTTGACGCTCTAAACTCTACCGCTGGTGCTGCTGGTAACTCTGTCTACGCCAAGGCCATTCGCCAGATTCGGGACGATGTCACCACGGGCTCAACACTCTACAGTTCCATTAAGTCTACCGGCCTTTTCCCTAATATGCTGTTGCAGATGGTTTCCATCGGTGAGGAATCCGGTGCGCTGGATGAGATGCTCGACAAGGTAGCGTCACATTATGAAGAGGCTGTAGATAACGCCGTTGACAGTCTCAGCTCTCTAATGGAGCCGCTGATCATGTCAGTTCTAGGGGTTCTCGTGGGCGGCCTGATGATCGCGATGTACCTACCCATCTTTATGCTCGGTTCAGTTATCTAACCAACACCGCCACCGCAAGGGCGGACTATCTATGACAGAACTACAAACGCAATTGGGCGCGCTGCTACCTATCGTACTGCTCTGCCTCGGCCTGTTGGTTGGCAGCTTCCTCAACGTAGTGATTTACCGACTACCACTGATGATGGAATCCCGCTGGCGGCGAGACTGTTGTGAACTGTTGGAGGTTAGCGCCGAGAAAGAAGCCGAGCCGCTCAATCTGGCCACACCCAACTCCCATTGCCCGCACTGCAAGACCAGCATTAAACCCTGGCAAAATATTCCCGTAATCAGCTATCTCATGCTGCGTGGCAAATGTGCGAGCTGTGCTGCACCGATTTCTTTACGCTACCCGGTGCTGGAGCTAGTCACTGGATTGATGACACTGGCATTGGCTTTCCTGTTTGAAATTTCGCCTGAGCTTCTAGGCGCGGTATTGCTCACATGGGCTCTGATTGCTTTGACGATGATCGATGTGGATCACCAGCTTTTGCCTGACGATATTACGCTGCCACTGATGTGGCTTGGATTGACCTTCAATTTATTTGGGATCTACACCACTTTATTCGATGCTGTAGTGGGTGCCATGGCAGGTTACCTCAGCCTGTGGAGTATCTACTGGGCTTTTAAAATCATCACTGGCAAGGAAGGCATGGGCTACGGCGACTTTAAACTCCTCGCGGCTCTCGGTGCATGGATGGGCTGGCAGGCGCTCCCTATGATTATCCTGCTGTCCTCTGTGGTCGGCATAGTGGGCGGCGTTACGCTGATGGTACTCAAGGGCCGCGGTAAAGAAGTACCCATCCCTTTTGGCCCTTATCTGGCAATGGCGGGTTGGATCGCTCTGTTGTGGGGAGACACCATTATTAATCGCTATACAGCAATGCTGGCCCCCTGATATGGCACTTATCGTAGGCGTTACAGGTGGTATAGGCAGTGGTAAATCTGCCGTTACACGGCACTTCGAAAAGCTGGGAATTACAGTGGTTGATGCAGATCTGGCGGCCCGTGTAATTGTCGAAGCAGGCAGGCCAGCCTTGGCCGCCATTGCCCAACACTTCGGCGATGACATTCTGCAATCAGATGGGGAGCTGGACCGCGCGGCATTGCGTCAGAAGGTTTTCGCCCACGAAAGTGAAAGACTGTGGCTAGAACAGCTAACTCACCCCCTCATAGGCGAAGAAATCCTGGCACAAATTGAGGCGTCTAAAAGTCCCTACACCATTCTCAGTTCTCCCTTGCTGCTGGAAACCACGCAGCGCGCGCTGACCCATAGTGTGGTCGTCGTGGATGTCCCTGAAGAAATTCAACTGTCGCGAACCATGGCGCGAGATAGCAATGACGAAGCACAAGTAAAACGGATTATGGCGGCACAGATGTCACGTGAGAACAGATTGGCCGGAGCCGACATCGTAATCGACAACTCCCGATCTCTGGAGGAATTG
>JBLFWP010000051.1:0-25492 GCA_047611225.1 Halioglobus sp.
GCCAGAGTAAGCAGCCCAGACGCCATGAGTAGTAGAGCAATTATAATTTGTAATTCACGCCGCCTGAGTATATCGCGCAGTCCGGAAGCGCTGAGGCTAGTCGCCAACATTGCTGGCAAAGTGCCAATGCCAAATAGAAACATCATGAAGGCAGAAGAGAGAGCGTCCTGCGCTGTGGCAGACCAAGCTAAACTGCTATAGATCAGTCCACAGGGCATCAGGCCCCAGCAGAGTCCAAGTGCGGCGCTTTGGGGCCAGCGGCGAATCGGGAGATATTGCAGGCTCATTCGCTGCACAGGTTTCCATAGTACGGCCCCTACGCTTTCCAGGCGCGCTATCCCTTGCCACCATTTCGCTATGTGTAAACCCATGGCAATGAGTAATAGCCCGGCAATATAGCGTAGCCCAATGGTCCACGCGGCAATATCAATACTTCCAGCGGCAAGCCCCATTAACCCACCGAGCAGGGTGTAGCTAACAATTCGGCCGCTGTGATAGGCGAGCGTTATCTTCGTCGAGGCCTGTCCTCCAAGATTGAGCGCAGCAGCAACGCCGCCGCACATGCCCAGACAGTGTCCGGCGCCAGAGAGGCCCAGCATCAAAGCGCTGCCGGCTATGATCGGGTCAATCATTCGCACTTGCCCGATGTTTGGCGGGTGAATTTTTAGGACGCTGATTGTCGTCGTCGTTCACCAAAATACGTGAGGCCTCCTTATCCAGATCATCGTATTGCCCATTGTTGATCGCCCACAGCAGTAGCTTTATAGCAATGGCGCAGAACAACAGTGCAATAGGGATGAGTAGATACAGGCTGTCCATAGTTGCAATACCTCCGTTAGCGGTTCAGTCGCAGTGAGTTGCCGACGACTATCAATGAACTTGCTGACATTCCCAGTGCAGCTGCCCAAGGTGGAAAGACACCTAGCGCGGCTAGCGGAAGCGCACTCGAATTGTAGAGCAAGGCCCAGAACAGGTTCTCCCGTATGACCCTACGGCAATGCCAGGCCTTTCTCCACGCTGCTGTGACCTTCGTCAAATCGCCATCGACGATCACAAAATCCGCCTGCGTACGAGCCAGGTCGGTTGCCCCAGCTACTGCGATGGAGGCATCTGCGACGCTGAGTACGGGAGCATCATTGAGACCATCTCCAACCATGGCCACACGAGCTCCTTTTGCCTGTAGCACTTGCACCCGGTCGCTCTTTTGTTGCGGGGACATACCAGTGAAAACTGTAGGTATGCCGAGTTCTCGCGCAGTTGATATTCCCTGGGTGGAACTATCGCCGGTGAGTAACTCCACCTTTAGGCCATTTTCTACGGCTGCTTGTATAACCCCTGCGGCTTCGCTGCGCAGGTGATCATCCAGAGCGATCCACGCCAGTGGTGTATTCGCTCTGCACAGTCCCACCCAATAGTTATCGCTATCGGGTACCGCTGGAAACCGCGGCGCTATATCGCGACAGAACTGCACAGTACCCATCCGGTAAGGCTCTCCCTTATGCTGTGCCTCTACGCCTGCGCCAGCCGTATAGCGGGGCGAATCCATTCGTAAAGTGCTGTCTATATCAGAAAATGCAGCGGCCACCGGATGTGTGGTGTAGCGCTGCAATGCCGCGGCGAGCTCGAGAATTTGAGGCTCGGCCAATACGTTTAACCCTATGACTTCCGCTATGGAAAGCTTGCCGTCTGTCAGCGTTCCCGTTTTGTCGAAGATGAGGTGCGTGCAGGATGCCAGTGCTTCGAGAGCATTCTGGCTCTGCACCGCAATGCCGCTTGAGCGTAGCGCACCTGCAGCATTGGTCAGCGCCGCCGGTGTTGCCAGAGCGAGCGCGCAGGGGCAGCTGATGACCAGTACGGACAGGGTGATCCAGAATGCATTCTCTGGCTCCAGTTGCAGCCAGACGAGTGCAGTGACGGCCGAGAGGAGGAGTATCCAGGCGACAAACCAGGATGCGATACGGTCGGCCAGTATTACCAGCTGCGGTTTTTCTGTTTCCGATAACTGTACCGAGCGCTGCAACGCCGCGAGGCGGCTGTCGCGGAAATTCCCAAGTGCTCGCGCTTGCAGAGGCGCGTCCGAATTGACGGTGCCGGCGTAGACGGTGTCGCCAGTATGCACTTCGCGCGGCAGGTGCTCACCATTAAACGCGTCCTCGCGTACTGCGCTGTGGCCAGACACAACCTCGGCGTCCACGCAAATAGTCTCCCCCGGCTTAATTAGAACGGTGTCGCCCTTGCGCAGCTGGACGCGCGGTAAACTCAGCCATTGTTCTTCACGCAGTGTGGTGACTGCGCTGGGTAGGCTTTGCTCCAGATCGAATGCCGTTTCTAGATGTCGCTGCCGGGCGCGCTGTTCCAGATAGCGCCCTAGCAATAAAAAAAAGGTGAACATAACAACAGAGTCGAAGTAGACCTGCCCTGATCTTGTAAGCGTGGCCCACACGCTGGCCACTAAAGCCAGACCAATCGCCAGGCTCACCGGAACGTCCATAACCAGAGCGCCGTGGCGCAGGGAGCGCCAGGCGTTGTTGAAGAAGCCGCGAGCAGCGTAAGTAACAACAAAAACAGCGACCGGCAGACTCACCCAGCGAAGCAAGGCCTGATGCTGGGCGTCCATACCTTGAAGGTCACCCGCGTGCAGGGCGATAGCGAACATGCTTACTTGCATCATGCCCAAAGCAGCAACAGCGAGACGTTTCAGCTGCGTCTTCTGCTCCTGCTCTAGCTGTGCCTTTTGCGCGTCGGTGTGAAAGGGCTGAGCGCGGTAGCCCAGTTTAAGTAGATGTATAAATACATCGCTGAGCTGGCATTGGCTTGGATCAATCAGAATATCCAAGCGGGCCTGCTGAAAGTGCACTGCCGCACGCTGCACGCCCTTTAGCCTTGATAGTGAGTGCTCAATTAGCCAAGTGCACGCTGCACAACTAATGCCGCTGAGTAGGAGCTGGGCGCTCACTCTCCCGTCTTCGTCAATAGTGCTGAATGTTGCAGCAAGATCCGGGTCATCGTAGACGCTATATTGCGCCATATCGGCCGCCACAGAAGAGGAAGGGCGTTCATTGAAAGTAGTGCGGTGCTGGTAGAAATCTTGCAGCCCGCTAGCGCTGATCAGGCTGGCGACCGCGCAACAGCCGGGGCAACACATGGGTCTGGATATGCCGTTGAGCTCCAGTGAGAAGTCAGCTCCTGACGGTATAGCTTCTCCGCAGTGATAGCAGGACACTGCTGCAGATGAAATCGTCGGCTCAAGGGTTGCGAGCATGTTGGATGTCCTTAACTCCCACGACACCATCAAGGCGCCAACCATCGTTAACCAGGGACTCCAGTGTCCAGTGCCAGCGGGCGGCGATACTCGATTCTAGTGGGCCTGTAAAGTGCCCGGCCTCCAAGGCCACAAGCGAAACTGCGAAATCACGGTCTGCTTCAAGTGGATGGGATAGTCGCAGATTGAGGTTTTCGCTGTCTAGCCGCCCGGTCACGAGGACTGTCACAGTATGGGGCGAAAACGAAAAGTCTGCTGCCAGGCCAAGAGAGGCCGCCCGCTGCGTTTTTCCAAGTACTTGATTGATAGCCAGCCCATTCTTGTAGTAATCATCGACGACCAGATCGTCAGCGTGACGATTGGCTAGATACACAAGTGACAGGCTGGCGAGCACCACGCTTCCGAGAAGAGAAATGATAAACCAGGGCCAGAATTGTCGATGCCATGGTAGCGAATCGTATCGGGGGAAGTCTGTCTGTGGTGTCTTGTTCATCATATTGGTCTCAGAAAACGGGATTCCGTTTGTGTTTTCAGTGTAGCGGTATCACTGGAGCGAACTTGGAACACAAGGGGAGTACTGGCAAGGTCCAAGGCGTCGAGTTCGGCGCGCACACGCAAGGTCACGGAGCGAACTTCTGCAGCATCGAGAGTGTAGAGAGTAGTACCGATAATCTGAGCGCCGATGATACCCTCAATGGACACTTCGAATTCATGCTTGTCGCGGTCCATGTTGATGATTTGCAGGGTATAGATATTCTCGATTGCACCCGTTTCAGTGGTGACAAAAAGCTGGCTGCGATCCCGGGTGGCGCTCAGTTCAAGTGGAACCCGGCTGAATATCGTGTAGCCGAATACCGTCACCATGAGGCAGAGTACTGCAGCGTAACCCAGTATGCGCGGGCGAACCCAACGGGTAGATCCGCCGGCCAACGCGTGTTCGCTGGTATATCGAATAAGGCCCTGCGGGTACTCCATCTTGTACATGACGGAGTTACAGGCGT
The DNA here is from genome assembly GCA_047611225.1 of Halioglobus sp. GTDB lineage: Bacteria > Pseudomonadota > Gammaproteobacteria > Pseudomonadales > Halieaceae > Marimicrobium. Next base: position 4,264 of record JBLFWP010000051.1, read on the forward strand.
CCACGCACAGCGCGCAGCCAATACACTCGTATTGCAGCCCCTCACGAATATCGATGCCAGTAGGGCAGACCTGCACACAAAGTTGGCAGTCAACACAGTCGCCAAGGCCTAGATGGGCGTGATCGGCGTCGCGCTTACGGGAGCCGCTTGGCTCACCCCGTGCCTCGTCGTAAGATACGATCAATGTGTCGTGATCAAACATAACCGACTGAAAACGCGCGTAGGGGCACATGTATATGCACACCTGCTCTCGCATCCATCCCGCATTGATGTAGGTTGCCAATGTGAAGAATATTATCCAAAGAGCCGCCCAGTCCGTGAGCTGTAACCAGAATAAATCTCCCACCAGTTCCCGGACTGGATAGAAATAGCCGACGAAAGTGAAGCCGGTAACAAAACTTACCGATAGCCATCCCAGATGCTTGGAGGCTTTCTTCGCCATTTTTTGCAGGGACCAGTGAGCCTCGTCCAGTTTGATGCGTTGGTTTCGGCTACCTTCAGCTTTCTGTTCCACCCACATAAAAATGCTGGTCCACACGGTTTGCGGGCAGGTATAGCCACACCAAATGCGTCCAGCCAGTGTGGTAATAAAGAATAGAAAAAAGGCGGCGATAATCAGCATGAACGCAAGCATAGGAAAATCCTGCGGCCAGAAAGTGAGCCCCAGGATGTCAAATTTTCGGGCTGGTAGATCAAACAGCACTGACTGTCTTCCGTCCCATGAAGTCCAGGGCAACAGGACATAGCCTAGCAACAAAGGCCATCCGGTAAACAGCCGAACACGCTGGAAAAAGCCCTCAATCTTGCGAGTGTAAATCTTCTCTCTGTGTTGATAGAGGTCGATCTCCGCTACTTCGGCAGGAGCAAATTCCTGTACGTCAATTAAGTCAATCAGGTCGGGATCAGTCATGGCGTCACTAGTTGCAAAGCTGTAATTGAAAGCTTTGTCCTGCTGCTTAGGGGTGCAGTAGTCACTGCATCCGGGCTGGAGCGTGATCTATTGGCTTAAGCCGTAGACATAGGCGGCGAGGATATGGATTTTGTCCTCGCTTAGCATTTCATTGTGAGCGGGCATGACACCATAGCGCCCTTTTCCAATTGTCACGCTGAGTTGTTCGGCGCTGCCCCCATAAAGCCAGATGCCGTTGGTCAGATTGGGTGCTCCAAGAATCGGATTCCCGGTAGCGTCATAACCGTGGCAGGCCAGGCAGTAAGTTTGGTATACCTTTTGTCCCGTGAGAGCTTCTTCCTCGTTGGCCTCGCGACCATTCAGAGAGATGATATAAGCGGTAGTTTGGGCCACTCCTTCGTCCCCGATGACACTACCCCAGGCTGGCATTGCTGCCCGGCGACCATTACTGATGCTGGTCTTTATCGCTTCCGGAGTGCCGCCGTAGATCCAGTCGTCATCAGTCAGGTTGGGAAAACCGCGCGTGCCTTTTGCATCTGCACCATGACACTGAGCGCAGTTATTGCCGAATATACGCATGCCCATTTTCCTCACCGCCGGATCAGAAGCAATCTCCTCGATGGGCATCGCCACGTAACGGTTGCGCATGGCTCTAAATTGCTCGTCGGCCCTGGAGACCTCTGCTTTATGTTGATCGAGCTGGGTCCAGTTCAGCACACCGGGAAAGTTTCCCATGCCGGGGTAGGCGATAAGATAACCGATGGCCCAGACAATGGTGATTACAAACATGTAGAACCACCAAGCGGGTAACGGGTTGTCATACTCGGTGATGCCATCGTACTCGTGGGGTTTTTCTTCGTTTAGGTCTTCTGCGTCACGCTTTCGATTGGCAAACAGTATCCAGGTAATACCAGCGATGGTTACTGTAGTGAGGATGATGACCCACAGGCTCCAAAAGCTAGTCATCTTTCATCTCCTCCTGCGCGCGCTGATTGAGCGCGTCATCTGCAAAAGGCAAGTTGGCGGCTTCGTCGAAAGAGGCCTTGCGTTTGTTGCTGTATGCCCAAAAACAGAGGCCGATGAAAGACACCAGCAGCAGCGCAGTACTAAGGCCTCTAAAGTCATTGATGTCCATATGTGCCTAGCGCCTCGATTTCAGTAAAGTCCCGAGTTGCTGTAAGTAAGCAACCAGAGCGTCGATTTCCTTTTTCCCTTCCAGGGCGTCTTTTGCACCGGCGATGTCCTCATCTGTGTAGGGCACGCCGACTTTGCGTAATCCGGCCATTTTTGTGCCGGTCCTGTCACCATTAATTGCATCTTCGAACAGCCACGGGAATGCAGGCATGTTTGATTCTGGCACTACATCCCTGGGGTTCATTAAGTGCGCGCGGTGCCAGTCATCGCTGTAACGCTGTCCTACGCGGGCGAGGTCTGGGCCTGTGCGTTTGGAGCCCCATAGAAAGGGGTGGTTATAGACCAGCTCGCCTGCAACTGAATAGTGACCGTAACGTTCCGTCTCAGCACGCAGTGGGCGAATCATTTGGGAATGACAGTTGTTGCAGCCCTCCCGGATATAAATATCCCGCCCTTCAAGCTGCAGCGCGGGCAGAGGCATTAGGCCCGCGATTGGTTCGTTGGTGTCTTTAGAAAATAGGAGGGGTACCAATTCCACCAGAGTGCCAAAGCTGATAGCAACGACAATCAGGATCATCATTAGCCCAACGTTTTTCTCTACAACATCATGATTCATCGTTGCTTCCTTACACTGAAACGGCTAGTTCGACGAGGGGCTCGGTGCCGCTTGCTCTGCGGCTTGTCATGTACACGTTGTAGGCCATTACCAGCATACCGCTGAAAAAGATGGCGCCGCCGATCAGACGTACTACATAGCCCGGATAACTGGCTGAAACAGACTCTGTAAAAGTGTAGGTGAGCGTGCCGTCCTGGTTGTATGCGCGCCACATGAGGCCCTGCAGGATGCCGTTTACCCACATGGAGACGACGTAAAGCACGGTGCCAACAGTCGCCATCCAGAAATGCGTATTAATCAAGCTGATGCTGTGCATGCGTTCCTTGCCATACAAAATTGGGAATAGATGATATAGCGCGCCTATGGATATCATGGCGACCCAGCCCAAAGCGCCGGAATGAACGTGGCCGATGGTCCAGTCGGTATAGTGAGAAAGAGCGTTAACAGTTTTAATCGACATCATGGGTCCTTCGAAAGTCGACATGCCATAGAAGGACAGGCTAACTACTAGAAAGCGCAGTATCGGGTCTGTACGTAGTTTGTCCCAGGCGCCCGACAGCGTCATCATTCCGTTGATCATGCCGCCCCAAGAGGGCGCTAGTAGAATGATGGACATAACCATGCCTAGGCTTTGTGCCCAATCGGGTAATGTTGTGTAGTGCAGGTGGTGCGGCCCGGCCCAGATGTAAACTGCTACCAGCGCCCAGAAATGCACAATACTAAGTCGATAGGAATAGACGGGGCGTTCGGCCTGCTTGGGAACGAAGTAATACATCATGCCCAGAAACCCTGCGGTGAGAAAAAATCCAACAGCGTTGTGCCCGTACCACCACTGCACCATGGCATCGACTGTTCCTGCATAGATCGGATAGGATTTGAACCAGCCAACGGGAATCGCCAGGCTATTGATAACGTGAAGTACCGCCACGGCGATAATGAAAGCACCGAAGAACCAGTTGGCGACATAGATATGTGATGTTTTGCGTTTTGTGATCGTGCCAAAAAATACAATGGCATAGCAGATCCAGACAAACGTAATCAGAAGATCGATGGGCCATTCCAATTCCGCGTATTCTTTGGAGGTAGTCAGGCCAAGAGGCAGTGTGATGGCAGCGGACACAATAACCAGCTGCCAACCCCAGAATGAAATAGCAGCCAGTTTGTCGGAGATCAGTCGTACCTGGCAGGTACGTTGTACGATGTAGTAGGAGGTGGTAAACAGGGCAGAACCGCCAAAGGCAAAAATGACCGCATTGGTATGAAGCGGTCGCAATCGTCCGAAATGCAGCCACGGCAGATCGAAGTTCATGACAGGCCAGGCTAGCTGTGCAGCGATAAGTACACCGACCAGCATCCCAACGATGCCCCAGACAACAGTCATTACTGCAAACTGGCGAACCACCTTGTAGTTGTAAGTCGGGTGTTCCAGTGCTGAATTTAAATTACTCATGCTGTCCTTTTATATTTGGTTGGGAGCTATTGGAACGGAGACTGCCACCCGATTGTGCTAGTCAGTAAACGCCGGGGCGGCGCCCATATCCCACAAGATGACAGAGCCCCCCATCAAGCAAATCAGGATCACCATGGCGATGGACAGGACCGCACTGGAAAAAAGGAAGCCCCGCTCTTCGGGAATGTTCATGACAATAGGGATGCCTAGATAGAGTAAATAGGTCGACCATGAGACCGCGGCGGCTCCAACCAGCATGTCCAGCCAAAGTAGAGGGTAGAAGCCAATCAACCCCGACAGGAAAAGTGGCGTAGCGGTAAACCCGGCGATGACCACACCCCTGGTGATGCTGGACTCTGCACCATAGGTATCTGACATCCAGTGAATGAAGTACCCGATTACAGCGATACAGGCGACCATGGCGATGTAGAACAGCAAACAGATTTGCAGTGCGCTTTCTCGCGTCAATCGTATGGGTTCGCCACGCTCGCCCACCGTCCAGCCAATATCCGTAGTGCCGTAGTACCAAGCGACAGCGGGAAGAATAGCCATGAGACAGGGATACAGAGCCATTGCATTGAAACTACTAGCCGGCAGGGCTGCGATGGCGCGCCATTGGGCCGCGGGCCTCACCATCAACCCGAAGGTGTGTTGAATCATCCTTATTACATCCCCAACTAGCCTGACATTGTATGTAGAGGACAGAGTCTAGGGTGTATCGGGTTAACGCGGGTTGATTCAGGTCAAGAGAACTGCACGCAGCGGGTGCTGCGTGCAGGAGTAGAGCCCTAGCTGGCTAGGTGATGGAGTAGGCGCGCAGTTATCATCGAAACTGGAAGTTAACCGCGCTAAAGGCGTTGTAGGTTCGCTCTAGATCTTCAGGTGTGGCTGCCATAGGTGCAATAATGCAGGTATCCACGCCGCCGTCTGCATCTGCTTGAATGCGCTCCTGAATTTCCCGCTCCGTGCCGATGATGGCAATTTCGTCTATTAGTTCGTCGCTTAGAGCTGCTGCGGTTTTCTCCCTATCCTTTTCTGCCCAACCTTCAGCGATAGTGTTGGCTGCTTCCTCGTACCCTGCCCAAGCCAAAAATTTGTTGTACACGGGGGTGGCGTAATAGGGGCCAAAGGCAGCGCGAAAAATTGCACGACCATATTCTTTATCGTCCGTGCACAACACCATTGCGCGGTTGACCACTTCAACATCTTCCCAGTTCTTGCCGGCTTTCTCCGCGCCGCGTTTTGCAGCCTCAATCATTTTGGGTAGCGCACCCTGGGGCCAGAGGTTGAAGATGATGCCGTCACCCACTTCGGCTGCCATCTCTATCATCTTGGGACGCAGTGCACCGATATAAACAGGGGGAGGGTTGTCTGCTGGTGCTTGCCGGTATCCTCGGCTGTAGAGGGTTTTGCCTTCAAAATTGGTTTTCTCACCGCTGAGCATAGTCTTCACCAGCTGTGCGGTTTCTTTCACGCGGGTGAGAGGTTGATCCAGTGGGATGCCGTTCCACTGCCCCATAATGGTCTGGCTTGAAGAGCCCAGGCCCATTATGAAGCGGCCGGGTATCACTTGGCTGATGACGTTGGCGGATGCTGCTAGTACGGATGGGCTTCGCGTATAGACAGGGGTCACAGCAACGCCTATGCGAATGTTTGTGGTGTGGTGGCCCACTGCAGCTATTTGTGTGAGGGTATCCGGTGCACCTGAATCGCTGAACCAGGCATCCGGGATACCGTTTTCCTCAGCCCACTTGAGCCTGGCGATGGTGTCGGAAATATTGGGGCCTTCCGGCAGTGTGACTGCTATTCGCTTTTTCATTGGCATAGGTTTTTCCTTGAAATTTACTGACTGAATTCGATAATGGCAGAGGCGAGCTTACCACCAGTTCCATTGAAATTCGCTTTATGGAGAGCTCTTCTCGATTGGCACATTCGCTAACTCGCGAGAGTGATTGCTGGTGCTGCCCATTGTTTTTCCATGTTTGGTGCCTTTGTCGGCCGTATTGGCTCCTTTTTGGGCGTAAATGGATATCGTTGAGGCTGGGCGTATGCTGGAAGTCTCCCTGAGGTCAATAAACTAATCAAAGAAATTGGACTGGGCCTTACCCTAGCGTATTTTAATTGCTATTCTTTTGGATCAGGTGGAGCGCGAGCAGCATGGACGATTGTTGAAACTCGTGTCGGACCAACGAAAAATAAGGCTGGTCAGTCACTCTATTTAGCAGGTCGAATCAGAAAGATATTGATCCCACACTTTTTATAGGATGAAAGCCCACCGAATGGAAAAACCGACGCTACAGGCAATTCTAAATTCTGTAACAGAAGATTCCAACGTGAATGCTCTGGTACAGGGTTCCCCGGTTTGTCACAAGATTTTTGATCCCGATTTTAAGCTGCATTTTATGAGTAACGCAGGTGTAACTGGCCTCAAGATAGACCGAGTTGAAGATCTCTACGGAAATGTATTTCCAACAAGTGCTGCACCGCAGGCTACGCGTGACCTCTTCCAAGACACTATGTCTCTGGCATCTCAGGGTCATACCAATACCATCGAGTATTCTTTTGAGATCGATGGCAAAATAATTTGGTACCAGACTACGATCAGCCCCTATTTCGATGCTGATGATGGGCTTGTTTATATCACAGCAGATTCTATGGATATCACCAGTAGCAAGGCTGTCGAAGAGGCCAATAGAACATTAATAGAAACAAGCCCGGTATGCCTGCAGGAAATTTCTAAAAACGTTGGCCCAGGTTACACCCTTGCGATGATGACACCAGTAGGCGAACAGCAGTTGGGTCTATCCAACCTGTCAGACTATTTTGGTAAGCCCTTTCCTTCCTCATTTTATCCTTCAAAGGCTCAGAAACTGATTACGGAAGCCTTGAATAAGGTGGTTCAAACGGGAGAGTCAACTAACGTTGAATGTGATTTTTCTGATCTGCACAGCAAACCTTTCTGGTGCCTTCTGACTTTTACTGTGCAGAGGCGTAATGAAGCGGGTGAGGTTATTTCAATTACTGGGGCATCACAGGATGTAACGGCGATGGCGGAAACACAGATCGCTCTGGCTCTCTCTAAGGAAGAAGCGGACAAGGCGAACGCGGCCAAAGCGGAATACTTATCCGGGATGAACCATGAATTTCGCACTCCGCTGAACGCCATTATTGGATTTGGGCAGTTAATGAATCTGAATCCCGACCTGGATGCTGAAAAGCGACAAAGCCATCTCGATCACATTGTGCACGCCGGTGAGCATTTGTTGGAGCTGGTGGAAGATGTGCTGGATCTCAGCAAAATTGAAACAGGAAGTATGCCTGTGACGCTGGAGAACATTGACGCCGGGCAGCGAGTGAAGGATCTACTTTCGCAGCTTACCCCTTTGGCTGAACAAAAGAATATTACGATAAGGAATCTCCTGAAAGACGAAGGCAAACTTTTGGCCAGAGCGGATCGAAAAGCCTTTAACCAGGTTCTACTTAATCTATTGAACAATGCTATCAAATACGAGAGTGACGCCGACTCAGTCACGATAGATGGCGGATTGGGCGCTGATGGCACTGTATGGGTAAGTGTTTCAGATAACGGTCCAGGCCTCTCGCAGGGAAATGCCGCCAAGCTGTTTGAGCCATTTAACCGTCTGGGGCAGGAGTATGGAGAGGTTCAAGGCACAGGAATTGGTCTGTGTATCAGTAAAAGTCTGGTTGAACTGATGGGAGGCGCCCTGACTGTAGAAACTGAACTGGGCAAGGGATGTAGCTTCAAGATCGTATTACCGTCGATTACCGGAGAGTCTCCCGTCAAGGTAGGGACAAAGTCCTTGCGATCTGATGTGGCGCAAAGTAAAACACGCGGATTGCAAAAAATTCTTTATATAGAAGACAATCTTCAAACTCTGGACCTTGTTAAACAGATACTGCAGGCTGAGTCTCAGACTGAATTGTATTGCGCCACGCATCCAGCTGATGGGATAGAGATCGCCAAGTCCTGCCGGCCGGATCTGATTCTGATGGATATTCAACTGCCAGAGATGGATGGTGTAGCGGCATTTAGAGAGCTGCAGAAATATCCGGAAACCCGAGGCATACCCGTCATCGCGGTAAGCGCCCTGGCCATGAGCGATGAAATCGAGATCGCGATGAGCGCCGGCTTCACTGACTACATCACCAAGCCGCTGGTTATCCCGTTATTTATGGAAACGATTGGCAAAGTTTTAAAGGGTTGATTAAAGTTTGATCGGCGCTGCGTTAGGGCCCAGCTCCGAACTGGTATCCAAGCAAAACGGTTTTTCAACATTCATCTACGATAGATAGGACTCTTCCTATGATTCTACGCAAGCACCTACTTGGCGTTTTTGCTGTTGGTCTTCTCGCGAGCCTGTCCATCGCGGCTTCTGACGTTATTCCTGACAAAAATAAAATAGTCACCAATGCGCAGAACATCGTCGAGGGTATAGGTCAGACGGATTACTCTCCCTATGCTGGGCGTGACTTTCCCACGAAGTTGCTGTGGGGTGACACACACCTGCACACAGCGGTGTCGGTAGACGCTGGTACCATGAACAGAATCGGTCAGGAAGACGCCTTCCGCTTTGCCCGTGGTGAAGAAGTTACGACAACCCATGGCCTCCGTGCTCGACTTTCAAGGCCGCTGGATTTTTTGGTTCTCACTGATCACGCAGAAATGTACGGCTTGATGCCGCAGCTGTTGTCTGGTGATCCGGATATCCTGGCATCAGAGATGGGTAAGCGTTGGTACGACATGCTGATGACGCAAGACCCGGATACGATTTTCGATGCAGCCATGGAAATAGTGGTTTCGCTAGCCAAGAAAGATCCACCGATCAACAACCCCGCTGCTACGCGTAAAGCGTGGGAGGCCTATACAGAGCTAGCGGATAAATACAATAATCCCGGCAATTTCACGGCACTTATCGGCTATGAATGGACAGCGCAGGGTGGCAACAATCTGCACCGTAATGTTGTTTTCCGAGATGACGGAGAGATGGCGCGAAAAACGGATCCCTTTTCACAGTTTGACAGCCAGAATCCGGAAGATTTGTGGCGTGCTCTTGACCAGTTCTCTACTGACAGCGGCGCGCAGGTATTGTCCATTCCTCACAACGGTAACCTCAGCAATGGTCGCATGTTCGCTGTGACCAATTTCGATGGCAGCCCTTTGACAAAAGAACTGGCTGATCTGCGGGCGCGCATGGAACCCTTGATAGAGGCGACTCAGATCAAAGGGGACAGCGAGGCCCATCCATTTCTATCTCCCGATGATGAATTTGCCGACTACGAAACCTGGGATGCAGCGAATCTCAATGGTACCGAGCTGAAAGAAGATTCCATGTTCCAGTACGAGTACACGCGAGAGGCACTCAAGACTGGCCTGAAGTTGAAGAAGAGCCTTGGCGTGAACCCTTATCGTTTTGGCATGGTTGGGAGCACCGATTCGCACACGTCTCTGGCCGCTGTGGAGGAGGAAAACTTCTTTGGCAAACATTCCGGTGTTGAGCCGGAGCCTCACCGTTGGAAGCATACGGTCATTAGTTCACCACTGGATCCTGATCTAACTATTCTTGGATGGCAGCAAGCCGCTGGAGGATACGCCGGTGTATGGGCTACAGAGAACACGCGCGAGGCAATTTTTGATGCTATGCAGCGCAAGGAAGTATATGCCACCACTGGCCCACGCATGACAGTGCGTTTTTTCGGCGGCTGGGCTTTCACCGACGAAGACATTCAGAACCGAGTGCCGGCCTACACCGGCTATGAAAAAGGTGTGCCCATGGGTGGTGAGCTGGGTAAGGCAGAAGCGAAAGCGCCTTCCTTCTTGGTAGCTGCTGCCAAGGACCCCTACAGCGGCAATCTGGATCGCGTCCAGATAGTGAAAGGCTGGATGGACAAGAAGGGTGAAACTCACGAGAAGGTTTACGACGTGGTCTGGTCAGATGAGCGTAAGCCGAACCGCAAGGGCAAGTTGCCCTCAGTTGGTAATACAGTGAACGTAGAAAAGGCCACCTGGGCGAATAGTATTGGGGATCCGGAACTCATCACCGTATGGCAGGACCCGGACTTCGACAAAAAGGAATCGGCTTTCTACTATGCTCGCGTGATAGAAATCCCCACGCCGCGCTGGACTGCGTATGAAGCCAAACGCTTTGGTATCAAGATGGATGACGAAGTACCGATGACAACTCAGGAGCGCGCTTACACTTCGCCTATTTGGTATACGCCTTAAACTCAAAGCGGTTGTTCGAAAAAGTGTCAGTAATCTTTACAAGCTCTGCAAATTTTTTGAGGTCGTCCCTTTGACCAGTTGAAATCACACCTCGAAGCGGTCATTCGGACTTGCGGCTGCCGCTCGACCTCGTGCAAGGTGGAAGACCTGATCCTTTAGGTTCTGAATCAGTTAGCTGATCACTCTTCCGTTTTCCTAAACTATAGTATATTGAAGAAACCCCAATGCTTTACGATACTTCAGGCGACAGATACTTGTAATACTATTGTCCGAGGAGTGAAGGCTCACCGCCGTAGAGGGAGCTTAAACGGAGAATAATAGTGACCTTAAGCCTGCCAAAAATTCTACTTATGATCAGGAATATCATCGATAACGGCATCAGCCGGGCTAGGAACTCAAGCTTGGCTGGAACTTGTCACCGATACAAAAAATACGTCTGCATATTTTTTATTACTTTCTCCGTCGTCGCCTGTGATGGTTCAGGTTCCAGTCCCAGTCCTGAACAAAATCCTGCCTCCAGCGTCCCCGCAGAAGAAATCAAAAAGCCCAACATACTGCTGATTATGGCGGACGATCTTGGCTATAACGACCTCGCAATCAACAATGATAATACCGAGATAGATACGCCAAACATGGACCAGATAGCCCGCGATGGCGTGCGCTTTACCCGCCATTATGCCTCGGCAGTGTGCTCTTCAGCCCGGGCCGCCCTGTTGACAGGGTTTTACGCTGAACGCATGGGCTATCTTCCCAACAGCCGTGGTATTTCTCCAGAAGTGGTCACTCTGCCGGATCGATTAAAGCAGGAGGGGTACACAACCTGGCATATTGGTAAGTGGCATATCGGAGACACGCATCGCACCGCATGGCCAGACCACCAGGGGTTTGATCACTGGTTTGGCTTTCTCAATCAGTGGCGCCTGCCTGGAGACATGGTGGATGGCGAAGTCATAACAACTAAGCCCCGCTATAATGACCCTTGGCTGGAAGGCGACAGTGAGCCTGGGAAAAACTTTCCGGGACATCTTGAGGATATCCTGACGGACAAGGCCATTAATGTTCTTTCAGACCTGAGCTCCGCACAAGCCCCTTGGTTTCTTAACTTGTGGTTCTACGCGCCCCATGAACCGATAGATCCGGCCAGAGAGTTCGCCGCAAAATACCCTGATACCCCTGCAGGCAAGTACCAAGCATTAGTCAACCAGCTCGATACCAATATCGGTCGGGTTATCGCGCATCTGGATAGTCTTGGCGCACTGGAAAATACCATCGTCATCGTGGTGAGTGATAACGGTGGTACAGAGAAAAATGTTGATAGTAATACGCCCTATACCGGCACCAAGGGGACATTGAAAGAGGGCGGTCTGCGTACCCCGTTGATCATTTGGTGGCCTGCCCAACGGTGGCCTGATGACGCACTCCACGGCACAGTTTTTGCTGACACGATCAGTATTCAGGATATTTATCCCACGTTATTGGCATCAATTGATGTCGTCCCACCTGAGAATCAGGATGGAAGCAATTTCTTCCAGAGTATCAAGCAACTCGAGCCTGCCCCTCAGCAGTCACTCTTCTGGGAAGTGGGTGCAAAAACCAGCGGAGTCCTCTCCGCCGATGGTCGCTGGCGTCTTTATGAATATTATTTATGGGATACGTTGGTGACCAGGCTGTATGACTTCGACGAAGATTTTACCGGCACGCAATACAAGACACCGCCACCTGTAGCGCAGCTGACGCAGATGAGGGACAACTATGGAGCTTGGTATAGAGATGTTCACACCGTAAAAACAGACTATGTACAGGATGAAAATGGGGGTGGTGTACTCAAGGGTATGTCCTTTCAGCGAACGCCTGGCTTCTTGAGTTATACCTTCGGGATTGGTATTCCCGATGAGCTGGATGGCCAGATAGCGGCTCAGGCTGGCATCTGGGAAATGAGTAGAGCCGGGAACACGGTAACAGCACAATACGGTGATTTGATTCTCTGGGGCGAGATCGAGAGCAGTAACAGTTGTCACAGCATTGTTATTAGCGGAAATTTTAACCGCTCACTCGGCGGTAACGATGGCCCGTATATGATGACTTTAAGTCTGTTCATCGATGGGGCGTTGTCTCATACAGGTGAGATCGAAGCGACGCTTGCGACAGCAGACCCTACTATTGAGACGATCATTGGTGACCCGGGAAATGCGGGTCAATCAGGTGCGCCCTTGCCGCCGGTAATAATGAATACTACGCTGACTTCTTCAACACCTGTGACGGTGGAATCGTTTAGCCATGAGCTATGTAATGCAGCGGAAAAAAATGTGGGACAGAACACGGTTTCGCTATAGGCTGCCGTATTACGCAGCCCAAATCCTGGTCTGTCCCTGATTCTACCTTGGGCTCAAAGTGGAAGCTCACAAGCACCTGCATAAAGAAGAAATTTAGGTATTGAACTGAACGTTTGACAACATCACGATTCAAACTGCAGCTGTTCCCTCCCCGGCAACAATCTCTCAAGTAGGCTTCGCTTTGGCAGTATTTGGCTTTGGTTGCTGGAAGCTTAAGCGGCATAGTTAGGGTCGCCTAATAGGCGAATGTGGCCCCTAGCCAGCGTGGCCAGCTAACGTCCCTTATCACAGGCGAAAGCGGACATGAGCATCTGACCTAGTCTCTCAGATCACGTCTGATCTAACACACCTAGTATTTGCCATCCCCCTCATTACAATGAACGCTACAACGAATAATGAGGTGTCGCTGGTGGCAGGTCCCCTAACAGGAATACGAGTTCTGGATTTATCACGGGTATTGGCAGGCCCGTGGTGCACACAGATATTTGCCGACCTTGGTGCCGAGGTCATAAAGGTAGAGCGGCCAGAGCTAGGTGATGATACCCGGCATTGGGGCCCTCCCTGGTTGAGCGATCAGGACGGGGTAGACACTAAGGAATCCTCCTACTATTTGTCGGCGAACCGGGGTAAACACTCGATCACCATTGATATTGGAAAACCCGAGGGCCGTGATCTGGTGCTGGAGCTGGTCGCGCGCTGCGATATTCTGGTAGAGAATTTCAAGACGGGTGACTTGGCCAAAAAGGGCCTGGGGTACGAGGATCTGCGGGTTGATAATCCGGGTTTGATCTATTGCTCCATCACCGGCTTTGGGCAGACCGGCCCTATGTCAGAAGACCCTGGCTATGACTATCTCGTTCAGGCCCAGAGCGGTCTAATGAGTATTACTGGCGTGCCCGATGGGCTGCCCGGTGCCGGCCCACAGCGGGTAGGGCTTGCAACTGCTGACCTTACAACGGGAATGAATTCTGCTATCGCGATCCTGGCGGCATTGCATCACCGTAATGGCACCGGGGAGGGGCAGCATATTGATATGGCCCTGTTGGATGTACAGGTGAGCTGGACTGGCAATCAAGCGCAGAGCTATTTCTGTAGCGGCAATGTGCCAACACGTACAGGGGAGTACCACGCGAGCCTGGTTCCTTATCAGCCTTTTCCGACTAGCGATGGCCAGTTGATTATTGCTGCCGGCAACGATGGGCAGTATGGGCGGCTGTGTGAAGCACTTGGCTTGGCTGAACTTGCGACTGATCCGAAGTTCGCTACCAATCCGATGCGCAACGCCAATCGCGAAGAACTGGTAGATCAGCTAAAGGCGTCGACTCGCACTTATTCCAGCAAAGAGCTACAGGCATTGTTGCGAGGCATCAAAGTGCCCTGTGGTCCAATTCAAACGATTGACCAAGTGTTCTCTGATCCTCAAGTGCTAGCCAGAGACATGGTAGTTGATGTCCCGCACCCCAAATACGGGTCAGTGAAAACGGTAGCAAACCCAATCAAATATTCCTCCACCAAAGTGGAATATCACAAGGCACCGCCGAGTCTCGGAGAGGATACGAACCATGTACTTAAGGATGTTCTTGGGTTGTCTGATGAGCGGGTGACGCAATTGCGGGAGCAGGGTGTTGTATAGCTGCGACCGCTGTATTGGAAGTGTCTAGCTTCGCTGTGGGCTAGGAAACTGGGTGTCTTGAGTGTCATTTCTCTACGGGAATAGTCTTTGACCTCGCCCGCGGGTTGCGATGTAATGTCAGCCATTTTGCGATTTGGGCAGAAATGCCGCAGATACTGATACACAGCGGGTTTGAGGCCTGTATGAGAAGAATAAGATATGACTCAGGACGTTGAAACGGATATTAGTTGCCCGGTGTGCAACGCCAGCAACAACCACGATTTACCCGTGTTGCCCAAGGACTACGAATACCGCGTTGAGATTGCTGATGATTTCGGTATTCGGGTCTGTGACAGTTGCAGCACAGAGTTTATTTGGCCGCGCCCATCCCTCGATGAATTGCGCCGCATGTATCCCGATAACTACTATGCCTATGGCACTGAAATGGGCGGCTTCTGGCAGACTATCTATAACTGGTGGTGCCGCAGTGAGGCTAAGCGATTGCTCAGTCTTTCTGCAAAACGGCCACTGCACTTGTTTGATATAGGCGCAGGAGATTGCCGTCGGTTCAAGGCTATGGGCTCCAGGGATCAATTCAAATTCTCGGGCGTAGAGATGAATCAGGACATGGCTCAAGCAGGCTGTGATGAGGGCTTCGATATTTCGCCTGGGACTTTTGAGGAATTTGATCTTACTGACCGGGCTGGATCGGTCGATGTACTCACCATCAACCATGTAATAGAACATGTAACTGACCCGGCCGATACTGTGCGTAAAGCCTATCAATTGGTAGCAGATGATGGAATTTTTACCGGGCGCACACCCAAAGTAGCCAGTACCGGCCATCGGTATTTTGGCAGCTACTGGAGTGGCTATCACTTCCCGCGTCACCTTACTTTGTTTTCCAGAGAGTCCCTTGAATTACTACTGCTTGAGAGTGGCTTTCGCGAGGTGGAAATAATTGAGGAGCTCAATTTATTCCCAGCGCTTTCCCTGCAGAATTTTTTGGTGGGGAAACTGAAAATGCCGCTGGCATTGGAAGGTGGCCACAGTCGACTGTGGACTCTGCTTGTATTCGCCACTGCGCCACTAAGCTTTTTTGATTATTTTTTCCGCCGCAGCGACTGCATGATATTTGTTGCCAGAAAATGACAACCAGCGATTCCAAATCAGATCACGCTGGTATCGCGTTTACTGCCGAAGAACGGCTTTACTACCGCAATCCAAAAATACCTCGCCTCATTGTTGATCTATCAATGCCTTGGGTGCAGGCCATTCTCGGTTGTGCTCTTTTTATTGCCTACCCCTCCATCTGGAGCTGGCTGGTCGCGATTTTTATTATTGCCGGCGCGCAACATGGTTTGTCGTTGATAGCACATGAAGCTTCCCATCTTTTAGTTTGGCCGCAGAATAAACGCACCAACGACTGGATAGGCACCTATCTTTTCGCTGCCCCGACAATTTTGCCGTTCAATGTGTATAGGCAGCGCCATGTTATTCACCATCGTCTGGTTTCCCAGCCCGGTGACACGAAAAACGTTTACCTGAGAGATTGGCGCGGTTGGCTGTTTTTCGCCGAAGTGGTTAAGAGTATTTCCGGTGCGGACTACTTATTCAAGGTTAAGGACGCTCTACAAACAGGAAAGGGCGAAGAGTACGAGAAATTTGATACCTACTTGCGTCGCGACCAAATTGGAATAATAGTGGTGAATGCCATCATCTTTGGGGTTCTTACTCTGTTTGATCCTTTGCATTACGGCATACCCACGTATTACTTTATACTTTGGCTGTGGCCGATGTTAACGTTGAGTTTTTTGTTCGCGAAAATACGCGCCCTTATTGAACACCAGCCCGCTAGAAATGGAATGTCGGGACCGGATGAAACGCCGTACTTTATGAATACGCCCGGCCCGATGCTACGGTCAGTGAAGGCGTCCTGGATAGAGCGCCTGTTCCTTTCCAAAATTAATTTCCATTATCACGCGGAGCATCACCTCTGGCCGTGGATTAGTTACCAGCATTTGCCTGAAATTAATTCGAGGATATGGGAAGGCCACGAGAACGAAGAGTCCCTCAATATAAGCGGCAACTTTGTGGTTATGGGCGGTACCTACACGGCGGGTGTAAAAGACGTTATACGCGGCAAGTGATCTGCGAGAGGGCGTTCAGTCCTCCCGAACAAAAACCCAAAGAGAGCCTATGGTAAAGCTCCAGGCAGCCATTGCCACGTTGGCCGCGAACTGCACAATTAGATAGTGAATATCCATCACCTCCACGCCAAAGTGCATCACTAATGCATTGATGATCAGCACCCCCGCAGCCATAAACAAATACCTGACAAGAACGCCGCCATGGGGGGCGTTGGATGTGAACGTCCAGTAGTACTGCATTGAGTAGTTGTACAGGCCCGTTAGGACAACGGCGAGACTGGAACCCACAAGAACCTGCAATTGCAGGCCGTCAACGAACAGCCAGGTAAGGCCAAGGAGCGCGGCTGCACTGGTTGCTCCTACGAGGATGAAGCGGATGATTTTGGGTGCTTCAGCCATATGACAGCCCTAAGTTATTGATACAAAAAACGTCATTGTACAATGACGCGTGAGCTCCACTGCCTGTCGAATTGGAAGTGCTCATAGATTCGGTATCTGTGATTCTCAATTCTGGTAGATAGCACATATCATACTAATGAACTGAGAAATTTTCCCTCATAGGGATGGCGATGCTGCCTTTATTATTCGTAAATACTGCAGAGATATTGGCCATCTGCAATTTTCCTATAGTACGTGTTTTTCGAGAGGCTTACAGCGCCTGTACTTTATCTCGAGTTCCAGTTTAACAATCTACCCTACGGCGCCACCCTTTGAGCCAAAGCCAACTGCCTCACGGCAGTCCAGCTCACTCAGCCAGATTGGCTTGTGGTATATTTATCAGAGCCTTCCTGGGCAGTGATACGAGCCGATCTCGGGTACTGGCCTAGAGAATTTCTTTTACAGGATTAATATGACCCCCAACCCGCCAACCAAGCTAGGCATGGCCATCAACGGCCTTTTTATGATTTGTATAGCTTGCTTTGTAATTGCTATAGCTCATAACCATTTCAATCTTATTTCTCATGGATTTCCACTGGATTACAACGAAGGCGGCATGCTGGTCACCACATCGGCCATCGCGCAGTGGGTTAACCCTTATTCGCTGGAGAGCCAGCCGTCGCTGATCAGCTTGTATCCGGTTTTTTACAATATCCTCGTTGCGCCCCTCACACATGTGTTCGGCAATACTTTCGAATTGCATCGCGCTGTGTCGGGTCTATTTATACTGGGCTGTTGTGCGCTCTGTTATTTTCTCTGTCGAAGAGACTCTGCGGGGCGGACTGAGAGCTTTCTAGCTGCCGCTATTCTCTATGCTGGACTGCTTTATTATTCCACACCGGTTGCCAGCCCCAACGCACTGGGTTTGTTTTTGTTCCTAAGTGCTATCACGGTACCCTGGGTGAATGGCTTCTCCACGCGTAGCCTCGCCGTGAGCATAGCGCTGGGTGTTTTAGCCTTTTACACAAAACAGTACTTCGTTGCCTGTCTGGGCTATGTCGCTTTGTATATGTTTCTTGGAGAGTCCAAGAAACGCGCCATTTACTTTGGCTTCGCCTCATTGGCTGTCTTTATTCCTGTGCTGGTTTTGGTGCAATACACATCGCCGTATTATCTGGAAGATACTTTCTTTGCCGTGCAATCGAGCGCCAAGTTTGCCGCCTCGGAGGAGAAGGTTGTCGAGCAGCTAAAAGAACTGTCACAAATCTATTTTCCGCTTCTCGTAATTTTGATCGTGGGTATAGCTCACAGATGGCGTTCAATATCACTTAGGAAAGGCCTGCTAGAAAAGAACTCGCAGAAAATTGGCTATGTAAATTTGTTTGATTTTGGCCAGCCGCTTTTCCTGCGCAAGCCAAACTATATATGGGTTTGCTGTGCCTGCTCCCTGATCATTTTTGTGCTTGTATTGGGAAAGAATCGCGGCAATCACATGACGTATCTGTTCCAATTAGTTTCACCATTTTTACTAGTGGCGATTTTTTCCCTGATGTCGGGTATGCCGAGGTGGCGATGGCCTTTTAGCATTTTGATAGTGTTCGCCTTCTACAACAACTACGCGATGTTACCGGCAGATTTTCACGTGAAGGAAAAAAACTGGCAAAAAATCCGGAAAGAAATTTCTAAAGCGGATGATGTATACGCGTCTACTCTGGTCATTAAGGAAGTTATTGATAAGGGCGACCCTATATACATTAGTGGAGGTACTCGCTACTTCTCATTTGGAAATGATAAACCGGCGTTTTTCGATAAAACTAACCCGGAGAATGCGGTTCCAGAGGTTTGGGAGCGTTACGTCGAAAATCTCCACAGAAAAATTCGGAACCAGGAGTTTGATTTACTATTGATAGATAACTGGATGCCGTTGCCAAATTTGAAAAAGGGTTCAGGCGTCGATACTGAAACACTGCTCAAAGAGCATTACAGAAAAGCAGCTAATATGAAATTGCCTTTGATGAAGAGGCTTGGCGGCGGAGGCTTCCGATTACAGATTTGGAGGCCAATTCCAGCTACACTTGGAAAAAATTAGCGATGCGCTTCGCTATTTGAACGTACTGAAACCTGCTAGGGGTTCTCACCATGATTAGTGTGACACTGACTAACTGCCGGGTGCTGCCGGTTATCACTGCGATAGAGGTGGCCAGTACGGTCGCGCTAGTCCAGGCGTTAAATCGGGGCGGTATGAGGGCGGTGGAAATTACACTGCGCACTCCCGCAGGGCTCGATAGTATTAGCGCGGTTGCTGCTGAAGTGCCCGGTATGTTAGTGGCAGCCGGTACTGTTACTAATCCCGCTCAATTGCACAGCGCCATAAACGCGGGCGCTTCGATGATTTTCAGCCCTGGCTCTACGCCGCAATTGTTGCGCGCCGCCCGCGAAGCCGACATCGATTTCGTGCCCGGTGTGGCAACAGCGTCGGAGGTGATGCAGGGCCTCGATGAAGGTTTGAGCTGTTTCAAGCTATTTCCAGCTGTTGCAGTAGGCGGGTTGGGATTGCTGAAGTCGCTAGCTGGACCTTTTCCCGACGTAAAGTTTTGTCCCACTGGGGGACTTACGCCGTCTAACTTTCGCGACTATCTGGCGTTGCCCAACGTGGTTTGCTGTGGCGGGTCCTGGATGGTCTCCGGGGATCTCGTAGAGGCTGGCCGTTGGGATGAGATTGAATCTCTGGCGCGCGAGGCAATGTCGCCTTCTGCAGAATGAGTAAGAGTAACCGCTACAGATAAAGCCCCTATCAAGGTCGGCTTAAACTATCGGCAGACGAACAAGCCCAATTGCTAGCCTGTCACCAATAAGTTCCTAAACTGAAGTTGCGTGAGCGACAGCCACCAGCTCAACTGTGCCTGAGATACGCGGCCGTCTCTTTCACTTTATTCATCTATAAAAGAGCGGCTAAGTCGCAGATAGATTAGATAGAAATACCCCTGATTAGTGCCCTGCGAGCAGTTTGGGCGTCATTTTCCGTGTCAGAAAACTTTACATAACCCCTATCTATTGATGCGCTCAATGCACTGGAGGATCAGCAAACTCGGGCTCTCAAGGGGATTGAGCGCAGGTGGTATGTATGTTGCTTGTTATTTGTTTGAAAATTGAGCAGATAGAAGCGCTCCGGCTCATACGCATTGATGCTCAAAACAATAATTGGAGAATTACTATTTTGTCTATACACCCTTTGCTAAAACGGCTGCTGTTTGTCGCGTTATTCGCTTGCACCGCGCAAACGCAGGTCGCCCAAGCGGCACTGCTGAGTTTACAGCCTGACGCCACTATCGCTGCCAATGGCGAATCTGTATCGCTTGAGCTGGTTGTCAGTGGTCTGGGGGATACTGGCGCAGATTCCCTAGGCGCTTTTGACGTGTCGATTCTGTATGACGCCGGCGTATTGTCGTTTGCCAGTTATACCTTGAACGGTTTGCTGGGGGATCTTGGTCTGTTCGAGGCTATCGATATTAGCGCAGGTGACAGTGGTGGCTTTCTAAATATTGCCGAGGTTAGCCTGCTTGCTGCTGCAGGCCTTGATGCCTTGCAATCGAGTAAATTCGTACTGGCATCTTTAAATTTTGGCGTACTTGATCTCGCAGCTGGCGCAACCACCCAGCTCTCTATCCTGCGCGGCGCTAGATTGACTGATGCCAATGGCAATGGCTTACAGGTGAGCGATGGTAGGTCAGCTATAGTTGAGGGCAGGGCGACGGTTCCACTTCCCGGAACATTTCTGCTGTTGTTTACTGCGCTGTTCGGCTGGAAGCTAACGTGTCGCAGCACTACAATTACGCTATAGACGTTAAGCACCGTTAGCGTAACTCTGTTTGAAACTAAAAAAACCTTATCTCGGGAGAGCGCCAATGCGCCATCTGTCACAAGTACTAGTCATGTTGCTACTGTTAATGACCAGCAGTTTCTCGTATTCGCAATGTGGTGCACCGGTACCTTTGCTGTGTGACGCCGATGGTGATTTTGATGTGGACTCAGCCGATATTGCGGCGATAGGGCTTGCTAGAGAAACGCCCTCCAATGGCCCCACAGATGTTCGCGATATTGATGGGGACGGTGTAATCACATCACATGATGCCCGCCAGTGTGTAACGCGGTGTGATCAGGCGCAGTGCGCCTTCGCAGGTTCCATTTACGAGGTGGCTAACAGCTGCGTTGCCATTTCCCCCAACGGTGGCAACAGCTTTCTAGCTCAGACTGGTGCTGCAAGCCCACTGTCGCTCAATGGTGCTTACGGTCCGCTTGCGGCTTCCGCTGCCGAAGCCAGCCGTTTTCTTCTGCGACCTTCTGACCTCGGACAATACCTGCTCTTTGATGAGGACGAAGGTTATGTCACTTCCGACGGGAC
>JBLFWP010000052.1:0-25332 GCA_047611225.1 Halioglobus sp.
AGGGCGCCGTCCACATCAGAGTAGAGCGGTGCATCGGTGTCTACGTGGATAACCGGTGGCATGTGGCCTTCGTTGGTGATCTGTAGTTTTGGATCTACTCCCAGCGTGCCTTCCTGCAGGGACCAGTACACCCACATCGGAACATCCTTGGTGATACTGCCGTCTTCGGGATTGCGAATGCTGATAGTCTTTGGCATGTCCAACATTTCCCAAAACTGCTTGGCCCATGGGCCGGCGCCAATCACCACATAGTCGCAACTGATTGTGCCGCGGTTTGTTTCCACGGCGGTAATGGCACCGGCGCTATCCTCAGTGAAGCCAGTGACCTCTACGTCGCCTAGAACCCGTACACCTTCTGCCTCGGCTTTGCTCGCCAGGCCGGCCATGGCGCGCGTATTGTTGGCGTACCCGCCGGGCATTTCGTGCAGTACTGAAGTGATGCCCTGAGCCTGCCAGTCATCAAAAATACCCTTCATATAGCGGTTGCAGTCCGGTTCGCCTTCAATGAAAACAGAGTGATAGTCGATAGCCTGTTGCTGTTGGTAGATAGAGGCTATGTCTTCGTGCATGCTCTCGCAGCTGATTTGCATATAGCCTACAGGGTGATAACTGTACGCCTCAGGGTCGCTCTCCCAGACTTCAACACTGTGAGCCATCAGTTCGCGCATAGCGCTCTGGAAGTAATTGTTTCGAATCACACCACAGGCGATACCGGTTGCACCGGCGCTGACGCCAGTCTTGTCCAGCACAATAATATCCGTGCCGGAGCCTTTGCCGCGAGCCTTGAGTTCAAGTGCCAGGTGATAGGCTGTGCTGAGTCCGTGTATGCCGGCACCGACGATGACATAGGGGGAGTGTTTTGGAACTGCCATTGTGATTCCCCTTATTTATCATTCGAGACTGCAACGCGGTAGTCGTACGTCGTCAGTCAACTGCCCATAGCTAAAGCCCTGAGGGCTGCCATACCTACTGGGCCACCGTTAAATTCCAGCGCGGCATCCAGCAAGGAAGTCCATAGAAATTCCGCGGAACTGACATCGCTCAAGATATAGAAGCAGGGGGTGGTGCCCAGCTGATGACGGATGATGATGGCATTCACACGCGCCAGAGAAGTTTGGGCGACACTGCCCGACGCAAATTTTTCACTGCGCAGGTCAACGCCGCAGATTTTGGAGAAGGTCTCTGCTGCATGCAATCCGGTCAGTGCAAACCAGGAGTGGGAGTCGGCCCGCGGTAGCAAGTAGACGCCCTCGGTAGATTCCATGGTCCAGTTTTGTTGTAGCTGATTGCCCAGGTCGGCGTTTAGCTGTAGATCGCTAAGCACCAGGAATTCTTCTTGTGACAGTCGCACCAGTAGGCTGCCATCACTCTGTAGCAGCGCAAGGTTGGGCGCTTGGGGTAATTCTCCTCCCTGCTGTGGAATCCAGTGGGGCGCTGCGCGGCCTTTGAAACCGGTACGGGGCAGGGTGGATAGGTCTGCTAGTCCTAGCTGTCTGGCGAGTTCATCTTCTTCGTTCTTGCCCGAGTAACGCTGCACCAACCCGATAGCCTCGCCCTCTGCGTATTGTGCGCCTGCCTCAAGATGCCATCGATAGAGTTGGCTGCGCCGCATAGATTGATTCGGGTGTGGAGTCTGTATTGTCGATTCACTCATGGTCACAGCTCCTGGCGAAGGGTTTGTGGATCATAGAAGGGTGTGGATACAACTTTAGCCGACACTCGCACTCCTCCGGTGGATTTGATAACGAAGCATTGGCCCGGCTCTGCCATTGACCCAGGAACATACGCAAGTCCAATGGCTTGGCCCAGTGTGGGTGAATAGTTACAGGAGGTGACGCGCCCGGTCATCTGCTCTCCGTCGAGTACCAGATGACTCTCTAGGGGGGTGGGGGCTGCCGGGTCGTCGATGACGAAGCCTACCAGGCTGCGCTGCAGTGGAGCCTTGTCGAGTTCGGCGATGGTCCTGCCCCCTATAAAAAAGGGTTTTTTGCGCGAGACCGCCCAGTTCATCTGCACTTCCATTGGGTTGGACATGGCGTCGGTGTCTTGTCCTATGATGATATGCGCCTTTTCCAGTCTCAGCACGCGTTGTGCCTCGACGCCGAAAGGCATAATGTTGTGCTGTTCTCCGGCCGCCATGACTGCGTCCCAAAGCGCTTCACCACAGTGCTGCGGAACGTGAACTTCATAGCCTAGTTCGCCCACAAAACCTACGCGCATTAGGCGTGCGGAAATGCCTGCCACGGTTCCTTCGCGAACACCCATGTAAGGGAAGGCCTCTGCAGTGAGCTCGACGTCTTCACAGAGCTTTTTCAACACCGCTCGCGAGTTCGGCCCTGCGATGTTAACGCCGCACCATGCGGAGGTGACATTGGCGATATCGATATCTAATCGCCACTGCGCATTCCACTTGAGCATGCTCTGGTACACCCGGTCTACACCGCCTGTAGTCGCAGTGACATAATAGTGTTGCTCGTGCAGGCGGCAGGCAATACCGTCGTCGATGACCACGCCTGCCTCGTTGGTGAGCAGCGCATAACGACCCTTGCCCACTGGTTGTTTGACGAAGCCGAAGGTGTAGAAACGATTGAGGAATTCTCCGGCGTCGGGACCGCGCACGTCGATTCCTCCCAGTGTGGAGACATCCACCAACCCTACATTTCTGCGCACGTTGGTGACTTCGGCGTCAATGCATTTCTGCCGCTGGTCTTTCGCTCCGTAGAATGCCGGTCTGTCCCAGGCGCCGGCTTGTAACATTTGTGCACCCGCCTCGATGTGCCGGTAGTGCATGTTGCTGCGGCGCTGTGGGTAGAAGCTGCGTCCGGCACTGTGGGCCAGACGCTCTGCAGCAAAGGGTGGGCGGGCAGTGGTGACGCCTGTCTCAGCGACTGTCTTGTTAGTAGCGGCAGCCACCAGTCGCGCTGTTGCCAACGCCGAGTGACGGCCCTGTGAAGGACCCATGCCGCAGGTGGAGTAGCGTTTTACCAACTGAATGTGTTCATAGCCGTCCGCCGTGGCATTGATGATGTCTGCGATTTGCAAATCTTCATCGAAGTCGACGAACTCTTTGCCCTTGGGGTGCGCGAAGATAGGCCAGCCGAAGTTGGGGCTGTCGCCATCTGGCTCGGTCACTGCTGCGGGGGTTTCCTCCACCGCGCTGCCTATCGCTTCACAGGCTATGATTGCCGCGCGTCGGGCATCGTCTCTCACCGCATCCAACTGCCATAGACCATTCACCGATCCTGCGATCTGGAAGTTCTCAGGTAGTTTAGTGAGATTGAACATTGCGCTGTCGTCGTCGTAACTCAATTGCCCACCCGCCTGACAGATCAGCTGGTAGGTAGGTATGTAGCCCACGGACATGCACAGCAGGTCACAATGAATGGTTTCACCACTATCCTCGCAACGCCCTTGGCTAATAATTTTGCGGACGTCCACAGCGCCCAGATGGTTTTTACCAGGCGCTTTTAAGGCCTCGTAGACCGCATGGCCTGTTCGTACAGGAATGCCACGATCGATAAGCGTTTGCGCGATATCATCGTATTGCGGCTGCTGCCGCAGTTCGATAACGGCTTTTACCTCGACCCCTGCATCGATCAGGTCCAGTGCAATGCCATAGCCGTCGTTGTTGCCAGTGAGCACCACCGCAGTTTCCCCTGGGCGCACACCATACAGGCGCATTAGTCGCTGGGCGGCACTGCCCATCATTACACCGGGGAGATCGTTGTTGCGAAACACCGCCTGCTGTTCCAGTGCGCCTACACACATGATGGTTTCCCGGGCGCGAATCTTGTGAAGCCGTTTTCCCTTGATGACGGGTAACCAGTTATCTGCAAACCAGCCGTTGCAGATAGCGTCGGTCATAACGTCTATGTTGTCGAGGGTTGCAACCTCTGCGGCCAGCTTCGCTTGCAGCGAAGTGCCCCGATCACTGGCGACATCCAGACGCGCATAGTTCAGCGAGCCACCCAGTATCGGGTTTTCATCGACCAGCAAAACATCGGCGCCAGAGCGTGCCGCCTGCAGTGCTGCTTCCATACCCGCCGGGCCGCCGCCAATTACCGCCACATCGTAGAAGCGATATTGCTTGTCGTAATATTCCGGTTCGAAGTCCTGATCAATAACGCCTAGTCCGGCTTTTTTTCGCACCAGCGGTGCCCAAAATTCCCAGATGCCTCTGGGTTTGAAGAAAGCCTTGTAATAGAACCCAACCGGAAGAAAGCGGGAGAAGAGTGACAGTAAGGCTCCGCGATCCCTTTGCAGGGATCCGCTGATGTTCTGGGCGGAGACTTCAAGTCCTTCGCTGATTTCAACTCGGTCTGCCAAGGAGTTGGGATCGGAAGGCAGATGAACGAGCGTGTTGGCGTCCTGGCCTGCCATGGTCAATACACCGCGCGGGCGGTGATACTTGAAGGAGCGGCTGAGCAGCCACTGTTGATTGGCGGCCAGTGCGCTGGCAATGGTGTCGCCGGCGAAGCCCTTGTAGTCGCGCCCGTCGAAGCGGAAGGCGATTTCTTGCTGGCGATCTAGATGCAGGCCGTAGGGTGAGGGCAAACGATTGGCAGGCATTACTTTCCCTGCTCGGTCGCGATGTCGGTACTGGTATCGGTAAATACGACACGCTCGGTAAACACTTCGCTAGCGGCAAAGGTTCGCACCACCTCGTCAGTGATGGTATTGCGCTGAGCTAGAAACCAATAAGAAGTAGCGCTGTGGCACCACCACTCAGTGACCACACCAGCGTCGTTGTCGTGAAAAAAAACGTATTCAGCCCATTCGCGGGAGGTACTGTTCTGCGGGTCCGGCATCGCATGAAACTCTCCGCCGTAGGTGAACTCCGAAATGTTGCGTGGCCCGTTTAGAGGGCAGTTCAAAATTTTCATTTTTCTATCCTTCCTCCTAATGGCTCGCCGCGGTGGCGCCGGCTTCGTTGATTTGTTCGAAGCGATAGAAGCGCTCCAGTTCGAAGGGCTTTATAATCTCCGGGACGTTCCCCGTGGCGACCAGTTCCGCCATGGTCTTGCCGCAGATGGGTGTGGCTTTAAAGCCCCAGGTTCCCCAGCCCGCGTCCAGGTAATAATTTTGCACCGGACTCATGCCCATGATGGGACTGTAGTCGGGCGTCATGTCAGTGGTACCTGCCCACTGGCGCATCAGGCGCGCCTGCGATAGAAAAGGAAAGAGCTCTAAAGCGGCAGCGGCGAGTGATTCTCGCTGGTCCAGTGTGGCGCGGGTGTTGTAGAGCGGGTAGGGGTCGGAACCTCCCCCTATGACAAACTCACCGCGGGAAGTCTGGTGGATATAGACATGAACCTGAGGCGAGCTGACATGTGGGGTCAAAAGTGGTTTGTAGGGTTGAGTAACCATAGCCTGCAGCGGGTAGGAGTGAATCGGTAGTTTGATTCCCGCTTGGCGAGCAACAATGGAGCTAGCGCCGGCAACGGCCTGAACGACGCAGCCACATGCGATGCGACCGCGATTGGTTTTCACGGCGGTGACCTTGCCATTATCGATTTCAATATCCTGCACTTCGGTCAGTTGGTGCAGTTCCACACCGCGCTCGCAGGCGCCCTTGGCATAACCCCAGGCGACGGCGTCGTGGCGCGCGGTAGCGCCGTCTGCGTGCCATAGGCCGCCGAGGATGGGAAAGCGCGAATCTTCTGACATGTGCAGGTTGGGCACCAGTTCTTTGATGGTCTGCCTATCGACCAACTCTGAACGCACACCAAGATGTTGATTGACCTCGGCGCGCCAGCGGAAACTGCGAATAGCGGCATCGCTGTGGGCGAGGGTAAGTTGCCCACGGTTTTCCATCATGATGTTGTAGTCGAACTCGTTGCTTAGGTCCTGAAACATCTTGACCGACTCGCGGTAGAAGTTGACACCTTCTTCAGTCAAGTAATTGGAGCGGATAACCGCGGTATTTCTGGCGGTGTTACCGCCTCCCAGATAGCTTTTATCCAGCAAGGCGACATTGGTGATGCCGTGGTACTTGGCGAGGTTATACGCGATGCCAGCGCCGTGGCCACCCGCGCCTATAATCACAACGTCGTAGTGCTTTTTCAGATCGGTGGCGGGGGTGAAGTGGTGCTTACCCGGGTACTCTTTCTTCAACCCGTATTTTAATAGACCGAATGGCATGCCACCCCCTGAAAATGGAAATGCTTGTGTCTGATCGTCACCGGCTCAGCCGCCCAGGAATACGACAGTCTTATTGCCGTCCAGAAACACGCGGTGCTCGATGTGGTACTTCACAGCTTTTGCCAGCGCCATCGATTCGTTATCGCGGCCTACCTTTACCAGATGTTCGGGCTTGTAAGTATGGTCGACGCGAGTAAGAATCTGTTCGATGATCGGGCCTTCATCCAAATCGGTAGTTACATAATGTGCTGTAGCCCCAATCACCTTAACGCCTCTATCAAACGCCTGATGATAAGGCTTTCCACCTTTGAAACCGGGTAGGAAGGAGTGGTGAATATTGATACACCGGCCGGTTAACTGAGCAGTGAGATTGTTCGAAAGAATCTGCATATAGCGAGCCAACACCACCAGTTGAGTGCCGGTTTCCTCAATGATCTGCAGCAATCGTTCCTCCTGCTGTGGTTTGTTTTCCTTGTCGACGGGTAAGTGGATAAAACGTATGCCTTCTCTTTCGGCCATCGGCCTTAGGTCCTGGTGATTCGAAACGACTGCGACAATATCCATGGCCAGCTCACCCTTGCGGTGGCGATAGAGTAGGTCATCGAGGCAGTGATCGTATTTTGAAACCATGATCAGGACTTTAACCGGCTCATCGACCTTGTGAAGCTGCCAGGTCATATCGAAGGCATCGCTGACTTCTGCGAAGGATTTTTCAATCTCATCGATTGACGGCGACTGTTCCTGTAGGCGAAACACCGTCCGCATGAAAAAGCTCCCCGTAGAGTCGTCGTCGTATTGTTCCAGCGCGCATATATAGCAGTTTCTGTCCGCCAGAAAACCAGTCGCCCTCGCGACTATGCCGGTGACGGCGCGACAGCTTGCAGTGAGAATAAACGTATTGTCTTCAGTGGGCATGGTTGTCATAAGTGAATCTCTTTTTCTTCGGAAGGTATTACCTGTAAAAATTGTCTGATAATGTGAGTGGCCTGGGTAATGCAGATTTCGGACGCGGCGAGAGTGACGCATCGATGGCCTGTAAAACCATCGCGCGGCATCACGCTGCTTAGTGCGGCTAGTGGCTTTACTGACATGAGTTTCTCTGGGTGGAAGTGGCCATATTCTTTACGTTCCAGCCCCGCGGCGAGATTGTTCGGAGGAGCACACTAAAACGCCCTGTGCAATTTTTTGCAAGAACTGCCAGAGATCTTCTTCTATGTCCAGACCGTGATCCACTGCACTGTAGTAGATGTTGTTCATAGCGTCCGCTTCCAGGACAGTAGATTCGCTCTGGTGAAGGTCGCTTAGTGCTGGCTGCAAGTGCTTTAGCGATTGCGACCCGGTACTGCAATGAATAAAAAGGGATTTACCCTGGTCGTCGGCACTATTGTTATCTTCAGATCCTCGCCCAACGGTATAACTGGGAAGGCCTGTTGCTCCCGCCGCTACGTCAAAGGTTACTCCGTGGACAATCGAAGGATCGTCGGAGTCGTACCAATGTAGCGAGCAACCCATGCCGCGTCGGCCGCAATCCACCATCGCTTTGATCACTAGTTTGCGCTCGTGGCAATTCAAAACGGTGACGGAGGAAGTCCCGTGTTTGAGCGCCTTCACATAGGCCAGGTTCGTCACCACATCTGCCCAGTTAAGGCAGCAACCGTCCTTCGCATCGAATACCGCATGGCCGTCATCTTCAGAAATAAGGGTTAGAGGCAGGGGTCGTTGTTGCTCCAATCTGATCAGACTGCGACGCAGGGCCTGTAAACCCTGCATGCCGCACATCTCTGCCCACACGACCGTAGCTGCTGCGTTATCGTGTTCGCCAGTATAAAAACTCAAGCTCTCGAATGCTTGTTTCAGCAGTGAGGTCAGTTCTGTTTTCGATACGTTCATCAGGATGGCTCCGGCGCAAGGGGGAAGTACCAGTCATCCGCGAAGGGTTTATCAAAATCCGTTAGCAGCGGCGCTCCTTGAAACATGGTATTACGCACCCAATACTTCGACTTTGGATCAAATTTACTCACGCCGAAAAACGACAGTTTGCAGCGTAACAATTGGATGGGGAGAATTTCTTTGTCCGCCAAGTTGGCTTGAATATCCCCGAAGGGCTCCTGCGCCATGGTTTGAATACGCGCTGTAATACCGTTCATCTCAGGTTGGCGCATCAGAAAATGCACCACGTCGCTGTCGCCGTGTTGTAGCAAGTCGTCACACAGATGGTCGTAGCATTGACGCACATAGCGGGCAACGGTCAGCAGCGGCATTTCGCGATCCATACCTTCTTCGGTAAAGCGTTCACCAATACGGGGTTCCATCTTTTCCTCTGAGCGATACCAGAACAGGTACTGTGCTTCCGCACGTTCAAAGTCAATATCCAGTGCCCAGCGATAGCTGGTTTCGATGATCAGTTTTAGTTGCTGCAGCGGCATTTGCGGTGCGGTAGCAGTGTTCTCATCGACACACATATGGTCCTCGAGATCGTCTACAAGCTCTGGATACATTTCCATTAGCAGTGAGTGAATCAGTTCCTGGGTTTCCATGTGCCATTGTTGACGAGCGTATACCGTGATATCGGTCCAGTTATTGATCTGTGGGTCTTGTTGCAGCCAATCCTGTAGTTCAGTCAATTGAGCGATCAAGGCGCGGTTGCGTTCGGTCTGAATTTCGTCAGCGACGTTGGTTTCCTGGAAATGTTGTTTCGCTTTCCCGGCCAGAGTATTCAATTGCTGCAAATAGTCGCTGTTGACTTGCCCTTCGTGCAAAACCCTCGCGATGGCAGTTTCCCTTGCCGTGATCCATTGGGCGATCAGCTGAGGATGCTTGATCAAATAGGGTGCCATACCCAGTCCTGTCGCATTGCCAATGCCTATGTACCGACGCAGCGTGAGATCCAGAGTCACTGCTGTTTTGGGAGCGCGCATTCTGGCCAGATATTCTGTCTGCTCCACACTGAAGTGGCGCAGCATATAGCAGGTGAACATTTCGGCCGAAAAGGGCCTGGCGAAGTCTGGGCACAGGCTGCGTACTTTGTCCCAGTCGGCCATGCCAAATTTACCGCTGCCGTACACTGCGGTAGTGCGGTAGATGTAGCCTGCGTCCTTGAACGTGTCGATGGAAGGCTGGCGTCCTGCTGCCAGTTCATTAACGACATACTCGAAGTTTCGGCCACTGCGGTTGGCCCTTGATAAGACCATCGTATCGGTTGTGACCCGTCCTGCTTCCTGCTTGGGTACGTTGGCCCGCAACATCTCGATCTGCTGTGTATTCACTTCGCCGATGTGCAGCGCCATGGTCAAATCCCATTTGGTGGCAATGACCCGGTCGTTCCTGTCCTCGTCGCTGAGGTAATCGGCGAACACCACAAAACTGAAGCTGTGGTGTTGCGCATGAATCGTGTACACCGCCGTGCCATAGCCCTGATCGTCCAACTCAAACAAGCTGCACTTAATAGACCATTGTTCAGCCACAATTTTGCGTATCAAGCTGCGCATAAAACTCAGCCTGCATTGGTGCAATGATCCCAGCCGTTCCAGCTGCATGACCTCGTTCGCATCGCGCAGCGGGAGAGCGCTGGTGTTCGGGTTTGTTGAAATGGCCATATGGTGTATTCCCCTCTACTTAAGATCTTGCTGTTTGGCAAGAGAGAAGGCAATTCGAGGAGCAGCCCACAATGAAGGTAGCAATATCAAGGAGACGGGTACGGCAGTGATGACGATAAAAGATTGCAGTGCGGAGATGCCGCCGGACCCAATGGACACCAGAATCATGGCGACGACTCCCATGATGACGCCCCAGAAAACACGCAGTAGTATTGGCGGGTGGTCATCGCCGGTCATCACCATGGCTATGGTGTAGGTCATGGAGTCGCCGGTAGTCGCCACGAATAGAAATGTCAGAATCAGGAAGAGGGCGGAGACAAAAGCGCCAAGGGGCAATTGCTGTGTGATTGCCAGTAGCGCGGCGGGCATATTGGAACCGGCGAAGGGCCCGGAAATAACGCCGGGCTCAGCCAGTTCGAAGGCAAGGCCCGAGCCACCGACGATGGTAAACCAAAAGGTTGTGATGATCGGCGAGATAACAGAGATCGCGATGATCATGTGGCGGATGGTACGTCCTCTGGAAATTCTGGCGATGAACATTGCCATCAGCGGCCCGTAACCAAGGAACCAGCCCCAGAAAAATACTGTCCAGGAATCAAGCCAGGGAAGATCGCCGCGAAACGTGGCCATTGAAAAGAAATTGCTCAGGTGCAGGACAGACGATTGCAGGTAACTGTCGAGGATAAATGCCGTGGGCCCTGCGATGAGTATGAATATCATTAGGCCAACGGCAATCTGAATATTGAGTTTGCTCAGAATCTGGATGCCGCGAGTAATGCCTGTCACCGTGGAAACGGTATACACGCCAATGAGGGCGAGAATGATGGTGAACTGCGTACCAAAGCTATCAGGTGTTCCCGCCAGCTGCGAAAGGCCATAACTCACCTGCAAACCGAGGAAGCCTATAGGGCCTACCGTACCCGCGACAACTGAAATAACACAGGCGGCATCAATAACGGAGCCCAGCCAACTGTTGATGGCGCGATCACCGAAAACAGGGTAGAGCAGGGTGCGTGGTTTGAGTGGCAGGCCTTTGTCATAGTGCAGGTGCATCAAAACGATGGTGGTAAGGCTGCCGAGAATTGCCCAGGCCAGAAAGCCCCAATGCAAAAAACTTTGCGCCAGTGCGGGTGCGACTGCGCTCGCCGTACTGGGCGCGACATCAAATAGCGGTGGCGGCACCACGAAATGCGACATGGGTTCTGCGGCAGCAAAAAAAACGCCACCGCCGGCCAGTAGCGTGCATAGAATCATGGCTACCCATTTGAAGGCACCAATCTCCGGTGCGTCCATATTTCCCAGTCGCACTTTGCCGCAGCGTGTGAGTGCCAGCATCACACCGACAATAAAATGCCCCAGCAACAGTAACTGCCAATAGGCGCCAAAATACTGAGTCGACCAGGAGAAGCCGATACCGACATAGGTAGACAGAGTGTCGATGTCGATCAGGGAAACGAGTACGAACAGCAGTAGAAAGCCACCGCTTAGGACAAAGGTCAGCCAGTCAATGCCCAAAGCATTGATGCGGTTGGATGTGGTTGCGCCTGTCATTGTCGTTTTATAAGCCCGCTGTCGTTAATCAAAGCGATTGTTAATACAATCGCTGGCCATAAAATTATTCCCGGGGGCCAAAAGACCGCTCGAAAAAGCGCAGCCAGTTGTCACCCATCACTTTGTTAATGTCTTCTGCCTGAAAACCCTGCTGGGCAAGACCGTCGGCAATATTCATGATGTCTCCCGAGTCCTTGAACCAGTCGGGTTGTGCTGGCCAGGCTTGGTCGGCTGCCGTCCCTTCACCGTAGTCCGCGGTGTGGGTCCAGCGCCCACTGCGCATCCACTCCAGCTTCGCATAGTCCCAATTCACACATAGATCAGAGCCAATACCAATATTGTCTATGCCCATCATGTCTGCGGTATCGGCAATCATCTGACAAAAATCCTGCAGGCTGCATTTGGGGCCGTTCTTGAGGTGAAAGGGATAGACGCTGAATCCCAACATACCGCCACTGCTGCCCAAGGCTCGTAGCACAGTATCGGATTTGTTGCGCAGCGCCTCGTGAAAGAAGCTTGGATTAGCATGCGTGATGGCAATAGGCCGCTGGGATAAATCGATCGCCTGCAGAGTAGAGCGCTCAGCAGAGTGCGACATATCGATCACCATGCCGACTCGGTTCATCTCTTTGATCACCTCTTTGCCAAAACGGGTGATGCCAGCGTCTTCTTCTTCGTAGCAACCTGTCGCCAACAAGCTTTGATTGTTGTAAGACAGCTGCATAATTCTGGCGCCCAGCTCGTGCATGATCTGCACCAACCCCAGATCGTTTTCAATAGGGGAGCAGTTTTGGAAACCAAAAATAATGCCCAGTTTGTTGAGGCGTTTGGCTGCAAGAATATCGGCGGCATCGCGCACCGGCATGATCAGATCTGAGTGAGCGACAAAATGCTTGTGCCACTGGCTGATGTTAGCGATGGCTTCGCGGTTATCTTCCCAGTAGGCAACGGTGACATGTACAGCGTTAATGCCGCTATCACGTGTTTTTTCGAATAGAGCCCTATCCCAGTTGACGTACTGGAGAGCATCAATAACAACGCTACTATCTTGCATCGAAATCTCCCAGTCAGTAGGGCTTGCTGTAGTTGGTTTTCACCACGGTATAAAACTCCGGCGCGTATTGTCCCTGTTCCCGTGGGCCGTAGCTCGAGTCTTTTCGGCCGCCAAAGGGTACGTGATAATCGGTGCCGGCAGTCGGTAGGTTGACCATCACACAGCCAGATTTGGAATGACGTTTGAAGTGGGATGCATATTGCAGTGAGCGGGTGACGATGCCTGAGGTCAGGCCGAAATTTGAATCATTGGAAATTTCCAAGGCATGATCATAGTCTTTCGCTTTGATGACACAGGCCAGCGGTCCGAAGACTTCCTCGCGGTTAATACGCATATCGTTTGTTGTATTGCAGAACAGCGCAGGGGACAGGTAATGGCCTTCCGATTCCAGCGACAAGGCTTCGCCACCTGATACTAATTCTGCACCTTCGGCTTTAGCGGATTCGATGTAGCCCAGAACACTTTCTAGTTGTCCGGCATCGACTACAGGGCCTATCTGCGTGCCGTCGGCAAGGGCGGGTCCTACCACCAGCTTTTCCATTTCCGTCACCAGACTTTTAACAAACTCATCGTGCACACCTTCCTCGACTATCAATCGAGAAGAGGCCGTACATTTTTGTCCACTGCCGGAAAAGGCGCCGGCGATTGCACACTGAACGGCGATGCCTATGTCCGCATCATTGAGCACGACCAATGCATTTTTACTGCCCATCTCGAGCTGAATCTTGACCATGTTTTCTATGGCGTTGCGTGCAATCTGTCGTCCCACCGGCACAGAGCCAGTAAACGTAATGGCGTCGAGATCAGGTGACGTACTGAGGGTTTCGCCTACCACGCTTCCTTTTCCCATCACCAAATTGAATACGCCTTTGGGAAGGCCGCTGCGGTTGATAATGTCAGCCAGTATCCAGGCACTGGCCGGTACAATTTCTGCAGGTTTGAGTACCACGGCATTGCCGAAGGCCAGCGCCGGGGCAATTTTCCAGGCCGCGACTGCAACGGGGAAGTTCCAGGGCGTAATGATGCCGATCACACCTAATGCTTCCCGGCGCACTTCCACATCGACGCCCGGGCGTACCGAGTCGACACTCTCGCCCATCTGCATCAGTGTCTGTGCGGCGTGATATTGAAAAAACTGGCCGGACCGTCCCACTTCGCCAATACCCTCTGCCAGAGGCTTGCCCTCCTCACGGGACAGGATGCGGCCGATTTCTTCTTTGCGCTCGATCAGTTCAGCACCAATCTTGTCCAACACTGCTTTGCGTTCTTCCAGCCCGCTTTGCGCCCAACCTTCCGCCGCTTGTCTCGCCGCTGCAATGGCGCGTTTGCAATCCTCGGACGAGCCGCGTGTGTACTGGCCGATCACATCGTTGCTGTCGGAGGGGCTGGTATTGGTGGTGAACTCATCACCGGTAACCCACTCGCCGTCGATTAAATTGCCAAAAACCTTGTCACTCATAGCTATATCCGCATAGAAACACTGTAAAACTGTAGGGAAATCGAGGCTACATCGACGCTAGGCGGCTTTTCTACCCGAGCACGTGTCTATCGCCACAATCTGTGATGAACAGTAGGAATTTTCGACGCTTAGCCATTAATAAGTCAAATAAAATAATTAAATTGATTTATAATTAAGTCTTATATATAGTTTTTCCTATCGCCTATACAGATCGAGGGACGAGGCTATCAAGCATCACAACATAACGCTTAGTCACTTGCGCACCTTTGTTGTCGTAGCGCGCCATGCCAGTTTCAACCGTGCTGCGGAGGAGCTATCCCGATCTCAGCCCGCCGTGACTCTGGCCATTAAGCAGCTGGAAGGCTATATCGGCTTGAAGCTGTTCGAGAGGACCACCCGCAAGGTGACGCCGACCACAGCGGGGGGTAAGTTCATGCCTATCGCGGAGCGTCTGCTACGCGAGTTTGATCTCGCTATCTACGATGTGACCTCAACTGCAGACTGTCGCAGTGGCCATGTCAGTATGTCGGTTCTGCCCTCTGTGGCAACGCGGCTATTGCCAAACGTTATCAGCCAGTTTACCGCCAAGTACCCCGATATCAGTATTCACCTGAGCGATACCAATGCCGAGGGTGTACAGCGCAGTGTAGAACGTAACGAGGTCGATTTTGGCATAGGCAGCCGCTGGCACCCGAATAAAAAACTGGAGTTTATTCCGCTGTTGGAGGACACTTTTGAGTTCGTGTGTCACAAGGACCATGATCTGGCGCACGCGGGCCAGCCGGTGAGTTGGTCGCAATTACAGGGCCTCAGCTTTGTCGGTACAGGCCTTACTCAAGCGCTGAACATGCAGCGCTATATAGGCAATCCAAAATTTGAATTTTCCACGACCACCACATTGTTTGCCATGCTGAAGGCCAATCTGGGAGTCACTGTACTTCCTACTCTTGCCATTCCGCTCGATGATGACTTGGTCTCCCTGCCTTTGGTCGAACCTATTGAAACGCGCGAACTGTGTGTTATTTTGCGTCGGGACTGGGCCTTGTCGCCTGCTGCCAGCGCGATGATGGACGAGGTTTCAGAGTTACTGCCGGCATTGGCGCAGCAACTCAGGCCTCCTGCCAATCCAGGCTAAGAAGGTGAGGCTAAAACAGTCAGGCTAAGACAGTCAGGCTAAGAAAATCAAGATAGCCAAACCAGAATAAGAAAATCAGAATAAGAAAATCAGGATAATAGAATGACAGAACAACGCATGACTTTGCAGGAAGTTGAACAGCTAGCGGCCGACACCTTACAGGCTTGCGGCGCCTCACCCACTCAGGCCGCCGCACTTGCTGTTGGCGTAGCGGCGGCGGAACGGGACGGCATTAGCAGTCATGGGCTGGTTTACGTCCCGATCTACTGCGAGCATTTGCAGTGCGGCAAAGTGATAGGAAATGCTGAACCAGTTGTCGCAACACCAAAGCCGGGCAGTGTGCAGGTAGATGCAGGTTCTGGCTTTGCACACGCGGCCATTAATGCCGGTTTCGAACCGCTGATGGCGGCTGCTCGCGCCAACGGTTGCGCTGCTATGGGGGTCAAAAACTCCTATAACTGTGGTGTTTTGGCACTTCATACGGAGCGTTTGGCCGCAGCGGGACTGCTGGGCATTGGTTTTACCAACGCCCCCTCATCCATCGCACCTTTCGGTGGTAGTACGCCTGTGATAGGCACCAATCCTTTCTCTTTAGCGGTGCCCGGTCCTGACGGAACGGCATTCGTTATCGACCAGAGCGCGAGTGTAGTAGCGAAGAGCGAAATTATGGCGAGAGCACGCAAGGGTGAAGCCATTCCTGATCACTGGGCCAAGGATGCAGATGGCAATCCGACCACTGATGCCAGTGAGGCGTTGAAGGGTTCCATGGCACCCAGCGGCGGTTACAAGGGCTTTAGTGTTGGGCTTTTAGTAGAAGTGATGACGGCGGCTGTCGCGGGCGCGTCACTGGGTATGGATGCAAGCCCCTTTTCGGGCGCTGTCGGTGGGCCGCCAAAAACAGGACAGTTCTTCTTCGCGCTGGATCCTCAGGTGTTCTCGGGTGGCTTGTTCGACAGCCAAATACAATCTCTGTGCGAGGCTATTCAGAGTCAGCCTGGCGCGCAGTTACCAGGTCAACGCCGCAGTCAGCATCGGGTGAAGGCCGCTGAAGAAGGTATAGTTGTGTCCTCTGAGTTACTTGAAAAGATCCGTGCATTGCCGGGCTAGATGCCTTCGGCGGGAAAATGAACCTGCTTATGATAGCTGTGCGAGGTAAGATACTGGAGTGGCGCCCGAATTGAGAGGGCGCCCTGAATAACCGCGCTCCGGTAGGAGAGATACGTACTATCTGCCTCGTTATAGCAATTTACCGCCGCGTTCCCCGGCAATCGAAATTTTCGTGCAGCCGGGGGAGGTATATGAGACCGAGGATTTGGTAGTAAGTATGTAGTAGATTGTGGATACCGACATTGCCAACCGACTGATCCCAGGAGAATATAATTACAATTCCAGACCCCCTGACAGAACTTGAAATAGCCACCGAAAAAAGCGGTTTCTACCGCGGTTTCAACAAAATTGTAACAGTCGGCTCCAAGCTGATTATTACAGCCCTCGTTATTTGGGCTGCAGTATTCCCTGATCAAACAGGGGTCGTTCTTAACGAAATAAAGAACTGGTCCTTTGCCCGTTTCGGTGCATGGTACATGTATGTGATGGCCTTCTATGCGGTCACCTGTATCGTGCTGGCGGTGATTCCCGCTACGGGTTCTATCAAGCTAGGCCAACCGGAAGATCAGCCAGAATTCTCGCGCTTTTCCTGGATATCAATGATGTTTGGCGCGGGTATTGGCATAGGTATGCTGACCTTCTCCACGGCCGAGCCTATTTATCACTTCGCCAGTAACCCCGATACGATTCTTGGCAATGCCCAGGGCGAAACGGCAGAAAACGTGCGCCACGCTTTCAAGTGGTCGTTCCTGCACTGGGGTTTCAGTGCTTGGGGCTGTTATGCACTGGTGGGCTTGAGCATGGCATTCTTTAGTTTTAATCGCGGCCTGCCGCTGACTATTCGCTCGGGGCTGGCGTCTCTGTTCGGGCGTAATCTCTCCGGTGCACTGGGTCACACGGTGGACATCGCCGCTGTTATCGCTACCATCCTGGGTGTTGCCGTCACCATCGGCTTCGGCGTTAGTCAGTTCGCCGCGGGTATGTACGAGGTGAGCGGCGCCCAGTGGTTGATCGATAGTAGTGGGTCTCCGACCAATGCCGGCATGCTCACCGCACTGTGCGTCATCATGGTTGCATCTACGCTATCCGCCCTGTCCGGAGTGAGTAAAGGTATTAAATGGCTGTCCAATCTCAATATGGGTTTGACCTTTTTCTTGCTGAGCTTTTTTCTTATCTTTGGTGCCACCGGTCTGGCACTGGAGGGCCTGCTGACAGGCATATGGGATTATGTTGTTAATCTTCCTTCCATGATGCTCACTTACTGGGCGCCAGGTGAAAACGAAACTGCAGCGGCGTTATACGAATGGCAGTCCTCCTCCTGGACGGTGTTCTATTGGGCCTGGTGGATTGCGTTCGCGCCCTTTGTGGGACTTTTTCTGGCGCGTATCTCGCGCGGCCGCACCCTGCGGGAATTTGTGCTGGGCGCGATGATTGCCCCCTCGCTGATGTGCTTTGTGTGGTTCACTTTTGTGGGTGGCACGGCGATCGACCTTGAGCTAAATGGCGGTGCCGGTGGCGCCATTCTCGGCGCAGGCCAGGAATCACAACTGTTCGTTACATTGAGGCTTATGCTGTCCGATTCGCTGGTCCCCATTATTAGTTCTATGGTGGTGTTGCTTTTACTTACCTACCTGGTCACCTCTGCCGACTCCGCTGTCTTCATAGTTAATACCATTAACTCCGGTGGCGATGAGGGCCCCAAAGGCTATGTGCATATCATCATCTGGGGCGTGGCCCTGACATTGGTCATCGCCATGTTGCTGGTAGCCGGTGGTATGGAGGCGTTACGTGCATCTATGTTGGTGGGAGCATTGCCGTTCTCTTTGATTATGGCGCTGATGGGCTTGTCACTGATCAAGGCCCTGGTTCACGACGGTATGCGGAACCGGGAGAAGGCAGCTCTGGCGGAAGACGCTCGAGATTGACCTGAATAAGTCTGACTCTGTTTGGGCCAATGTGAGCGACCCTGAAATCCAGTGACACTGGATTGTGCGATGAAAATAGTAGCCTTGGATGAGTTACGCGGGACCTTCACGCCAGCGTACTTGCGAGAGCTCGCCTCCTTTGGTGCGCTGTCGCAGGAAACGGTTGAGGCGCTTCTAACGCGTGGGCGTATCATTGCGCTTGAGCCGCGAGAAGAGCTTTACCATGCGGGCGCAAAGGTACAGGAGTTCTTCGTCGTTCTGCAGGGCAAAATTTTGCTGTACCACCACCATCTGGGTAAGCCTGCTTTGACTCGCAGCTTCGGACCGGGTGAGCAAATTGGTTTTGCCGGCATGATCGCCTTACACGATCGCAAGGGCATGGCGGTGGCTGCCCAGCTCAGCTATGTCCTTGAGGTGCCGGCGGATCATTTCTTCCAGCTGCACCAAAGCGCGCCGCAGGACTTCGGATTATTGATGCTCAATATGGCACGTGAAATGGCCCGTAGTATTGGCCAATTGGGTGACCGGATCGCTGAGATGGAGGCCCATAATCCTTCGCAGGGTGACGATTGAATGGTGGTGCTTTTGGGTCTGGGGTTCTGTCGCGGAGCGTTAATATAAAGACTCGCCGCCGGGGTGAACACGGGGCTATAATCGAAGACAGCCACTGCCCTTTCCGCCCTCACCGTGGAAGTAAAACGAAAAGCTCAAATGGCATTTTGCGGCAACCGAATCTAAAGTTCAGCCCGATGACATTTCCGTCTGTAAGGCCAGCAGGTGAGTACGAATGACCGAAGCCACTGAATCTGCCCTCGTGGATGGACCGCCCGCGCATATCGGGTTCCTGATGATGCCGGAGTACACCCTCAGTCCCTTCGCCAATGCGGTGGAAGTGTTGAGAATGGCGAATCGTCAGAGCGGGCGGCAAATCTACCGCTGGTCGATTCTAACGTTGGACGGCAAACCGGTGGTTTCCAGCTCTAACCTCGAGTTCGTATTTGACGGCGCCGTTAGTGCCGTTGAGCCATACGATCTTTTGATGGTGTGTGGTGGCTACACGATAGAAAAGCAGTGCACCCCAGCGCTACTGGATCTACTGCGCCAGCTGGCAAAGAAGAAGGTGCCGCTGGGCGCTATGTGCACGGGCACCTACGCTCTGGCGGCAGCGGGTTTGTTGGAGGGTTCTCGTTGCACCATTCACTGGGAGAATCTGGCCAGTCTGCGAGAACAGTTCCCACGCTTGTTGATTTCATCGAGCTTGTTTGTGATCGACCGGAATCGCTATACCTGTTCTGGCGGTATTAGTTCCATCGACCTGATGCTGAGCGTGATTGGCAGGTTTCATGGTCATCCGCTGGTCCAGGAAATTTCTGAACAGTTTACCTGCGAGCGGATACGCACAGAGGTGGACTTACAGCGCGCGCCGCTGCAATACCTGATTGGTGCCAGCCAACCGAAACTGGTGGATGCCGTGGCCATGATGGAAGCAAATATCGAAGAGCCTTTGTCGCTGGATGATGTGGCCGCTTATGTGACTATCTCGCGCCGTCAACTGGAGCGCTTGTTCGACAAATACCTGCACTGTTCGCCTTCGCGCTACTATCTGGAACTTAGGTTGTATAGGGCACGATTATTACTGGTGCAGACTAGCATGCCGATTATCGAGGTGGCGGTCAGCTGCGGTTTCTCCACCGCCCCCCATTTCAGTAAGTGCTACAGCGAGTATTATGGCAAGCCGCCTCGAGATGAGCGGCTCACACGCACGTAGTGCTGCTTAGGCTGCCGGTGTGAGCTTAGGGCAGAGCATTTGTCTTAGAGTTTTAGAGTTGGCCGCGATAGAAGTGCCTAATCGAAGATGTATCCAGACGCCCTATAGCCGCTCCTGCCACAGGTGTTTGCCGCTTATAAATACGCCCAAGTCGTTTCCCCGCAATGGACGTACCAGCCCGGTGATAAACTGGCTAGAACGTTAAGTAAAAAGTTGATGCCCGCGCGATTATCATGGAACTAGGCGCAGGCGACGCTTACGCGTCCTTCGGAGAGTAGGCATGGCACAGTTTCCAGAAAAATCCAACGTCGTCATTATCGGGCTTGGGGGTATCGTCGGCGCGTCGGTGATGCACCATCTGATTGAGCGTGGCTGGGAAGATATAGTCGGTATCGACAAGACATCGGTCCCCACCGACATAGGTTCAACCTCCCACGCATCCGATTTTTGCTTTGCCACTGACCACAGCAAATTCACCTGCTACACCACGCACTACAGCATCGAGTTCTTCGACAAAATGGGTCACTATTCGCGCGTCGGTGGTCTCGAGGTAGCTCGCAAGGGCGACGATGACCGCATGCTGGAACTTAAGCGCAAGGTTGCCTCCGGTAAGGCCTTTGGTACCAATGTGAAGATGATCAGTGCGGCCGAAGCCAAGGCACTCTTTCCGTTGCTTGAGGAGGATATGATTCAGGGCGCTATGTGGGACCCCGATGCAGGCCTGGTCAAACCCCGTTCGCAAACAGTCGCCGGAATCCTGGTAGATAACGCCGTCGAAACAGGTAAAGCACAATCGTTTGCCAACACCAGCGCGACCGGTCTCGATATAAAGGACGGGCGGATAGTAGGTGTGGAAACTACTCGCGGTTATATTGCCGCCAACCACGTTATCGTGTGCACCGGCCTATGGGGGCGCACCATCGCCGAAATGGCGGGCGAAGACCTGCCGGTGATGCCGGTAGATCACCCACTCACTTTCTTCGGCCCCTTCACTGAATTCGAAGGCACCGGCAAAGACATCGGTTATCCGCTTATGCGCGACCAGGGCAACTCAGCCTATATGCGTGACACCGGTGATCCCAAAACACCCGATGGTGGCCAGATCGAATGGGGTTACTACGAGGAAAAGGAGCCTCGACTGCTACACCCGCGTAACCTTCCTGAAATAGGCGACAGCCACTGGTCACCGTCGCAACGCGATCTTGAGCTCGAGCAAATTATGGAGCCACTGGAGCGCGCGATTGAATTGACCCCTATCCTTGGCGAAATTGGTTACAACGAAAAGCACTCGTTTAACGGCTTGCTGCAGGTAACCACCGACGGCGGTCCATCGGTGGGTGAGTCCGCGTTGACCCGAGGGCTTTGGTACGCGGTGGCCGTGTGGGTGAAAGACGCCCCCGGTATTGCCAAGGTATTGGTGGACTGGATGACCGACGGTGTCGCCGAGATGGATTTTTTCGGTATCGATACTGCACGTCACTATCCCATTCAGAAGACGCCAGCCTATATTCACGATCGTTGCTATGAAAACGCGTTCAAAATTTATAACCCGGCAGTGCATAACCGCGAACCCTATTCCAAGGGCCGCAATCTGCGTCGCAGCCCCTTTTGGGCGCGCGAGCAAGAGCTGGGTGGACACTTCATGGAGCTTTCAGGTTGGGAGCGTGCGCACGGTTATGCCTCTAACGAGCACTTGTTAGAGAAGTACGGCGAGCGTGTGCCGGTACGTGAGCACGAGTGGGACAATCGCCATTTCTGGCGTGTCTCTAATGCTGAGCAACTGGCGATGTCGGATAACGTAGGCATGATTAACCTGTCGCACTTTGCAGTCTACGATGTCAGCGGCACAGACGCAGAAACATTGATGGAATACGCCTGTGTGGCCAAAGTAGGCGGCGATACTGCGATAGGGAAGGGCGTTTACACGCACTTTCTGGACAAACGCGCTGGTGTGCGCGCAGACCTCACGGTTATTCGTCATGCCAAAGATCGCTTCCGTGTTATCGACGGCGCCGATGCTGGACACCGGGATTACATCTGGTTAAAGCGCATGGCACAAGACAACGGCTGGCAGGTCAGTATTGAAGATCGATCAGATCACATTGGTTGCCTGGGCGTCTGGGGGCCAAACGCGCGTAAGACAATTCAATCGATAGCTGATGATCCCTCTGCCTGGGACGAAGAGAATTTCCCCTTCGCCGCGACACGAAGGCTCACGCTGCAGGGTATTCCAGTGGAAGCCTTCCGCATTTCCTATGTTGGCGAGCAGGGTTGGGAGCTACACGTTGATGCCAGCTACGGCATGTCGCTGTGGGATCTGGTTTACGCGCAGGGCGTGACGCCCGTTGGTATTGAAACTTACGCCAACAGTCGACGTATGGAGAAGAGCCTGCGTCTGCAAAATGCCGATCTGCTGACGGAATACAATTTGTACGAAGTAGGCCTTGCTCGCCCGGTGGTGAAGAAGGCCGATTTCTTCGGCAAGACACCCTACCTCGAACAGCGCGAGTTAGAAGAGCAGGCCGCATACCTTTGCACACTGGTAATGAACGACAATATTGATTCTCAGGGCATGGCCCGTTATCCCGTTGGTGCTGCGCCGTTGATTGACCCACAGACTGGCGAAGTTCCCATTGATTCAAAAGGCCGTCGTTCTCATCTGACCAGCATCGCATTTGGTCCTAGCATTGGTAAAAACATAGGGCTAGGTTTTCTGCCCTTTGACTATTGTCAGGAAGGCCGTGAGATGACTATGGAGTATCTGGGCGAACAATTTGCGATGACGGTAGAGTCGGTGGGTTACAAGGCGTTATACGATCCGGAAAGTGAATTGCCTAGAAGCTGAGCTGTTGTACTGTGCAAGAGTACAGACCGTTCTAAAGTAAGTTTTGCTGCCACAGTTTTCACACAAGAACTCGAATTGAAACACGCGAGATGTCCATGGAAAAATATTCACTGTTCAAACTTTTCAAACATGCGCGAACTTACCACGAGAATTGGCAGAGGGCCTGGCGCAGTCCCGCGCCAAAGTCAGATTACGATGTAGTGATTGTAGGCGGTGGCGGTCACGGTTTGGCTACGGCTTACTATCTCGCCAAGGTGCACGGCATAACCAATGTAGCAGTGGTGGAGAAAGGATATTTAGGCGGCGGTAATACGGCGCGCAATACCACCATCATTCGTTCCA
This sequence comes from Halioglobus sp., assembly GCA_047611225.1. Classification (GTDB taxonomy): domain Bacteria; phylum Pseudomonadota; class Gammaproteobacteria; order Pseudomonadales; family Halieaceae; genus Marimicrobium. The sequence continues at coordinate 22,924 of JBLFWP010000052.1, forward strand.
ATTATCTGTGGGATGAGGCAAGTCAGTTGTATGACTTCTCGCTCAAGCTGTGGGAAGGCATGAGTCAGGAGTTGAATTTTAATGTGATGTTCAGTCAACGTGGTGTGCTTAACCTTGGGCACACCTTGCAGGATATGCGCGACATACAACGTCGAGTGAACGCCAATCGACTAAATGGAATTGACGGCGAAGTATTGAACACGGATGAAGTGCAGGCACGTGTGCCGTTAATGAATTGTTCTCCAAACAGCCGCTACCCGGTGTTGGGCGCTTCCTGGCAACCGCGTGGCGGCACCGCCAGACACGATGCAGTGGCCTGGGGTTATGCCCGTGGTGCGAGCGACCTTGGGGTAGATCTAATTCAAGAAACCGAAGTCACTGGAATTCGTCGCCAAAATGGTGTCGCAGTGGGTGTAGAAACTAACCGCGGTTTTATTGGTGCTCGCAAGGTGGCCTGCGTCACCGCGGGAAATTCGGGCGTAATGGCGGCGATGGTGGGCTTGCGCTTGCCGATTGAATCGCGACCGCTGCAGGCGTTGGTATCAGAGCCGTTGAAACCTTGTTTGGATACAGTGGTTATGTCCAATGCTGTACACGGCTATATAAGCCAGTCCGACAAAGGCGACCTGGTAATAGGTGCGGGAGTGGATAGTTACAACGGCTATGGTCAGCGCGGTTCCTTTCATGTGGTTGAGCATACAGTGCAGGCGATTTGTGAGTTGTTTCCCGCATTTAGTCGCGTTCGCATGAACAGACAGTGGGGCGGCATCGTCGATACCTGCCCGGATGCCTGTCCTATCGTGAGTAAAACCTCGGTGCCGGGTTTATATTTCAATTGCGGTTGGGGCACAGGAGGCTTTAAGGCTACCCCGGGTTCGGGTTACGTTTTTGCCGACACAGTTGCTAATGATAAACCGCACCCGATGGCCGAACCTTTCAACATCGACCGCTTTTACAGCGGTGCATTGATCGATGAGCACGGCGCTGCCGGCGTAGCCCACTAGAGGACGTAGAGATGTTACAAATTTACTGCCCCTATTGCAGGGAAGCGCGAGAGGAAGAGGAGTTCCATTACGGTGGCGAGGCCCATATCGCACGACCGCTGGACCCTAAGGCTGTGTCCGATGAAGAGTGGGGCGATTACCTGTTCTTTCGCAAGAACCCGCGAGGTATCCACCACGAGATGTGGGAGCACGCAGCGGGGTGCAGGCGCTATTTCAATGTCATCCGCGATACCGTTAGCTATCAGATACTCAAAAGCTATCCGATGGGCGCTAAGCCGGGTGAGTCGGCGGTCAGTGACCGTTCCGGAGAGCCAGAGTAATGCAGAAGAATCGTTTGCCAACAGGCGGTCGTATTGATCGCACGAAGCCACTTGCCTTTACATTCAACCGCAAGTCTTACTCGGGGTTTGAGGGAGACACGCTGGCATCAGCGCTGCTCGCCAATGGTGTTGATGTGGTGGGCCGTAGTTTTAAGTATGGCAGGCCACGCGGCGTTGTTGGGCATGGTTCGGAGGAGCCCAATGCCATCGTGCAGCTGGGTAGTGGTGCGCACACGGTGCCCAACCTACGCGCCACCCAAGTGGAATTGTATGACGGGCTGGAGGCGAACAGCGTAAACGGCTGGCCCAGTGTCGACTTCGATCTAATGGGTATTATGGGAGCGTTCGGACGATTAATGCCACCGGGCTTTTACTACAAAACTTTTATGCGTCCACGAAAATTGTGGATGACCTACGAGCACTTTATTCGCCAAGGCGCAGGCCTAGGGCATGCACCCAAAGAGGCAGATACCGATAGCTACGACAAGCTCAATCAACACTGCGATGTATTGGTGGTGGGCGCGGGCCCGGCGGGATTGGTGGCAGCGCAGCAGGCGGCGCTAAGCGGCGCCCGGGTGATCATTGCCGATGAACAGAATGAGTTTGGCGGTAGCCTACTCGGTTCACCGTCCAATATTGATGAACAGCCCGCAGCAGATTGGATAGCGCAACTAATTGAAGAGCTGCGGGCCTCAGACAACGTGCAACTACTGCCGCGCAGCACGGTCTTTGGTTACTACGACCATAACTTTTTAGCCATTCTTGAACGGCGCACGGACCACCTGGGTATTGTTGCCAAAAGCGGAACGCGGCAGCGTCTACATCGGGTGCGAGCACGTCAGGTCGTATTGGCCACAGGTGCGATCGAACGCCCCCTGGTGTTTGCGCACAATGATATTCCCGGAGTGATGCTGGCATCTTCTGTCGCTACTTACGTCAATCGCTATGGTGTTGTCCCGGGCAAAAAGCTGTTGCTGTTTACGACGAATGACGAAGCCTATCGCACCGCGATGAATTGGCACGAGGCCGGTCGTGAAGTCGTTGCGGTAGTTGATTCACGCGCAGCGCCATCCGGTGCATTACCG
>JBLFWP010000053.1:0-24648 GCA_047611225.1 Halioglobus sp.
TGTTAGAGGCTGCCAAGACAAAATGGGCTTTTCGCGCGATAATAAGGCATGAAAAGTCCATTCTCTTCCGCAAAGCGACAGGCGGACAGTAACAAAGTGAGCCCCAGGCTTGTGCTGCCCGATTTTTCCCTCCCACTAGGCGAGCCAGCACTCGCGGCTGCGGATTCCATCTCCTGGCGCGTATTCAAAAACCCCATCGCATTGTTCATTGGCGGTATCACGGCCGTTATTCTGGAGTTGGCCGAGCCGCGCGTGCGTACGGGTGTGTGGGAACACAGCACCTTTCGAAGCAAACCGTTGGATCGAATGCAGCGCACGGGGCTGGCAGCGATGGTGACTGTTTATGGCCCGCGCAGTGTCGCGCAGGAGATGATTGCTGGGATTACCCGGATGCACTCTCGAGTGGCAGGGGTTACGCCCGAAGGGCAGGACTATCATGCGTTAGAACCTGAGTTGATGGATTGGGTGCAGGCTACAGCTTCCTTCGGATTCTTGCAGGCCTACGACCACTTCGTAGCACCCTTGTCCGCAGTGGAGCGTGACCAGTTTTATCACGAATCTCAGCCCGCAGCGCTTCTTTATGGAGCTACCGGCGCCCCGGCCAGCGAATCTGAGCAGGAACAACTTTTCGCAGCAACATTGCCGCAGCTTAAACATCACGCAATAGTCGATGAGTTTCTCGAAATCATGTGGCAGACGCCAGCACTGCCGGGACCACTTCGCCTGTTACAGGGGCCCTGTATTCGCGCTGCTATTTCTCTTGTGCCTCCTGCTGTTCAGGAGCGTTTGGGTTTGCCGGGGGAGCAGGTCTTATCTCCTCGGCAAGCTAGAGTACTGACCACCGTTGGCAAAATGGTAGAACGTTTGCCGGTGCCTGGTCACCCCGCGGTGCAGGCGTCACGGCGTATGGGCCTACCGGGAAATTATCTCTTTCGAGCCCGGCCGTAACTGGCTCAGGATAAAGATGACGGGCTCCACCGAGTAGAAGACACAGATAAACTTATGCGGCGGGTTTGAACTTCATATTGAAGGCCACGGTGATTCTGGGCTTGGTATCGAAGTGCGGCGCGACCATATGCAATAGGTAGCTGCGAAACAGGAACAGGCTGCCATTCTTCGGCCGCGCTGTTTTGGTAGCCGCTCTATTGTGTTCGATACTCAGCGGCAGCGGATTGATGAAGATGATATCGCCATCGCGTCTCAGCACGCTCGAATCTTTGCTGTTCACATCGATGTAGCAAACGCCTGACCAGATGTCCGGCAGGTGAGAATGGGGAGAATTCCAGTCGCCCGCATCGTTGATGTTGGCCCAACAGCCAGACATGACCACGTCTTGATTTGTGGGAAGGTAACCTCCTTGCTTGACCCTTTCGCCACTGGCTTGAAATAGGGTTTGCACAAGCCACACCACCCAAGGGTGCTCCGACTTAAACAATTTATCATCGGAATGGCAATCGCCACGATTGCTCTTGCGGCTACTTTGCGCCGATTCACGCATTCCAAGGAAGTGTTCTATTAGGAGTTGTTGGTGCTGTTTGAAATCTGCCAATGAGATATCAAATATCGGTACACCAAACTCGGTGTTGCAATTGATTGTGCCGGCCATGTGCGCGACCCTGTTGGATTGAGGCTGATGAGTAATGGGGTGGTTTACTGAATCTGACGCCAGTTTAGAATAAAGGTGGCCGGTTGATCTTATTGTTTGCTTTGGCCCTCACCCTCAAACAGAAATTCAACACATCCTTTGTTCTGGTAGGGGTAAAGTTTTTGGTCGACCCAGGTAGTGATCACTGTCGGTAGGTATGAAAATTGACGTCATTTTTTGAGTAATTTAGATCTTCCAAAAAGTCGGATTATTTACGCCTCAGTTGTAGGGTAAACACGACTGAAAAGTCGTGATATTTTTGACGTTGTAGGACGATTGGAGTATTAATAGAGCTGCTTCGGGGGAGACACTATTAGGCGTTTTTTTGGGTCGTGCTCCCGGGAACACCTGTTTAAGGCAACGACCCGATAAGGACCTGAGCATGAGCGTTAACTACATCCCATCTCTCGATGGTATACGCACCATTTCTGTATTTATCGTTGTGATTGCGCACGCTGGCCTCGGTCATCTCGTCCCCGGCGGTCTGGGCGTCACCATATTTTTTTTCTTGAGTGGGTTCCTGATCACTACTCTACTTGTATCGGAATTTGATCGAAACAAGACAATTAACTATCCGTATTTCTTTGCTCGACGTTTTTTGCGTCTGTTCCCGCCGCTGTTCGCGACGTTGGCAGTGGCTTACGGTTTGTATTTCGCAGGGCTGATTGGGGGGGGCGCGTCCTGGGAAGGTCTGTTCTCTCAAATTTTCTATCTGGCGAACTACCATTCTATTTTGCAGTGGCCGGGTGAAATTCCTGAAGGCCTGGACATACTCTGGTCATTGGCGGTTGAAGAGCACTTCTATCTCTTCTTCCCTCTATTAATGTTATTCCTGTTGGGAAGGGTTGGCTCCAGAAATACGGCGATAAGTCTGGCCCTGTTGTGCGTTATAGTCCTGCTATGGAGGCTCTATTTGGTAGAAGTGGTTCATGTTGAAACCTACAGAACCTACTACGCAACGGACACACGAATAGATTCAATACTGTTTGGCTGCATCTTCGCTATGTTGTGGAATCCGATTACGGCGGAACGAACTGCGACGCTCTCGCTAAAAGGTTGGGCTTTTGTTGCCGGCGGCGGGGCGCTTCTTTTATTCACGCTAATTTACAGAGACCCGTCTTTCAGGGAGACCTATCGATACAGCCTTCAGGGTGTCGCCCTGATGCCCATCTTCTACTACGCCGTTAAGGCTTCTGATTACTGGCTATTCAGCTGGCTTAACTGGGCTTGGATGAGAAAGCTTGGCGTGTATTCCTACTTCATCTATCTCATACACTATGTAGTGCTCTCCTTTTTGAAGCACAATGATATAGCGACCTCGATTCCCGGGTTGCTTGTGGGCACATTGATAATCGCGGTGTTCTATTCCTTTGTGCTAGACCGCTACCTGGATGTCTACTTTCGCCCCATGAGGAAAAAGTTTAGGGGTAGCTGATTGCCATCATTGTGGGCTTTTGCAGTTTTGTTATGGAGCCCCGTTCCTTTCTTCGGACGAAATCAATTCGAAGGCCGCTGAGCTGCGTAAGCCTGAGAAGCTCACCATGGCAACATATGCCTTCCGGGCAGTTCAGCGTCTCTACCAGCAATGTACTTCCGGTACGACTTGCGCCAACGACTACACAATTAGGTTCATCCTTACCTAGTGAATATCGATATCCCCGAGCCATTAGGTAGGTAGGGTATTGGGCATCACACTGAAAATCAGCACATGCGAATTTGGGGTGATGATTTCAGCTGTAGTCCAGCGTTGCGCAGCTATTGCTCAGATGTGTGGACAGTCGTGAGTCTGAAAAAGTGAGAAGGGCGCGGTACTAATAAAAGGACTCTACTTCTCAATATAGAAAAAGCGTCAGTATTCTTTACATCCAGTAAAAGGTTAGTGTCTACTCAACAAGTGCAAGCAATTGATTTTTGAGCCTATTTTCATAACCGGAATAATTATTGCACGAACTTTACTATCGCTGAGAGGGGTGGAATTCGACTGCTAAAATGCGCTCACCACCCGCTGGGTTTTAGCTGGTTGAGTGCTATATAGAATGCACATACAGCGTTCAGCCGCTGAATTTAGTCACAATAAAAAAAGGAGACGGTCAGGTATGAGCAGTTTCTCAAGGTTATTCGTCCTACCGCTTATAGTCGCCAGCGCTGCCTTTGTTGGTTGTGCCCGCGTTGTCATAGATGACCCCGATAACGGAGAGTTTGTTAATGACACCGTCGTCAACGTTACTGGTAACGTTTTCAGCACTAAGCCGGAGGAGCGGCCTATAGTTGTCGCCGATCTATTACTCGAGATCAACGGCGCCAATGTGGCGCTCGCACCTGACGGGACTTACTCCACCAGTATTGTGCTGGACCCCAACGCCGTTTTTAATGCCATAGAAACTGACCTCACTGAAATATCTACCGGTTGGGTCGATAGCGATCGCATCGTGATCGTCGTGGGCGACTCCGTCGCTGAGGGTGACTACTCCCCCGAAGCTATCGCTTTGCAAATTAATGCCTCAGGTCTGGAGGCCTTGGAGCCGGTTGTTTCCGGTTTGGTCAATATAGATCTGCCAACCTTGATGCCTGTAGGTACGAATGTTGTGCAGGATCTTTGCGTCATCGACGGCGGATTTTTGGGCTGTCTTGGTCGCGCCACTATATCGATTACTGCGCCTGAGCCCAGTATTTCCGGTTTTAGTGTGGATTTCAGCCCCCAGCAGAACAGTGTTCACGCGGTTATCACTCTTAGTGATTTCGATCTGAACGTTTATCTGGACGGCGGTTCTTACGTACTTGTACCGAACTGTGACCTCAATCTCATGGCCAGCACCGTAACTTTGGCAGGTGACTATACGCTTGAGCCTGATGCTACCAATCCCAACAAAGTTGATGTTGCCCAGTTGGGTGGTATCTCCACCATGTTCGTTAACTTCGACCAGACCTTCACTAGCGGTGCATGCGATACATTCCTTGTCGGCGATATCATTCAGTTGATTATCGGAGATGTAGAACCTCTTGTGATCGGCGGTCTTGAAGGTTTCCTCAACAGTGTTGATGGCAATGGCAATACGCCTATAGCCGCAGCTATTGAGGGTGCTCTTGCAGGTGTGGATATCTCTGGCCCTGCCGGTCAAGCACTTAACACCGAGCTCGACGCACCGTTTTTCCAAGTGCAGGAGACGACGACAGGCATCACTCTTGGTTCTGATGCACGTTTTGTTACAAACATCGGTACCGGCCTGGGCGAATGCGACCCACCAGCAGGTGCGCCAGACCTTACCGCGTCTTACCATGTAGCGCAGACATTCCCGAGCTTTGGCACCAACTCACCAAACGGGACGCCTTACGATATAGGGCTGGGCATCTCCAGTTCAGGTTTTAACCAGCTCCTGCGCTCTATGATTGAGTGTGGCCTACTGATAGCCACTGTCACTGAAATTGATCTGGCGAGTACGGGCACGCCGCAGGCACTGACCTCCGGTTTACTTGCGCCCTTTATTCCGTTTCTGGCTAACCTTCCACCGGATTTCCCCGCACGCTTGGAAATTCGCCCTACCATTGCCCCGCTGATCACAGGAGCACCAGGGCCTGGCGGTGAACTTGCATTGCTCAAGATTGCACAGCTCAATATGTCAGCGATTGTTACCGATCCGGAGGGAACCGATATTGAGGCAGCAGATCTGATGCTTGATGCTGATGTTGGAATTGATCTTAGCTTCGATCCTGCCACTGGGACTCTGGTCTTTGTTCTCGCCGAGCCGGATCCCAGTTTCATCACAGCCAAGGCGATTGAAAACCCATTCGGTTCTGATTTGTCGGCTGTAGAAGCGCTGCTTCCCCATGTGGTAGGCACCTTCTTGCCGGCATTGGCCGGCGGTCTAGGCAGCTTCCCGCTTCCTTCTTTCCTCGGCCTGTCCCTCGATGTGGTTCAGGTCGCGCGCAACGGTGAGATGCTCACCATCTATGCGAACCTGGAGTAGTTAGAGGACTAAGCTGTAAAGGATAGCCCCAGACACTTTTAGTGAAGTGTTTGGGGCTGTGAGTTGCGTTCAAGGTTTTCGAACCCGCGACGGGTTAGACGTGCTGATCTTGTACTCTAGTGTGCCTCGATCAAATTCTTTAGTTCGTCCAGCACTACAGTAACCACCGCCAAACCTGTAAATTCGGTGCCACGTAAACTGCTCATCAAATCAGTGAAGCGTGTAAGTGCTGTACCGTGACAAGATCGCCAATCATCCTCCAGCGCAGCAACATCTACTGCTTTACCTTCATTCCTCTGCAGTAGGTTTAGCGTGAGTTGACGCAGTACGAGTTCAAGCTCATCAATGTGTGACTCCCTGGCCAAATCCTGCCAACGATCTTCCGAATGCCAATCAAGTAGAGTCTTTAGTAGCCAATCGATTTGCAGAGTAGATGTGAGTGAGAAGCACAAGCGGGCAACCTTGCGCACATCGGTTCCGGTTTCCAGCGCTACGTCAGTAGCACCGGGGAAGAAAAAGAAGCTATTCAATACCGCGCTTCGGGTGGCCACGCTTTGAGGTACACCTTTCTTTTCTAAGGCAGCCGCGCTTTGTTCGGATAACAGACGCCAGTCAGGTTGGTGTAGGCTGAGGGGGTCTGCCAACAGAGTTTCAAAGCTCGCCTGTGCCCCGGCTATTTCTTCTGCGGGGCTGAATGAGCGGCGATTACGTAGATACCAGCGGCTGGCCCGTCGGGCCAGTTCCATGACCTGGCTGAGCAGTTCATATTGTTCCTGGGCAGCAAGGCTGTAATCCATCTCCTCGATATCGACCCACAGGGCGTCTAAATCAAACAGGTGCATCACCACCACAAAAGTATTCGCTACCTGCATTGGAGAGACACCGAGTGAATCCACCAGCCGGAAGCAATAGGTAAAACCCATGCGGTTCACCATGTCGTTGGCGATGCGCGTGGCAATGATCTCATTGGCGAGTTGATGATCGCGTATATCTTGAGGTGCGAGTTCGTTCAACTGTTGTGGAAAGGCGCGAAATAGATAACGCAGTAGATACTCATCACTATGAGGCTCTGGCGGGTTTAGTTCGTCCTTAAGCCACACCTTCGCATAGGAAATTAGTACGCTTAATTCCGGCCGTGACCAGGCGATGCCTTTTGCAGTGAGCTCTCTCAGCTGTTCATCATCTGGTAGATATTCCAGCTGTCGGTCCAAAGCTCCCATCTCTTCCAGAAACTGCATAAAGCGCACATAGTCGTGCTGTTGTTGGTCCCTATTATGTCCCGCTAGGCTGATCGCCAGCGTTTGACGGTAGTTACTGTGCAATACCAGATCAGCGACGTCGTTTGTCATGTCTCGTAGCGTTTCATTGCGCTGTTCCACACTCAGTTTTCCAACAGCGGCGAGGGTATCTAACAGTATTTTTATGTTTACTTCATTATCAGAACAATCCACACCAGCGGCGTTATCAATAAAGTCGGTATTACAGATTCCTCCGTTCTGGCAAAATTCGATTCTACCCTCCTGCGTAAAACCAAGGTTGCCGCCTTCGCCAATGACCTTACAGCGTAATTCTTCGCCAGTGACTCTTAGGCTATCGTTGGCTCTATCACCCACCAGCGCATCGGATTCGTTACTGCCCTTAACATAGGTACCAACGCCACCGTTCCAAATGAGATCAACCTTCGCCTTTAGCAATCGATTTATCATCAGGTCCGGTTCAAGGCTGGTATCCGTGCAGTCCAGCAACTGCTGCATTTGAGCACTCACTGGAATGGTTTTGGCGCTGCGTTCAAACACGCCACCTCCATTGGACATAAGCTCAGTGTTGTAGTCGGCCCAGCCAGATCGGGGTAGGGCAAACAAGCGCTGACGCTCGGCGAAACTCGCAGCGGGGTCAGGGTTGGGGTCGATAAATATATGCAAGTGATTAAAGGCGGCGACTACCCGAATCTCCTCGCTGAGTAACATGCCGTTGCCAAATACATCGCCACTCATGTCACCGATGCCAATAACGTCAATGCTGTCAGACTGAACATTCGTGCCTAACTCTCTAAAATGCCGTTGCACTGCCACCCAGGCTCCGCGTGCTGTAATACCCATGGCTTTGTGGTCGTAGCCATTGCTGCCGCCGGAGGCAAACGCATCGCCCAGCCAGTGACCGTGCTTCTCCGATATTTCGTTGGCTGTATCAGAAAAAGTGGCTGTTCCTTTATCAGCCGCGACAACAAGATAGGGGTCTTCCCCGTCTGCGCAGACTACGTTTTCTGGCTTCACTATGGCGCCATCTACGCGGTTGTCAGTGATGTCCAGCAGGGCGTTGATGAATAAGCGATAGCAGGAAATGCCCTCTTCCAGCCATGCGTCTCGCCCGGCCGTGGGGTCGGCTTGGCGTGCTATAAACCCACCTTTTGCGCCCGTAGGCACAATAACGGCATTTTTGACATGTTGTGCTTTCACTAGACCAAGCACTTCCGTTCGATAGTCCTCGAACCTATCTGACCAACGAATGCCACCGCGGGCAATTTTTCCGCCTCGAAGGTGAACGCCTTCAAAGCGCGTGGAGTGTACGTATATTTCAAACATTGGGCGCGGCTTGGGCGCAAAGTCGAGTTTTTCGGTTTCGATTTTGAGCGCTAAATATTCACCGCTCTCACCGCTCTTCACAGGCTGGAAATAGTTGGTGCGCGAAGTTGCCAGTAGTAGCTGCAAGTATTGGCGAATTAATTCGTCTTCGTTGCGATTGGCGACGTGTTCCAGGTCGGCAATAATTTTGCTGGCTAAGCGTTCCACTCGGTCGGCACGATGTTCGAGATCATGCTCTTCGCCATGGGTTGAATTCGCATATAGGCGGGGATCAAACTTCCTGCGAAACAATGCCATTAAATTACGCGTGATTTCCAATTGCCGGGACAGTACATCTGCAATGAAAACCAGTCCGAAGGGGGAGCCGAGTTGCTTTAGGTAATTGGCATAGGCGCGCAGCAGTGCTGCCGCGTGCCAATCGAGACGGGCACCCAGGACGAGCCGATTGAATTCATCATCTTCGCTATGCCGTCTCCATACCGCCAGAAACGCCTGCTTGAATTGCTCGCGAACCGCATCCACATCAAGTGCACCCTTTATGTTCATGGTGAAGCGAAGTGTGAAGTCGAGCATCCAGATCTTGCTGCCGTCGTGCAGTGTGATTTGATGCGGCTGTTCGCCAAGAACGCGAAACCCGAGGTTCTCCAGCATCGGAATAATGTCAGAAAGTTCGATACCCTGGTTAAGCCTAAATAGCTTTAGGCGCATAATATCGTCAGCGCTGCCTGGATGATTGAAGAAGCGCAGTCCCAGCTCTTCATCTTCTGTCAGTGCTGTTACACAGCCTATGTCATTTGTACATTCTTCGGCGCTGTACTCGTGCTGATATGCAGGTTCAAAAGCACTGGCCCAAATTTTAATCAGCGCTGGAGAGAGTGTACTGCCCCACTGAGTTTGGATTGCTTCCTTTAATTCACTGGTCCAGTCGCGTACCAGTTCTACAATTTCCTGCTCCAGCATCGCGTGATCAATGGCCTTGTATTTGCGATTGCAGATGCGGAAAAAAAAATGAATTCTGACTAACACCGATTCACTCAAAAACTGGATGTTGAACTCGCCTTCTTCGGCGTCTAGCTCTTCGCGCAATTTCCGCTCGATACCTTGTCTGTTGGTGGTTGAGAAACTTTCCTTGGGTAGATAGACGATGCAACTGACAAACTTCTCGAAAGGATCGTTGCGCATAAATAGACGCACTGCGCGCCTATCGATAATGCGCCATATACCGAGGCTGATATCCAGCATTTGCCCGATATCGGTTTGGATCAGCTCATCCCTGGGGTGTCCTTCCAGTACCGCTGCGAAGGCTTTGCCATCGTGACTAGCCGGCTCAAAGCGGGAGAGTTCCTCCAGGCTGGCGGCCTTTTTTCGAATCAGCGGAATATCCTTTACACTGCTGTGATACAGCTTGGAGGTATACAGACCCAGCAGGCGAACTTCGCCTATAGGTTTGCCGTTGGCGTCCCGGCGCTTAATGAGTACATAGTCTGAATAGACCGCGCGATGCACGGTAGAGCGTCTCGATGATTTGGTAAAGCCAAGGCTGGCCGAGGAGTTATAAAACAGTCCGAAGCCGGGGCTCAGTGCGTCTAATCGAGCAGGCTGTAGTGGTTCCCGCTGGCGCATCAGTCCCAGACGTTGCTCGCTAAGTTCGTGCATGACTTCGCCGGTGTCGGAGCGGGCGATTTGGAACTCGCAAAGCCCTAGCAGGGTAAAGTTGCCGTCATGCAGCCAGCGAAGGAAAGCGAGATCCTCCGTGTCTACTTCGGGCTCCGCTTCCAGCTCGCGAATCAAGGCTTTGAGGCGTTGTAGCATTGGCTGATAATCAGAGACACAGCCATCAACTTGTGCCAAGACACCCAGCAAATCCTGCTTGATGCTTTCGCGCTCCCATCCCTCGCCTTGGAGATCAACTTGCACCAGTGCAATGTGTTCCCTTTCGTAGTTGGCGAGATCAGTGTCCGGTGCTGTATCGGAAATTGCCAGTACACTACCTTCTTCGTCACGCTGTACCCATGCCGTAAGGCTTTCAAACAGGTATATATTCAATCCCAGCCGATTCAACGCCATGCGCAGAGAATCTACCAAAAAAGGCATATCTCGCTGGTTGATAACAATAACGGTGTGCAGCGATTCCCAGCCATCCTGTTCCATATCGGGATTGAACACTTTGACATGCGCGGTTGTGTCGGTGGTGCGCTGCTGAAAGAAATCGTACAGGCCATGCAGGGCACCGAACATGTCGGCAGGGCGCCAGGCCAAGAGAGATTCCGAAAGATGGATGTGGATGAAATGATGGCTAAAGGTCTGGAATAGCGACAATTGCTCGCTGGGAAGCATGGCTTCGGCGACTTCATCCACTTCTGATTTAAACCAGAGTCTAGCTGCGTCATCGAGCATTCAGTGTATCCTTATTATTGTTATAAGAAGACTGTCATTGTTGCCATGGTAGTGCACGAGCAATGGCGGACAAAGAACTTTTTACGGTTGCAGCACGATGCTTGGCGCTGAGCCCGCCTATCGCTGGTTCTGCTATTCGCAGGCCAGCTGATTCCTTGAGTTTACTTTGATGCGAAGCTAGTGTGGGGTAATTGTTCGCGGGCGTAGTTCGCTGGACAGCGTGTCACGTCTATCACACAATGAAGTTGCATTCGTCAATTTTCTGGTCCTCGCGCCACTATGATTTACAGGTTTGTCTTCATCTTGGGTATTCTCCTTTGGTTGGGCGCATGTAGCTTCGCGCCTGGCAGGCCGTCTGAGGGAAAACTGCTGCCACTGTGTGGGGACTTCCCCAATTGCGTAAACAGTCAATCAGGGGAGGGCGTGCATGCTATTGAGTCGTTGTCAGCTAGCATGGCCCAGTGGGATTCCCTCAAACTTTGGTTAGGGGGTCAGCGAGGTTGGGAGCTTACTGTGGAGGACGGCTCTTTTATGCAGGCAGTGGTGGTGACCCCCTTGATGCGCTACCGCGACGATGTGCAGCTGCTCTACCAAGCAGATTTGGAGCGCATTCAAGTACGCTCCTCTTCCCGACTAGGGTTTAGTGATATGGGCACAAACCGCAGCCGCGTGGAGGCCTTGCGCTCCAAAATAAACCAAAACTGAATGTGCTTCCTGTGATTGCCTGCCGAAGCCTCCCCAGGAGGCTGTCGCCCCTATATCGTCGTTTTATCCCCAATCTCCTCGAACCGAAAATTCATTTGAAATAGTAACCAGACTGTATTGCTTTTTTCCCCAGTAAGGGTGGATACTGAAAAAGCAAACAGGACAGATTGCTTTTTTCCACAGGCAGTGCAGTTCTTGCGTTACAGGCCCTCGCTAAGGCCGAAAGTACCGCATTGCCTAACGTTAATAAGAACGCCATTCAGTGGCAAGGCAGGAGCATGTTCATGACTATCAAGCACCCTCAATTTAAGTCTTCCAGTATCGCAGTAGGCTTGGCGCTGGCCGGAGCCGTGTCATCCATAACGCCGCTGGCCTATGGTCAGGGCGCAGCCACTTTGGAGGAAATTCTCGTAACAGCGCGAAAAACCTCCGAATCAATGCAAAGTGTGCCGATAGCCGTTTCTGCATTCAGTGGCAAGACAATTGATAACCTCGTGATGCGCGATATCCGCGAGATGGAAGGTTTCATCCCCAACCTGATTATTGACGCTGTGAGTGTTTCTCCAGCGGGCGCTTCTCTGTATTTGCGTGGTGTAGGAACGCAGGAAGTGGAGCGCAGCTTTGATCCGGCAGTCGGTGTTGTCCTGGACGGCGTACCTCTATCGTTTGTGAACGGCTCTATGTCGAACACGTTTGACTATGCAAACTTTGAGGTATTGCGTGGCCCTCAGGGAACCCTGTTTGGTCGAAATACTACAGGTGGCGTGATTAACATTACGCGTACCGCGCCAACGGGTGAGCTTGGCGTGAAGTATGAGTTGACTGTGGGGAACGATGATCGCATTGACTATAAGGCCGTTGCTAATTTCCCGATTATTGCTGACAAACTCGCAGGTAAAATTGGCTACTCTTCGCAAAAAGATGGCGGCCTGCGTAAGCGCGAGTACGAGACTGAGAACGGACTCGTCAGCGAAAGAGTGGGAGACGCCGACAACCAGCAATTTAACGCAACAGCTCTGTGGACACCCACAGACAACTTCGATGCCACATTTACTTATGTGTACTACGAAGATACCAACGACGGCATACCTCTGCAGAATATCAGTTCTCTCAATACTGATAACCCAGTAAACCCAGCGCCAGACGTTCCCTGTGTTTTGCCTGTTGTTATTTTTGGGGAAACCTGTGGTGACTCTGTTACTGACATAAACGTGATGACGCAGGACTACTACAACCCTATTGCTTTCGAATGGGACAGTTACACATTGAATATGAACTGGGATGTTGGAATAGGAACGATTACGTCTATCACCGGTATCCAGGAAACAGATGAGGAAGTCAAAACCGATTTCGACGGTACCTCATTGAATTTCTTCCACGCCAATCGCCTGCAGGAATCTGAGCAGATTAGTACAGAGCTGCGTTTTGCCTCCAGTGATGAGCTCAGTGAAAACTGGGATTTCGTCGCGGGCGTGTTCTGGTTGCAGGATGAATATGAATTGGAACAGAGAACATCTATAGGCGCGTTCGGGGGCATAGATTCAGCAAATCTTATTTTCCAAAACCCAATGACCGAACACGAACGTGACGTGTGGGCCGTTTTCGGTGAGTTCCATATGGGACTCACAGAGCAGTTGAACTTAACGCTGGGCGGACGCTACACCGAAGAAGAAAAGGAATTTACCGGCAGCCAATTCTTTGGCGGAAGTACTGCCAACGGTTTCCCTGGTTTTCTACCCGATGGTGGGGATGACCTCTACGTCTTCGGTACGCCTATATTTATACCCATCAGTACGGCAACGGGTAAAGAAGACTGGAATGAATTCTCGCCCAAAATTGGCCTGGACTATCACGTCAGTGACGATGTGCTGACTTATGTTAGCTACACAGAAGGTTTCCGCTCCGGTGGTTTCAATGGACGAAACAGTGATCCCGAGAATATCGGTCCATTCGACCCTGAGTCAGTCGAGAACTACGAACTGGGTATGAAAGGCGATTTTGCCGATAACACCATTCGTTTGAACCTCGCTGCGTTCTACACTGATTACTCTGACAAGCAGGAAGAGATCATCGAGCCCGATGGCTTCGGTGGTTCCAATACTGTGGTGCGCAACGCAGCAACGGTTGAGATCATGGGCCTGGAAGGTGAGTTTACCTGGGTGGCCTCTGAAAACTTGATTATCAACGCCAATCTGGGTTGGTTGGATGCAAGCTACGATGACTATCAGGCAGATTTGTCCGGTGATGGCATTGTTACCGATAACAGTCACTTGGATTTGCGCCGCATACCGGAGTGGACGGGTGGCATAAACGGTAGCTACACCCTGCAAATGGGTCCGGGTAATTGGATCGCCTTCCTGGGCTACCGCTACACAGACGAGTACTGGGTAGAAGCAGCTAACGACCCACGTGGCTTACTGCCAGACCGCGGTGTGTGGGATGCAACATTGTCCTATGAGTGGCAGCTTCAGTCTGATCGTACTTTGAAGGTCACTGCATTCGGTCGTGATCTGACGGACGAAGATGGCATTAGCTCCGCAGTAACTATACCAGGAACCATCGCCTTTGCTGGCGTGAGTGGTGGTACGGAATACGGTGTGCAGATCTCGGGTAATTTCTAGCCGTTTGTCACTGTAAGCTATCTGGGTGATTGGGGTCTCAGGCCCCCATTGCCTCAGGTGGCTCTTGTTTTTACTCTTCCAAATCTACTCTTTTAAGAATTTCGCGCGCCGCCTCTGAGCCGTCAAGTAGACGGTTGATGCGACGTTCGACTTTCCATACATTCTTTATACGTGCGCAATGCCACTCGTTGGCAGACACTCGCCATATCTTGAACTCGCCATTTTCATGTCGATACACTCTTGAGTAGGACAGCGCTGTGGCGGTGTCTCCATCGAGAACGATATACGGCAGACCCATCACGTGAGCAGAGCCATTGGCGACCAGCTCAAGATGTGCCGGGTTGTTGAGTAATTCCCCGATAGCTTCAGGCCCGACAGCGCTCCAGTCCTTGCCCAGGTCGTATACGCCGTGCTGTGAGAAGAGTGAGCCTGCTTTGGTGCGCCGATGCGGAGTGTCTGCGCTGTCTGCCAGCGGGCCATAGCGGGCCAGCAGTTGGCGTATAGCTTCGCAGTCTTTGAGCCTGCTAACTGCCGCTTCCAGCTGGGAAAGCCGGTCTTCGTGGTCGCTCATAGTGATCTCGCAGCTTCGTCAGAAACGTTCAGCCACTTTTGGAGGCGCTTGCTTTGGCAGCTTCCATAAAGGCTGTGATGTAGGCGGCAAACTCAGGCAGATTTTCGACTCGGTCGGCTTCGACGGTACGTGCAATATCCGTGTCCTTCATGGTGGCTCGCCATTCCTTCATTCCAGGCACTTCTGCGAGGATGTCCCATTCCAGTTGCTTGGAGCCTACCTGTCCGACGACTGCGTTCACGTAATGAACATAGATATCTGCCATGGTTTGTTGCTCACCTGCGATCCACGGTGAAAACTTGCACAATATCTGTAGAGCTTTGATGCCGCGAGTAACAACCTGGCGTATATCCCGCTGTAGTGCATCCGGAGCCGCCTTTCCGGAAAACTGGTAGGAAATAAGCCTTCGGCAGGGTAGCTCAAGATAGAGCTCTGCGATTTTCATAATTTGGCGTACGGAGGCACGTTCGCCTGGGTCCTGCGGGTAGAGAGGCACCGCCGGATAGGTTTCCTCCAGGTAATCACAAATCACACTGGACTCAGATAAGGTGCGGCCATCCTCCGTGGTAATAGCGGGCACCTTGCCTACCGGGCTCACCGCGAGCCACTCGTCGCCGCCGCCAAATATTTTATCTTCTTGAAACGGTATGCCCTTGTGCAGCAATACGTGTTTCACCGCGTTGTAGTAGTTGCTGGCAGCAAAGCCGTGCAGTGTAAGCATTGGGTAGCCTCTAGGGTTCGGCGTTCGGTTATTGGGATGTGCTGGTTTTGTACCAGATAGGGGAGCTGTACACACGCTCGCGAGTCACCATCGGAACTTCATCTGATAGTGTCAGTTTATAGTAGCTCGCATCATAGGCCGTCCAGCGTGGGGTGGGTATTTCGATAACCCTTGCATAGTAGAAGGCCTGTTGCTGTGGGTCAAAGTCAGGGTCTTCCCACATTGTGCTAAAGCTGACCGCGCCAACCGAATTACTATAGGTGGCGCTCTTCAAATCTACCGTAGAGCGCAGGTCGCCCACTTTACCTGTTTTAGGGTCTACCTTGCGGTGATTTGACAGGGCGACATGGTAAACGCGCTCGGCAGTACTACCGTCTGCGTTTAGCCAGCCTTTGATGATTTGTACGCGGTCGAGGTTGGCGCCATCGGGGTCTTTCAGCGCGTGTACTAAAAACGTAGGGGGGCCATCGCCCTCGCGTGGCTTGAGGCGACCGCCCATGGGTACGCCTTCAGCGTAACCAATAGCGGCGAAGTCAGATGCCTTGGAATCTTCGTCTTCAAAATTCCAGCCGCCAAAGAAACGCAACTTAATACGCGGGCCGGTGGTGGCATAGACTTCCTTACGCTGCAGAGCGTCATACAAAGCTTCTCGCGTGTTCTCTTTGGCCCACACTGCAGCGTAACCGGAGGCTGCAAGCTTCCAGTTCGACCAGAGGATACCGCCCATCTTGTTACCCATGCGTTCCGCACTGGGCTCTGAGTCGAGAAATTTCCCCCAGTAGTTGTTGT
This sequence comes from Halioglobus sp., assembly GCA_047611225.1. GTDB lineage: Bacteria > Pseudomonadota > Gammaproteobacteria > Pseudomonadales > Halieaceae > Marimicrobium. The sequence goes on from JBLFWP010000053.1 coordinate 15,997, forward strand.
CGTCTGCTGTGGCCAGAGAGGTGTGCGCATCGGTGCTGCCGATCATGCCAAATTCATAGGGGTTAACGTCCAGAGAATTTTCCAGTTGTAGACCCAGCTGTAGTGCGGGTCTAGCGTATTCATGGCGAAGCATAGTGTTTTCTTTAGCCATGGTACGGGCAATGTTGTCGTCGTCCCATGTTTCAAAATCAGCGAATTCATCGTCAGGAGAGAGAAAGGGGTGAGCTTCACTGTCGCCCTTTACCTGGGTCACTTCGTACAGCGGTTCCCAGCGGCTTCGTGCCTGCGCGTAAGCTTTGTCGTAGGGCTTCCCTTCCACGGTGGTCAGAGCAAACATATAGCCGTTAGAAATATTGCCGTTATGGGGGATAGCCATTACGTTGCCGCCGGTTTGCTCCTCATAGCTTGCCAGTGCGTTCCACAAATCTTCCGGGTCTCGGCTGTCCAGTGCGGAGTAGGGCGGCAGTTTGGTTGCCTTTTCGGCATCGTCTCGAAACAGGACAACGCGGTGCAAATTGTTGCCGTCTATCATAGACGTCCATTCGTAGCCGACGAAGGCGGTAAACACGCCGGGCTTGTTGTGCCGTTCAGGGGCGGCTGCCGCTTCTTTCCAAACGTCCTGTCTGAAGCTGGCTGTTAATTCCTGCTGGTATTCTGGATCCTGTAGCAATGAAACCCATTCGGTGACGATATCTCCCAGATTGTCTGAAGCGTCCAGTTTCGCGCGCCATCTCGAACCCAAATCGGTCTTCAAAAAATCGGCATCTCTTTCCAGCAACTTGGGGAATACCCCGATAAACTCAGCGTGATCGGCTACCAGTAGAAAATCCAGTGGGCGACGCAGCTGTACATCCAAACCATTGCTGGCGGTAACACGGGCGCCAGCAGCAAAGCTTAGCGCGTCATCAGAAGAGAGCGTGGCGTTGCCAAAGGCGAAAGCATCGGGAGAAAAATTGCTGTGAACGTGTAGGTCGCCCCAGTAGAGCTTGTTTTGTTCGGGTGCGTTCAGAGGAGGAGAGTAATTTTTCTCGTGTTGCGCCGACATAGTGCCCATGGAAATGAGAAGGAGGGTTAGGAAAGCTATCGATCGCTTCATAAGGCAGTAAACCTGGTTGGCTGGATCAGAAGAGGTATCTTAAGTTTGTTACAGTTTTAGGGCCAGCTTAATGACTCTGATAGTTCCGAAGGGATTGTGCAGGTGTAGCGAAGGAGTAGCGAAGGATTTACTCCGCTACGTGCACCACGGTTTTCCCGAAATTGTTCCCGGCAAACATATCGCTAAAGGCGATACCGCACTGCTCAACCCCGTCATACATGGACTCATGATTCTTGATTTCGCCACTGGCCATCCAAGCGGAGAGTTGTGCTCGCGCCTCTGGGTATCTGTCCAGCTGCATATGCGTCATAAAGCCCTGTAGTCGTACGCACTGCGTGACCAGCTGAAACAGATTGGATGGACCGCCTTGCATGCCTTCTCTGGCGTAGTCCGCTACCGCGCCACAAAAGGGTATGCGAGCGCCCACTGCGATGTGCTCTAGAACGGTTTCCAGCAAGAGTCCGCCTACATTGTCGAAATAGACGTTGATGCCATCAGGGCAAGCATCTCCCAGGCGCTGTGAAAGAGCCGTGTCTTTGTAATTCAGGCCCAGATCATAGCCCAGTTCATTTTCCAGTCGGCGGCATTTGCCGTCGCTGCCCGCTAGACCGATAACCCGCGCGCCCTTGAGTTTAGCGATTTGGCCCGCAATAGACCCTACAGCACCTCCAGCCGCTGAAATGAGAACGGTGTCCCCCGGGCCAGGTTGGCCTATATCGGTGAGGCCGAAATAGGCGGACATGCCGGTGTCGCCTAATACTCCCAAGTGATAGCTAAGGGGGTGAGCTTTATCATCTATGGTGACCAGCCAATCGGAATCATCTATAACCGAATATTGTTCCCAGGCTAGCCTGGCCATGATGTGTTGCCCAACTTCGATATTGGGGTTTTTCGATTCTATTACTTCACCAAGAATGAGTCCCATGACTGCTTTGCCAAGAGGCATGGCAGGTAGTACTTCATCACCGGAGTCTTCGTCCATCCAATTGCGGAACCCTGCGTCCATTGAGATATACAGGTTTTTTACCATGGCTTGCCCGCCAAGCAGTGGCGCTATTTCACTATCGACGACGGCAAAATCAGAGGACTGGGGCTTCCCCATGGGCCGGCTGAATAGCGTTACCTGTGTGTTCTTCATTTGACGTCTACCTTTGTCGGCTAGTGATCAACGCCGCTGGGTTATGATTACAGTCGCTGGACTATGATTTGTTTGCGTCTTCAGCAGCAAATTCCGCATAGGCCTGCGCTGTGCCGGCTGCCATTTTGTCGCCATCGAAAGGTATAGACATCTCGGAGGTGAATTCGAGAACGATGCGTTCGGGCGTATCGAGAAATCGCACAAACATGCCGGTATCCAGCCCCGCAGAAAATTGATTATCTGGGTCATTCTCTCTCTTGAGTTCCATTCCTGACGCCAAAATGTGGTAGAACCAACTTTTGATTTCCGGATCATCATGAATAACACTGTGGCCCTTGTATGTAACCGTTTTACCGCCGCCCATTGGGGTGCCGGTGCTGGTGATGACGATAGAAGATCGACCATCCCTGGCAATAGCTTTTATTCTTACGCGTTCGCGCGTGGCGGTCATCCAGATTTTTCCGTCTATTGCCGCATAGGCGGTGGTGACACCCAAGGGGTGTCCCGCTTTATTGGCCCAGATAAAAGTACACTCACCCGCGCTACTGACTAGCTCCTGTTCTCGTTCCGGGTCCAGACGGTACTGTTTTACATCATCGTAGTTAACTGATTGATCTGACATGGATTTACTTCCTTGTATGTTACCGGATGAAAATACGTGAAGGGCTGACGCTCTGAATATTTCCCCCTATGCCACGAGAGAGGATTGTCGAACTACGGACCATAGTGGCAGGTCAATTTTCAGCGGAAAAAAAGCTCGGTTCCGAAGTAAAACTTCGGTTCCGAGCAAAACCGCGCTTTCGCACAAACCCGTATGGACGAGTATTTTTTACTAGAAGGAGACAGCGAACTCTGCGCCGTAGGTGGCTCCTTCGTTCCAGTTACCCCAAGCGACCAGTGTTGGAATTTCCGCAACTGTGACTTCCCGCTCGTCGGTAATGTTGCGGCCGTAACCTGTTACACGAAAACGGTGACCCTCGCCCCAGGAATAACTTAGCGTCACGTCCAGGTTCTGAATACTGTCCATGTGACCCAGGGGATTGTTGCTGGCGATAACTTCAATCTCATCTCTCCAGCGATAAGCACCGTAGGCCTGAAACTGACCTGGGCCAACATCGATGGTGTAGGTTGAGCTAAGGCCAAAGGTGTTTTCAGGCGTATTGCGCGATCGTAGACCTGAGTTGTCTGTGATCACGCCGTCACCGTTAACGTCCGCTAGGTAGTCCTTGTACTCAGCGTCCAGGTAGCCGTAGGATCCGCGAACGTACCAGGCTTCTGTGATCTGGAACTGAAGCTCCATTTCGGCACCAAAAATTTCCAGGGTCGACGCGTTTCGTACCACAGTCGCAACATTACCGAGATTAATCGGAACCAGAATTTCTTCCTGCTTGTCATCATAGTTACTGAAGAAGACGGTTGGGTTGAAAATCAAGCGACCATCCATCCATTCGCTTTTCATACCCAGTTCCCAGTTCTCCACAAACTCTGGCTCGTAGGTTGGGTCTGGTCCGTTGAAGTCTGCCTGACGCCCAAAGAAGCCGCCGCTTTTGAAGCCTTCGCTATAGGAGCCAAAAAACATCATGTCGTCGGTATGTGCGTAGCGGAAGCCCAGTTTGGGTGAAATCTCGCTCCAATCGTCGTCAAAGGCTGTGGTATTGGCCTGCGGGATGGGAGTGCCGGCCGGGTAAAACTCGGCATCGCTGCCGACAAAGTCTTTTTCTTCTTCAGTCCAACGAACACCCGCAGTGATTGTCCATTGGTCTGTTACATGCCAGTCACCGGAGAAGAAGGCGGCTATCGAAGTAGTCTCCTGACTCTGCCCGTTGTGGCCAAGGATGTCTTCCGGGAATCCAGCGCCACCGGGTACACCCGGTACGATTTGGCCGATTTGATCCAGAGCGTAGAAAAGTTGGCCTGTGTCCCAGCTTTGCTCGTATTCGACATCCCAGTAGTACAAGCCAGTGACAAACTCAACTTTCTCGGAAAACTGAGACGTGAGGCGTAATTCCTGGCTGAACTGCTCCCAGTCGTTGAAATAGTCCAAATACAGTAAGGCCGCAGGAGAGGCATCAAAGCCGGAGAGGTTGTGCTCATTCTGCTCTCTGTTACCCGTTATTGAGGTTATGAGGAAATCGCCCAGGTCCCAGTTTAAAGTCAGGATGGTGGTGTCATATTTCGATTCGTTGCTATTACGTATCTCGTTCGAGACATTGTCCTCATCGCTACCGGTGTCGTTGGCCTGGCATCCATCTCCCACTGGCCATAAGGCTCCTTCGAGGATACAAGCGAGGTGATCTGGCTGGTTGAAATTAGCCCAGGCGCCCTCAGTGTCGTTTTCATGGTGCTCATAGTGAAGTTTGGCACTGAAGTTTTCTGATGGATCCCACTGGGTGGCGAAGCCGTAAGTTTGGTAATCGTCGCCGCCTACATCATCCTGTAGAGTGGTGTTGTACATGTAGCCATCGCTGTTGATATCGTTGGCAAACAGTTTCACGCCTAGCTTGTCTTCAATGATCGGTACGTTGATCACAGCCTTATAGTCTTCGCGTCCGTCGTCGCCCAATGTGACGCTCAAGTCGCCGCCCCATTCCTTGGTGACCGGGCCGCGAATAATATTGATAACACCGCCGACCGTGTTCTTACCAAAGAGCGTGCCCTGAGGGCCACGCAGTACTTCAATGCGCTCGATGTCGAAGTTGTTCAACAGGCTGCCGCTGGAGGTTCCCAGATACATGCCGTCCATGACGACACCGATGGCTGGGTCATAACTTTTGTCAGTCTCCTGGTATGACACACCACGAATACTGATTGACGCGCCACCTGGTGTACCGGAGGTATTGCGAATATAGACGTTGGGTGTGAACGACTGAATGTCGTCAAGACGACGAATGCTGGCCTCTTTCAGTTCCTTGCCAATAGACGTTACGGAAATAGGAACGTCTTGTATCGACTCCGTTCGTTTTCGCGCGGTGACTAGTACTTCTTCGAGTGACAGCGAAGACTCTCCCTGCGCGTATGCGCTGGGTGTCGCCAATGCCGTAACGGCAATTGCTACGGCGCTGGCCATAGTCAATAGGGAGGTTTGAGGGTGACGCTTGGTATTCTTTACGGGTTGGTTCATCGCTAGCTTCCTTTTCGGTCATTTATTTTAAGTTTAAGTCTATGCGTTTTTTCTTGTAGAGAAATTCTTACTTTTTCGAGCTATTTTTTGTAATTAAAACTTGTAACTTTTTTAAGGGATGCGCTCCCTAGTTTGTCCACTATTTCTTTTTGATGGTTTTCGATTTTTTTAAATTAGCTGTATTTTTCCCTGTGACTTGCGCGTTCTCTCGGATGTTGTTTCCGTCATGCGAGCAAGTATTTCCTCCAGTTGTGCCTGCATCACCTTCTTGCGCTTTCCCTGACACAGTGGGGTCAAAGTCAGGTAATGACTCAGGCTTATATGCGTCTTCAATTGCTCCAGCTGTAGTAGGTTCTTCTCCCACAAAAGCACGGCGCCCCATTGGTTGGCCGAGATTAAATAGGACAACTCCACCAGATCGAGTCCGTCGCGCAATTCTCCCTTTTCAGAGGCGATGCACAAGGAGGCGTGGGCGAAGCGTTGTACAACGCCCAGTCGCTGATCTGCAGTGTCAGGATCGAGTTCTGCCCCGAGCAAAATGGATATAATGGCGCGGGCGAACCCAGGCATTTCCTCAAACTGCAACATAGAGCCTACGGTGTAAGAGAGAAGGCGGGGTAGACCTGCCTCAGACGCAATCACTGTTGGGTTCTGCTCGAGATCAACCAGTCGTTCAGAGGCTCCTTCCAGCAGTAGCAATTCGCGGCTGCCAAAGAGGTTGTAGAGGGTTTTGGTAGAGACTTCGCTGACCTCTGCAATGCTTTGCATAGTCAAGGCCGCGAGACCGTGCTTTTGTAGCTGAACTGAGGCGGCGCGAAGAATGCGCACGCGGCGGTCCTGCTGGCGAGGTGAAGAATAGGGACCGCGTTTTTTGTTCAATGTACAAAATTCCAGTCACGCTGAGTTCTTTTTCAACATTACACCCGAATGTAAAATTAGGCAAGCCGCCGCAGAAAAATTTTTGGCAGCTCCCAAATGAGCTTACTGGATAGCTTTCCTTGCCCTCTCGATTGCCGCGATCTAGCCGAGCTTGGCAGCGACAAGCCTCATAAGGGCGTGGGGTTGCTACACAAAGAGGCTTTTCGCGACCAAGTACGGCGGCTAGAAATACCACAACCCAGAATCAAAGAAACGGGCCAAAGCACAGAAAGATAGCCCCGTTCCATTCAGAATGGCGAGGCCGGCTCTAGGTTGTGGGGAAAGACCGAATGCTAAGCGCACTCCGTGAGTGAGTTACGCCTGCAGATACTTATCCAGCGTCTGATGGAAGTGGCGAATGCGCACTTCCTGATAATTGGCCAGCGTTACCGCGCCTTTCTTCGAGGCCTTCATGCCTTTCTGCACCTGCGGCAAGTTCGCGCCATCCTGATCGAAAATACGGGCAAGGCCTTCGCCCATCACATCATTGGCGTCTGAAAAGGGCTGTTCTGCACCCAGGTACGTAGTGCGTGCATCGCCAGGGTGTTCTTCGCCTTCCGGATAGGGATGCATGAAGAAGATATCCATGATACAGCTTTCGTGGTCGTCGCCATTGGGGCGATGTCGGTACGTCAGCACTGGCCCAAAGCCAGCCCAGGGCGCGAAATTGGGGAACAACAGATAGAGGTTGGAATCCATTAATTCTGACTGGGTCGCAAAGCCGCTGATGTCTTCACCATGTAGCCCGCCAAAGGGCTCCCGATTGATATCAGCGATCTTCTCTCTCGCGTTGTTATCGACCTGTGCGTCTTCAGGGTTTGTATCGGCCACCAGAACAGACGTTCCCAGCATACTGTCGACGGTATCCTGCGCGCTGTACTGGTCTTCGTGGCTGGGATTGACGATGCCGGATGGCGTAATGGTACGACTGACATTATCACCCCAGACATCGTACTGGGAGTTATCGATACCCTGATAAGACATGATTTGGGGGTGTGTCTGAATCGCGTGATATGACTCGATAAAGGCTTCAGCACAGGCTTTCCAGTTGGCGTTGATCACCTTTTGAACGTGCATTGATATGTAACGTTGCTCATGCTTCCAGCGTTTGAAGTGTTGCGGGATGATACCCATATATTCTTCAAGCGATGGAGCGTCGTCGTCCATGTTGATCATTACCCAGCCAGCCCAGACACTTACTCTCACTTCGGGCAGATTAAATTCTTCCTCTTCAATATGGGGGAAGTCCCATTGGCAGGGAGCACCCTCAAAACCGCCATCGAGGTTCCAGGTAAATCCATGGAAAGGGCAGCGCAATTCATCGGCATTGCCAGAGCCGCGCTTAAGAGCGCGAGCGCGATGAAGGCAGGAGTTGTGGTATGCCTTGAGTTCACCTGATGGAGTGCGGGTGATCAGTATGGAAGCATCGACGATATCGTAGACGAAATAATCACCAGACTCTTTTAGCTGGCTTTCACGGCAGGCCATTTGCCAGGTTTTGCTCCACATTTTTTCGACTTCAAGTTCGTGGAACTCGCGGGAAGTCCAGCGCTCGATGGCTAAGTCTTCACAGCCTAGATAGGTTTCTGTGCTCTCTCGTAGCGAGTCCGGAACGTCCACTTTTTCGCGGTCCAGTAAGTCCTGGTAGCTGTAGTGGGGGTTTCTGGCGGCAATTTGTTCGTCTGTTAAATTTACTTTTTTATTCACGGGGTTACGCTCTCCTTGTTCTGCCCAATAGACTAGTTATAGCACGGATTATTTTTTGTTGCCTTAGTGAAGAGTGTTTTGGGAGTGGATTTTGTCTGTGCTGGTCCGCTCATATGGGATCTGAAATGCTGCGCTGTTTGCCGCCACCCTTGTCAGTGAAAAGCCTCATTTGGTTGGAACCCCACGCCCGTAACATGCTTTTCACTGACAAGGGTGGCTATATCGTAGTGAGCGGAAGGAAAGGATCAAAATGGAAAGTAATGGCGACCGTGTTGGAGGCAATGAGTCTGGCGTAGAGGGTTGGGGTTACTAGCGACTGCCATTTGTGTCATTGGCGAAGTATTTGAACCCCAAAAATATCTTTTTTGGGAGTTCGCAGGCATCCTACGGCCACTTATTTAGACGAATAGCAGGATACAGGCCTATGTTTTTTGGATGGCGAGTTGTTGGCGGTGCCTTTTTTGGCATGCTGCTGGCGAATGGTTTGTTTACCTACGGATTCACTATCCTGGTCAATCCCATTCGAGCTGAATTTGGCGCCAGTCTTGAGGAGGTAATGTACAGCCTGACTATGGGCACCATGGGGGGGCTGATCTTTGGCCCGCTTATAGGTATTTGTATCGATCGCTATTCGGTGCGCTTACTGATGACTCTCGGTTGTCTCGTCTCCGC
>JBLFWP010000054.1:0-23504 GCA_047611225.1 Halioglobus sp.
CGTTAATGAGCAGCAACAACAACCAGAGCTCAGTGATGTGCCGCAAGGAAAGCTGTGAGCGATAGTTCGGTAATGCTTTATCGAAATCTACGGGCGAGTGCGTTTAAAGAAGAGGATAGGGCAATTGCTTGATACCTAAGTCTGGATGCCCCTGAACCAAAAAGGCACCTTGTCAGTTGCCCAGCGCGGCCTGCAGGGAACAATAATGACCGCCCGTGCAGGGCCACTTTTTTTCAACTAGACAATAGGCTGTTACTCCCATGGAAAATTGGATGATAGACACGGTGGGATTGATGGGGACATTTTTGGTGGTGCTGGCGTATTACATGCTGCAGCTGGAACGCGTTCGTCTCAAGAGCTTAAGTTACAACATAATCAATCTGGTCGGTGCTGTCTTATTGCTCATCAGTCTTTGCTTCAATTTTAATCTTGCCAGTTTTGTAATTGAGATCTTCTGGATAGGCGCTTCATTAATTGGTTTGTGGAAATACTGGCAGCGCAGCAACACAGTTAGTTAATCAGTTTGTTGATAGCCGGGCTGATATTCATCTTCGTTCCAGTCCAGCTTTATATGCCCATTGCACGCGCGATGAGGAGTCACACCTTACATTTCACATCTCATGAAAATAGCGGTAGAAATTGTAAGGACTGACCCTATCTACGGTACCGGCAACTCTGGATCACGTTCACGGGGAGCCGTACCCATCGACTTTATGTCTATCGGGGTGCTATAAAAGTCGGAGGCTCGAAAATTTTCAGGCTGTTTTTGGGGTCGAACTTCCCAACCAAAGTCGAAGGCTTGACTCACGGTTCCTCTTAAGGGAAAAGTAATGCGCGATGTCCAGAACCCAATGTTACAGATATCTCAGCGTAAGCGCGGTTTCACAATGAAGGAGGGCGGTCGCTTGAGTCCGGGCAATTGGACTTTTGGCGGTTTATGAATTTTGCTTGTCAGCACCCTGCTCACAGTACCTGTTTATTTCGCCTATACTCCTAGGCCATTCAAAAGTAAGCAACGCATCGGTGGAGTTACTCAAGGAAAATGTTGACGTTGAGATCATCGTGTAATGAAACTTGTTCTGGACTCGTTTCGCAGACCGCATTCGCATCCGCACTACTTCTTTTGTTCTGGCTACATGCTCCAGGGGTTCTGGCAGTCACTGGAGAGCAGTCTGGGCCTAGGGATATCACTGCTACGTTTCAGATACTCCACTCCCCATGGGGAACATATACCGATTCAGATTTCTTTGAGGGATCTGCAGCTGAAGGTCTGCAAGCGCTGGATCCGCCAGCCAACGTAAGCAGGCCTGGAGACGATGCATGGCTTTTTACCACGCTGGATCCATCATCCGCCTCGATTCTGGAAATACCGGGACAACTGTTTAACTTTGTGGAAATCTGGTTTCGATTGCCCGACGGGCAGGTTATATACGATAGGTCTGGAGATCGGTATCCGTACAGTGAGCGGACCGTAAAGCATGCAAATGTTGCATTTCCTATTCCCCGCGATTCCAATGGTCCGCTGGACGTGCTGATTCGAATGAAAAACGTGACGTCTCATCCCATGCACTTTGCGGCGTGGGCTTGGCCCGAGGAGTCGTGGCAGGATTATGTGCTGGCACAGCGGGCATGGTATGGGCTGTTTCTTGGCGCGATAATAATCTTGTGCATCTACAATTCTTTTCTGGCCATTATGTTGCGCGACCCGTCCTATTTCTATTACGTGGGTTATGTCCTGTGCCTTACATTTTCGGTGATTCTTTGCAGTGGCCTCGCCGAGGAATTTCTGTGGCCATCTGGCAAGCCGTCTGCGTTCATTTTGGCCGCGACGGGTCTGGGTACATTTCTGATGGTGGGTTTTGCAAATTCCTTTCTGAAGATACGTGATCGCTACCCCTATATGTATTGGGTATCGACTGCATTATGCGGGCTGGCACTTGTCCTGGGATTAATGACGATATTTACCTACAAGTTACCACTGCTACCGGAAGACTCTGTTGTGAGTATCGTACATGGGTTGATGGTTGTGGGAGCGCTGTACTTCATAACGATATCGATTGGCAGTTATTTTATGGGCTTTGTCCAGGCTCGCTTCCTCGCACTGAGCATGTTGGCATTGCTGCCCTCTGCGGTTATCTACTTTTTGTACACCTCGGCAATCATTCCCTACAATCTATTTGTGGGTCATTTTCTGGAATTTGGCGCCTTGGCGGAAGGTCTTATCCTTTCTCTGGCCCTCGCGGACCGTATCAATCTGATATCTGGGGAAAAAGTTGCGGCAGAACGTCTGGCGCGGGAGTATCAGGTCAAATTTTCCAGGGCGGTAATCAATACGCAAGAGCATGAGCGACAGGTACTATCTGAGAAGATGCATGACTCAATAGGCCACGGTTTACTGGTGCTACGGAACAATTTGCAGGAGTGTTCTGATACTCTGCCAAAGACTGGTAATGAGGCCATTCCCGCACAACTGCTGGGAGAACAAATTGAGTATTGCGGGGAAATAATGGGGGAGGTGCGTGGAATATCTCACGACTTACACCCTCACATGTTGGAAAGACTGGGTCTGTCGACGGCCATTGAGTCGACCATCCAGAGGGCGCTGGCTACTTCGGGTATCGATGCGGACATCGATATCGACGACCTGCCTGCAGATATCGATCCCGACGTGGAGATTACCGTCTACCGCGTTATCCAAGAGTGCCTCAACAATATCTTGAAGTATTCAGAGGCTACTACGGTAGTGTGCAGGATATTCTGTGCGCCTACCACATTAGAGGTTCAAGTGGCCGATAATGGTAAAGGATTCAAGGTAGATGGCCTGGATGGAAAAACCCTTGGTCTGCTGGAGATGGAGGGTCGTATACACTTACTCGGTGGTCATCTGGAAGTAACTTCCCTACCGGGAAAGGGAACAGAAGTGCAGTTTGGAATTCCCTACTCTGTTCAGCTTGTCGAAAACAGTTGAGGCAAAATAAGATGCAGAAAAAGACGCTCCTAATTGCAGACGATCACCCCATCTTCCGACAGGGCATGAAGCAAATACTGCAAAGTATTGAATGGCTTAAAGTGGTCGGTGAGGCTGAAAGTGGTGAGTCTGCCTTGTCACAAATCAAGTACCTTAAACCGGACATTGTTATGTTGGACATAGCCATGCCGGGAATGGATGGATTGAAGGTTCTCGAAAAGGCATCGGGCCTTGAGCACAAATTTGCCACTATTGTCGTTACCAGTTATGACGATGCAGCGTACCTGGAGCGCTCTTTTGATCTGGGCGCCAAGGCCTATGTGCTTAAGGATGCTGCGACCAACGACCTGCTGGAATGCATCGATACTGTCGCCCGCGGTGGCATGTTCATTAGTCCATCGCTGGGAAGTCACGAGTTGAAGCTGCCAGGAATTGAAGGGGCGCCCACAGAATTACTGAAAGTTCTCACCAGAAAGGAGCTCGAAGTGCTGTCCCTTGTTGCGGACTTTAAGACCAGCAAGCAGATAGCGCGAGAACTCGATGCAAGCTATCGAACCGTCCAGAATCATCGAGCCCATATCTGTCGAAAAGTGGATCTACACGGTCCACATCAGTTAATGAACTTTGCGCGCCGTTATAAAGACGCTGTGAATCAACTGCTGTAGTACCCGACCTCTTTCCCTCTTCAAAACCGGCCTATAGGTACTTGTACTCATAAATGTGAGTCACCAAGTTCATTGTGGGTACCTGGTGCCTGGGCTAACTTTCATTTCAGGTTTAGACATCAATTATTAGTCGTTCCCACTGTTATTCCGGGCACATGATTAACGCCCGTTGATAGAAATGGCTGTGCCATATGAAGCAATATAAAGAGATTTCTACCCTGTTCCTGGCATATTTCCCGTCAGCGAAGACATCAATCGGACTGCGCTCTTTCGGCAATGGAGGCTACTTTTGTGACTTACCTTAGAACGGCTTTAATCATTTTCCTGGCTCTTTTTTACAACCTGGCGTTTGCACAGCTTGGGGGTGAGGCCAGTGAGCCCACTCCTGAAGAGCAGGACGCCGCGTATACGGCGGAAGATGCTGCCCGGGACGCCGCCCTGTGGAGCGATGAGATCATCGATCGAAGCACTTCCAATGCGCTCACCCTCATGACCGAGGGGGCCGACCTGGTCTTTCGCGGCAATGTGGCGTCCCAATCGATAGCTTACGACGGCAACGACGTTCCCTTTACCCTTACCACCTTTGCGGTCAGCGATGTCTTGAAGGGCGACCTGAACGGGGGTGAGTTTACCCTGATCCAGGAGGGGGGGACTTCGAGGACTGACGAAAACGCGTTCATGTCGTCGTCGACCAGTCAGTACTTCGGTGTCGGCGAGGAGGAGGTACTGTTCCTGCGCCTGCGCTCCGACAGCGAGAACGCGGCTGAGAGCAACCGGCCGCCTATTGATGATGGCGACAGGAGCATGCGGTCATTGGCACAGTTGGTGCAATACCGGCTCCGTATCTACGGCGGCCAGGTCTACGACGAGGACGGCCGCGGTTTGATCGTGGAAGCCCGGGTCGGTGGGGGGCAGCGGCTAGCCCTAAGCGGCGACCGGCATCCTGCGGCGCGCTTCAGCGAGATCCCTATCGGGTCGCATACCCTGACCAAGAGTTTCAGTGAAGACAGTCAGGACCAGTCGAGCCCCGATTCGGGGCCCGAGGGGAGCGCAGAAAAGGCCGCGAGACCCAGTTACACAGACAGCGCAGACATTGGCACTTTGATTACGGCGATTGCAGCAGTCAGCAATTAGGGGAAGGATTAGACTATGAGAAATTTTCCGAAACTGGCGAGCATCCTGTTGCTCGGGCTCGGGTTGGTGTCTCCGGGCGTTAGCGCCTACAACATCATTATGTGTAACTCCCTGACGGCGATGACAGGATATGGCGTTCGGTCGTTCAATTACGGCTCCAACCTTTTTAGTTCCGAAGAAGCCGCGTTTACTACAGCGATGTCGCGGACGGGGAGGTTCTCGGCCGCCAACCCGACGGGCCTTGCAGTCAGCGACACCAGTGTCGCCCTGAACAATGGCCAGAACGAGATCTGGTACGACAGCTCCCATCCCACGGCGGTTTGTAATATTTATTGGAGCGATCCAGGCACCACCGGAGATCCGTGTGTTGTAACTGAAACCGATATCCGTATCGGCAGCCCGACGTGGATTACGGTGGAAGATTCAAGTCACTCACCCTACGTGACGCCCCTCAGCTCCGCCCGTTCTGTCCAGGGTACCGCGGTCCATGAAATTGGCCACTGCGTTGGCCTGGGCCATGAAAACAGCACCTACAACATCATGGGCCAGGAGTGGGACCACGTCACCCGCAACAACACCACCACTTTTTATGGCCTGGGAGAAGACGCCTCAAATGGCCTGATTGCCATTCACGGGGAGAGATCGGGCGGTGCGGACACGTACCGCGACGTGGGTGCCACCATCTTCCGCTACGAGGCAGCCAGTGGTGAGTACAGTGCCCATAAGTGGGGAAGATTACTGACTACAGGGGGCGCCGAGCTGGCCAAAAGTGGTTCCTATGTGGGCCAGGACACTTATCTGGTCAACGCTGGCCAGAGCCTTCAGATGGAACTCACGCTAGAAAATAGCGGTGAAATGAACACGGAGACCGTGAATGTCGGTTTCTATCTGTCGAGCAACGATCACATCAGCACCACCGATACCCTTCTCGAGATTGGAACGGGATATACGCTGGGAAGAAATACGGTCTTCGAAACCACGAGAACTGTTGCGATTCCAGTTGGTACCGCCCCGGGAAACTGGTTTCTGGGCGCCTATGCTGACCACGACAACCTAATCAGTGAAACAACCGGCTTAAATAATATCACCTATTACCCGATCACTGTTGTCGCCCCGCCCTCGGATTTGACCGTTCCATTTGCGGGCGTGGACGACTCCACCCTGCATCCTGGGCAGGCTTTTTCCGCGCTGGCCATCGCTCGCAATGATGGCGATGGGCCGTCCGCCGCTACCACTCTACGATACTACCGGTCGACCAATGCCATTATCAGCACTGGCGACACGCAAATCGGTACCGATTCCATCCCCGTGCTGGCTGCAGGTGCGATACAAGCGGGTAATGCTCCGGATACTGCACCGGTCACGGAGGGTACCTGGTGGATAGGCGCCTGCATCGACAGCGTGCCGGGCGAATCCAACACCGCTAACCAGTGTTCTACCGCAGCAGAGATCACCGTGGCCGTACAGCCGCCGACGGCCACAACAGATCCAGTCACCGATATCACCGCGATCAGCGTCACGGCCAGGGCCAGCGTCAACCCTAATGGGGGCACGACGACGCTCTACTTCGATTACGGTACCGACAACCAGTACGGCAACACGGTCACCTACGGCATCGTGGGCTCAGGTACGACCACTTTGGTCACCAATATTCCTGTGACCGGGCTGATCTGTAACACGACTTATCAGGTCCGCGCCCGTGCGGTTAACAGTGCCGGGACGACTATCGGTACGGTGCAGGAATTCACCACTCTGATCTGTGCGGGATGTTTGTGAGCGCAAGACTACTGACAACCATCGAGGCTACGGAGATACCTTCTTTATCGATGAAGTCTTCGTGAACATTAAAAGCAAGCAGTATTCAGGGAATAGCCAAGCATGAAACATTTTTCTGCCTCGTGATTTTACATAGCGCCGAGTCAATGGCAGCCGTCACCATAAACATGGTAGAGAGTAATGGGGATGTTGCAGCAACGGCAACTGGGTAGATAAATACAGCGCCGCTTACGCCGACTGCGCGTGGTTCTACGGTATCTTTCGAAGGTACTTTAGGGGATCACTAGGCCTTGCCGCTTTGGATGGGGCCATCCCTGTGGGGCAGGGAGGGGCTCTGTTGACGAGTATATTATTGAGACTACGCACGTCTTAAGTCCTGGGCCGTTTTGGGTGTCTCATTCGGGGTCTGGTGACCACCTTGGAATAACCCCATGACACCCTAATAGCTGACTCTATCTATTCTAATGAGCCATCCATTGGCTGGAAAAGATAATTGTTCCGCTCGAGTTCACGATAGAGTTGATCTCGTATTGTATCGTTGTTTGGAAACTCGCCCGCACAAGGTCGGGTGTGTCCAGGCAACTGGCTATTCTCCACCGTTCCATTCGCTACCTCTAGCCGGTATATACGCTGGCAAACGGTCGCAAAGAAGTGCCAGAGGTTATAGTGTGGCGGCCCTGCATTTACTTGAGAGTGAGAACGGTAACCCAAGTGAATCCGCATTGGATCGAGTTTCTCAGTGCTGAGAAGAGGCACTCCACTCATCCAGGTGGGAACGTCTACGCCGATATAGTCTAGTACAGTAGGCGCAATATCCAGAAGCTGTGCAGTTTCAGAAACTCTGCGCGTCTGGTTGCGGCCGGGTTCAATCACAATTAGAGGAATTCTGCGATTCACTTCCCAGCCGATTGCATGATCGGAATGAAAAATCACCAAGGTATTTTGCAGCCTCGAGGTTTGTTCAAGCCATTCCATAAACCTTCCGAACTGTATGTCACCTTGGCGTAGGGCCTCGGGAAAGGCTTCGTCGAAATAACCCGGCTCGGAGTGATGTGCACCGCCGGTTTGATTGCCGTAGCCAAACTCGCAGTGGCCTTCACGCCAGGTGCAGTGTGTCGACTCGAAGAGTTGAATATGTGCAAAAAAAGGCTCGTCAATTGACTCAAGGACAGTGATTGCTCTATCGATGCGTTCAGCGTCAGACGTCGCCTCACGCTGTGCGAATGAAGCGTCCCTGCCAGACTGCAGTACCGCGTACACATTCTGCATAGGTTCAATGAAGAATATGTGCAGCATGCGTTGGCTGACTCGTCGGGTAATCGCCTCCAGAAGCTGGAGCCCTGATGCCAGCGCAGACTGAATTCTGGCGGGCAGAATCGCAGTCCATGCCCGGCTTACCGCACGGCCATTGGCGAAGTGGAAGCCGTTTCGCAGGTTGAGTTCCGGGCCGTCGGCGTAGTAGCGGATGGTTTCTTGGAAAGTGAAATATCCGTAGCCCCTAAGCAATCCTGGCAAATGTTCATACGCATCGATACCGGTCAGGGGGTGCGCCGCGGAAACTACTTTTGTCTGATGTGGATGTTTCCCCGTGAGCATCGAGGTCGTCGAAGCGGTGGAGCCGGAGGCATTGCTGAGTGCGTTGTCGAACACAGTGCTTCGATCCAGAAACTCATCGAGATGTGGTGAAGTCTCCTGCGGATATCCGTAGGCTGACAGGTACTGGGCCTCTACACCGTCGATGGCAAAGAGAACGATGTTAGGCAGATTTTCCCCACTACGCACCGACTCGCCGGTAGGCGGAGATATACCACTACCGTGTATCGTTTTTACCACGCAGAATAGGGCGGCTAGCGCGATAATTAGTGCGCTGCCGATTTTTATCCACGGGGGAAACTCTGCACGATCCAAATTGGATAACTTGCGTAGCACGAGGATAAAAAATACAAGCAATAGGGCCATGTAAGCCAGCTTGCCAAAAGTCTCACTTTTGATGACGCCTATGGAAAACACGGTATATGTAAAATTGTCCAGAACTAGAAATACGCAGAGTGTGGCGACCAATGCCGGAACGAGGTACTGAAGAAAAATGACCCGGTTACGCGATTTTCGGCTTCCAGCACAGCTGATCAGAATGGTTGGGACATGCAGTACCAGCGCAATGAGAAAGGCAAGCGCGAACCCCCCAACTAACGCTTCCAGCTGTGATGAGTAGGGAAGGATCCCAAGAAATGAGGGTTTGGTGACATGGAATAGCCACTCCATCGAGACCAACATGAAAACGAGTAGCACGAGAACAGCTAAAGACCTGGGCAGGCGGGCAATACGTAATAGCAGGTCTTTTGGCAAAAGGGTTGTCCTATCTCGGCAGCACGGTGAACTAAATTCGGCAGTGGTACTGTTCCAAGTCTGACTATGAATTAGTGGACCATCATACATTGCCCCACGGGGATTTTGACAATTGACTATGCTTCTTAGCTAAGGCGTATACCTCTGGTTTTGTGCTTTAATGCCTTTTTTATCCATGTGATCAACCATCTCCAACAAGGACCACAGCATGTCAGACAAGTTTTTCTTCAATGGCCGTCAGGATTCACGTCAGGATCACGCCGGTGGTGCTTACCAGACCAATGCTGGCAGGAATGGGGGTAGTGAGAAATACCCGTTGGCCCTGCTTGTAACCAGTGAGGCGCGTCAGCAGGAAGTGCAGGCGCTGGTGGATGAAGCGCAGTTGTATGCCCAGATTAGTGTCGATAGTAGCGAAGATGCCCAAGAGTCGATTACCGAACTGACAGCGCTGCTCAACAAGGGCGCTACGGTTAAAGTGGAAAAGATCCCGGCACGCAACGAACCCTGTAGCTGTGGCAGTGGCAAGAAATACAAGAAATGCTGTGGCTAGGTACATATTCGAAGCATGAGCGGGTGCTGACAAGCGATTGGCCTCTGGCAGCCACCAAAAGTAGGCGCTTTTAGGCGAAACCTTCACTCCGCTCACGTGGCTGGCTCTACTTCAGGTTCGCAGCCTTATGCGCTATTGCCAAACTTGAGCCGAATTCGATCTAAACCGCTAGCCTATAGATTTCGTTTTTTGAATTACTAATTCGCGTTACACCCGTGAAGCGTATGGTTTCTGGTGTTAATGAATAAACTCGTTGAGAATACGAGATTACTGGAGTCGCAAGAGCAACCCAATGCCTAATGCCAATACAGTCGTGATTCTTGATTTCGAGACCACGGGGTTGTCCCCTGGGCAGGGTGATCGGGCGATTGAGATCGGGGCGGTAAGGATTGAAGACGGTGAGGTGACTGCACGATTTCAGGAGCTGATGAATCCAGGGCAGCGTGTAAACGCGTTTATCGAATCCTACACTGGGATTACTAACGCGATGCTCATGGATGCCAGGCCTTGTGGAGAGGTGATGCGAGACTTTGCTGAGTTTATCGGTGGATATAATCTTGTTGCGCACAATGCTTCGTTTGATAGGCGATTCCTTGATGCTGAACTCGAGAGAATATCGATGGACTACTCGGGTAAGTTCTCCTGCTCAATGCTCACAGCGCGACGTATATTTCAGCAGGCGCCGGATCACAAGTTAGGCACCTTGATTGACTATATGAACATTCCCGTTGAGGGTTTTTTTCACCGAGCGCTCTATGATTCTGAAATGACCGCGAAGCTCTGGTTAGCCATGTTGGATGACGTTCGACGGCGTTACGCTTTCTCAGAAATTGATTTCAAGTTGATGCAGAGGTTGGCTAAGACGCCGAAGCACGCTGTAGACAATTTCTGGAAGTCTGCTCTTCACGCATACGAATAGTTCACCGGGTCGAGTCTCTGAAGACCTTCCTCGCACAGGCACTTCTTCTGTTGATGACGAATCGGCTCAGAATTTCGCGATTAAGCACGCTATAATGCGCGACACCCATCCCTCAATAGGCCTCTCTCTATGAGCCTGCAAGACATACATATCGCCAATAACCAGCGCAAGAGACTGCTCAAGGCGATAGCTGATGAAGAACTACTGCAACAAGATGAGGATACGCTGGTATTAAACATGGCAGCCTATCTTAACTATAAGGCCTCGAGTGGCGAGTCTCCGGTTGAAGAGATCCTTGGTGAGATTGGGCTGGACTACCACGCTGAGTATATTGTTTTTAACTGATTATATTCGCCGCAGTTTTGGGTTTCACTTGGCAGTAACGTCAACGGCGTCTCTATGACCGACAGCGGTAAAACACTCACCGACACCAGTCTATGAGTCACTAGCTATAGTCGGATGCTCTAAGCGGTTGTACGTTTTTGAAGAATTCAAACAGTGCGGGGAGCCGCGACCTCCCGACCGCGGCCCGCTCCGACCTGCCCATTTGTGAGGCATTAGGAGAGCCACCGAATCCAGCAGTAAGCTGAAGAACGGTACGGATTTTTTGTATTGAATCCGCGGGGGCGGGCGAAACCGAACTTATGCTGAACCTGGGGCAGGTCCATTTTGGGAGTTCGGTTGTAGCAAGTTGAACAGTTGTAAGTAGTTTCCCGACCGAACTTCCGTACGGGAGCCGAGCTGACCTCCTTGGGTAAACGCCTGATTCAGGCTTTCAGTTAACAATTCGCCACGCATACGACAAAACTCCGCCTCGTTGCCCTATAATTTGTGCCTGGACTCATCCAACAAGTAAGGCCTGACAAATGCAACCGATTTCGCGCCGACAATTCGTCCAACGTGCTTCCCTGTTGGCAGCAGCGACCACTCTGGGCACTTCATGCAGTGATCAGTCTGATGCGGACGCCCCGCGC
The DNA here is from genome assembly GCA_047611225.1 of Halioglobus sp. Lineage (GTDB taxonomy): Bacteria > Pseudomonadota > Gammaproteobacteria > Pseudomonadales > Halieaceae > Marimicrobium. The sequence continues at coordinate 11,333 of JBLFWP010000054.1, forward strand.
GCAATCATCATAGGTTCCGGTTTCGCCGGCTCGGTGGCGGCACTGCGCCTGGGCCAGGCGGGTATTCAAACCACCTTGCTGGAGCGCGGTCAGGAGTGGACATTGCAGGGCCCGGACTTTTTCCCAACGCTGGCGACATCCGATCACCGCACTGCGTGGTTTGGTGAAGTGGACGGGCTTACCGGGATCAGGCCGGTAACACCCTACGCCGGCTTGATCGAGCGGGTCGCCGGTGACACGGTGGACGCAGTGGGTGGCGCCTGCCTGGGCGGCGGCTCATTGGTTTATGGCGGGGTGCTTCTACAACCGCGTCGTGACATATTCGATCAGGTCTTTTCGCGCATCGCCTACGATGAGATGGACCAGGTCTACTACCCACGAGTTCTACAACAAATTGGTGCGACGTCCATTCCCGACGATGTACTGGCCAGTGATCGTTACCTTGCTCATCGCACTTTCCTTGCTGACGCCGCGGCCGCCGGCTTCGAGACAGTCCGGCCCGCAGCCTCCTTCGATTGGGACATCGTTCGACAGGAACTGCGCGGCGAAATTGCACCTGCTGTCATCAGCAGCGAATATATCTACGGCTGTAACAGCGGCGCCAAGTTATCGACCGACAAAAACTATCTGCGCGATGCGACTGCGACTGGCTTCGTTGAAATACGCACGCTGTGCGAGGTAGAAATGATCAGCGAACGGAATGGCGACTATGTCGTCACCTATCGCCGCATCACGGCTGAGGGTGAGGAGCTGGAACGGCGGGAGATCAGCGCCGACTACCTCTTCATGGCAGCCGGTTCGCTCAACACCAGCAAAATTCTACTGCGCAGTCAGGCTGCCGGTGAATTGCGTGGCGCCAATGACCGTATCGGTAAAGGCTGGGGCACCAACGGCGACCAGCTGATGCTGGAGGGCCGCGCCTCACCGCTACCAGGGCCCCAGGGCGGGCCAGCCTGTATTTCGGCGGTGGACAGAGGAACACCGGGCTACCCCGTAGTCTATGAGCACTCTCCTGCCAACATATCGAATATCCAGATACAGCTGGCGATGTCTGTGCCAGATGAATTTGGAGAGTTGGGTTTTGACGCCGACGGCAAATACACCGTCCGCTGGCCAATCGATACTGAGACGCCATCGGCGCAAGCTCGCAATGACAGTTTTGAGCGTTTACTCGCGCAAACTGGCGGCACCAATTTTGGTGGCTTCGGCGCTCGCCCCACTATCTGGCACCCCTTGGGGGGTGCAGTAATGGGCGATGCCTGCGATGATCTTGGGCAGCTCTATGGCTACAACAACCTGTTCGTCATCGACGGCAGCTTGCTACCGGGAAGTGCCGCTGGTGCGAACCCGGCCTTCACCATCGCGGCCAATGCCGAGCGCATTATGGAGGCCCTCATGCCAACGTTAGGCAGGGTTTGACAACACAAGAGGGGGGTGGGCAGGTCTTACAACCTACTGCTCGAAGGAATGACTGAGCAAAATGTAAAGCCTGACCCGAATGGCACTTACTGTAGGAAAAAGTTGCTGCATCCCGATTTGTCGGATGCCATCGGTGCCGCGAGCCTCGGTAATGTAAAGCCTCATTCCCACGCTCTTAGGAGGCTTTACACTAGCGAACAACGGAATCGAAGCGGCTTAGCCACCAGGCTTAAGGAAGTGCCATTCAGGCCTGACCCCGTAATCCCCCTCCTATATTTCCTCCAAACCTTCAGATTTAGGCTGGACTCGCGTTGTCGCCAGACCTAGAATATTCTGGCGCCGGGGATTTCTCGGCGTCATCAAAGCGCGTCCGCAAAAGAAATTATTAGAAGAAAGTCATGCGGGCGCTAGTTTCGCGGGGTTCACCGGCTCACCACTTAGCCGCGAGCGATGTTCTGATGCGATGAATAATAGGGGCACCAACACATCATGCCGACACAACTGCCACGAGGGTTTTGGACGAAGTGGGTCCCTGCTTTCGGCACGCTATTAGTTGCTTTGTACTTTGCCATTTTTCTTTACAAGCATGCACTCAATATCCCTTACCATGACGACATACTCGATGTATTGAACTTTCTAACTCAACTTTCCCAAACCACGGATCTGTCATACGGTATTGGGCTGTTTTTTGAAGGGCACAATGAGCATCGCACCTTAGCTTCGAGGATCATTTATTCTCTGGCATTTTTGTTTGAGGGAGAAGCGAATTTCAGAACGCTGACCTTTCTGGGAAATTTGGGTATCCCTTTACTACTTACAATGTTGTATATCACTGTTCGTAGGCATGAGCATGCTTGGCTAATTTTGTTACCTGCCGCACTGGTCCTATTGCAGCTTCGCACATATGGCCTGTACTTTTTCAGTATGTCCGCCTTTGCCTACTTCTATGTCTACTTCTACGGTTTCGCTGCTATTGCCTGTTTGCATAACGTAAATTCTCGCCGGTTCATGGCAGCGGCCATATTTGCAACCCTGGGAACTTTCACCCTGGCCTCAGGCCAGCTGATCTGGATCATAGGCCTGCTTAGCTTGCTGCATCAGAGATTTATACTACGTCGTGGCTCCTACGCCTATCCGTTCGCCTGGCTGATATGCACCGTTCTGGTATTAGCGATATGGCGTATTGACTACGAAACACAACGCTCGATGACAGTAACGCTGGGAAATCTCGCCGATATTCCGCTTCACACACTGCTATTTTTCCTCACGTTGTGCGGTAGCGCCATCGTTGATAACAACGTATCTCTCGCTGTTGGCGCCGGCGCCATAATGGTATGCGCGTTCATTTACTCCGCTCTTCGCAATCTGTCCCGGGACAATATAACGCTGGAACTTTTTGTCGCCTATATACTGATTACGATTCTTTCGATAACGTTAGGTAGGGCTGCGTTCGGAGAGCTTCCCTTCGCCTTGCTGTCCCGCTACGCCTTCTCCTCGACCCTGCTATTAACCACGACGATAGTGATGTGTCTGTACCGTGCACCGCGAAGTGTTCGAAAGCCGGGCACTTATTTCACCGTACTTGTTCTCGCCATTGGCTATTGGCTGTACTCCTTCCAAATTTATTCTGGCGCGCTGCAATGGGAGCTTGAAGACCGAGTAAGTCGCTACAACAAAAATCAATACTGGGTGATCCCCTATCCCATCAAAGAAACCAATGCCATAGTGAAGGAATCCATTGCACTTGACATATATCACCCCCCCGCGCGACCGCACCCAACGCCCACAGTTGCGCCCGAGGCGAAGCGTAGAATTTTTGGTCCACTGCTGAGAGCCATAGAGTAATCTACCGCGACATCAGTCAGTTAACGTGGCGGTACCAGAAGGAAGTATTAAGTCACTGATACGGAGGGATGGTTCATTACATTAAAACCAGAGCTTTCTAAAGCAGGCCTCCTCTGGCGTTCTTCTAAAACCTTGAGCCTTGCTACTTTTTAAAACGAAAGCTTGCTTTTTATAAGTTTCCGAGTTGTAGCGTTTTGTGTTAAACATTTACATTCGCGGTTCTGCACACTATAAAAATCCTGGTGGTAGTCAGTATGTTTCTCCTCAACACAGCACAGTCGACGGCGGTGAAAGTCGCTGCCCTATTCTTTGTCTTCCTCAGCATTTCTGCCTGTAAGGGTATTGTTCACAACGATGGTGATACAGGAGGCAAGGTAACAGGAGCCGTTATTGCCAGCGCATCAGCGGCCTTTGACTGTGGCTCCGGAGGCAGCGTCTGTGCGAGGCGTTATATATCCGCTGGCACCGAGATCCTAACGGCAACACCAGAAGCCAATTATGTGTTCAGTGGTTGGGCTGGCGCCTGCGAAGGTCAGGGCGCTGTTTGTACGCTGCCTGTTACAACTAAAAGCTGGATAGAAACAGAAGCGCTGTTTGATTTCTCCCAGGTCACTGTAGACCCCATAACTGACCAGCAGGTCAGCCAGAACTTCTCTACTTTCAATATGCAGGCCACCGGCAGTTCCAGCGTGGGAGCGATAATCTGGAGTGTTACCAATACGCGACCAGATGCCGTCAACGCACTAATAGACGACACCACGGGCGAACTCACGATTTCGCCAATCACCGATGAGTTCGGCAATGCAGAGATAGAGGTTATTGCCACGGTAAGTAGTGGTGATTTCTCCAGCACCCGCTTTGGCCTTGTTGTTACTATGCCAGACAATCCCGTCTTCGCTTGCGGTACAGGTGTTGAAACCGAAACTGGTGATACGCTGCCCGGCAGTTACACATTGTTTGAGTTTGGCCAGTCGCGACCTTTGGCAATGTCACCGGACGGTCGTATGCTATTTTTGCTCAATACGCCTGCGAACTGTTTAGAAATTTATAACGTGGAAACAGATACGCCGCTGCTGATCAGCAGCGTGGTAGTCGGCATGGAACCCACAGCAGTTGCTGCACGCACCGACACCGAAGTATGGGTAGTAAATGGTGTGTCAGATTCTGTCAGCATCGTAGATATCCGCGGTCGTCCCCATGTGGAACGCACGCTTTTAGTGGGCGACGAACCACGGGACATCGTCTTTGACGGTTCTGGTCGAGCCTACATCACCGCTGCCTATCGCGGGCAGAACCACCCCACATTCGACATTGAAGATCTATTCACAGAGGGTCTCGGTCGGGCTGACGTATGGGTGTTCGACGGTGCCAATCCTGGAGGCGGCATGGGAGGCGCACCGCTGACCATACTTAACTTATTTACCGATGCTCCCAGGGCGCTCGCCGTAAGTCAGGATGGCAACACCGTTTACGCTGCTGGATTTTTCACCGGCAACCAGACCACCGTCATCGATGAGCACAGTGTGGAAGCGGGGGGAGGCTCACCTGCCCCAACTGAAAATACAGAAGGTATTACTGCACCGCGCACTGGCCTTATCGTCAAGTTTGATGGCACCAACTGGGTGGATGAAGTGGGAACGATTTGGGATTCCGAAGTTAACTTCAGCCTACCTGACCTGGATGTCTTTGAGATCGATGCCAGTCTGGCTATGCCAGCGCTTGTGGCAAGCCACAGCGGCGTGGGGACAACACTGTTCAACATGGCGACATCGCCGGACGGCAAGTTGTTTGTATCCAACACCGAGGCGCGTAACCATGTTCGCTTTGAAGGCGAAGGTGACATTGCCACAACGGTACGCGGTCACATCGCTGAGAACCGCGTAACTATCATTGATGGCGCCACGGTGACGCCGGTCCAGCTGAATCAGCACATCGATTTTGATTTGCCCTTTGGCCAGCAGGTAAGCAATACACAGAAAAGGCAGTCCATCGCTCAACCGGGCCCCATGGCCTATATCAACGGTGAACTCTGGGTACTGCCCTTTGGCTCCAAGAAAATTCAGGTGTACAGCGACCCGGCTGTTACTGGCAGTGGCAATTGGTTTGATACGCCTTGGCTAAGTTGGATTGGCCTTGCTCTGCCCGATGCCGGACCTTCCGGTATTGCCGTGCAGGATTATCGCGGCCGGGCCTACGTTTACACGGCCTTTGGTCACAAGTTGTCTGTGATCAGTACAGAACTCAAGTATGTGATCAACACGGTCGACCTGTTTTCACCGGAACCTGTCTCCGTGAAAGATGGCCGGCCATTCCTGTACGACGCGCAACTCACTTCAGGTAACGGCACTGGTTCCTGCGGCTCCTGCCATATCTTCGGAGACTTTGATGGCCTCGCTTGGGATCTCGGGCATCCAGAAGCGAATGTTGCCACCAATACTAATATTTTTGTAGGAGGTGGCGTGCTTCCCGGCGCGACCTTCCATCCGATGAAGGGGCCGATGACAACGCAGACCTTCCGGGGGATCAATGACAGCGGCCCCATGCACTGGCGCGGTGACCGCACCGGGCGCGATGCTGCGGGTAATCTGGTGCCTGGAGAAACCATAGAGTCTCAGGCCTTTAAGCAGTTCAATCCCGCATTTGTGGGTCTGGTTGGTAGACCAACAGAGTTAGACCCGTCAGACTTACAGGCATTCACCGATTTCGCATTGCAGATCGTTCCTCCGGCAAACCCGGTTCGTAACTTGGACGATTCACTGACCACCGATCAGGCTGCCGGAGAGTCGATCTATTTCAACGATGTTACTGATGGCAATACCTGTAATGTTTGCCACCTACTCGACCCAGCACAGAACGCCTTTGGCACCGCCGGTTTATCGACTACCGAAGGTGGCGTAGTCTCTCAGGAGTTCAAGGTGCCGCACCTGCGCAACATGTACCAAAAAGTGGGTATGTTTGGCACCAGCTGGAATACTGCAGCGGTAACCTATGGGGGCGGGCCCCAGATTAAGGGCTTTGGTTATCTGCACGATGGTTCCATAGATACACTGGATAACTTTTTTGGGCAGGTCTTCGCTTTCGTTGATCCGGTCAATGATCCCCATCGCATGTCCAAGTTCAATGCTGTGGTGGATAGCAACCTGAAGCCCATCGTCGGCCAGCAGGTAACGCTTACCCAATCCAATAGCGCTGCAGCGGGACCACGGATCGACCTGCTTATCGCGCGATCCTTAGCCGGAGATTGCGACCTGCTGCTGTGGAGTTCAACGATCGATGTTCCGGGTGGTGTGGCGAGCGCAAGATTACTGGCGAACGGACAGTTCAAGACCTCCCTTGATGGCAACCCTGAAGTGACGGACGTTTTCGTACGTAACCGCGTTGCCACTACCGGCGAACCAGTGACATACACCTGCGTTCCGCCAGGCAATGGTATACGGTTGAGTCAGGTGCCATAGCGCTGAATTTGGTAACGGTGATGTGAGGTAGAACTGGCAACGGTACTAATGAAAACTTAACTCGCCCAGATGGCTAGAATCGCGGATGAAAAATTACAAACGTCACCGATTTCCTGACGACATTATTAATTACGCTGTCTGGCTCAACCATCATCGGAATCTCATGACAACTGCGTTTACAGATTGGGAACGGGCGGTTGCTTGATTGTTACTGATCGGGTTTTCCTCATCTCACACGCTTGATTTGTCAGAACCCAAGGAATTGCTTCGGCAGTTTTTATCAAAGGCAGAGAACCTGAAGCGCTATAGCCAGCCGGAGCTAGAGTATGTCGTGTTGTACCTGATTCCTGAATCCAAGCTGCCCCTTTAGCTCTTTAGCTCTTTAGCTCTTTAGCTGTTCAATCGGGGACGAACCCCAATCTTCTGGCCTCTGATACACAGTGCGTGCGATTGTCCGCTTTGAACAAAGCCATCGAGGCGAAAGCGTTATTGGGCAGGCACCGCTTTTCCTATAGCGTTATTGGACAGGCACCGCTTTTCCCATCAAATCCAGTCTGATGAGTGACCTTCTATTGAGGAGGGTAGTCTCAGATTAATTACGAAGGAAATTGATGACTATCGTCTAAGACACTGGATACACGAGTTTTCTCAGTGCCTGTCCACATAGATTCCACATAGATTCCACATAGATTCGCGAAGCCATGGCAGTGAGCCCAGGAAGATCGTGACGGACAAACTGCAGAGTGCGAAGTTATGGCGTTGCCCACCGGGAGTTGATGCCGGATGTGATCCATAGCACAGAGCAGTATGAGAATAATAGAGCATAGCAGTCTCATGAAGCGATCAGGGTGAGGGAGCGGGGGATTCGGAGGTTCAAATCGGTGAGGCAGGCTCAGCGGCTCCTCAGCACTCATACTGCTGTTTCCAATTTGTTCAATCTCGGTAGGCACCTGATTCGCGCTGGACATTATCATGATCTTAGGATTAGTGCGTTCGCCGAGTGGAGCAGGGCAGTAGCTTGAGAATCCAGGCCCGATTACGCCAGCCTTAAAAAGTTAACTTGCCAATACCGTCTTCAGGCTTCCCCGGCTCCGAGTTCGATGAGATTTGCGGGGTGTGGACTCTCGTAGGGCAAGATTGCGTGGTTTTGGCGGATTTCTTCCACGCTGAGGTTCCATGAGTCTTCCCAGATAATGCCCATCATGGGTGAGGTCTCGCGCCCATGCGCCCATGCGGTTAGTACGGCATCCATCATGATTGGAAAACCGATCGCCGGACTCAACGCGGCAACCCCCGTCATCACCGCCATCAAATTGCCCGAGTAGCTGTGACCGAACTGCGCTAGCTGAAATGCAGCGATCGCGAATTCGTGCAGAACTGTCGTTTCGTATCCCGCGACGAGATGCCATAGATCATGGGTCTGCAGATTGCGCGCGTAGAGGAAGTCGAGAGGGGATGGGAGCTCAGACAAACCGAGTGCATGACCGTCGAGCACCTCAAGATCGAATCCGTTGTCGACGATAAGGTCATGATATTGTCTTCCGATCGAGCCGAGTTGACACGCAGCCAAGGTCTGCAGTTTGACCCAGGGAGGCGTCGAAAGTCCTGCGATCTCCTGAACTCCCGGATACTGCATCGAGGATTGTGCAAGCCGGTCTAAAAAGGCCTCGTTCTGCAGCCCCCCCAGTCCGGCGGTTCGCTCTGTGATTGAAGCTGCGTCGAGACTTCCCGCCACGCCGTCTTCGACAAGCGACCAGTAGGTATTCAAGAGCTCATCCGGCACGGGTCCAGTCGGCAAATCGAGGGTGGCGATCGGTGCTGCGGCCACTGGTTTCTCCAGCCAGCTGGCGGCAAATGCGTCAAATACTTCACTAGTACGATCTGGCGCAAGAAATCCGACATGCGCCACCACGGCCGCGACGCGTATACGAAGTTCCGCGTCGACTGTGAAGCCTCCCTTCTTGGCATCCGCTGCGATTCGTGTGACTTCCGTCAAATCCGGTCGGTCGCCGACTTGCGACCAGAATATTTCTTTGAGTGGTTCTGCAGTCACGCATGTTCTCCCTGAACTAGTTCGCCGCTGTGATTTTTCAGTATTCAGTATACGATAACTAAAAGGGTTGTTGTGGGTGCCGCCAATTTAATTGGCCGAAACGGTATCGCCAAGTTAAGTCGCCAAAATTGATAGTATCAGGCGATGAATACTTATAAACGCCACCGATTCCCACCAGGTATCATTTCCTACGCAGTCTGGCTCTACTATCGTTTCAATTTGAGCCACCGCCGGTGTGCCCGACCATTTCATCGAAGATCTCCAGGCCGAACGGGGCATTGGTGTTAGCCGCGAAGCGATTCGCCTTTGGTGCATCAAGTTCGGTGCGCTGTATGCCCGGCGGCTGAAACGAAAGCACCGAGGCTTCGGCGACACCTTCTACATTGATGAAGTCTTCGCCGGTGTGCCGGACCATTCAGATCAATGGCGGGCAGCATTATCTATGGCGAGCAGTTGACCAGGATGGCGAAGTCGTTGATGTGTATCTTCAAGCCAGACGGAATGGCGTTGCAGCAAAACGCTTCTTCAGGCGCTTGTTACGGAGTAGTGGCGGAGACCCCAGGAAGATCGTGACTGATAAGCTGCGCAGTTATGGATTGGCTCACAGGGAACCGATGCCAGAGACGATCCACAGTGCTAAACAGTATGAGAATAATCGGGCTGAACAATCGCATGAATGGACCAGAGTGAGAGAGCGAGGATGAGACGGTTCAAGTCAGTGAAGCAGGCACAGCGATTCTTGGGTGCTCATGCTGCTGTTAGTGATTTGTTCAATTTAGGTAGACATCTGGTGCGGGCGCAACATTATCGGAATCTTAGATCAGTGCGTTTGCAGATTGGGAAAGTGCGGTAGCCTGATTGTCACAGGCTGAATTTACTTCGTCTCAATCACTTAACTTGTCAGAACCATCGGGTCAGGGCGGAACACTATCGGAATCTCAGGACAACTGCGTTTGCAGAATGGAGCAGGGCAGCTGCCTGAGGCAAATTGGTCGGATTTATTTGGTTCGTGACTTTTAGCTTGCCAGTACGGTAAAAACAATAGAAGGAAGCAACAATAGATAGTAGGGTATATCGCTCCCTATCGCCATAAGATTCGACACCATGGACACCGCGCACAGAACAATACTCCGACCCCTGGTAGAGGAAGAGTTTTCCTCTCTTATTGCAACCCCCGGCCAAATTCTCGTCCTCTGTGCAGTAGACGACAACTATGCCATGCCGCTAGCCGTCATGCTGCAGTCTGCAGGCAAGAATGTTGCCATCGACAAGCATGTGCATGTACTACTCATGGATGGCGGTATCAGCGACGTCAGCCTGCGCAAACTCGAAGACTCCCTCTCCCATCTTCCAATGACGATCCACCTCGTTGAACCTGACCACTCGATCATCAGCGACCTGCCTATCTCTCACCACGCCACATACAGTGTTTATTTTCGTCTGCTGGCAGGGCTGCTTCTACCGAAGTCAATCGAACGCATCATTTACCTCGATGCGGACATGATCGTATACGGCGACATCAGCGAGCTCTGGGAGCACCCCATAGACGATCACTACTGCCTGGCAGTGCAGGATATCTCTTGTCCGTTCATTGCTTCGCACCACGCCTTAGCGAACAACGACAAAGCTCGAAAATATCTTGCCGAGGGCACTCCCATTCAGAACTGGAGACAGCTGGGGCTCGACCCTAAAGCACCTTACTTCAACAGTGGCGTGATGGTTTTGAATCTCGTGCGCTGGCGGCAGGAACAGGTCGAGAACGCACTACTGGAGTGCCTTAGAAGCAATGAGAGGCATATCTGGTGCTGGGATCAGTACGCCCTCAATGTGGTGTTTTCCGGGAACTGGGGCATGCTTCCTGCCCGCTGGAACCAGGGGGCCCAGATGTACAAGATCCCGGGCCCCGAATACAGTCCAATCCCGCTCGAAGAGTTTTTAGAGATGCGGGACAATCCCGCTGTCGTCCATTTTACTACTGAGTGGAAACCCTGGAAATACAACGACTTTCACCCGCTGCGGAATGTGTTCTTGGAAGCCATGGATCGAACCGAGTTTGGCGGCTGGCGTCCTGAAAAACCTTTGCAGGAAGCGCTGCCCCAATCGCACTATGTTGGGACCCGTCTGAGTCGCCTGAGGCGCTCGCCGAAAAAATTCATACTCAGAAATATACTTCGGGTCCTCCACATGGACTCAAAACCCGCCTTGAAAACACCACAAATACCTTTAGCTACGCCAAGCCTCGCGAAATCCGTCGACGAACTTGGCGATCAACCGGTGATGCCACGAAGCGCAGAGAAATCCAGACCGTTACCCGATCAGCAGAAACTCATGTTGTTCATACACCTACCGAAATGTGCCGGCACAACGCTGGTCAAATCATTCGCACGGCTGGGCCGGAACAAGCACCTCACCGTTTCCAAATCTGGCGCGTCCAAGGCTCAAGCCCTAAGCGACCTCGAAGATCTCATTGCTGACAGACAGGCCGATGCCAATAAGTTGGAGGCCGTTTCAGGCCATGACGTTTTTATTGGTATGCACGAGGTGAGTGACCGTACCCCGCTGTATGCGACGGTCCTTAGGGAACCACTGTCACGCTACATATCCCACTACCGCTTTTACGCAGACTGCGCATTGGATGAAAGCCACATTATCCACGACTACACCCGCGAGCTGATGATAGAGGATGGCGAATTGATCTCCCTCAGAATCTTCACCGAGCGCCGCATCGCACAAAACACGATGGCCACTTACCTCGCCGCAGCCAACCATCCCGACCGCAGCTTGCGCCGAGCATCGCTTAGTGATCCCGTTGAAATTTACGAACTGGCTGCCGGCGCACTGCAGCGCATGGATTTCATCGGCCTGGTAGAGGAATTTCCCGGTGACTTACAGCGTTTATGCCGCCTTGTCGGACTACGACCCGCCCCAACGGCCAACCGTTCTTCCTATCCAGTCAGCCCAGACGATATTGACGACGAGCTGCGCCAGATGATTCTCGACAATAACCAGGTGGACGTGAAAATCTACGAGCTGGGCAAGCAGTTACGCGAGGAGAAATTCGCCCTGCTGGCTTTGGACACATCAGACGCCGACTACGCAATCCGCCTCTTGGAACACGGTGGCATTGAAGCTTCTGATGTGCGCCGCCTGAATGCTCTGGAGCAAGAAGTGGAGCAGCTTAAGGCCCTGTACTTGAAGCTGAATCAGGAGAATAGTGTCTTACAGAAAAAACTTGAGCACAATAATCGGTACTAACAAGTTAACTCCCCGAACTTGGTAGAATCGGCGCATGAATACATACAAACGCCACCGATTCCCTCCAGATATCATCTCTTATGCCGTCTGGCTCTACTTTCGCTTCAACCTGAGCCACCGCCGGTGTGCCGGACCATTCAGATCA